>NZ_DATHDY010000023.1:0-86645 GCF_035318805.1 Baekduia sp.
TCGAGCAGGTCGGGCAGGACGGCCGTCTGTGGTCGCGAAGCGAGCAGCGAGACCGGCAGCGGCGCCATGTAGGCGGCCAGCCGCCCTGGGCCCTCGGGCGCCAGCTCCGGCCGGCGGGCGCGGGCGCGCGAGGCGGCGGCCAGCGCGGCGAAGCGCGACGGCGCCGCCCCGATCCGCGCCGGGGTGCCGAGCGCGCGCCGGGCGGCGGCGATCACGTCCTCAACCCGGCCGCCGTGGATGGTGCGCAGGCCCGCCGCATCGAACCACGCGGTGCCGGGATGGCCGGGCTCGACCGCCGCGCCGATGCCCTCGAGCGCCACGAGCAGGCGGTCCCACTCGTCGGCGACGCCCGCCGGGTCGGGCGCGACCAGGCGCAGCGTCGGGCAGCGCGCGAGCGCCTCGCCCAGCCGCAGGCCGGCCCGGACGCCGAACGCCTCGGCGGCGGCCGAGGCCTCCCCGATCAGCTGCTCGCGTCCCGTCTCCGGCGCGAGCGCGAGCGGTCCTCCGGCGAGGGCTTCGCGGCCCCCGGCGGCGACGGCGAGCTCGAAGCGCGGGAGCAGGACGCAGACGACCATGATCGAACACATGTTCGCATCCATCCCGGCGGCACGCAAGGGCCGCCGTCTGACCAGAAGGTGTGCCTTTCCTACCTCATGGTCCGCTGGATGACCGGGTGGGGGCGAGTATTGGGTACGCCGGGCGAATCAACTAGGACGAGCCTCTTGCGAGGCTCGTCCGTTAGCAGGCCTATAAGCCGGATTCTGTCTTGAGCAACCATCCATCTCTGCGGCCGACCTGGACCTCGGCGGGCAACCTCCGAACGGTCCTGCTTGGCCTTGCACCCGGTGGGGTTTGCCTGGCCGCCGCGTCACCGCGGCGCCGGTGCGCTCTTACCGCACCTTTTCAACCTTGCCGGCCCGCGCTCGCGCGCGGACGTGGGCGGTGTGTTTTCTGTGGCACTTTCCCGCGGGTTTCCCCGGGTCGGCGTTACCGACCACCGTGCCCTGTGGTGTCCGGACTTTCCTCGACGGGATGTCTCTCCCGCCGCGGCCGTCCGGCGTGCACCGTCGAGCGTAGTGCGGCGGCGCCGTGACGGGAAGGACTGGGATGCGGCGTGCCGCGGAGCGGCGCCGCCTGCGGCGCGCGGCAGCCCGTGTCGAGACGACACGGACCGGCGCACCGCAGGCGGCGCGCTCCCTCGGGGCGCGCGTCGCCAGGCGCGCATCGACGGAGTCGCGGAGATGCGTACGCACCGCGGGCCGGTCCCGACCCACCGCCAGCCACCGAGCGAGCGAGCCCGCCCGCGCCGGCGCCGCACGCGCCGGCGGCCTGTGGCCTGTGGCCGGCGGCCGGCGGCCGGCGGCTCAGCGGATCGTCGTCCCGCAGCCGAGGCAGCGACCGCCGACCGGCACATGCCCGGCGCCGTAGCGAGGCGTCATCGCCTCGCCACAGGCCGGACACGCGACGGTGCGGTGAGCGGCCAGGCCCTCCCAGACCCCGACCACCAAGTCGTCGAGCGTCGGACCGCCACTCGGCGCGGCCCGGCGATCGTGCACGCGCAGGTCGCCGCCGACGGGCTCCGGCACCGGCGACGGCTCCTGCGGGCGCTCGCGGACCGCCCCGTCGCGCGAGGCACGCAGCTGCTCGCCCGCCTGGACAGGGTCGAGGATCGACGGCCGGAACAGATCGAGCGTGAGGGTGGCGTTCATCACACGCTCCGGAACAGGCCGACGACTCGTCCCATGATGCGCACATCCTTGCTGCGGATCGGCTCCATCGTGGTGTTCTCCGGCTGCAGGCGGATGTGGTCGGACTCGCGGAAGAACCGCTTGACCGTCGCCTCCTCACCCACCAGCGCGACGACGATGTCGCCGTCGCTGGCGCTCTCCTGGCGATGCACGACGACGTAGTCACCCTCCAGGATGCCGGCGTCCTTCATCGACTCGCCGCGGATGCGCAGGACGTACTCGCCCTTGTCGCCACCGGCGACCGGCGGCACCTCCACGTACTCCTCGATGTTCTCCTCCGCCAGGATCGGCTGACCCGCTGCGACCGAGCCGACGAGCGGCAGGCCGTTCGGCCGCACCAGCGACCGCACGTTGTCCACCGCATCCTCGACGGCGTTGCCCACGGCCGACGACGCCTTGTCGAGCAGCTCAAGCGCACGCGGCTTGGACGGGTCGCGCCGGAGCAGCCCGAGCTTCTCGAGGTTGGCCAGGTGCGCGTGGACCGTCGACGACGAAGCCAGGCCCACCGCCTTGCCGATGTCACGCACCGTCGGCGGGTACCCGTGCTTGGCCGAATACCGCTTGATGAAGTCGAAGATCTCTTGCTGGCGCTTGGTCAGATCCACCTGAGTCACCTTTCGCCGCTCGCGTCTCGGTCGAACATGTGTTCGTGAAGGTAGCGGGCCCTTCAGACGGAATCAAGCGGAGCGTCGCAGCCGCGACCTGCTCGCTATGCTGGCTTTCGCTGTCCACGCGCCGGTGGCGGAATTGGTAGACGCGCAAGGTTGAGGGCCTTGTGGGGCAATTGCCCCGTGGAGGTTCGAGTCCTCTTCGGCGCATGGAACGGAAGGCCCGCACACGCGGGCCTTTCGGCGTTGCTAGGGCCGATATCCGCGCGAGTCGGCTACGACGTCTCGAGGCCGTGTCCCACACTTTTGTCCCACAAACGGCGAGCCGAACGGGTGACACGCTCTGCGCCGGAGCTCGGTCGCCCAGGTTGGGGCAGAAATGCGTTACACGGCCGATAATGATGCTAATACTACGCCTGACTTAGCATCATTAGCGTCGCGTTATCGCCATTCTTGCCATGTACTCGTTCGCCGACCTCGCCATCTTCGACCGTCAGCCAGCAAGCGTCGGCGTACTGCTGAGTGACATCGACACCGGGCGTGGCCGGCAGGAGCTCTTCGCCGACCAGGTGCCCGAGCTGCTGTCCGCCCTCGCCACGCAAACGCGCGTCGCCTCGATCCGCGCCTCGAACGCAATCGAGGGCATCGACGTCGACGAGGATCGCGCCCAAGCCCTGGACAAGGCCGACGCGCGATTGCGCAACCGGAACGAGCAGGAGTTCGCCGGCTACCGCGATGCGATCGACGGGCTGATGAGCCGCCCCACCGAGGAGCCGATCTCGGTACCGCTCGTTCTCTCGCTGCACCGCCAGATCTATTTCTACTCCGGCGGCCGCGGCGGCAACCTCAAGACCGACGACAACCTCATCGTCAGGTACGGCGATGACGGGCGGCGCATCGTCGTCTTCGAGCCTCCGCCGTGGCAACAGACCGAGGGCCTGCTCACCGAGCTGGTCGACCGCTACAACAACGCTCAGGCTGAGCGGGTCGCCCACCCCATCGTCCTCCTTGCCTCCTTCGTCCTGGACTTCCTCGCCATCCACCCGGTCGCTGACGGCAACGGCCGCGTCGCTCGCCTCCTGACCACCAGCGAGCTCCTACGACTCGGCTACGACGTCGCCCGCTACGTCAGCGTCGAACAACGCATCTACGAGTCCAAGAACACCTACTACGCCGCACTCCGCCAGTCACAGGAACAGTGGCGCGACGGAAAGCACGACATCTGGCCCTGGACGACCTACCTCGTCCAGGTGCTCACCGAGTCATACAAGGACTTCGAGGACCGCGTCGCGGCCGGCCGCGAGAACAGCACCATGAACAAGCAGGAGCGCGTGCAGCATCACGTGCTGCACGTCGGACCAGCGGAGTTCCGACTCCGCGACCTGCGGCGGGCCCTGCCGGGCATCAGCGATCCGACGTTCCGCCTGGCTCTTGCCGAGCTCCGTGACCAAGGACTCGTCGTCGTCGAGGGCGTCGGGCCGGGTGCAGTCTGGAAGCGACTCCACCACTGAAGCCCGAAATCTTCACCGACGCACGTGCCGGCAATCCACGGAGCCGATCGGCTGTGGCGCGTCGCTGTAGATGATCGCGTCTTCGAAGCGCCGGGCGCGCCAGTACGGTGCGCCGATGCACGTCAGCACCCTGCGAGCGGTCGGGTACCGGAATCTGCCATGACGCTTCCGCTGTCGTTCATGCGCTTCGACGAGGCGGACCAGGGCGAAGCCCTGGAGCTGCGGAGCTCGTTCACGGACATGACCCGAGACGGCGTCAAGCTCTGGCCGGCGGGCCAGGCGGCACTCCTAGTCCGAGACGACGAGAACGGCATGTTCGTCATCGAGGTGGGATCGGTGACACGCAGCCACCATGCGGTTCTTGGACTTCGACCGGATCGAGAGCCCGTCAGGTGCGGTGCAGTTCGCCAGCGGCCGCGAGCGGCTGACGGTCGTCAACGTGAATCGGCAGCCGCTGGAGCGAACGACCGGCGCCGACCTGATCTACATCAACGAGACCATCCCGAACTTCGTGCTCGTGCAGTACAAGACGATGCGCCGGGAGGGCAAGGAGCAATCTCGGCTGGTGTACCGGCCCGACGCCCAGCTCAGAAGCGAGCTCGATCGCATGCACAGGATCAAATCGGGCAACGACGACGGGGCGCCGGAGAGTTACCGGCTAAGCGCCGGGAGCTGCTTCCTGAAGCTGTGCAAGCCCGTGGTCCGGCTGGACCGCGGGCAGGAGCTCGTAAGCGGGATGTATCTGCCGTTGGACTACTACGACGTGTTGGCGGAGTCGGATGACGTTCGCGGGAAGCGGGACGGACTGATCTTCAGCTACGAAACCGTGGCGCGTCACATCGGCAACGACCTGTTCGTCGCGCTCGTGCGAGGAGGGTGGGTTGGCTCGCGCGGCGCGACGACCAAGCGGCTAAAGAAGCTGGTGCTCGCGGGCCTCGACGCCGGCCGCTCGGTCACGGTCGCCGCAGGGTCGGTCCGAGGCGAGATCGACAACACAGACCGATAGGCCACTCGACCGCGCTCGGCGCCGGTCGCGGAGGACGGCTCAGCAAGCCTCGACTATTCGGCGTCGCACTGCTGCGCCAAGCGCGGACGGTGCATCGACGCCTTGAGCTCCTCGACGAACTCTCCTGCGGTGTCGAGTACGTCCTCGTTGATGCTGATGGGCCCGCGGGCTGCAACATGCGCCAGCAACTCCAGTCGGAGCGGATGCGCTGTCACGGCCGGTCGAAAAATGGACCACCTGCGCCGGTTGAAAAGTGTCCCACCTGGGGTCGGTAGCCCTGGGGGTCGCTTTAAGTCCGTCTCGGCGATGGGGCGAGATCGCTCGAGCGCTCGCTGCGAGAACTGGGCTGGTGATTGAGGTCAAGCCACTGGCTGGCCCGTTCTTCCTAGGGCTCGGCGGACGAGACGGCTAGCGCGCCACGCGGTAGCGGAGGTAGATGACTCTCGAGCTGAAGGTGCGGGTCTCGACGAGTTCGAGAGCCACCCGGCGCTCGCGCTGGGGAAAGAACGGAATGCCACCGCCAACGAGCACCGGGCAGACCCTGGCCCGGTACTCGTCGATCAGACCCAACGCGGCCGCCTCGGCGGCGAGAGTCGCGCCGCCGATCGCGATGTCACCCTCCCCCGGCTCGGCTCGCAACCGCTCGATCTCCTCCGCCAGGCCGCCCCAGGGCAGGCGGGCATTGCCCTGCACCGCCGACAGCGTGGTGGAGAACACCACCTTTGGGAGCGGCTTCCAGATCGCGGCCCACTCGAGCATTGAGTCGTCGAGCGATGGATCCTGGTCGGCGGTCTCCCAGTACAGCATCGTCTCGTACAGCCGTCGTCCCAACAGGTGGACGCCGACCTCTCGTATCTCGTCGGTGACGAAGCGAAAGACCTCCTCGTCGGGCGCCGTCCAGTCGAAGTCGCCGTCCGGCCCGACGACGTAGCCGTCAAGTGAGACGCCTATCGAATAGGTCACGCTGCGCACCAGAAGTACTCCTCGGGAACAGGTTCGACAGTACGACCGCCGGACGCCGCAGGACTCATCGCGGCTCGCGGGATCCCCTGGGCTACCGCTGCGACCGAGCAGCGGGTACTCTGGCAGCCGCAATGCGCGCACGGCTGATCGGGTGCTCGCTGCGGGCCTGCTTGCCGGGGCGATCCCGGCGCTCGTCGCTGTAGCTTTGCTAGCGAAGCGACTGCTGACGGGGGTCAGGGGAGGTCGGTGGGTGTGCCGGGCGGGCGTCGAGGTCTTTGCCGCGAAGTCGGTACACGGCGTAGCCGTCGAGGGCAGCCCCAGCGGCGCGCTCGGCGGACCCGGTCATGCGTTTGCGATGACGGCGCCGGCGCCGGCCGGCGCGGCCGTCGTCGCGGCGTGCGCCGCGTTCGCGGCGACGCACACGACCAGCGGGGGCGCGTAGCTTGTGCAGCGGTCCCCGCGCCACCGGCCCACGACGCTGCCCTGGAGGTGACGATGCATCCGACGGTCCACTCGTTCCGCACGCCCGACGGAGTCATTGCTTCGGCGCTGGCCTCATGACGACGGTCGAGGCCAACGGCGTCACGCTCGGGGTCGAGCACTTCGGCGACGCGGCGGCGCCGCTCTTTCTGCTCGCGGGCGGCACGACGATGCTCTCCTGGCCCGACGCGCTCTGCGAGGCGCTCGCTCGCGGCGGACGCCACGTCGTGCGGTACGACCTGCGCGACTGCGGCGCGTCGACCACCGTCGATCCCGAGGCTCCCACGTACACGCTGCGTGATCTCGCAGCCGACGCTGCGGCGCTCGCCCGCGGACTCGACGACCGGCCGGCGCACGTGGCGGGCATCGGCGTCGGCGGGATGGTCGCCCAGGTCGCCGCGCTCGACCACCCGGACGCGTTCTCGGCGCTCACCCTCGCCGGGACGCGGCCCGTCGCACCGGGCCCGCCCGACGACGACCTGCCTGACCATGATGCGGCGACGATGGACCGGCTGTTCTCGCACCCGATGCCCGACTGGTCCGACCGCGCTGCCGTGGCGGAGTTCGCCGCCGCCGGCGCGGAGACCCTCGGCGACGATCCCGCCGCCGCACGCGCGACCGCCGAGCGCATCTGGGACCGCACGCCGGGCACGGAGCCCGCGATCCACATGGCCAACCAGATGGGCATGGTGTTCTCCAAGCTGGACTGCAAGCCGCGCTGGCGCGAGCGCCTGCCCGAGCTCGCGATCCCGCCGCTCGTGGTGCACGGTCGCCGGGACCCGTTCTTCCCTGTCGGCAACGGCGAGGCGCTCGCGCGAGAGATCCCCGGTGCGCGGCTGCTCGTGCTCGAACGGGCCGCGACCGCGATCCCCGATGTGGCCGCCGGTGACGTCGCCGCGGCGATGCTCGAGCTCTAGGTGTAAGTCCTGTGGAGGTTGTTCCGTCGTTCGGTGAGTCGGACGATCGGGGGCTTGTGGCCGAGGGCTGAGTGTCGGCGGTGATGGTTGTAGTGCCAGAGCCAGCCGTCAAGGGCTGCGGTGCGATCGGTGCTTGAGCGGTAGATCGCGCCGTAGGCCCAGCCCCCGAGCATCGTGCGGATGAAGCGCTCTGCTTTGCCGTTGGTCTGGGGTCGGTGGGGCCGGGTGCGCAGGTGCCGGATCCCCATGCTCTTGCAGGCGATCGCGTGCACGGTCGGGCGGTAGGCCGAGCCGGCGCGACGTAGAAAGCCGATGACGGTGATCGCGACATGCACGTACTCCCAGCCGGTCTGGCGGCGGCGGATGCCGGCGGCGTCGGTCTTGGCCGTGTTGTGGTGTCGGAACCCGCGGACGCGATGGCCGGGGCCCTTGTCGCCGATGCGGCCGTCCCAAGGCGCCCGAGCTTGACCATCCCGATCCGGCTCAGGATGCTCGAGACCGTCGAGAGGGCCATGTTGGCGGTGCGCGGCGACCCTTCTGCGAGTTGATCTCAGCGGGCGACCGACCGCTCAGTGCACGCGTCAGCCACGGCCGGGCGGGAAGCCGACCTGTACGTCTGCGCCGTTGCTGCGGACGATGGTCGGGACGACGCCGGTGTTGCGCGTGTAGCGCATGAGCTCTGCCTTGAAGGCAGCGTTCTGCGTCGCGTCGCGCTCCTCGATGGCCTCATCCTCGGCCGCCAAGTGCTCGCGCGCGGCCTGGCAGTAGGGGCAGTTCGGCTTGACGTACATGACCGAGCTCACGCTCTCAGTTTGGCATGCATCACGCGATACGAGCGCACCCTCCTCGAACCGCGTCGCCGTCGACGACGTCGAACCTCGGCGAGGCGCAGGACGAGTGCCCCGTCGAAGAAGTGCGATGCCCAATCGCGAGGTGCTCCTGCCATATCGAGCAGAACGAAGGCACTGCCCAAGACCGTTACACCGTCACGGTTGGGGCGCCGGCGCTCGGCCTCTGAAGTACCGTCAAGCCAGCTGATGCCCGAATCATCTTCGTGCGAACGCTGTGGTGTCCAGTTCGGCTGCGGAGCGGCCGACCGAGGCTGCTGGTGCGCAGAGCTCGCGGTCCCGCCGCCAGCGCAACGCGAGCTGTCACGGCTCTATCGGGCCTGCTTGTGTCCGGCATGCCTCGGCGATCGGGCCGTGGCCGACGCAGCGCACTCGGGCGCTGAGCCGGTCACGCACCGACCTCGAGGCGACTGAGCCTGCGGCTCAGTCCACAGCTGCGCTAGGACTTCGAGGCTCCATTGGCGGCGGGCGCCGCGTAGCCCCGCTCCGCCTTCTCAAGCTCACCGGCCCTGGCCATCTGCGTCAGGCGCGTGGCCACCGAATTGCGGTTCAGGTTCAGGCCGGTCGCGACCTCGCCGGCGGTCGCCGGGCCCTGCGCGCGAACAAACTCGATGATCCGCTCTCGCGACGGCGCGGCCTTACTCGACGAGCGTGCTCGTCGAGGCGCGGCCGACGGGGTCTGCGCCGGACGGGCAACACCCGCACCACGCGTCGCGCGGGCCGACGACTTCGAGTTGCGCGCACGCCGCGGCTGCTCGGGCCCGTTGGGCTCAAGGTCGGCAAGCGCTGACTCCAGTCGCGCAAGCTCCTCACGCAGCGCGTCGAAGCGCTCAAGCTCCTCCCGGACCGCATCGATGCGGCTCCGCAGGCTCTCGGTGATCTCATGGGTCGTCACTGTTGCGCTCATGATTGGTGTAACTGTAGGACAACGGTCGGTGCGGCGCGCGCGTTTGACCACCCGCGGTCGGTTAGCCCGATGGGCAACTGTCACCCGGGCCCGCCAATTTGCGCGAGGTCGTCAGTCGTCTGCACGCGCGGAGCGCTGGGTGCGCATCGCAGCGCCGGTCTATGAACACCGCGGTGCACCTCTGGCCAGGACTGATCGATGCCGGTACGCCAAGCGACGAAGCGACGTGCGCGGTTGCCGCTCGTCGCGGCAGCACGGGTCAGCGGCGTCCCCTAGGCTGCCCGCATGAACAAGACCGAGCTGATCGAAGCCGTGGCCAAGGACACCGGCCTGACCAACGCCGATGCCCGCAAGGCCGTCGAGTCGTTGATCGCCACGGTGGGCAAGACCCTCAAGAAGGGCGACGAGGTCGCGATCACCGGGTTCGGGAAGTTCTCGGTCGCCAAGCGCGGCGCCCGGACAGGCCGCAACCCGCAGACCGGCGCGACGATCAAGATCAAGGCCTCCAAGTCGCCGAAGTTCACCGCCGGCGCCACGCTGAAGACCGTCGTGGCCAACAAGCGCAAGTAACACGCCATGGTCGCCCCGTACGGTTCTACGACATGGTGTTGTGGATCCACGTCGCCGCGCTGGTGACGGCCTTCGGTGCGTTGCTCGCCTAGCGGCCGGCGGCCCGGCGCGAGACGTCCGATTGCGCCACCAACCGCACAGGTCTACGCTCGACATCCATGGCCGGACGCTTCGAGGGAACCACCGTCGTAGATCGCCCGATCGCGGAGGTCTTCGCGTTTCTCGCCGACGGTGAGAACGACGTGAAGTTCAGCCCGCGCGTCCAGGAGATCCGCAAGACGACCGACGGACCGCCCGGCGTCGGGACGCACTTCGCGAGCACCGTCAAGGACGCCGGCATGACGACCAAGCGCGAGTTCGAGCTGACCGAGTTCGTCGTCCCGACCAAGATTCGCTGGGCCGAGCGCTCCAAGAACGCGGTGACCGCCCCGGTCGGCGGCTACGACCTCGCGACCGAGGGCCCCGGCACGCGCGTCACGGTCTTCAACGAGCTCGAGGGACACGGCCTCGGCAAGGTCATCGTCGGCCTCGCCCTGCGGTCAGCGCGCAAGGGCGCCGATGACTTCGCCGCCTCGATCAAGCGTGCCGCCGAGGCCGGCTGACACCTGCGCGGCTTCGAGCCGGCCGATGCCGTCCGATCGTCCGCACGATCGGAGGTGCCGTCCGCCGCGCTCAGGCGTCCGCGATCCGATCCAGCAGGACCAGCGCCCTGCGCAGGAGCTCGCGCTCTTCGGCGTCGAGCCCGGCGTCGAGGGTCCCGGTCAGCCAGTCCTCGCGGGCGGCGCGGGTGGCTGCGAGCTTCTCCACGCCGGCGGCGGTCAGCTCGATGAAGGCGCGGCGGCCGTCCGCGGGGTCCGCGCGGCGTGAGACGAGGCCGGCGGTCTCGAGCTCGCGGACGGTCTGGGCCATCGACTGCGGCCGCATGCGCTGGGCGGCGGCGAGGTCGCTGATGCTCGCGGGCCCCTCGCGATCCAGGGCGCCGAGCACGAGAAGCTGCGGGGCGGGCGGCCCTGGCTCGGCGCGCATCCGGCGGATGAGACGCCCGAGGGTCTCGCGCAGCTCGTGGGCGAGGAGCGAGCTGGAGGGCGCCCGGGCAGCCATGCGCGCAGTGTAGATCAACCGGCGACAGGGAAACTGTACAGGTTGCCTGTATAGTGTCAGAGGTGCGTGCCGCGCCCCCGGATCGCTACAAGTGGATCGCGCTGTCCAACGCGACGCTGGCCGTGCTGCTGGCCACGCTGGACGGATCGATCACGATCATCGCGATGCCCGACATCTTCCGGGGCATCCACCTGGACCCGCTCGTCCCGGCCAACTCGTTCTACCTGCTGTGGATGATCCTCGGCTACCTGGTGGTCACCAGCGTGCTGATCGTCAGCCTCGGCCGACTCGGGGACATGGTGGGCCGGGTCAAGATCTACAACCTGGGCTTCGTCATCTACACGGTCGCGTCGCTGCTGCTCGCGCTCGACTGGATGCAGGGCCGCAACGGGGCCGTCTACCTCATCGTCATGCGCCTGGTCCAGGGCGTGGGCGGTGCCTGCCTGCTGGCCAACGCGGCCGCGATCATCACCGACGCCTTCCCCTCCCACCAGCGCGGCATGGCGCTCGGGATCAACAACATCGTCGGCGTCAGCGGCACCTTCATCGGCCTCGTGCTCGGCGGGATCCTGGCGCCGATCGACTGGCGGCTGGTGTTCCTCGTCTCGGTGCCCGTCGGCATCTTCGGAACCGTCTGGGCCTACGTCGGGCTGCGCGAGCTCAGCACGCCGCGCAAGGCGCCGATCGACTGGGCCGGCAACCTCGCCTTCGCGCTCGGGCTGATCCTGCTCATGACCGCGGTGACCTTCGGCATCCGCCCAGCCGGCGGGCACGCGATCGGATGGGGCAGCCCGCGGGTCCTGGGCCTGCTGGCCGCCTCGGTCGCGTGCCTCGTCGCCTTCGTGATCGTCGAGCGACGATCGGCCGACCCGATGTTCCGCCTGCCGCTGTTCGCAATCCGCGCGTTCACCTTCGGCACCCTCTCCACGTTCCTGTCCTCGGTCGCGCGCGGCGGCCTGATGTTCATGCTCATCATCTGGCTGCAGGGCATCTGGCTGCCCCAACACGGCTACGACTTCACCCAGACGCCGCTGTGGGCCGGCATCTACATGCTGCCGCTGACGGTCGGGCTGCTGATCGCCGGGCCCACCTCCGGCTACTTCTCGGACCGCTTCGGCGCCCGGCCGTTCGCGACCGCCGGCATGGTCCTGACGGCGGTCGGCTTCGGCCTGCTGATGCTGCTGCCGACCGACTTCTCCTACCCGGTCTTCGGCGCGATCCTGCTGCTCATCGGCGCCTCGATGGGCCTGTTCGCCTCCCCCAACCGCGCGGCGGTGATGAACAGCCTTCCTCGCGGAGATCGCGGCGCCGGCGGCGCGATGAACCAGACCTTCCAGAACTCGGCCCAGGTCCTGTCGATCGGGATCTTCTTCACGCTGATGATCATCGGGCTGTCGGCGACGCTGCCGCACACGCTGAGCGCCGGCCTCCAAGCCCACGGCGTGGACGCCGCGACCGCGCACCAGGTCGCCACGCTGCCGCCGGTATCGATCCTCTTCGCCGCCTTCCTCGGCTACAACCCGATCCAGCACCTGCTCGGGCCACACGCGCTGATGGCGCTGTCGGCCCACGACCAGGCCGCCCTCACCGGCAACTCGTTCTTCCCAGCCCTGATCTCCGAGCCGTTCCGGTCCGGGCTGCACGCAGCCTTCCTCTTCGCGATCGTCGCCTGCCTCGTCGCCGCCGCCGCATCGCTCATGCGCGGCGCCCGCACGGTCGACGAGGACGACCTCCGTCCCGCGCCCATCCCCAGCCGTCGCCCGACGGCCGAGCCAGAGGAGCAGCATGCAGGTTGAGTGGTACGGACAATCCGCGTTCCGTCTGACCGACGGCGAACACACCGTGGTCATCGACCCCTTCGCCGACGTCTCGGCGCTGACCGCCAGCGGCCGCCGCTGGGACTACCCCGCGATCACCGGCGTCGAGGCCGACCTCCTGCTCGTGACCCACGAGCACCTCGACCACAACGGCGTCGAGGCCATCGGCGGCAACCCGGTCACGCTGCGCTCGACGGCCGGGCGCCTGCCGTCGCCGATCGGCGAGATCCTCGCCATCGCCTCCGAGCACGACGAGGCCGCCGGCACCGAGCGCGGACCCAACACGCTCTTCGCGTTCACGCTCGGCGACTGGCGCGTGGCGCACCTCGGCGACCTCGGCCAACGCGCCCTCCGCGCCGAGCAGACCGCGGCGCTGGGGACCATCGACCTGCTCTTCGTGCCCGTCGGCAACGGCCCGACGATCGGCCCCGAGCAGGCCACCGAGATCGCCGCAACCGTCGGCGCCCGCGTGATCGTCCCGATGCACTACCGGACCGAGCGCATCGACTTCCTCGAACCGGTGGACGCGTTCACCGACCTGGCACGCCATGCCCAGCGCCTCGATGCCCCCACCTTCGAGGTCGAGGCAGTCGCCGCCGGGGACCGTCCGGTCGTCATCGTGCCCAAGGCGCCTTAGCGTCACGATTGCGGGGCTCCGTTGTTTGGGGGGCCGAGTCTTTTTCGCGTCGTCTCGGACGAGGCCCGCTGGTTCACCGGCCAGAGCATCGGCGCCGGCGGCGGGATGTTCTGACCAGCTCGCGTCTCGCGCGGTGGTCCGCGCGCTGTTCCAGACGCGCCACGCGGCGTGATCCGGCATGTCGCGCGAGCCCGGCCGCTGGGCCCGCCCTGTAACGTCGTTGGCGCGGTCGGCGCGACGCGCTTCGACCTGAAGTACGGCATGGGCGGTCTCTCCCACGGCGCGCTCATGACCAACATCGAGCTGTACGGCACGCAGGTCATCCCACGCGTCCGCGAGCTCTTGGCCGACGACTGGCCACTGGCGGATGCGAGATCCGCATGACGGCCGAGATCCTCAGGGACATGAGCACGACAGTCGGCCGGCGTTGACGTTCTCCCATGGACTACGGCCATCCTCTCGAGTTCGGGTACTTCCTCATCCCCGAGGCGGCTGACCCGCAGGGGGTCCTCGAGACCGCGCGCCTGGCCGACGAGCTCGGCTACGACCTGCTCGCCGTCCAGGACCACCCCTACCAACCCGCGCAGCTCGACACGCTCGCGCTGCTGGGCGTGATCCTCGGCCAGACCACGCAGATCCGCGTCTTCCAGGACGTCGGCAACCTGCCGCTGCGCCCGCCCGCGATGTTCGCGAAGGCCTCGGCGACGCTCGACGTCCTCAGCGGCGGGCGCTTCGAAGCCGGCCTCGGCGGCGGCGGCTTCCTGCGCGCCGCCCAGGCGATGGGCGCGCCGCCGCTCAGCGCCGGGGAGAGCTTGGAGGCCTTGGAGGAGGCCGTGGCGATCCTCCGGGCGAGCTGGAGCGGCGCGCCCACGCTGCGCTTCGACGGCGCGCACTACCGGCTCGACGGTGCGCGGCCCGGTCCGGTGCCCGCGCACGAGATCGGCATCTGGCTCGGCGCGATGAAGCCCCGCGCGCTGGCGCTCACCGGGCGCGTCGCCGACGGCTGGGCGGCGCCGTTGATGAACTACCTGCCTCCGGCCGCCGCCGCCGGAGCCCAGACCCTCATCGACCGCGCAGCCCGCGAGGCCGGCCGCGACCCCAGTGAGATCCGGCGCATCTACAACCTTGCCGGCGCGTTCACCGCGACGGCGCCCGCGCCGGCCCGCGACACCGACGACGCGATCATCGGGCCGCCCGACCACTGGACCGAGGTGCTGACCCACCTCGCGCTGGACCAGGGGTTCGGCACGTTTGTGATCATGGGCGAGCCGGATCCTCGGATGCTGCGCACGTTCATCGAGGACGTCGCGCCGCAGGTCCGGGAGCGCGTCGCGTCCGCGCGTGCGCTCGGCGGCGCGGCCGAACGTCCGGCCCGGCTCTGACCAACCTCCTCGAGAAGATGATGACCAGCACACCGCAGAACTCCGAAGCGAAGATGGAGCCGCTCGACGAGGCGGTCGATCACGTCCGGGGCAGGTCGACCGGGCGGCTCGTCGTCGAGTACGGCGACTACGAGTGCCCGTACTCACGGCGGGCGTTCCGGGAGATCGAGCAGGTCGAGCGACGACTGCGCGACGGCGTCCGCTTCGCGTTCCGGCACTTCCCCCTGACCGAGATCCACCCGCACGCGCTCGCGGCCGCCGCCGCGGCCGAGGCGGCCGCGCTCCAGGACCGGTTCTGGAAGATGCACGAGCTGCTGTTCCACCGCCAGCGGGCCCTCGAGGACGACGACCTGGGGGTCTACGCAGCCATGCTCGACCTCGACGTCGAGCGGTTCCACCGCGACCGGACGGGCGCCGCTGTCCTGCGCCGTGTGCGCCGTGACATGGAGAGCGGCATGGCGTCGGGCGAGGTCCTCGGCACGCCGACCCTGTTCATCGACGGCGTCGTGCACCGCGGCGGCTACGACGCGGGCACGCTGCTGGAGGCGCTGGCGCGATGAGCGCGCTCCCAAGGGCGGCTCCGACGGGTGTGTCCGGGTGGCGGCGCGGTCGTCACTGCGCCTGCTGAGCGGCTTGCACCGTCCTGCCCTCGAGCCGCAGGAGTCGCGCGAAGCCGTCGGGCATCCACCAGTTCCATCGGCCCATGATCGCCACGAGGGCCGGCACCAGCAGCGTGCGAACGACGAAGGCGTCGAGCAGGATCCCGAACGCCAGGCCCGTGGCGATCACGCGCACGGGTAGATCCGGGCTCGTGCTGAGCGACAGGAACGAGACGGCCAGGATCATCGCCGCCGACGTGACGAGCCGGCCGGTGCGCGAGAGCGATCCGACGATCGCCTCCCCCGTCGACCCTGTGCGGTCGTACTCCTCGCGCATGCGCGCCAGGAGGAACACCTCGTAGTCCATCGACAACCCGAACAGGAACGCGAAGACGATGATCGGGATGAAGTCGCGGATCGAGCCGGTCGCCGGGACGCCGTAGATCAGCTTCGATCCGAAGCCGTGCTGCCAGAACAGCGTCAGGAACCCGTAGGACGCGCCGAGGGACACGACGTTGAGCACGACCGCCTTCGCGGCCAGCACGATCGACCGGAACGCTCGCGCCAGCAGCAGGAAGGTCGCCAGCGCGATGACCCCCAGCATGAGCGGGAAGTTGCCGTAGACGGCGTGGACGAAGTCGGCGTTCTGGGCCGTGTTGCCGCCCACCTCCACGCCGCCCGGGACCGACGACAGCCGGGAGCGCAAGGTGCCGATCAGGGCCTTGCCGGCGTTCGTGTTGCCCTGGGCCCGCGGGATGACGCTCACCAGCTCGTCGGAGCCCGAGCGGGCGGCGGGCGTGAGCGTGGTGTAGACGCCCGGCGTGTGGTCGGCGATGCGGGCCACCTGCGCGGCGGCGGCAGGGCCGCCGTGGGCGAGGAGCTGGACGGGGAAGACCACGCCCTGGGGGACGCCTTGGCGGTTCAGCGCGGTCAGCGTCCTGGCGGCGGGCGTGGTCTTGGAGAAGGCGTTGGTGCTGGGCTGCCCGGTGTTCATGCCCAGCGCCGGCACGGCGAGCGCCAGGACGATCGCCAGGCCCAGGCCGCCGGCGATCCAACGGCGCCGGACGACGAGCTCGCCCCACCGCTCCCACGTGCGGCTGAACGTGGTGGAGGTCCGGCGCACACGGCGGCGGTCCAGGGCCGGACCCCACGCCGCGAGCGTGACCGGCAGCAGGGTGATGGCCGCGGCGATCGCGACCAAGGGAATCAACAACCCGCCCTCCCCCACGCTGCGCAGGAACGGCACCGGCAGGACGATCAGCGACGAGAGGCCCACTGCGACGGTGAGTCCGCTGAGCACGACGGCGTGTCCGGCCGAGGCGCCCGCGGCGAGGATCGCATCATGGTTGTCGAGGCCCCCTTCGCGCTCCTCGCGCCAGCGGGTGACGATCAGCAGCGAGTACTCGATCGCCACACCGAGGCCGATCAGGGCCACCAGGAACTCCACCAGGAAGCTGACATCGGTGAGATGCGTCAGGCCACCGACGAGCAGGAACGTGATGAAGATCGACGGCACGGCCATCAACAGCGGCACGACGGCGATCGCCGATCCGTAGACCAGCAGCAGGATCACCAGCGCGCCGGCGGCGCCGATGAGCGTCTCCACCAAGACGCTCGGGCCGCTCCCGCCTCCGCCGGACTGCAGCTGCTCGAAGCCCGTGACGCTGACCGTGGCGCCCTGCGGCGCGGCGCCGTGCAGCACGGCCGGGATCCGGTCGATCACGCCCTTGCCCGATGGGATGTCGGGGTTGGGCATGTTGACGAGCGCCCAGGTGGTCCGCCCGTCGGCCGAGATCAACTTGGGGTTCTTGGTCGACGCGTAGTCGGCCACGGCGACAGGACCGGCACGATGGGCAGCCGCGAAGGTCCTGGCCGCCATGGCACGGCCGGCCGCCGTCCGCATGCCGTGCTGCGCCGGGAGGTGCAGGACGGCGATCGTCGGCTGCTCGTTGCCGTCGACGCCGAACCGCTGGAGGATCTGGCGGTTGGTGTCGTACCCGGCGTTGCCGGGGGTCGAGAAGTCGTGCGTGAGACGGCTCGTCGCCGAGGAGGTCGCGTAGGCGCCGACCACCGCCAGCACGATCCTCGTGACCGCGACCAGGCGCCGGTGTGCGAGGGCGAAGCGGGTGATGGAGGCCATGCGATCGAAGCTACGGGCGGCCTCCAGCCCTGTCGTCGGCCGCCAAGACGCACTTCGCGGAGCACGCCGTACTGCTCGCGGAGTACCTCAGGAGTCGCCGCCGGCCGCCGATGGCCGGATGAGACCGCTCTGGTAGGCCATGACCACGAGCTGCACACGATCGCGCAGCCGGAGCTTGGTCAGGATCCGCGACACGTGGGTCTTGGCCGTCAGCGGGCTCAGGTGCAGCGCGGCGGCGATCTCGCCGTTGCTCAGGCCGGTCGCGACGAGCAGCAGCACCTCGCGCTCACGGGCCGTGAGCTCGTCCAGGCCCTCGAAGGACGGCGAGGCCGCCGCTGCGGGCGCCGAGATGTAGGCCTCGATCAGGCGGCGCGTCACGCTTGGCGCCAGCAGCGACTCGCCGGACGCCACCACGCGGATCGCGCCCAGCAGGTCCGTCGGCTCGCCGCCCTTGAGCAGGAAGCCACTGGCGCCGGCCCGCAGTGCGCCGAAGACGTACTCGTCGAGCTCGAAGGTCGTGAGCACGAGCACGCGCGTGGCCGAGAGCGCCGGGTCACCGGTGATGAGGCGCGTCGCCTCCAACCCGTCCATCTCGGGCATCCGGACGTCCATCAGGACGAGATCGGGCCGCACCGCGCGAGCCGCGGAGACCGCTTCGACGCCCGTCGCCGCCTCGCCGACGACCTCGATGTCGGCCTCGGACTGCAGCAGCGCGCGGAACCCCGCCCGGACGATCGCCTGGTCCTCGGCCACCAGCACGCGGGTCGCGGCGCTCGTCACCGGTCTGCCCGGGCGAGCGGCAACTGCGCGTGGACGCGCCATCCGCCGCCGGCCGCCGGTCCGGCCGCCACGTTGCCGCCCAGAGCGCCGGCCCGCTCGACCATCCCGCGGACCCCGTGCCCGTCGACCGCGTGGAGCGTTCCGCCGCGACCGTCGTCGATGACCTCGATGTCCAACATGTTGGAGATCACCGACACCCGGACGCGGGCCGTCGAAGCGTCCGCATGACGGAGGACGTTGGTCAGCGACTCCTGGACGATCCGGAAGCCGGCCTGCCCGACCGGTGAGGGGATCGCCTTGCCGATGACCCGGACGTCGGCGACGGCATCGACTCCCGTCGCCCGCGCGCGCTCGACCAGCCCCGGCACCTCTGAGAGGTCGAACGCGGGCCCGGTCGGCGCGACGTCTCCCTCCTGGCGCAGGAGGCTCAGCGTGCAGCGAAGATCGCGCAGCGCCTCCGCCGACAGATCCTTGATCTCGGCCAGCGCCGCGGGCTGATCACCGGCGTCGGCCAGGTGCGCCGCAACACCGGCGCGCACGTTGATCGCGACCAGCGCGTGGGCCAGCGTGTCGTGCAGCTCCCGCGCGATCCGCAGCCGCTCGCCGACCACCCGGCGGCGGCTGTCCTCCTCGCGCTCATGGGCTGCCCGCGCGAGCCGTTCGAGATTGGCCGCTACCAGCGCGCGGCGCGAGCGAACCGTGTCGCCGACGACCAGCGCTCCGATGGCCAGCAGCAGCCGGAGCCCGGCCTGCTGCACCATGCCGCCCTCGTCGTGCTCGATGGCGGCGATGATCGCCACCAGCACCACCGCGGTTCCCACGCCGACGGCGATCGAACGCCGACGACCGCCGACGACCGCGACGGTGTAGAGCGGGATCATCACGAGGACGATCGCCGTGTCGTAGGGCTCGAACGCGGCCAGGCACGCGATCAGCCCGGCGAACATCGCCAGCAGGACGGTCAGCGGCGCGACCGAGCGCCACGCCAGCGGCGCGCAGGCGACGAGGGCCAAGACGTAGTCCGCAGCCGGCAGCGATGCACCGTGTCTCCGATTGACGCCATCGGCGACCAGGACGGCCGCGCCCACGACGGCGAGGGCGACATCCGGCAGGCGCGGTCGGCGCAACTCCATCACCGCAAGGTACCGGTGGTCCTGCCGTCCGCCATCGGCCATGCGGACGCACCCGAGTACGCCTCGAGGAGTACCCCGGGCCGGCTATCCGACCAGCGCGCCCACGGGCGTCCCGCTCTGGCGTGGCTGTTCCGGGGCGGCGCCGGAGAGCACCACGCACGCGTCGGGCGGGATGACGATGCTGACGCTGCCGGGCTGCATCGCCTGGCCGCCTTGAGCGACGAGGTCGATCCCGCCACAGGTCAGCTCGTAGCGATAGCGGTCTCCCAGGAAGGCCAGGTTGCGCAGCTCACCCTCCAGCACATTGGCGGCGGGGACGAGCTCACCTCGTCCTCGCGGCGCGAGCCGCAGGGACTCGGGCCGAATGGCGATCACCGCACGGTCGCCGATCGTCAGCGCGTCTGCGTGGACGTCGAGCGCGCTGCCGGCGCCGTCGAGCTTGAGCCGGTACCTGCCCTTCTCGATCCGCTCGGTGACCATTGCGCGAAGGACGTTGCACTGGCCGATGAAGGTCGCGACGAACTCGTTGGCCGGCCGCCGGTAGATCTCCTCGGGAGCTCCCACCTGCTGGACGACGCCGCGGTCCATCACGAGGATGCGGTCGCTCATCGCCAGCGCCTCGTCCTGGTCATGCGTGACGAACAGCGTCGTCAGTCCCAACTGGTGGTGGAGCTGCCGCAGCCACGACCGTGCGCGCTCACGCAGCTTCGCATCGAGGTTGGAGAACGGCTCGTCGAGCAACAGCAGGCGAGGGGAGTACACGAGCGCGCGGGCCAGCGCAACGCGCTGACGCTGTCCACCCGAAAGCTCGTGCGGGTAGCGCTCGCCCAAGTCGTCCAACTCGACGAGCGCCAGCATCTCCTCGACGCGGGACTTGCGCTCGGCCCTGCAGATCCCGCGGACTCGTAGCGGGAAGGCCACGTTCTCGCCGACCGACATGTGCGGCCACACCGCGTAGGACTGGAACACCATCCCCAGATCGCGCCGCTCGGTCGGAAGCGAGACCTTGTGCGCCACGTCGACCAGGACGTCGCTGCCGCAGCGGATGACGCCCCTGTCGGGGGCGACGAAGCCGGCGATCGACTGGAGGGTGGTGGTCTTCCCGCAGCCGCTGGGACCGAGCAGGGTGAAGAGCTCTCCGGACGCGGCCGTGAAGCCGACGTCCTTGAGCACCTCGGTGGCGCCGTAGCTCTTCGAGACGCGATCCAGGACGATGTCAGGCACGGGGTGCTCCACGGTTGAGTCGGATCAGCAGCGCGCCGATCCCCAGGACGATCGCGGTGATGCCGAGCTGGATGACGGCCATGGCGGCGACCGGGCCCTCGGTGCCCTGCATGTACTGGCGCACCATCTCGACGCCCATCAGCTCGGTGCCGGGCTTGGCGAGGAAGATCGCGGCTTCGTAGTCGTTGAGCATCGCGACGAACAAGATCGTCAGCGACCCGAAGATGGCCGGGCGCAGCAACGGCAGCACGATCCTGCGGCTCGTCGTCCACCAGCTCGCACCCACCACGCGGCCCGCGCCATCGAGCTCTTCGGCGATCCGCGCCAGCGACGGCGCCATGATCATGTACGCCAACGGGATTCCGCGCACGACCAGGGCGACCCCTTCGCCGACGAGGTTGTTGCGCAGCCAGTCTCCCGGCGGCACGAAGAACAGGTACGACCAGAAGAAGGCGAGCGAGACGATGATGCCGGGGATCGAGCGTGGGTACAGCATTAAGAAGCGCAGCGAGTGCCGCAGCGCGAACTGCGAGCGGTGAGCGACCAGGGTCGCGACGGCGATGAGCCCCGTCGTGGTGACCGCCCCGGCTGCTCCCAGAACCACGCTGTTGCGGATCGACGTCTTCAGCGCCGGGTCGCTCACGGCGGTGTGGAAGTTGTCGAGCGTCAGCATGGAGAACGGCGACAGCAGAGGCGTGAGCAGCGTGACGAAGGACGCCAGGATCACGCCGCCGACGGGCCCGATCACGGTCACGAGCAACAGCGCCGTCGCCACCGCCGCGGCGGGAAGCCTCCAACGGCCGAGCGGAAGCGGCTGGCTCGCCGAGACCCGCGCCTCCGCGATGAAGCGCGTCCCGGCACCGACCAGCCGTTGCCGCAGCATGATCAGGACCGTGGCCGTGAGCAGCAGCAGGACAGCCCCTGCGCTGACGCTGGCCGGATCCGGCGTCTCGGAGTTGCTCCAGGTGTCGTAGAGATAGCTGGCGAAGAAGTTGATGTCGTGTTCGGCGCCGAGGAAGATCGGGATGCCCAGTTGCTCCAGCGAGATCGTGAAGATCAGCAACGCGGCGTTGGCCAATGCCGGGCGCAGCATCGGGATCGTGATGCGCCGGAGGATGAGCGGCGCCGAGGCGCCCGCGCTGCGCGCGGCATCCTCCAGGGAGGCGTCGCCGCCCCGCAGCGCCGACCGGAGCGTGATCAGGGCGACCGGCATCGCCACCGCCCCGCCCATGACCCCCATCCCCCACGGCGTGCCGAGATCCCATGGCAGGTGGAGCGTTCCGGTGATCGTGCCGGTCAGGTAGCCGCCGTCGCCGTACAGCGTCGTCCAGCCCATGATCAGCCCCAGCGGCGGCAGCAGGATCGGCAGCAGCGCCAGGTGGCCGAGGAGCCTGCGCGCGGGGAGGTCGGTGCGCTCGATCAGGACGGCCAGCGCCGCTCCCCACACGACCGAGATGGTGGTGACGGTCACGGCGAACTCGAGCGTGTTCCTCGCCGCCCGCCAGAATGCGGGGTCAGACAGCAGATCGCGATAGCCCTGAAGGGTGAGCGTGCCGCCGGCCTCGTACAGCGGCCGGCTCCGCACCGAGGCGTAGACCAGTGGCAGCAGCGGCAGGATGATGAGCCCGGCCGTGACCAGCCACACGGCGCCCTGCAGTCCCGTCCCGCGCCAGCGTGCCCCCCGCGGGGCGGGGAGCACGCTGCGCTGGGCGCCGACGGAGGAGATCGGACCCGCGCTCATCGCGTGTGCCTACCGGAACGCCTTGTGCCAGCGAGCGACGAAGCCCCTGTGCGCCTGGGCCACCTCGCCGGTGATGGGCACGAGGTAGGTCTTGGTCGAACGCTGGATGCTGGCCAGCGAGTTGCTGCAGCTCACGCCGCGGCGGTAGGCGGTGAATCCAGCCCCGCACATGGCGCGCTGGCCCGCGGCGCTGAACAGGAAGTTCACGAAGGCCTTGGCCCCCGGCGCGTTGCGCGCGCCCTTGGTCACCGCGATCCCGCGCGGGATCAGCGGCGTGAAGTCCTTCATGTAGGTCCAGCCGACGACCTTGCCGTAGTCGCCCGTCAGCGCGTTGCGGATCAGCCCCGACTCGAAGAACGCGAAGTTCGAGCCGCCGGTCAGCACCTGCTTGGCGATGGCCGTGCCGTCGGCCTGGGGCTTGCTCGCCGGTCCCAGGAGGTTGAGCCCGAACCAGCCGTGCTTCTTGGCGAAGCCCCAGTGCGCCGAGTATCCGAACTGGTTGTCCACCGTGTACGTGGCGATCTTCTTCTTGAACAGGCCCGGGTACTTCTTCACGTAGGTCTCCAGGTCACGGAAGCTGCGCGGGACGCGGTTGGCGGGGAGCTTGACCTTGTTGTACAGCGAGATGGCCGGATCGGGCGAGAGCACGAACACGCCCGGCATCTGCGTGATGAAGCTCGGGAACGCGCCGACGTCGCGCGGGGTCCACCTCGCCGCGATGCCGCGGTTCTGGTACCAGTTCATCGGCGAGCTGGCGATGATCACGTCCGCGGTCCTCGCACGCTGGGCGCTTTCGGCGCGGTACTTCGAGAACGAGACGTTGTCGTCCTGGTCGGTGTACTTGACCTTGATGCCGCGGTTGGCCCTCTGGAACGCATCCAGCACCGGCTTCATCTGAGCCGGAGGGGGATTGCCGTAGATGACCAGCGAGTTGTCGCGCGCCGCTGTCGCGGTGACGGACGGCTTGGCCGCAGGTGTGGCGCTGCCCTGGCTGACGGCGGCGATCGCCGCGAGAACGCACGCTGCAACGAGCGCGATGATGCCCAACTTGACCCTCAACACTTCTCTCTCCTCTGGTTTTTTGCCATTTGCTATAGCTAGTCAGGGCCCGGTCAGACCCATGAGCGTCCCGCCTCCGCGCCTACGTCTTTGCCTTGTCGGGCTTGACCTGCAGGAACGCGTCGGTGACCACTGAGATGTGCTCCCGCATGAGCCGTTCGGCTCGGGGCCCGTCACGGTCGGCGATCGCCTCGATGATCGCCCCGTGCTCGCGGTGTCGGTCCATCACTCGGCGGCGGTCGGGGCCGAAGATGTCGCGGACCGTCGTGAGGCGGAAGTCCCAGTCGAAGGCCGTCGCGGTCGCGATCATGCTGATCAGCGTCTCGTTGTGCGAGGCCCGGTCGATGCTGGCGTGCAGCTCACGGGTCAGCGCGAGAGCGCGCTCCGGGGCCAGCGAGATCTCGGTGAACCCCTCATACAGCCGCCGCATCGCGGCGATCTCCGACGTGGTCGCGTTCTCGGCGGCGAGTCGCGCGGCGACGCCCCGAAGGGCGGCCTCGACCAGCGTCAGCTCGAACAGCCGCTTGTGCGAGGGCTCGGCCACCTGGATGCGGCGCGTCCCGGACCGCTCGATGAGGTGCTCGTGCTCGAGCCGCCCGAGCGCCTCGCGCACGGGCGTCGGGCTCACTCCCAACCGCTGAGCAAGCTGCCGTTCGGTGATCCGCTCCCCGGGTTGCAGACGTCCCTCGATGATGTCCTCACGCAGGGCGCGATAGGCCTGGTCGGCCAGCGTCGGCCCGGTCGACAGCGAACGATCCTGATGCTGGGTCACGCGGTCACCTCGATGTCGAGCAGGGGTGCGTACTGCTGGCCGCCATGCATGTCGCCGTCGCCGAACTCGCCCTGGGACAGCCGGCGAGGCATCGAGAACTTCAACGCCAAGGCGTTGTCGCACGCGTAGCCGTCGACGTCTGCGAGCGGCACGCCGTAGATCGCCGCGACCGCGGTGCGATCAAGCGCTCCGGAGTCCCGCACCATCTCGTAGGTCCCTCGGTCGGAGAACATGATGTCGAGCGTCAAGACGAACGGCCCCGCGTTCTTGCTGCGGATGAGGCTGGCGCTCTCCCACAGCTTCATCAGGCGACCTCGGCCACCGCCGGGCGGCTCCCGCGCGTGCCCACCGTCTGCTCCCGCAGGCGAAAGACATCGCGGTCGCCGGGAACGAGCACGTGGTTGAGCGCAAATCCGTAGGCCGGGCCGAGCTCCACCCACGCCGGGTTGTGCAGGCAGGCAAAGCCGGTGATCGATCCCTTCCATTGCGGGATCGGCGCGTGCAGGAGAGGCTGCCGGCACAGCTTGATCATCTCCGTCGCCTCCTCCTGCGTGGGCGCCAAGGTCGTGCAGACGATGCCCACCTCGTGCGCCGGCCCGGGCGCGGGCTCCAACGCGCCCATGACGGCGTTGCGGCCGTAGACCTGAAAGCCGAGACGGTAGTCGCAGTCGTCGATCTCGACACCCATCAGGCGTGCGACGGACCCGCGGACGTACTCGTCGATGACCCCAAGCCACGAGTCCAGCTGGGCGATGATGAGCGGGTCGCGCACGCCGCCCACGATCATCGCCTCGTAGCCCAGCAGCGTGGCGCCCTCGAGCTTGAGCGTGTGCTCGGCAGCCTCGACGAACCGGCTCTCGCGCACGCGCACGGTGACCGCATCCTCCTGCGCGTACGTGCAACCCGTCAGATCGACGGTGCCCGAAGCCTCGGCGAAGTGATAGGGATCGGCCGTCTCGTACAGGCTGTGCGCGGCGACGCTCTGTGGCGTGCAGCGCAGTCCGTCTCCGATCGGCCAGACGGAGAACGAGTCTTCGCGGAGCGTCACCACCATGACGCCGCGGCCCATCGTCTCGCACGCCATGGTCCCGCACTCGACGACCTTGCCGGCGTGCCAGGCCAGGCCTTCGGGAAAGCCATGGACGAGCGGGAGCGCCGCGAAGAGCGCCGCGTCGCTGGAGCGTCCCGCGATGACGACCTGAGCGCCGGTCGCCAGCGCCTGCTGCAGTGGCTCGACGCCCATCATCGCCACGACGCGCTCACACCCGCTCAGGACGTCGCGGGAGAGCTCGGTCGCGTGGCGCAGCGGCCGGATGTCGCCGGCCGCGAGGCGCTCGACGAGCACCGAGCGGTCCTGCTCGGCGTACACCGCCGCCACGCGCAGCGTCTGCTCGAGCTCCTGGGCGATCTCGTCGACGATCCCGACGACCCAGTCGACGTGAACGTCGGCGCCCGCCGTGCCGGCCGACCCCACGATCACGGGGACACCGGCCTCGAGACCCGCCGCGATCATGACGCTCAGGTCGCGCTTGACGGCGTCGCGCGAGAAGGCCGTGGCCCCCGTGCCCAGGGCAAAGGCCCCCGCGTCGGTGGTGCCGGCATCGGCGGCGATGAACTGCGGCCCGACGGCGAGCGCAGCCGACAGCGCATCGGGATCCACTCCGGCCCCGACCGCCCCGATCGCCGCGATGTACGTCATCTCCTGCATCCGACTCCAACAACCCCGATCGCTATTTGCTATTGCAAAGCCACCCTACGCCGTGGCCGCCGCGGATGTCAAGGGTCGAGGCCGGCGCCGGGAACTGAGCGCGAACGCCTATCGCCCGCGCGCGGAACCGTGTTGGTCGCGCGGCCGTCCGGATCTACGTTCGCTGCGGGCCGCCCGCGGATTGCACGGAGGAGCACTCATGACAGGGGCACGGCGTTGGCAGGAGTAGGACCCAGGCGAATCGCGGGTCGCCCCCGCCCCGTGGTCGTCGCGACCCTCGTCGCCGCGGTGGCGATCGCCCTGATCCTGCTCGCCGCCGCTCACATCCACAACGGCGGCTCGAGCGCGATCGGCCAGGTCAAGCTCGAGACCGCTCCGACGGTCGCGCCCCCGACGCCGAACCCCCAGACCGACCCGTTCGGCGCTCCCAGCGCGAAGCCGGACTACTCGGTCCCGCCGCCGCCGGGCCAGCCGACGATGGTGCCCACGTTCGGCACCAAGTCCACGCAGCGGCTCTACGGGGCCGATCCGTTCCAGGAGGCGGTGTCGGTCACCCAGCACGTGTGGACCTCGGCGCTGCCGGAGAACGCGCCGAACGAGAACAACAACGTTCCCGACCGGCCGTGGGGGCTCACGCTGGTGACGCCCGACGATCCGCTCACCGCGATCACCGCGCTGCCGCTGCTGCACTTCCCGAACGACGCGCCGGTCCTCTACGTCACCAGGCACGGGATCCCGAAGGTGACGGCCAACGAGATCAAGCGCCTCGGCGACACCGGCATCTCGCGCTACCACGACGTGGACGCCTTCCTGGTCGGCGCGGCCGCCAACCCCGGCGTCGAGCGACAGCTCAAGGCGATGGGCCTGAAGTACGCCACGGTCACGGCGCCGAGCGTGCCCGCGCTGGCCAACACGGTGGACAAGCTGTACGGCAGGATCGAGAACCCCGACACCGGCGTGCCCAACATGGACAACGGCGCCCAGGACGTCATGGTCGGCTCGATGCAGTCCTACCGGTACATGCTCCCCGCCACGCACTGGGTCGCGCACATGGCCTCGGGCCTGCTGTGGGTCAACGCGAGCTCCGTCCCGCAGGCGACGATCGACGCGCTCGAGCGCCGCCACGGCCGGGCCCACATCTACCTGTTCGGCGGCCCGCAGCAGATCTCCGGCCCCGTCGCGAAGCAGCTCGCTCAGTACGGCACCGTGATGCGCGTGTCCAACGACGACATCGTCGACTTCAACGCGCCGCCGAAGGAGACGCCGGTGGACACGTCGATCGCGTTCTCGAAGATGTGGGACGTCTCGGGCCAGGTCGGTTGGAAGATCACCGGCCCGGGCCACGGGTTCACGCTCGTCAACGAGAACGACTGGCAGGGGGCCGTGGCTTCCGCGCCGCTGTCGCACCTGGGCTTCCACTCGCCGCTGCTGCTCACCGACAGCGCCGGCAGGCTCCCGCCGCAGCTCGACGACTACTTCAAGTCCGCCGCCCCGACCTACCTCACCTCCCCCGACGACGGTCCGTACAACATGACCTACGTGATGGGCAGCTGGAAGCAGGTCACGTGGCCCGTGCAGGCACACATCGACTACGTCTCCGAGATGATGAACCGCCGGGTCTGGAGCCAGGCCGCCGGCGGCCGCTACGCGGACTCCCAGCCGTAGGGGCGGGCGTCATCGCCGGCGCACGAAGTTGCCCACGAGGACGCCGATGACGGTGACGAGATAGAGCTGTCCGACGAGCATCTCGATGACGGCGAGGGCGTGTCCGACCGGCCGCGCGGCGGTGAGGTCGCCGAACCCGGTCGTCGTCAGCACGACGAAGCTGTAGTACACCCAGTCCGACGCGGTGCCGTCGGTCCCCTGGGAGAAGTACGGAGCGCTGTCGACGCGTGCGACGAACCCGATGCTCCAGGCGAACATGAGCCCGATCAGCAGGTAGATCGCCAGCGCGCCGGCGACGGCTTGGAGCGTGACTCCCTGTCCCGCGACGAGCCGCGCGAGCCCGCCGGCCAGGCTGAGCGGGATCGCCGCCGCCAGCAGCCCTGCGAGTGCGAAGTCGGCCGCGCCGGGCAGGACCTCCGTGGCGACGCCGACGACGATCAGCGCGGCCGCGACGCCGGCGGCCGTCGCCCGCGCGCGCCGCACCTCCTCCCGCGCGCGCGAGGTGCCGAACGCGACCACGAGCGCGGCGCCCTCTATGGCGACCCCGACGGCGCGAGACCAGTCGGCGGCCGGCGCGACGATGATGAAGACCACCAGCGCGACCGTCAGCAGGAACACCGCGCCGTAGCGGTATCCCGCCGGACGCAGCGCGGCGGTCCGGAGGTCGACCTCCGCATCTGTGTGGGTGGACGCGTGCGTGCCGCGGATCAAACCGGCGCGCGCGACCCGCGTCATCACCCGGATCGCATGAGCGCGGGGCCCGCTACTAGCCGGGCACGCTGTCGAGCTCTCTCGCGAGCTCCTTGCCGTCGGCGTCGAGCTCGCGCTCCTCGCTCTTCTGCGCCCGCGTGAGCGCCTTGTCGAGCTGCTCCCGGACGCGCGACCTCCCGATCACGATCAGCGCGGCCTCGCCCTCGTCGAGCCGCTCGCCGAGCTCCTTGGCGTCCTTGCGCGACACGCCGCCCAGGGCATGCCCGATCCCGCCGCCCGCAGCGGCGCCGACGACCGCCGCGCCGAGGACTGCCGGCGGAAAGACGATCCCGACGAGGGCGCCGACCGCGGCGCCCGTCCACGCCCCGTGCTGGGTGGGCTTCTCGTGCTTGGTGACGTGGACCTTGCCCTCGTCGTCCTTGTACATGAGCGCGACGTCGTAGCTGCCGACCAGGTCGGCGGAGTGCAGGTCGAGCAGCATGTCGTAGTCCGCTTCGGCGTCCGCGCGATCCGCATACACGGCTCCGTAGACGAATACGGGGTTGTCACTCATCGCTGAGCTCCTCTCGGTCGGGTCAGCTGAGGACGAGTACCCGATCCACGTTGGGGTGTCGTCGCGGCCCGCGCATCACCCGAAGGGGGTGATGCGCAGCCGCCCGCGCGACCGCGGTTGCGCCCGAACGCCGGGCGACCGCGGCAGCGCCGCGGTCGCCCGTGTGGTGCGTGCGCCCGGTGCTACTTCTGTGGGAGCGGCCCGAAGCCGGGCGGCTGGACCCGGTTGTCGGTCACCGCCTCATACGCCGCGCCGATCGCGAACAGCTTCTGCTCGTTGAAGGGCAGCGAGAGCAGCTGGATGCCGGCCGGCAGCTTTGCGGCCTTGGGCGGCAGCAGCGAGCCGTCCTGGGCGCGATCGTAGACCTGCGTCGTGAACCCGGCCGGGACCGTCATGGCCGGGAAGCCCTTGCTGCTGATGCTGTCCCAGACCAGGCCGCGGTCGTTGACCGACGGCTCCTCGGGCGCGGTCAGGATCCCCGGCGGGACGTTGCCGGTCGGGGAGACCACCGCGTCGAGCCCCATCTCCGCGAAGCAGTCGTAGACGACCGTCTGCCACGTGAAGCGGGCCTGCAGCGTGCTGGCGCTCGCCAGCGTCTGCGCCTTGTCGGCGTTGGTCAGGCTCGCCTTGCGGTTGCCCATCATCGGGTTCGGGTCGTTCCAGAAGGTCGACTTCTGGATCAGCTCCGTGAGGTCGTGGATCGCGGCGTCGCCACGCTCCCGGATGTACGCGTCGAAGTTGTACTTCGCGTCGCCCACATCCGTGCTGCTGCCGCCGAGGTTCCGGATGCTGGGCTGCCCGGTCGCGGTGTGGGGCACCGACGACGGGTTGAAGTACATGTCCAGCAGCGTGTTGACGTGGTCGGTGGCCGGCGCGCCGGCGCCGTCCACCGGGAACTGCGCGGCGAACTGCCGGACGAACTGCTGGTTCATCCACTTCGGCACGTACTTGTCGACGCAGCTCTGAAACAGCGCTCCGTGCGGGCCCGGGTCGACGATCGTCGCCCCGAGGTCGCGCAGCTTCTGGATCGCGCGCTCGGCGATGTCGATGCTCTCGGCGTCCACGACCGGGAACAGGCTCTTGTCCATGTACTCGCGGATGACGCCGATCCGGTAGCCGTCCAGGCGCGGCTTCTTGACCGACGTCTGGTACGGCGCGGTCGGAACCCGCCCGGTGCCGAACGCCGTCAGCTCATCCTTGGGATCGAAGCCCTGATAGGCGTCGAGGATGCGGGCGGCGTCCCCGACCGTGCGGCACATCGGCCCCACGCGCGTGGCGATCCCGCGCTGGATCATCCCGTCGGCGCTGACGAGCTCACGCGTCGGCGCGACGCCGACGACGTCGTTGAACACCGACGGCTTGACGATCGAGGCGCCGGTCTCCTCGCCGATGGCGCACGTCACGAAGTTCGCGGCCACCGCGGTCGCCGACCCTCCGCTCGAGCCACCCGGGTCGCGCTCGGTGTCGTAGGGGTTGCACTGCGTGCCACCGAACGAGCTGCGCGCCGGTCCGCCGGCGTACTCATCCAGGTTGGCCTTGGCGAGGATGATCGCCCCGGCCTGGCGCAGCCGCGCCACGACGGTGGCGTCGTCCGGCGGACGGTCGTTGGCCCACTGCACGTCGCCGCCGGACGTCGTCCGCATGTCGGCGGTGTCGTACTGGTCCTTGATGGCCATCACCACGCCGTGCAGGGGTCCGGCCAGCTTGCCGGTCCGGGCGAACTGCTGATCGAGCCGGGCTGCGGTCTCGAGGGCGTCGGGCATCTTGGGGTCGGCGTCGACGGCGTCGGTCATGCTCCGCGCCTTGCGCGCGTCGAAACCCATCGCCTCGCGCGTCTTGGGCCGGAGGTTCAGCGTCATGAGCGCGTTGACCTTGCCGGCGTTCGGGATCATCGTGACGGGTCCCAGGATCCCGGCGGGCTGGCTCACGCAGGTGCCGTTGTAGGCCTTGATCCGCGCGAGGTAGTCGTTGACGATCTCGGTCGTCGTCACCCGGTGGCGCAGGATCGCGTCCTGGATCTCGGGGATCGTCGCCTCTTCGATCTGGAAGGAGCTCCGACCCTGCCGGTCCTTGGAGTCCTTGTTGTCGGCGGCTGCCGCCTGGGCGGCGCCCAGGGTGAGCACCACGGCCAGCAGGCCGGGGAGGCCCGCTCTCCTCCATCCAGCTCTCCTCGGCGCAGCAGGCAACGACTGCTTTTGCAGTCGTGAAGACGAGTACTTCACGGTGGGACACGACCTTCATTTTCGGGTTTGGTAAGGCGGCGCGACGCTATTGGCGCGGCGGCGCGGTGCCTATGGACCGTCTGTCGGTGCGTGCTCGACCATCGTTCGAGCGCGCGTCATCTGCGCCGCGACCGGGGCGCCTGCGGGTCACCCGCCGCTGGGACGGAGGTCACCCTTGGAGCGTGTCCACGGTCACGCGGGGATCACCCGGAACGTGATGCGCCGGGGGCCGGCCTTCAGGTCGCCCGCCGTGGCGCTCACCGTGAGCCGGTAGGTCCGCGGGGTGAGGATCCGCTTGCCGAACCGACCGGTGAACCGGACCACGCCGTTGCCCTTGCGCGCGGAGCGCGTGAGCGTGCCGACGGTCACCCAGCGCCGGTTGCGGCCCTGGCCGGTGACCCGCTCGACGCGCAGCCGGACCTTGGCGGCCTGGTTGAGCCGCCAGGTGATCCGCGACCCGTCGAGCCGCGTCCCCGGCCGCGGGCGCCGGTGGGCCACGCGGAACTGCCGCGGGCTCATGCGCACGTTCGTGAGCCTCAGCCGCGCGGACGTCCCGCCGGCGGCGCCGGGCCGGCCCGAGGCGCCAGAGGCGGACGGCGCCGGCGACACGCCCGGCGCCGCCGTGTTGACCGGCTCGTCGGGCGCGAGCTCGCGCTCGGTCCCGGCGGGGATCGCGGTCCACCCGGAGCGCTGGTTGGCGTAGCGCTCGCCGATGGTCGTCCCGGTGATCGGCACATCGACCGCGGTGGCACCCGCGTTCTGGACGTGCAGGCGGCCGTCCTGCAGCCAGGCCGTGACCTTGCCGCCGGCGAGGTTGGCCGCCCACGTCTCCTGCCGCGACAGCGTCTGGGCGATCTGGGTGCTGGTGAGCTGCACCAGCGGCGTGCTCGCGCGGTCGATCGCGGTGTCGTAGCGCTGCAGCAGTGCGCCGAACACCGAGTAGGCGATCCCGCCCTGGTTGGGGTCGGTCTCGGGCAGCGCCGGGTTGTAGTCGGCCAGGTTGCTCTGGTGGATGAAGTGCGGCCGCGGGTCGTTGCCCATGACGTGGCGGAACATCACGTTGTTCTCGCTCGTGACGTACTGGTCCCACGTCGCCGCGGCGGTGCGGCAGGTGGTGACCTGCGGAATCGCGACGCAGCCGCCGCCGTTGGCCGGTGCGACGTAGATCCAGTTGTACTCGTCGAGCTGCTGGCCCTGGCGCGAGACGTTGTAGTACACGTTGCTCGGGTAACGGGGGACGGCCTGGAAGCCGGCGCCCGGCGTGCCCTGGCGGAACGTCGCCCCGACCGCCAGCGGCGCGCTGGCGAGGCTGGTGGCCACCGACGGGTAGGCCTTCGACGCGTCGGTGGCGACGAAGCCGATCCCCGCCGCGTTCAGGCCGGCGAGGTAGTTCGGGTTCTGCGGGTAGGGCGCGATGGCGGCGCCGTTGACCGCCGGCGGCGTCCCGGCCGTGCCGGCGGCCTGCGCGTCGGTGATCGACAGGACCAGCGGCGCGGTCCCGTCGTCGGTGACCGCGTCGGCGGCCCGGTCAAGCGTCCCGACCACCGACCACGTCGTGGTCCCCGTGGGCGCGCGGTACAGCGTGAACCGGACCGCGTGGCAGACCGCGTTGAACGTGGCCGTGACCGCGTTCTGCGGCGCGGCGACCGCGACGCCGGCGACGGTCGAGGCGATCGTCTCCCCCGCGGCCGAGCGTGCCGTGATGGCGTAGTCGTAGGTGCCGGCCGGGACGGCGCCGCCGGTCACGGTGGCCGGCTCGGCGTCGTTGAGCGACGGCGGGTCGATGGTCCCCGGGTTGCCGGGGCGCGAGTTGGCCAGGCCCGAGTGCTCACCCGTGATCACCTCGGCGCGATCGAGCGGCAGCGCGTGCGCGGTGCCCCACGCGACGTTGTCGGCGATCTCCTTGGTGATGAACGGCGCCGTCGAGCAGTCGATGTTCGGGTGGTCGAAGGTGTGGTTGATGAACCCGAACGCGTTGCGCACGGTCGGGTCCTGCAGCGCGGTGACCAGGGGGTCGGCGGTCGCGTTGTTGGCCGGATCCGCGTCGGAGTTGACCTCGTCGAGCCACAGCTGGCTGCCTCCGCCGTTGAACGCGAAGTCCAGGCGCACGTTGTGCGCCTTGGACCACGTCATCGCCTGACGCACGTCGGCCGCCGTCATGCGGCTGGCGGTCCCCGGGCCGTAGTTGGTGGTGTGCGTCGCGGGATCCCAGGCGTCGTCGGGGAGGAAGAGGTCGTCCGCCTGGATCTCGAGGTAGTTGCGCTGGAAGCCGAGGAACACGCCGCGGGTGACCCAGTTGAGCATCCCGTGGCGCAGCAGCTGCACGTGGGACTGGTTCTAGGGGAACGCGGCGCGGCCGGCGTCGGTGAGAGTCCCGGTGATGCCGTCCTGCGCCGCGCCCCCTACGGTCGCCAGACCGTGAGCGGGTCCTGGCGCGGTGTAGTCGCTGAGTTGCCGGATGCCGAACGTGCGCTCGAACTTCGCGAGCGCGGCCCATTCCGGATCGGTCAGGGCCGAGAGGTACGAGGTCGTCGCGTCGGGGTTGGTGACCGCACGGCCGAGGTCGCCGGTCGAGAGGATCACCGCGCTGTACTTCGCGTGGTCGGCGCCGTAGTCGGCCAGCCGGTCATCGGTGAGCGTCGCGGTCCGCGCCGCTCCCTGGTAGGCGACGAACGTGTCGTACGGAACGCCTTCGCGGGCGAGCTCTGCCTTCCAGGCGCCGAAGCCGGGCTCCGTCCCGTCGGCGGACAGCAGGAGGACCTTCACGTCGATCCGCTGGCCCGGCCCCGGCGTGCCCGGGGTCGCGGCCGACGCGACCGCGACCGCGACCGCGACGGCCACCGCGGCAACGGCCGCCACCGCCAGGAGGGTCGTGCGCAGTTCCGTCGCGCGTCGCCTGCTCCATCGCTTCCGTGCGTCGCTCACGGTGATCTCCATCCCCGGTCGTGAGAGGTCCGCAGCGCATGCTCTGCCGGGCGGCGACGGCGTGTCAAGGTGCCCGGGGCCTGCATGTCTGCGCGTTTGCCGTTTCCACGACGACCCCGTTGCGTATGGATCGAACCTCCCGCGTCGGTCCGTATCCCGGTGGTTCGCGGCGCCGGGTCAGCGCGTCCGGTCCTCCCCCAGCGACGGCAGCTGGTCGCGGAGCCCGCGGGACGAGCCCGTCGGCGACGAGCCCCTCGTCGGACTGCGGACGCCGGACGGCGGCCTTAGCGCGCCATGCCGGCCGGTTCGAGCGCGCCCGAGGTCGTCTCGAAGATGCGGCCGTAGACGATCTGGCCGTCATGCAGGCGGAACAGCCAGCCGGCGGGCGAGTCGATCACGCGGCCGGCGCCCCAGGCGTAGACGCGGCCCGTCGCCACGACGATGCCGCCCTCGCCCTCCCGGAACTCGTCGGGCGAGGGGCGCAGCTCCTGCCACACGCGCGCGACGTCGGCCATGTAGGCGCGCATGCCGTCGTGCCCGCGGTAGGGCTCGCCGCCCGCGGCGACGCGCGCGGTCACCGGCTCGAACACGACGTCGGGCGCGCAGCGCTCCACGACCGCCTCGACATCACGGTGCTCGAACGCAGCGAAGATCCGCTGGACGATCTCGACGTTGGTCGACGCCACCGCGAGCACTATGCCAGTACCGTCCGCGGCCATGCGCCTGGTCACGTTCCACGATCCGCACGGCACGCTGCGCACCGGTCGGCTCGACGGCGAGGACGACGACGTCCGCGTCGTGGAGCTCTCGGCGCCGACGATGCTCGACTGGCTGCGCGGTGACGGCCACGCGCCGACCGGTCGCGACCACGCGCTGGGCGACGTGCTGCTGCTCGCGCCGATCCCCGAGCCGCCGAGCGTGCGCGACTTCTACGCCTACGAGGAGCACGTCGCGACCGGCTCGCGCCTGCGCGGCCGCGACGCGATTCCCCAGGCCTGGTACGCCGCACCGACGTTCTACTTCTCCAACCCCGCGTCGATCCAAGGGCCGGGAACGCCCGTGCGCCGGCCCGCCGGCTGCGAGTGGCTGGACCTCGAGCTGGAGATCGCGGCCGTCATCGGCGAAGGCGGCGAGATCGCCGGCTTCACGCTGCTCAACGACTGGAGCGCGCGCGACCTCCAGCGCGCCGAGATGGAGGTCGGCCTCGGCCCCGCCAAGGGCAAGGACTTCGCCACGTCCATCGGCCCCTGGCTCGTCACGCCGGACGAATTGCCGATGCGGGACGGCCGCCTGCGGCTGACCGCCACGGCGTCGCTCAACGGCGAAGAGCTCATCCGCACCGACGCGGGCGAGATGTACTGGAGCTGGCCGCAGCTCGTCGCGCACGCCGCCAAGGAGACGCGCCTGCGCCCGGGCGACGTGCTCGGCTCGGGCACCCTGAACCGCGGGTGCCTGCTGGAGCTCAACGCCGACGGCGGCGTCGACGGCGCGGTGCGCTGGCTGGCGCCCGGCGACGACGTGACGATCTCGGCGGACGGGCTCGGCACGCTCCGCGCGCCGATCGTGTAGGGGTGCCGTAGGCGGCTAGCGAGGCCGAGGCCCACGACGGCCAGCCGTCGCCGCCGGAGGTGGGTCCCCGGTCGCGACAGCGACACAGTCTCCTAGAAGTTCAGCCCGAGCTGCGCCGCGGGATAGCGCGGCAGCCCGTCCTCGACGACGGCGAAGTCCGTGACGGCATGCGTGATGAGCTTCGCGTCGGGGCCGACGTGCAGGACCTCCCAGCCTCCGATCGCCAGCGCGTCGGACAGCAATCGGCGGTGGCACTTCTCCCACGACGCCTCCGCGCACATCACCGCCGTGCGGCGCGCGGTCGCCAGCGCCTCCAACCGCCGCAGCCCGCGGCCGAACTCGGCCGACAGCACGTGGTCGGCGTAGCCGCGCAAGGCCTCGAGCTCCCAGCCGTCGTTGCGCGATCCGTCCACCGGATCGCGGTGGCCGCCGAGCTCGGGCAGGTGCGCGTAGCTGATGCCGCGCGGCGCCAGCTCGACCGCCAGCGCGTCGTCGTCGTAATGCGGATGACGGCGGGAGCGCGGCCAGCGGCGCACGTCGGCGACCTGCACGATCCCGTGGGCGCGCAGCAGCTCGACGAGCCCCTCGAGGGGGTGCGACGAGTGTCCCACCGTGAAGATCGTGCCGGGCACGGACGTCAGGATGCCAGTGCGAGCTCGGTGCGGCGCGTGCCGAACGCGGCCGACACCTCGGTCAGCACGTCGAGCATGGCCTGCTTCGCGGGCGAGCGGAACGAGTCGGCCAGCGTCGTGGCGATGATCCGCCGCACCGGCGGCCGCGCGCCGAGCGACCGCACGACGACGTCCTCGCGGACCGCGATCAGCGCCAGGTCGGGGATGAACGACACGCCCATCCCGGCCGCGACGAAGCCCTGGATCGCGTTGTAGTCGTCGAGGTTGAACGCGATGCGCGGCTCGAAGCCGGCGGCCTGGCAGGCGCGCAGGAAGATGCTCGCGTCGGGGCAGTTGCCGGCCGTGCCGATCATCCACGAGTCGTCGGCGAGGTCGACCAGGCGCAGGCGGGCGCGACCCGCCATCGGGTGGTCGCGGTGCAGCATGATGTACATCGGGTCGTCGAGCAGCGTGATCGCGTCGACGTCGACGTCGGTGCGCGACGAGAACGTGGCCTCGATCGACAGCGCGATGTCGGCCTCGCCGGCGCGCAGCAGGCGCAGCCCGACGTCGGGCTCGGCGGGATGGAGCGAGAGGTCCACGCCCGGGTGGCGCTCGCGGAAGAGCGCGACGGCGAGCGGCATGAGCGTCGAGCACGCGCTGGGGAAGGCGGCCAGGCGCAGGCGGCCGCCGCGCAGGCCGGCGATCGCCTGCAGCTCGTCCTCGGCGTCGGCGAGCCGGGCGAGGATCGCGTCGGTGTGGCCGACCAGGGCGCGGCCGGCGTCCGTGAGCCGCACGCCGCGAGCGCTGCGCTCGACCAGGCGCGACCCGGCCTCGCGCTCCAGGGCCGCGATCTGCTGGGAGACCGCCGACTGCGTGTAGGACAGCGCCTCGGCGGCGGCGGAGAACGAACCGTGCGCGGCGACCTCCCGCAGGACCCGGAGACGGCGGACGTCAAGCATAAGCGGAACTTACTCCGTCGGTCACCAAATGTCATTTGAGCTGATGGCCCCGGAAGACCATCATGCTGGTCATGCCCGGTAGCACCCGCTCCCCCTCCCCCGCACTGCCTTCCTCCTCCGACGCCGTCGTCATCCGCCCCGCGTACCCCGACGACGCCGCCGCGCTGCAGCGCCTCGCCGCGCTCGACAGCCGCCGCCCGCTGAGCGGCCCGATCCTGCTCGCCGCGCGCGACGGCCGCCCGCTGGCCGCCCTCGCGCGACGCGACGGCCGCACCGTCGCCGACCCCTTCGCCCCCACCGCCGACCTGGTCGCCCTCCTCCGGCTGCACGCCGCCCCCACGGCGGCGCGCTCCGGCCGGCGCCGGGAGCTCCTCCGGCGTGTGGCAGCGAACCCCCGGAGGCGCCCCGCGCTCGCGCGCGGGTAGTCCCCGGGGTCAGATGCGCCGAAGCGCCGGCCCTTCCGCCGCGATCCATCCCCCTCCTCAGGTGTGGCGGGTGTGGTCGGCGCTCGGCGCGATCTACGTCATCTGGGGATCGACCTACCTCGCGATCCGCCTGATGGTCGAGACGGTGCCGCCGGCGCTCGGCGCGGGCGTGCGCTTCGTCCTGGCGGGCGGCGCGATGCTTGCCGTGCTGGCCGTGCGCGGCCGCGGATGGCGCGCGATCCGGCTCCCCGGGCGCCAGCTGCTCGGGTGCGTCGGGGTCGGCACGCTGCTGGCCGCCGGCGGCAACGGCCTCGTGACCGTCGCCGAGCAGGACGTGCCGTCGGGCCTCGCGGCGCTCCTGGTCGCGACCGTACCGCTGTGGATCGTGCTCTACCGCACGGTGGGCGGCGACCGGGTGGCGGCGATGACGCTGGCGGGCGTCGCGCTGGGCTTCGTCGGCGTCGCGATCCTGCTGCTCCCCGGCGGCCGCCCGGACAGCGTGCCGCTCGGCATGGCGCTGCTGATCGTGCTCGCCGGGGCGTTCTGGGGCCTGGGGTCGGTCATCGCCCAGCGCGTGGAGATGCCCTCCGACCCGATCGTCTCCACCGGCTGGCAGCTGCTGTCGGGAGGGCTCGTCGCCTGCCTCGGCGGGCTGCTGCTGGGCGAGGGCGGCGACGTGGACGTCGGCGCGTTCTCCGGCAGGTCGATCGCCGCGTTCGCCTACCTGGTGCTGATCGGGTCGATCGTCGCGTTCTCCTGCTACGCCTGGCTGCTGCGGCACGCGCCGATCTCCCAGGTGTCGACCTACGCGTACGTCAACCCGGCGATCGCGGTCGCGCTCGGCGCGATCTTCCTCGACGAGCGCATCGCGGCGGCGACGGTCGCGGGCATGGTGCTCGTCGTCGCGTCGGTGGCGGTGATCGTCCGGCGCGAGGCGCGCCGCGCGCCCCCGGGCGACCCGGCGGACCTCCGCGGTCCGAGTCAGTTGCATGAAAAGACCGAGGCCGCTACGGTGGTCGCGGTCTCGTCACGCAACTGATCCACGCCGCACTGGAGCCATTCGCATCATGAGCCGCCGCGGGCGCGTCGCCGCCATCGTGTCGGTCGGGGTCTTCGTCGCCAGCCTCGACCTGTTCATCGTCAACATCGCGTTCCCGGACCTGGAGCGTGACTTCGCCGGCACGTCGCTGGCCAGCCTCTCGTGGGTGCTCAACGCCTACGCCATCGTGTTCGCCGCGCTGCTCGTGCCGGCCGGCCGGTGGGCCGACCGCGCCGGGCGCAAGCGCGCGTTCCTCGGCGGGCTGGCGGTCTTCACGCTCGCGTCGGCGGCCTGCGCCGCGGCGCCCTCGGTCGGCGTGCTCGTCGGCGCCCGCGTGGTGCAGGCGGCGGGCGCCGCGCTGCTGATGCCGGCGTCGCTGGGCCTGCTGCTGCCCGAGTTCCCGGCCGAGAAGCGCGGCCTGGCGCTCGGGCTCTGGGCGGCGGTCGGCGGGACCGCGGCGGCGGCCGGACCGGTCATCGGCGGGCTGCTGGTCGAGCTCTCGTGGCGCTGGGTGTTCGTGGTCAACCTGCCGGTCGGCGTGCTCGCGATCGTCGCGGGCACGCGGGTGCTGTCCGAGATCCGCGAGACCGGCGCGCCGCGCCCGGACGCCCTGGGCTCCGTGGTGCTGACGGGCGCGGTCGGCACGCTGATCGGCGCGATCGTCCAGGGGCCCGACTGGGGCTGGACGAGCGGCCGCGTGCTCGGACTGCTCGCCGTGGCGGTCGGGCTGTCGCTGGCGTTCGCGGTCCGGTCGGGGCGCGTGGACGTGCCGGTGGTCGAGCCCGAGCTGCTCCGGGTCCGCGCGTTCGCCGCGGCCAACGCGGCCGGGGTGCTGTTCTTCGTGGGCTTCTCGGCGATGCTGCTCGGCAGCGTCCTGTTCCTCACCGAGGTGTGGGGCGAGACCGCGCTGACCGCCGGCCTGATGATCGCGCCCGGGCCCGCGACGGCCGCCCTGTTCGCCGTGCTCGGCGGGATCCTGAGCGGCAGGATCGGACCGCGCGCCGTCGGCGCGATCGGCACGGCGCTGTTCGCCGCCGGCGGTGTGCTGTTCGCCACCCGCCTGGGCGCCGAGCCGCACTTCGTCGCCGACTACCTGCCGGGCATGGTCGTCGGCGGCGCCGGCGTCGGCTTCGTCAACCCGGCGCTGGCGGGCGCCGCGACCGCGCAGCTGCCGCCGACGCGCCTGGCGACCGGGAGCGCCGTGCTGACGATGTCGCGCCAGCTCGGCTCGGCGCTCGGCGTGGCGCTGCTCGTCGCGGTCGTCGGCACGCCCTCGCCCGCGCACGCGGTCGACGCCTTCCAGGACGCCTGGTGGTTGATGGTCGCCGCGGCGGTCGGGGCGACCCTCGCCTTCGTCGCGGTCGGGCCCCTGGCACGCCCCGCGGTGCAGCCGACGCTCGAAGAGGAGCTCGAGGCCGCGGCGATCGGCGTGGCGCCGGAGGTCGCGGCGTAGGCAGGGCCACACCCGCGCCGGTGGCGGCAGGCCCGCGGCGCGCGCGTGCCCGTGACATCCGGTCGTCATCGCCGACCGACCACCCTGCCCCACGACCAGCGTCGGAGCTGCGCGCCACCGACGCCCGCGCCGCCCCGGCGCCACCGGCTCCTACGCGACCGGCCGCTCGAACAGCGTCGACAGGACCACCTGCGTGTGGGTGCGCCGGACGCCGGGCGTGTCGCGGAGCCGTTCGAGCGCCTCCTCGAGGTGCTGGGTGTCGGCGGCGCGCAGGTGGATGATCGCGCTCGCCTCGCCGGCGACCGTATAGGCGGCCTCGACCTCGGGGTGCGGCTCGATCGCGCTGCGGACCTCGCCGCCGGACATGCGCCCCTCGCAGTAGAGCGCCACGACCGCGTGGGTGTGCCAGCCCATCGCCGCCGGGTCGATCACCGCGGCGTAGGACTTGATGACCCCGCCGGCCTCCAGGCGGTCGACGCGGCGCTTGACCGCCGGCGCGCTCAGCGACACCTGCGATCCGATGTCCTGGAACGACCGGCGCGCGTTCTGACGCAACAGCGCAACGATCTTGCGGTCGATGTCGTCCATTCAGCCACCATACCGCCGTGGACGCAACGAATCGCGATTGCTGCGACGTCCAAACAAGCGGATCATTCCACCATGCCTCCCCAGACCGCCGTCCAGGCCGCCGCGACCCCGCAGGCGACCGAGGACTACATGCCGCTCAACGGCATCGACCACGTCGAGCTCTTCGTGGGCAACGCCAAGCAGGCCGCCTTCTTCTACACGCGCGCGTTCGGGTTCCAGCTCGTCGCCTACTCCGGCCTGGAGACGGGCGCGCGCGACCGCGCGTCCTACGTCCTGCGCCAGGGCCGCATCCGCCTCGTGCTGACCGGCGCGCTGGGCAGCGACTCCCCGATCGCCGAGCACCAGCACAAGCACGGCGACGGCGTGAAGGTCATCGCCCTGAGCGTCCCGTCGGTCGACGACGCCTGGCGCGAGGCCACGTTGCGCGGCGCCGAGGGCGTCGTCGAGCCCCACGCGATCTCCGACGAGCACGGCACCGTGCGCCTCGCGACGATCAAGACCTACGGCGAGACGGTCCACACCTTCGTCGAGCGCGGCGAGTACGCCGGCGCGTTCCTGCCGGGCTACACGGCGATGTCGGACGGCAGCGAGGACACGGGGATGCTCCTCGCGCTCGACCACATCGTCGGCAACGTCGAGCACATGGATCCGTGGGTGAAGTACTACGAGGACGTCTTCGACATGAAGGAGATGCTCCACTTCACCGACGAGGCGATCTCGACGGAGTACTCGGCCCTGATGTCGAAGGTCGTCACCAGCGGCAACGGCGTCGTGAAGTTCCCGATCAACGAGCCCGCCGAGGCCAAGCGCAAGTCGCAGATCGACGAGTACCTCGAGTTCTACGAGGGCCCCGGTGCCCAGCACCTCGCGGTGGCCACCCGCGACATCGTCGCCACCGTGGCCGAGCTGCGCCGCCGCGGCGTCGAGTTCCTCGACATCCCGGACGCCTACTACGACGAGGTCCCCGCGCGCGTGCCCGAGGTCCAGGACATCCTGGCCGACCTGCGCGCCCAGGGCATCCTCGTCGACCGCGACGACGACGGCTACCTGCTGCAGATCTTCACCAAGCCGGTCGGCGACCGGCCGACGGTCTTCTTCGAGGTCATCGAGCGCCATGGCGCCCGCGGCTTCGGCGACGGCAACTTCAAGGCCCTGTTCGAGGCGCTCGAGCGCGAGCAGGACCGTCGCGGCAACCTCTAGGAGTACGGTCACACCATGCGCTACGTCAGCCTCGGCCGGGTTCCCGCCAAGCGGCACGTGCAGTTCCGCGCAGAAGGGAACGGCAACGGCGCCGGCCCGTCCGGCGCGCTGCTCACCGAGGAGGTCCTCGGCTACGAGGGCTTCAGCGGCAACGAGACGATCCTGTACCACCTGCACTCGCCGTGCCGGATCGCGGAGGTCGGCGCGTTCGCCCCGATCCGGCGCGAGGAGTGGGTGCCCGACACCCACGTGCACCGGCTGGCCGACGCCAACGCGATGCCGCCCGGCGGCGACCCGCTCAGCGGGCGGCAGCTGTTGATGTACAACGGTGACATCGAGGTGGCGATCGCCAAGCCGACCGAGCCGCAGGAGGGCTTCCACCGCGACGGCGAGGGCGACGAGGTCTTCTACATCCACCGCGGCGGCGGCAAGCTGCGCACGAACTTCGGCCCCGTCGAGTTCCGCGAGCGCGACTACCTCGTCGTGCCGCGCGGGACGACCTACCGCTTCGAGGCCGATCCGGGTCTGGAGCAGTTCTGGGTGTGCTTCCACACGCCGGGCGAGATCGAGACGCCGAGCCGCTACCGCAACCGCTACGGCCAGCTGTTGGAGCACGCGCCGTACTCCCAGCGCGACTTCCACGGCCCGATCGAGGTCGAGACCCACGACGAGGCCGGCGAGTTCCTGCTGACCGTCCGCGTCCGCGACGGCGTCCAGGCCTACATGCTGGACCGCCACCCGTTCGACGTCGTGGGCTGGGACGGCTACGTGTTCCCCTACACCTTCAACGCCGACGACTTCGAGCCGCGCACGGGCCGCTTCCACCTCCCGCCGCCGGCGCACCAGACGTTCCAGGGGCAGAACTTCGTGATCTGCACGTTCGCCCCGCGGATGCTCGACTGGGACGAGCAGGCGGTTCCCCTGCCCTACCACCACTCGAACATCCAGTCCGAGGAGGTCATGTTCTACGCCGACGGCGACTACGCCGCGCGCAAGGGCGTGGACGTCGGCTGCCTGACGCTGCACCCCTCGGGCCTTCCGCACGGCCCGCAGCCCGGTGCGGTCGAGAAGGCGCTGGGCGCCAAGCGCACCGACGAGCTGGCGATCATGTGGGACACGTTCAAGCCGCTGAAGCTGGCGGCCCTGTGGCGCGATCACGACAAGCCGGAGTACGCGTACTCGTGGAATCCGGACCGGGCGGCCGCGGCCACCGGGTGACGCACGGACGCGGGCGCGCGATGATGCCGCGCTCGTGTCCCTCTTCGACCTCGAGTCGGTGACCGTCGCGGGCGTCCTGCGCCCGCGGCTGCACGACGTCTCGGTGAGCGTGCCCACAGACGGCATCACGGTCCTGCAGGGACCGTCGGGCTCGGGCAAGTCGACGCTGCTGCGGCTGCTCAACCGCCTCGAGGCGCCCGACGCCGGGTCGGTCCGCTACCGCGGCGAGGATCTCGCGGCGCGCGACGTCCTCGCCCATCGCCGCGAGGTCGGCATGGTCTTCCAGGCGCCGGTCCTCTTCCCCGGCACGGTCGCCGACAACCTCGCGGTCGCCCGGCCGCAGGACCCACCCGCCGCGCTGCTGGAGCGCGCCGGCCTGCCGGCGGAGTTCCTGGCCCGGGACGCCGGCACGCTGTCGGGCGGCGAGGCGCAGCGGGCCTGCCTTGCGCGGGCGCTGGGGACGCGCCCGCGCGTGCTGCTCATGGACGAGCCGACGTCGGCGCTGGACCCGGCCGCCTCGCGGCTGATCGAGCAGCTTGCGCGCAGCCTCGCCGCCGACGGCGTGCCGATCGTGCTCGTCAGCCACGACCGCGAGCAGGCGCGCCGGCTGGGCGACCGCATCATCGACCTCGACGAGGGCCGGGTGCTCGCCGCGTGAGCAGCAGCGGCGACGTCAGCTGGTGGGGCCTGGCCGGCTCGCTGATCATGATCGCCGGCGTCGCGCTCGTGAGCTGGCGCCAGCGCCTGCGGCTGGAGCGCGACCTCGCGGTCGCCGTGCTGCGCTCGCTGTCGCAGCTGCTGCTGGTGGGCGCGGCGCTGGGGATCATCGTCGACCCCGACACGTGGATCGGCTGGTCGTTCGTGTGGCTGACCGGCATGGTGCTCTTCGCGGCCGCGACGGTGAGCCAGCGCGCGCCGCAGCTGCCGGGCGTCTTCGGCGTCGCCCTCGCGGCGCTGGTCGCGAGCTCGGTCATCGGCCTGGGCCTGCTCTTCGCGCTGGGCATCTTCCCCGTGGAGGGGCGCACGGTCGTCCCGCTGGCCGGCATGGTCGTCGGCAACTCGCTCGCCGCCGGCGTGGTCACCGTGCGCCGGCTGGTGGACGCCGTCGCCGAGCGCCGGGCCGACCTGGAGGCGCGGCTGGCGCTCGGGCTGCCGTGGCAGCAGGCGGTCCGCCCGACGGTCCGCAACGTGCTGCGGACCGGCATCGCGCCCGATGTCGAGCGCATCAAGGCGCTGGGGATCGTGGTGCTGCCGGGCGCGATGACCGGCCTGATCCTCGCGGGCGTCGATCCGCTGGACGCCGTGCGGGTCCAGCTCGCGCTCATGTACGTGATCCTCGGCGCCGTGACCACGACCGCCACCGTCGTCGCGCTGCTCGGCACGCGCCGCCTGTTCACGGCCGACCATCGCCTCAGACCGCTGGCCCGGGACACGCGCGACGAGGGATGACCGGGGACTGTCCCCCACCGCCGTCCGGCGGACGACCGCCAGCGCCGGCGCTCAGGGACTGTCCCCACCCCGTCACACCCCATAGGGTGAAGGACATGGACTTCACGTGGCAGGACGGCGAGCGCACGGTCCGCTTCGGCCGGGGCGCCGTCGGCGAGGCGCAGCAGCTGCTGGGTGAGCCCTACATCCTGCTCACCACCGACCGGGCGCAGGAGATGGCGCCGGCGCTCGTGGAGTACGCGGAGGCCGTCCACCTCGTCGACCCGGGCTTCGTCGACCACCTCGCCGCCAACCTGCTGCACGTCGAGGGCGACCTCGTCGTGGCGCTCGGCGGCGGCCGCGTGATCGACACCGCCAAGGCGGTCGTCGGCGCCCGCGAGGGCGCCCGCGCCGCGGCCATCCCGACGACGCTCAGCGCCGCCGAGATGACCTCCGTCCACCGCCGCCCGGCCGGCCACGAGCAGCGGGCGCGCCAGGTCCGCCCCGCGATCGTCATCAACGACCCGGACTTGTCGGCCTCCCAGCCCGTCTCCGAGCTCGCCGCCAGCTCGGCCAACGCGCTGTCGCATGCGGTCGAGGCCACGATCACCGTCTTCGCGTCGCCCGTCCCGAGCCTCGCCGCCCGCGAGGCGCAGCGGCTCATCGACGTCGCCTGGCTCGTCGAGGGCGAGGATCCCAGCCACACCGGCCGTGAGCAGCTCGCGCTCGCCTCGCTGCTGTCGGGCTACGGCATCGACGCCGCGAAGTACGGCCTCGCCCACGTCCTCAGCCAGACGCTCGTGCGTGTCGCGGGCGTCGGGCACGGCCAGGCCAACGCCGCGGTCCTGCCCGCGGCCATCGCCGCGCTGGAGCGCCGCTTCCCCGGCCGGGTCGACCCCGACGGCTCGCTCGGCGAGCTGGCTCGCAGGCTCGCTCGCCGCGCCGGCGCCGACGGCATCCACCGCCTCGGCGTCACCGAGGCCCAGCTCGACGCGGCCGCCGACGCCGCCGCCCAGCGGCCCGACCTGTCCTACACGCCTCCCGCGGCCGACCGCGACGAGCTGCGGGCGATCTACGCAGAGGCGTTCTAGTGGGGGCCCGCGAGCCCGTGCTGGACCTGCTCCGCGAGACCGTCGACCGCGCGGCCGGGCACTGCGCCTACGCCGAGGCGCGCCACGTCCACGCGCTGCGCGAGGATCTCGCGATCCACGACGACCTGGTCGACGCCGTCGACGCCGACGAGAGCGCGGGGCTCGGCATCCGCGTCCTGGTCGGCGGCGCGTGGGGCTTCGCCGCGACGCGCGACGTGAGCTCCGCGGGTGCCGATGCGGCGCTGAAGCGGGCGCTGGCGGTGGCCGCGGCACAGCCCGCCGCGGGTGCCCGCCCGCTCGCTCCCGTGATGCCGTCGGTCGGCCACTGGGAAGGCCCGTGCGCGATCGACCCGTTCGCGGTCGGTCTGGAGGCGCGGCTCTCGCACCTCTTCGCCGCGGTCGCCGCGATGCGCGGCGACGCCCGCATCATCCGCGCCGAGGCCAGCGCGACGATGGTCCGCACGCGCAAGGCGCTGGTCACCAGCGACGGCACCGCGGTGACCCACACGGCGACCGAGTGCGGCGCCGGCCTGGAGGCCACCGCGGCCGCGGGCGGCGAGATCCAGACGCGCACGTACCCGAGCTCGCACGGCGGCAACGTCGCTGCGGCGGGATGGGAGCACGTGCTGGGCCTCGACCTCTTGGCGCACGCGCCGCGCGTCGCCGAGGAGGCCGTCGAGCTGCTGACCGCGCCCGAGCTGCCCGGGGGCCGGCGCACGCTGATCCTCCACGGCGAGCAGCTCGCGCTGCAGCTGCACGAGTCGATCGGCCACGCGCTCGAGCTCGACCGCATGCTGCTGGGCGAGGCCTCCTACGCGGGCACGAGCTGGGTCGCGCCCAGCGACCTCGACGCATCCCTGCGCTACGGCTCCGAGCGGCTGAACGTCACGGCCGACGCGACGCTGCCCGGCGGGCTGGGCACGTTCGGCTGGGACGACGAGGGCGTCCCCGCCGCCCGGACCATGTTGGTGGAGAACGGCATCCTGCGCGCAGCGCTCAGCGACCGCCAGTCGGCCGCCGCCGCCGGCCTGCCGCGCTCCGGCGGCTGCGCGCGCGCCGAGGGCTTCGCGCGCCAGCCGATCGTGCGCATGACCAACGTGTCGGTCGAGCCCGGCGACGCCGGCTCGCTGGCCGACCTCATCGCCGACACCGACGACGGGCTGTACCTGGAGTCCAACCGGTCATGGTCGATCGACGACCGCCGCTGGCAGTTCCAGTTCGCCACCGAGGTCGCGCGCGAGATCCGCGGCGGCGAGCTCGGGCGGCTGTACCGCAACCCGTCCTACGCCGGGATCACCCCGCAGTTCTGGGGGTCGCTCGACGCCGTCTGCGGCCGCCAGGAGTGGGGCCTCTGGGGGCTGACCAACTGCGGCAAGGGCGAGCCCGGCCAGATCATGCAGGTCTCCCACGGCACCGCGCCCGCGCGATTCCGCGACGTTCAGGTCGGTGTTGCGTGAGGCGGACGGCCTCGCCCGGGCGCTCGGGTTCCGCGCGCGAACTCGCCCAGGGGCTCGCTCGCGCGCGCGAGGGGGGTCCGGCGTGAACGGTCCGCTCGAGCTCTCCGAGCGCGCGCTCGCGTTCCTGCAGGGCGAGGGTCAGGCGACCGTCACGCGCGAGCGCTCGCTGCTGCTGCGCTACGCGAGCTCGGCCCCGACGCAGGCGACCGAGCTCGACGACACGTCGATCCACCTGCTGTCGCTGCGCAACGGCCACGTCGGCGCCGCCACGACCAACGTGTCGACCGACGAGGCGTTGCGCAACGCCGCCCGGCGCGCGATGGCCGCCGCCGAGGCCGCAGCGCGCGCTGCCGCCGGCCCGGGCGACCACCCCGGCCTGCCCGCGCCGCCCGAGGGCTACCGGGCCCACGACGGCTACGACCCGGTCACCGCGCGGATCGACCCCGCGCCCGGAGGCGCCGCCCTGCAGGCCGCGTTCGACGTCGCCGCCGAGCACGGCCTGGAGGCCTTCGGCGCCTGGACCTCGGGCGCGGTCGAGACCGCCCTGACCTCCACGGCCGGCATGCACGCCGTCGACCGGGTGACCGACGCCTACCTGAAGACGATCCTGCGCGACGCGCGCGGGCGCACCGGCTGGGACGCGCAGTCGGCGGCGAAGGTGGGCGACCTCGACGCCACCGCCGGGGCCCGCCGGGCCGCGGCCAAGGTCACGCCCGAGGAGCCCACCGTGCTCCCGCCCGGCGAGTACCCGGTGGTGCTCGACGCCGACGCCGTCGGCGGCCTGCTGGAGTTCCTCGGCTCGCTGGCGTTCAACGGCCAGGCGCACGCCGAGGGCCGCGGTGCGCTCGAGGGCAGGCTCGGCACCCGCGTCGCGGCACCCGCGATCAACCTCAGCGACTCGCCGCGCTACGCGCGCACGCTGCCGCGGGCGTTCGACTTCGAGGGCGTGCCGAAGGCGCCGATCCCGCTCATCCAGGACGGCGTCGCCCACCGCGTGGTGCACGACACCCGCTCGGCGGCGCTGGCCGGCGGTGGCGCGCGGTCGACCGGCCACGCGATCACGCCGGGCGGCGACCACCACGGGCCGACGCCGACCAACCTCGTGCTCGTCGGCGGCGGCGCGGCCGACGTCGCGGAGCTCGCCGCGCCCGTCGAGCGCGGCATCTACGTAACGCGCCTGTGGTACCTCAACGTCGTCCATCCCCAGCAGACGCTGCTGACCGGCACGACCCGCGACGGCACCTTCCTCATCGAGGACGGCAGGATCGCCCGGCCGCTGCGCGACGTCCGCTTCACCGACTCGGTCCTGCGCCTCCTCGAGACGACCGAAGCGCTCTCGGCCACCCCGCGGCTCACCAGCGAGGGCGAGTACTACGGTCGCCGTTTCGCCTGGGGCACCGTGGCGCCGGCGCTCCGCGCGCAGGGCTTCCGCGTGACCGGGTAGGCCGCCTGATTTTCAGGGGCCTTCCAGGGATCCATGTCGGACTGCCCCCGAAATACGGGGTCAATCCAGCATGCGTTGCCGTTCGTGGGCGAACGATGACCTTCCAGGCCGGCCCGGGCGGCGGCGCCGGGACCTCGCGAGGCGCCGTCGGTGACCTCGTAGGGCGTGGGCGTGCAGGGTCGCCTGCTGACATGTGCCAATCTGGCGGAACCCGGTGGATCTGGCGCGGCGGGGGTACAGCACCGCGCACCGCCGGAACCACCACCACCGAGGGATGAGAGGCACATGACCGATCAGACGTTCGCACCACCCGCGCCCGCTGGAGCAGTCACCGATGCTCGCGCGGGGTTCTGGATCCGCTTCGGCGCCGCCATCGTCGACGGCCTGCTGCTCGGCATCGTGAGCTCGATCCTGCAGATCGCGATGGGCGCCAGCGGCTACGCGCTCAGCCTGCTCGTCGGCGTGGCGTACTACACGTACTTCGAGGGTGAGAGCGGCCAGACCATCGGTAAGCGCGCCGTCGGCATCCGCGTCGTGGACATCGACGGCGGCGGCCCGATCGGCTACGGCCGGGCGTTCATCCGCTACGTCGGCCGCATCATCTCGACGCTCGTGGTCTTCCTCGGCTACCTCTGGATGCTGTGGGATCCGCAGAAGCAGACCTGGCACGACAAGATGGCCAACTCGGTCGTCGTGCCGCAGCGCTAGCGCGCTCCGCGCCGCCGGGTCCGACGCCTGCGCGTCGGGCTCGGCCCTAGGAGAGCTTGAGCAGGATGATGGTGTTGACCGCGAACAGGATGGCGAAGGCCACCGTCCAGCGGTTCAGGTTGCGCTCGACCAGCGAGCCGCCGCCGAGGGGGCCCGTGCCGCCGCCGACGCCGAAGGCGCCCGAGAGCCCCGCGTCCTTCCCCGAGTGCATGAGCACCAGGAAGATGAGGACGACGCTGATCGCGACCTGGACGATGGAGAGCACCGTTTCGAGCATGTCGTAGCTGATGGTATCCGCTCAGCGCTCTCCGGGCACGTCGACCGGCTTGCGCGCGGGCGGCGGCGCGGCGGCGTCCGCATCGCCGGCGGCGGTGGCCTGCTCGGCAGCCGCGGCCTCGGCGCCCTGGCGCATCCGCTGCGCCTCGGCCGCGCCCAGCGCGTCCAGCCGGCGCAGCAGCTCGACGGCCTCGGCGCGCAGCTGGCGATCGATCGCCTTCCAGTCGGCCTCCGAGAGCTTGCCCGTGCGGAAGTCCATCTCCGCCTCGCGGATCTCGCGGTAGCGCGCCTCCTTGGCGGTCTCCAGGTCGGCAAGCTGGGCCTGGTGGGCCTGGTCGTCGGCCTCGAAGCGCCCGCGGCGCAGCGGGCCCGCCACGACGTAGGCCGCGGCGAAGGCCGCCAGAAGCACGAGCAGGACGGCGAAGACGTCCATCGGCGACCGCCTACGCCCGGCCGAGCTCGCGCGCCACGCGGGCGGCGTAGCTCGCGGTCGCACGGCGGCGGGCGAGATCGGCGGTCGGCCACAGGCAGATCAGGGCGCCGAGGAAGACCATCAGCCCGCCGAGCCAGATCCAGGTGACCATCGGCGAGACGATCAGGCGGAACGTCGCCGGGGGCGCGTTCTTGCGGTAGCTGGTGACCAGCCCGTTGATCGCGGTGCCCAGCGCCTGGTCGTACTGCGCCTGCGGCAGCTTGCCGGCCGCGTCGCGGAACGTGTCGTCGCCGATCTTGACCGTCTTGAGCGTCGGATCGAGGTTCGGCGTCACGGCCGACCAGACGTCGCGGCCCAGCCCCGCCTTCATCGCGATCTCGCTGGTCGACTCGCCGTTGAAATAGCGGCCGATCGCACCGGCGAACGGCGCGCCCTCGATCGGGTAGTAGCCGCGCTCGGGCTGCAGGACGTCGATCTTCTTGCCGTCCTTGGTCAGCGTCAGGCGCGCACCGAACACGAGGCGCTCGACGCCCTGCTTGGTCACCACGATCCGCGACGTCGGCCGCTCGTACTTCACCGCGTAGCCGTTGCCCATCTTCTGGGTCTGGCCCGGCTTCATCTGCACGACCTTGACGTGCTGGAACGCCGACGAGGCGGCGACCCCGATGAACAGCACGGCCATCCCGAGGTGGATCGTGTACCCGCCATAGCGCCGGCGGTTGCGGCGGATGAGCGTCAGCAGCGCCAGCGGCGGCGCCTCGCCGGTCATCGCTCGCCGAGCCCGCACGCCGCGGACGAACTCCTGCGTGACGGTCCCGATCGCGAACGCCGCGATCGTGAACATCGCCAGCGCCAGCGGGCGCCCGGCCACGCCGAACGGGAGCAGCACGACCAGCGTCACCGCGCCCGTGATCAGCGGCCACGTGAAGTTGCGCCGGGCGTTCTTGGGGGTCGCCCGGCGCCATGCGATGACCGGCCCGACGCCCGACAGCAGCACGAGCGCGAGCGCCAGCGGCACCGTGTAGTTGTCGTACCAGGGCGGCCCGAGCGACTGCTTTTTGCCGGTCAGCGCCTCGGAGATCAGCGGGAAGAACGTGCCCCAGAAGACGACGAACGCCATGCCGACGAGCACGAGGTTGTTGCCGAGGAACATGGCCTCGCGCGACAGCAGCGAGTCGAGCTTGTGCTCGGAGCGCAGCGCGTCGCGGCGGCTGACGACGAGCGTCACCGACCCGAGGATCATCAGGCCGATGAGGATCACGAAGGGGATCCCGAGCGTCGACGCGCCGAACGCGTGGATCGAGTCGAGGATCCCCGAGCGCACGAGGAACGTGCCGAGGATCGCCAGCGTCCCGGTCGCCAGGATGAGCGAGGCGTTCCACGTCTTCAGCATCCCGCGCTTCTCCTGCACCATGATCGAGTGCAAGAAGGCGGTGCCGGTCAGCCACGGCAGCAGCGACGCGTTCTCCACCGGATCCCAGGCCCAGTAGCCGCCCCAGCCGAGCTCGGCGTAGGACCAGCGGGCGCCGAGCATGATGCCGATGCCGAGGAAGAACCAGGCGCCCAGGGCGAAGCGGCGCGTGGCGCCGATCCACTCGGCGTCGACCCGCCGGACGACCAGCGCGCCGACCGCGAAGGCGAACGGGATCGCCCACAGCGTGTAGCCCGAGTAGAGCATCGGCGGGTGGATCATCATGCTCGGGTGGCGCAGGAGCGGGTTGAGGCCGGTCCCCTCCTGCGGCGCCATCGCGAGCGTGTCGAACGGCGAGACGGCGAAGACCATCAGGCCGGCGAAGAAGGTCGCGAAGCCCAGCAGCACCGCGATCGCATACGGCTGGATGTCGCGCATCCGATGGCGCGTGGCGAACAGCACGATGGCCGACCACAGCGACAGCAGCCACAGCCAGAGCAGCAGCGAGCCCTCCTGCGAGGACCACGCCGCGGCGGCCTTGTAGAACGTCGGCGTCGTCGTCGAGGAGTGCGACTGCACGACGCTGAAGGAGAAGTCCGAGCGCAGGAACGCCAGCTCGAGGACGATGAAGGCGCCGGTCGTCAGGCCGGCCAGCGCGTAGACCGCGCGGCGCGCGGACGTGACCCAGTCGCGGCGATTGGCGATACCGCCGTACAGGCCGGCGCACACGCCGTACACCGCGATGGCGAACGCCAGGAAGGTCAGGCCACGGCCGAGGTCAGCCATGCCGCGATCAGGTCTTCTGGGTCTTGGACTCGGTGAACTTCGAGGGGCACTTCGTGACGAGCGAGTCCTTCTCGCCCACGAACGCATCGCCCTCGCGCTTCACCGTGACGATGACCTCGCGGCCGGCGCGGAACGTGTCCGCCACCGAGCCGGTGTAGACCACCGGGACGGCCGCCTTGCCGTCGCGATCGCGCACCTCGAAGCGGTACGTCGTGCCGTGCTTCTGGATCGAGCCGTCGACGACTCGGCCGGTCAGCTGGTAGGAGCGACCGGCGCTGGCGCCCGCGAGCAGCTGGCTCGGGGAGCGCGCTTCCGAGGAGGCGCTGAAGCTGGTGTAGACGAGCGCGCCTGCCAGCAGGACGGCGGCGCTCAACGCCACGACCAGGCGTACGCGGCGCTTGCGTGCGGGATCCATCGCCAGCCAGTATCGCAGCCTCGGCGCCGAGACCGAGCCCCAACCGGGGTTAGGCCAGGCGTCCAGGCGCGCTCAAGCGCCATCGGACCCCGACGACGACCCGGAACGAAACCTCTGGCATCCCACGGTGTCTGAGGTGGAAGACCCCATATGCGCGTCAGACCTCTCCGTCCCACCGACCGCCGCCCCCTCGCCGAACGCCGCCCGCACGTCTTCGGACGTCCGGCGGAGGAGGAGCCCGACGCGTCCGAGGCCGCTCCGGAGGCCCCGCCGGCGGGCGATCACCATCTGCAGGCCGAGCGCCGCCACCGCGCCTCGGTCGCCCCCGAGGACCACGCGCACTACGGCTGCTCCTGCGGCTTCCAGTTCCAGGCGCCGGTCTCGACGTCGGTGTCCTGCCCGCATTGCGGGACCGCGCAGGCCTGGTAGCCGAACGCTCGCCCAGAGGGCGAGGTTCGGACGCGGGTGTTCGCCCAGGAAGCGAAACCCGCAGGGCTGTAGCTTCGCGCCATGGCGACCGCAGACGTGACGATCATCGGGCTGGGGCGCAGCGACCCGAGCGCCAGCCGCTACATCGCCGCGATCCAGCGCCGGCTGGCGCAGCAGGACCGCGTGAAGTACCTCCTGCATGCGATGGGCACGTCGCTGGAGGGCGAGACCGCCGACATCCTCGCGCTCGTCGGCGAGCTGCACGCGGTGCCGTTCGAGCTTGGGCTGCCGCGGGTCTACACGGTGCTCAAGCTCGACGAGCGCCGCGACAAGGCGCAGACCCTCGAGGACAAGGTGGCGTCGGTGCAGCGGGCGCTGGGTGCGGATCCCGGCTGACGGTGGGCCCCGGCGCTGCGGCCACGAGGTCTACCGCAGCAGCGCGTGCAGCGCGGAGACCAGCCGTGCGTCCGCGTCGCCGCCGCGAGCGGTGAGGCGCAGGTGGCCGGCGCCCAGGCCGGGGAACGTCGCCGCCGGGCGCACCGCGATGCCGTGGCCGCGGCGCAGGGTCTCGGCGAGGGCGCGCCCGTCGCGCCCGGCCGCCTCGACCAGCACGAAGCCCGCGGCGCCGGGGTGCACGCGCAGGCTCGGGACGCCGGCGAGCGACGCGGCCAGCGCGTCCCGGTCGGCCCGCGCGCGGAGCGCCGCGGGCGCCAGGCGCGCCGGGTGGTGGCAGGCCGCGGCGCACGCCGCGAGCGCCAGTCCGTTGACCGCCCAGGCCTGCCGGCGGTCGCGCAGCCGCGCGGCCAGCGGCGACGGCGCCAGCAGGTACCCGACGCGCAGCCCGGGGACGGCGAGGATCTTCGTGAGGCTGCGGACGACGACCAGGTCGTCGTGGTCGGTCGCCGGCGCCAGCGAGTTCGCCTCGCCGCCGACGAAGTCCATGAACGCCTCGTCGACCACGACCGTCCGTCCTGGCGCGATGATGGCCTCGATCGCCGCGCGCGGGTGCAGCACGCCGGTCGGGTTGGTGGGGTTGCCGACCACGACGAGATCGGCGTCGACCGGGATCGCGTCCGGATCCAGCGCCCATGGCTCGCCCAGGATCACGGGCGCCGCGGCGCAGCCGGCCGCGGCCAGCGCCCGGTCGGGCTCGGTGAACTGCGGATGGACCACGACCGGCCGCCGCGGCGCCAGCGTCTCGGCGATCAATGCGAAGCCATGCGCAGCGCCGTTGAGCAACACGACCTCGTCCGCCGAGCGTCCATGCCGATGCGCGACCGCCGCGGTCGCCTCCGCCTCGTCGGGATACGCCCGGATCGCCCCGTCGAGCTCCTGGCGCAGCAGCCGGCGCAGCCAGTCGGGCGGCCCGCCGGCGGCGACGTTGACGGCATGATCGGCCCGGGCGCCGCGGGCCCAGTGGTCGCCGTGGAGATCGGGACCCGGCGGCGTCATGGGAGCTCCAGCGTCCGTCCGGCGACGACGAGCAGCGCGCGGTCGGCGGCGGCGCTCAGCGTCTGCGTCGCGTCGCCCAGGGCGTCGAGCCAGAGGCGGGTCGCGCCGCTCGGCGGGACCGGTCCCCATCCAGCCTCCTCGGCGACGACGATCGTCGCGCCGGGGCGCTCGCGTGCGGCGGCGACGAAGGCGGTGGCGCCGGCGCGGACCTCGGCGGCGGCCGCGCGCCCGTCGGCGCCCTCCTCGAGCGCGCCCGCACGCCAGAGGATCTCGCTCACCCACGTCCCGAGCGAGTCCAGCAGCAGCGTCGCCCCGGCGGCCGCGTGGTCGATGACCCCGACGACGTCCGCTGTCTCCGCGGTGGTCCACCCGTCCGGACGGGCGGCGCGGTGCGCGGCGACCCTCGCGGCCAGCTCGTCGTCGGTCACGGTGAGCGGGGCGATCACGACGACCGGCGCGCCCAACCCGGCGGCGAGCTGCTCGGCGACGCGGCTCTTGCCGGAGCGCCGCGGCCCGAGGACGAGCGTCAGCGCCACGCCGCCACCGCCGCCGCCAGGGTGAGCAGCCTGCTCGCGGTCGCGCTCAGGCGCACTGCGCGGCGCAGCGCCGCCGTGTCGGGCGGCGGACCGTCGCCGAGGCGCGGGAGGTGCTCGACGCGCCCGCCGTAGTCGTTGGTGCCGCCGAGCGTGACGCCGAGCGCACCCGCGAACGCGGCCTCGACGCGTCCGGCGTTCGGGCTCGGATGGCGCGCGCCGTCGCGGCGCCAGGCGCGCAGCGCGCCACGCGCGTCCTCGCCGGTCAGCGCCGCGGCGGCGACGGTCGCGGCCGCGCACGCCCGCGCGGCGGGCCAGCCGAGGAGGTCGTCGAGGCGTGCCGCGGCCCAGCCGAACCGGTCGTAGCGCTCGCTGCGGTAGCCGACCATCGCGTCGAGCGTGTTGGCCGCGCGGTGCGCGACGACCCCCGGCGCACCCGCCGCGGCGCACCAGACGAGCGTGCCCGCCTCGGCGTCGGCCGTGTTCTCGGCCAGCGACTCGAGCGCGGCGCGCGTCAGCTCGGGGCCGTCGAGCGTGTCGGTCCGTCGCGCCACCAGCGACCGCGCGAGAACCCGCGCCGCGGGCAGGTCGCCGGCATCGACGAGATCGGCCATGCGCGACGTGGTGCGCCGGAGCGAGCGGCCGCCGAGCGCCGCCCACCCGCACGCGGCGACGGCCACCGTCCGGCGCATCGCGCTCCCGCGCCCCGCGGCACGGGCGGCGAGCAGCGTCGGGACGGCGACGAGCACGGCCGCGTGGCCGGCCCCCGCGCGCCGCGACGGCCGGTAGCTGACCCGCTCGAGCGCGGCCGCGCTGCGCCCGAACCCCGCGACGGGGTGGCAGTGGGCCGGGTCGCCGAGCAGCGCGTCGAGGACGGCCGCCGCCAGCAGCCCGGCGCTACGGGCGGCCGGCACCGGCTGCGTCCTCTCCGACGACGGCGCTCTGCCGCTCGTCCTGCTGCCCCTGCCGGAAGGCCAGCGCGCCGGCCAGGACCGCTGCGTGGACGCAGTGGGCGATCGCCGCGCCCGCGGGCGCCATCGGGCCGGCGAAGGGCTCGCACTCGCCGGGCAGCGCCGCGATCGCGATGCTGTCGGTCGCCGTGCCCGTCGCGGGGCCGGCGTGGTTGCGCGCGCCGATGCCGGCGTCGGCCAGCGCCTGGGCCTTGGCCTCGGTCGCGGTCTGCACGGCGTACACGAGGCCGGAGTCGGTGAGCGGCGCATCGGTCAGGACCACGATGTTGATGGTGTTGACCTTGGGCAGCGCGCGCACCAGCCGGCCCGCGGCCGCGAGCGGCACGCCGATGCCGACGGTCGCGACGGCGCGGGTGCCGCCCTCGGCGTGCTCGGTCGCCCGGTCGACGTGCGCGGCGGTCATCGCGCCGAGCGTCGTCGCGACGTCGAGGCCGCGGGCGAGCATCTCCTCGCAGAGGTGGACGTCGGGATCCGTGCGCGCGTAGCCGTGGCCGACCTGCAGGTTCAGCCACGCGCGGGCGGTGCGCAGCCCGCCGCCGACCACCGCGCTGGAGAGGCAGCGGCGCGGGCCACCGAAGTCCACCACGAGCGCCTGGCTCACCGGTCGTCCCCGGCGTAGAGCAGCGCGTTGACCGCGGCCACCGCGACGGCGCTGCCGCCGCGCTCGCCGCGGTTGGTGACGCACGGCAGGCCCGAGGCGGCGAGCGCCTCCTTGGACTCCGCGGCGCCGACGAAGCCCACGGGCAGCCCGACGATCAGCGCGGGCGCGGCCGGGGGCGTCGCCAGGAGCTGCAACAACGCCGTCGGCGCGTTGCCCACGACCCACACGGCGCCGGCGGGCGCCTCCGCGACCGCGAGCCGCATCGCCGCCGCGCTGCGCGTGGAGCCGAGCTGCTGAGCCAGCGGACCGACGCGCGGGTCGGCCAGCGGCACGATCACCTCGCGCGAGGTCACGCCCGCGGCGACCATCCGGGCGTCGGCGTAGATCGGCGCGCCGTCGCGCAGCGCGGCGCGGCCGGCCCGCAGCGCCTCCTCGTCGAGGATCAGGGAGTCGGCGAACGACAGGTCCGCCGAGGCGTGGCACACGCGCTCGGCGACGGCGCGCGACAGCGGGGCGAACCGGCCGAAGTCGTAGCGCGCGCGCAGGATCCCCATGCTCTCGACCTCGATGGGATGGGCTACGCGGGCCACGGGGCCTCCTCGGGCGCCAGGGCGACGAAGGCGTCGGCGGGGCAGACCTCCAGGCACTCGCCGCAGCCCGTGCAGAGGTCGACGAGCGTCAGCAGCGGCGGCCCGTCGAACCACGCCGGAGACGGCCGCAGCGCCCGCTCCGGACACGTCATGAGGCACGCGCCGCAGCCCTTGCAGTCGGCGGTGGCGGCGTAGACGATCGCGCTCGGTCCCGTCACCGTGGGGGCGTCGAGGCCGTCTGGGGCGTCGAGGCCGTCTGGGGCGTCGAGGGACGAATGAATCTCGCCGTACGAGATCGAGTCGTCCCTCGACGCCGGTGGGCGGCCGGTTGCGCCCCGAGCGATGGCGCAGGTCGCGTGGGCCGAGCGCTGCTTGGCCACCAACAACTCCGCGGGGGCGACGGCCAGCAGCGCCGAGGCCTCGGCGACGCTCGGCGTCCCGACGTGGCGCGCGACGGTCGCCGACGGCGTCGGGACGTCGACCGCGGCCAGCGCGCCGGCGGCGAACGTCCTCAACGGCCACCCGCGCGCCGCGGCGAGCGCGAGCACGGCGGGCTCGCGGGCCTTGACGTCGGCCGAGGCCAGCACCCGCACGTCGGCGCCACGCACCCCCGCCGCGTGCAGCCCGGCGTCGACGAGCGCGGCCAGCTCGGCGGCCGGGCAGCCGCGGCTGGCGCCGACACCGACGGCGATCACGCGCGCCGTCCCACGACGACGATGACCGGGTTCGTCGCCGCCAGGCGGTGGCCGCCGGCCAGGGGCAACAGGCGCGAGGACTGCATCATGGTGGCCTCGGTCTCCAGGCCTGCCGCGGCGAGGCGCTCCACGACGGGGCCGGCACGCTCGATCAGCGCGAGGGTCACGACGACGGCTCGTCGTGACCGGGCGGCGCAGCGGTCCACGATCGCGTCGAGGTCCGCGCCACCGCCGCCGACGAAGGCCGCGTCGGGGTCCGGCAGATCGGCCAGCGCCGCGGGAGCGTGACCCTCCACCGTCTGCAGCGGCACGCCGTGCGCGCCGGCGTTGCGGGCGGTGCGCCCGATCGCGTCGGGGTCGTCGTCGATCGCGATCGCCGCCGCGCCAAGGCGCGCGCACTCCACCGCGACCGAGCCGCTGCCGCAGCCGACGTCCCAGACGAGGTCGCCCGTCCGCGGCCCGAGGTGAGCGAGCGCGAGCGCGCGCACCTCGCGCTTGGTGATCATCCCCGCGCGGTGGTCGAAGGCGGACTCGGGCAGCGCCCAGGATGATGGCGTCGAAGCGGCCGGCGCCTCGGGACCGAGGCTGATGACGACGTTGGGCTCGGCGAACGCGGCGCGGGCCAGCTCCTCCGGGGCTCCCGTCACCACCCGCTCGTCGGCCTCCCCCAGGCGCTCGGCCACCACGAGCGTCCGGCCGCTGCCGCGGAGGCGCTCGGCGAACCACGCGGGCGGCGCGTCCGGGCCGGTGAGGATCGCGACCTTCGGGTGGCGCAGCGCGGTGTGGAGCGCGGGCCGCGGGTCGCGCGCGTGCGCGGAGACCAGCAGCGCGTCGTCCCACGGCAGGCCGATCCGCGCGAACGCGACCGCGACGGACGACGGTGCCGGGTGGACGAGCAGCCGCTCCGGCGGCACGCTGCGCCGCAGCGCGCGCACGATGCCGAAGAAGCCGGGGTCGCCGGAGGCGAGCACGACGGCCGGGCCGTCGTCGGCGGCCACCGCCGCGAGGACGTCGTCGGGGCCGGCGCCCACGCGCAGCGTCCGGGCGCCGGCCGGAGCCAGCGCCGCGACCTGCCGCGCGCCCCCGGCGACCAGCGCCGCGCCGGCCAGCAGCTCCTCCGTGCCGGGCGGCACGCGGCCGCCGTGCACCCCGAGCACGGCCACGGTCGCCGTCCCTGGGCGGACGGACTCGCTCATCCGACCAAGTCCTCCACCTTCAGCCGCCCGCGCGCCCCGGGCGACGCGCCCGCCAGGCGGGCGCCGTCGAAGTCGACGATCGCGCAGTCCACCAACAACGCGCCCTTGATGTAGGACGTGAGGTTGTCGGCGACCTTCGTGCAGAGCAGGTCGCTCGCGGCGAACAGCTCCGCGGCCTCCCACAGCTCCCACGCGTGGCGTCCGGTGTTGGACTCGGCCACCGCGGCCGCGAGGGTCTCGCCGCCGCCGGCTTCGCGCGTGACGTCGGCCAAGAACATGGGGTCGACCTTCGACCGCGTCCAGTGGGTCATCATGATGCCCGCCGCGAGCTTGGCCAGCTTGCCGGCCATCCCGACGAAGACGCACCGCTCGAACTCGAGCTTCGCGGCGCGCTTGAGCGCGTAGCCGGTGAAGTCGCCGACCTCGACGAAGCACACCTCGGGGAGCTCGGGCAGCAGCCTGCGCGCCGCCTTCTCGGTGCGCCCGCCGGTGGTCAACACCACCGTCTTGGCGCCCTGGGCGTCCATGACGTCGATCGCCTGGCCGACGCTGGCGCGCCACGCCGCGGTCGAGAACGGCCGCACGATCCCGGTCGTCCCGAGGATCGAGATGCCACCCATGATCCCGAGCCGTGGATTCGACGTCCGCCGCCCCATCTTCTCCCCGCCGGGGACGCTGATCTCGACGTCCACCCCCACGCTGGTCAAGTCCACCACCTCGCCCACGGCGGCCGCGATCTGGGCGCGCGGGCCCGTGTTGATGGCCGGCCCCCCGACCTCCAGGCCGAGGCCGGGCTTCGTCACGGTGCCCACGCCCTCGCCGCCCCGGAGGACGATCCCCGGCTCCGCGACGAGCGCCACGCGGGCGGTCAGGTGCGCGCCGTGCGTGACGTCGGGGTCGTCGCCGGCGTCCTTGACCACCACGGCGACCGCGCCGTCGCCGTCGCGCTCGCAGCGCTCCACGCAGAACGTCGGGCGCTGCTCGCTTTTAGGCAGCGGGACCTGGACGTCGGCCGGCGGGTCGCCGTCGCGCAGCAGCAGCGTCGCGGCCTTCGCGGCGGCGGCGCTGCAGGTGCCGGTCGTCCAGCCGAAGCGGAGCTTGCCGGTGGCGACGCGGCGTGCGGACGCGGGGAGGTTCGGCTCGCGGAGGTCAGCCATCGGGCGCCGCCGCCTTCTTGTAGCGGTCGGGCCGGCCGAGCGGCCGGTAGCGGTGGCCGTAGCCGGGGTCGTAGACGTGCGAGCGCCGGGCGCACGGCGCAGCCTGCAGCGCCGGTCCGACCAGCACCAGCGCCTGTGTCGTGATCCTGTTGGCCTTGATCTGCACCGCGAGCTCGCTCAGCGGGCAGCGCACGACGAGCTCGTCCGGCCAGCTCGCGCGGTAGACGACCGCGCACGGCGTCTCGGGCGCGTAGCCGCCCTCGAGCAGGTCGGCCTGCAGCTCGCGGGGACGGCGCACCGACAGGAACAACACCAACGTGGTCCCGTGGCGAGCGAGCTCGACCAGTTGCTCGTTGGCCGGCATCGAGGTGCGCGTCGGGCGGCGCGTGTAGATGAGCGTCTGCGAGACGTCGGGGATCGTCAGCTCCTGGCCCAGCGCGGCGGCGGCGGCGCTCACCGACGAGACGCCGGGCACGATCTCGGTGGCCAGGCCGAGCGCCCGGCAGGCCTGCAGTTGCTCGTGCAGCGCGCCGTAGACCGTCGGGTCGCCCGAGTGGACGCGCGCGACATGGAGGCCTTGCTCGGCCGCGCGCGCGTAGATCTCCACCACCTGCTCGTGCGTCCGGTCGTCGGACGGGACGAGCTCAGCGCCGGGCCTGGCGTGCTCGAGGATCGCGGGATCGACGAGGCTGCGCGCCCAGACGATCACGTCGGCCACCCCGAGGATCCGCACCGCACGGACCGTGAGGAGGTCGGGCGCGCCCGGGCCGGCGCCGACGAACGACACGCGCCCGCTCACCGGACGGCCTCGGGGACATAGAGGGCCCCGGGGCCGTCGAGGGACGAATGGATCTCGCTGTACGAGATCGAGTCGTCCCTCGACGCCGGTGGGGGCGCCGGCGCGGGCGTCGGCGCGGGCGCGGGCGCCGCCCGGGGCGCGGGCGCCGGCGCCCACCCGCGTCGCGCCGGCTCGGCGATCCGCACGAGATCGGGCCGCACGGACAGCAGTGCGCGGACGATCAGCCCCGTGATCGTCCCCTCGATCACGGCGATGACGGCGTAGGCGCCGAGGGTCGACGCGGCGATCTTGGAGAGGTCGAGGTCGACCGACGCGCCCAGCGCGAACTCGCCGACGAACGTCAGCGCCGACAGCTCCACCGCGATCCCCGCCGCGATCCCACAGCCGATCGCCAGCCCCTTCGCCGACCGGCCGAGCACGCGGCGCAGCCCGACAGCCAGCGGATAGCCGAGGAACGCCGGCACGAGCGCCAGCGTCACGACCGTCAGGCCCAGCGTGCTGATCCCGCCGTCGCCGAGCGCGAGCGCCTGGATCACCGCCACGACGGCGATCGTGATCGCGCCGAGCCACGGGCCCAGGAGGCACACCGCCAGCGCACCGCCGAGGAGGTGGCCCTGCGTCCCGATGGTGATGGGGAACATCGGCGCGTCGCCGACCAGGAAGAACGCCGCGGCGAGGCCGGCGATCGGGAGGTCGCGCTCGCGCTCCTCGGCGCGCACGCGCCGCAGGCAGACCGCGAGGCCGCCGGCCGCGACGGCGGCCCCGAGCAGCGCCGCCTCGCCCGAGACGAAGCCATCAGGGATGTGCACGGACGGCCTCCTCGGGAGACGCGGGCGCGGTCAGGTCCAGCGCGGCGACGGCGCCGACCACGAACGTCACGGGCGGCGGCAGCGGCGCGGGCAGCGCGCCGAGCGTGCCGCGGACCACGCGCTGCGCGGGGCGGGACCCGGCGCTGACCGCCGCGACGGGCGTCTCGGCGGGCAGCCCGCCGGCGATCAGCCGCGCGGCGATGCGCCGGATGCGGCCCCGGCCGGTGAGGATCACGAGGGTGCCGCCCAGCCGCGCGAGCAGCTCCCAGTCCGGCGGCGTGCCGTGCTCGGGGTCGTCGTTGCCGTCCACGATCGTGGCGGTCACGCTCAGCTGGCGCAGCATGAGCGGGATGCCCGCCGCGGCGGGCGCGCCGAGGGCACTGGACACCCCCGGCACGACGGCGACCGCGACCCCCGCCGCGCGCAGCGCCAGCGCCTCCTCGCCCCCACGCGACGCGACGAACGGATCGCCGCTCTTGAGCCGGACCACGGCGCGACCCGAGCGTCCCAAGTCCACCAACAACGCGTTGACCGCGTCCTGCGACAGCGCGCGGCGCCCCGGCGAGCGGCCGACGCAGCGGCGCTCGGCGCTCGGCGGGGCGAGGGCGACGAGGGCGCCGGCCGACGGGCGGTCGTAGACCACCACCTCGGCCGACGTCAGCGCGGCGCGGGCGGCGCCGGTCAACCACATGGGGTCGCCCGGCCCGGCGCCGACGAGGGTCACCGTCATGCCGGCACCGCCCCGCGTAGCGCCACGAGCCACGGTCCGGCATCGACGGCCGTGTCGCCCGCGACGAGCACGACGGTGCGCATCGTCACGCGCTCGGCGTCGAGCCCGGCGAGCGTCGTGCGCTCCACCAGCTCGCCGGCGCGCGTGACGTCGTGGGCGAGAACGACGGGCGTCGCGCCCGGCCGCGCGGCCCGCAGGATCGCCACTGCCCGGTGCAAGCCCTCGGTGCGCCGCGAGGAGCGCGGGTTGTAGAGCGCCAGCGCCAGGCCGCTTCCCGCCAGTGCCCTCAGGCGATGCTCGACCCGCGACCACGGCATCGCGAGGTCGCTCAGCGACAGCACGGCGAAGTCGTCGGTGAGCGGCGCGCCCGCGACGGCGGCGGCGGCCTGCGCGGCGCTGACGCCCGGCACCACGACGATCTCCGGACGCTCGTGCTCGTCGAGCTCGGCGGCGCGCGCCAGCGTCCGGGCGGCCATGCCGTGCACGCCCGCGTCGCCGCTGGACACCAGCGCCACGCGCGCCCCTTCGCAGGCGAGGACCAGCGCCTCGTCGGCGCGCGCGTCCTCCTCCCCCATGCGGCCGCGGACGATCCGCTGGCGGTCGTGGAGCAGGTCGGCGCACGCGTCCACGTAGCTCGCGTAGCCCACGACCGCCTCGGCCTCGGCGACCGCGCGGGCCGCGGCCGGCGTGCGGTGCTCGACGCCACCCGGGCCGAGGCCCACGATGTGCAGGGTCCCGGCGGTCATGCCGCGAGCGGGTTGAAGCCGGCGGGGAGCTCGAGCCGGTGCGCGCGCATGAAGCCCTCGTCGGCGAGGACCTCGCGCGTCGGACCATCCGCGACAACTTGGCCCTGGTCGAGCACGATCGCCCGCGGGCACAGCTCCAGCGCATACGGGAGGTCGTGCGTGACGAGCAGCGTGGTGAGCGAGAGCGAGACCAGCACGTCGGCCAGCTCGCGGCGCGCGGCCGGGTCCAGCGACGACGACGGCTCGTCGAGCACGAGCACGTCGGGCTCCATGGCCAGCACGCCGGCCAGCGCGGCGCGGCGGCGCTCGCCCGCGGAGAGCAGGTGCGGCGGGCGGTCGGCAAGCTCGGCGATCGCGACGCGCGCCAGCGCCTCGTCGACCCGCGCGCGCAGCGCGTCGCCGCTCAGCCCCAGGTTGGCGGGGCCGAACGCGACGTCGGCGCGCACCGTCGGCAGGAACAGCTGGTCGTCGGGGTCCTGGAAGACGAGCCCGACGCGCCGGCGGATGTCCCTGCGGGTCGACGGCCCCAGGCGCGTCCCGCCGATCTCGACGTCGCCGGTGGCCCCGTCGAGCATCCCGTTGAGCTGCAGCGCGAGCGTCGTCTTGCCCGCGCCGTTGGGCCCCAGGATCGCGACGCGCTCGCCGGACGCGATGGTCAGGTCGACGTTCGTGAGCACGGCGGTGCCGTCGGGGTAGGCGTAGGACAACCGGCGTAGCGCGACCGCGGGCGGCGCGGCGGGGTCGGCGGCGGCCGTCGGGGTCGACGGGTGCAGTGCGCGCTCGCGCGCGGGCATGGCGAGCGCCGCGGGCGCGGGTCGCGGCGCGCGGGTCGGCCGGCGGGCGCGGCGGCGGCCGCCGGCGGGCGCGTCGCCGTGGGGCGTGAGCGAGATCGGCAGGCCGACCTTGTCCTCGTAGCCCGGCAGCCGCACGCGGTAGGTGCAGAGGTCGCAGTTCATCCGCACGTCGCCCTGGAGCACCTCGCGGTAGCGCTCGAGGACGAGCTTGGCGAGCCGGCGATCGGGCCCGAGGTGCGGCGCCGCGCGGACGTCGAGGTCCGCATGGTCCTCGGCCCACGCGGCGGCCGTCGCGTGCAGGCGCCCGACGAGCACGCCGGTGAAGAGCAGGAGCGGTGCTACGACGACCGTGGTCGCGCCGAGGCGGCGCAGCCGCTCCAGCGCGGCGGGGACGTCGGGCTGCGCGACGCCGGCGAACGCGGGCTCGACCATGCCGAGGCCGCGGCCGTCGGCCAGCAGACGGGCGACCTTGTACAGGTCGCCGCACGCGTCGGGGTCGCTCGATCCGCGGCCGACGAGCACGACGCCGGTGGTCGCCGGGTCGTGGTCGGGCGGCAGCACCGAGCGGATCCGGTCCTCGGCGACGGCGAGCACGGCGGGGTCGATCCCGAGGTCGCGCCCCAGGCGGAACGTGACGCCCGGATGCCGCACGCGGGCGCGCTCCAGCGAGGCGGGACCGTCGTTCTTGAGGTGGCCGGCGGCGAGCAGGACGAGCGGGACCGAGACGACGTCCCGCGGCCCGCGCGCGATCAGGCGATCGACGGCCTCGTCGACGAGCGGCTCGGCCAGCTCGATGAACCCGGTCTCGACGGGCAGCGATCCGGCCGCTTCTCGCACGAGGGAGGCGAGCGCGTGGAACTCGGCGAGGCCGTCGGCGTCGCGCGTGCCGTGGCCGACGATCAGCAGCGCGGGCGCGGCGGCGCGCGCGCCTTGCCCGGGATGCGCGAGCGAGCCCCTGGGCGAGTTCGCGCCCGGAAGCCGAGCCCCCTGGGCGAGGTCTTCCGCGCTCACCACGCACCTCCCCGCGCTGCGAGCGTCGCGGCCAGCGCCGGCAGCGCGAAGGCCACCGTGATCGCCGGGGTCGCGCCGCCGGCGGCCGCGGGCCCGCCGTCGCCGACGTTCGGCATCCGCCCGTTCCAGCCGCGGGCGAGCATCGCGCCGTGGACGCGCTCGCCGCGGTTCAGGCAGCGGACGGCCAGGGTCCCGGAGGACTGCGCGACGGCCCGCGCCTGCCAGATCCATCGGGCGTCGTGGCCGCGCGCGATGCGGGCGGTGTTGACCCGGCGCAGCTCGTCGAGGACGACCTGCAGGTAGCGGACGGCGAGCGCGCCGATCGCCGTGAAGGTCGGCGGGACGCGCAGGCGCTCCAGCCCCGCCACGATCGCCGGCGCGGGCGTCGTCGCGCTCAGCACGCCGGTGGCGAGGACGACGAGCGTCGCCTTGGCGGCGATCGCGCCCGCCAGCAGCAGGCCCTCGTGCCCTGCGACGAGCGGCAGCACGACCACGAACGCGATGAACGGCACCTCCACCACGAGGCGCAGCGCCAGCCCGCGCGGCGGCACGCGGCCCCACACGGCGAGCGCGAGGACGACGACGAGATCGACCGCGAACGGCCACCACGTGCCCGCCGGCACGAACGCGACGCTCAGCGCGAAGACGAGCACGGCCACCACCTTGGCCTCGGGCGCGGCGTCGTGCAGCGCCGTGCGGACCTCGGAGACGAGCTCGGGGCCGTGGCCGCTCACAGGCGACCCCCGCGCGCCGCGGCGTCGCGGGCCGGCGTGACCAACACGGTGGAGAAGTACGGCACCGGTCCGTCGGCCGCGCCGGCCGCGGTCACGACCTCGCCTCCGAGCCCGAGGTGGGTGCCGACCGTCGCCTCGTCCTCGCGGCCGGCCTCGCGCACGACCTCCAGCAGGCGCGGCAGGTGCCGGCCGCCCTTGTAGATGACGACGGTCTCGAAGGCGTCGAGCGCCGCGCGCACCCGGGCCTCGCCGGCGGTCCAGGGAATGAGCGCGACGCCATCGGTCCCCTCGGCGAGCATCGCGCCGGTCCGGGCCGCGAGGTCCTGCATGGCCGTGATGCCGGGCACGGTGCGGACGGTCACGCCGGGCGCCAGCGCGCGCACGGTCTGCACGACGTAGGCGAAGGTCGAGTACACGGAGGGGTCGCCGAGGGTGGCGAAGGCCGCGGTGCCGCCCGCGTCGACGACCCGCGCGATGGCCTGGCCGGCGGCGTCCCACTGCGCGTCGCGCCCATCCTCGTCGGCCATCGCGAAGCCGAGCCGGATCAGCCGCTCGGGTGCGACGTGCGCGGCGGCCACGGTCTCTGCGCGGCCCGCGCCGCCCGCGCTCGCCGACGTGGCCGGGACGAAGACGCGATCGGCCTCCCGCAGCTCGCGCACGGCCTTCAGCGTCACGTGCTCGGGATCGCCCGGGCCGACGCCGACGCCGACGAGGGCGCCGACGCCGGTCATGCGTCAGCCCCCGCGGCGGCGCGAGAGGCGTCGAGGGACGACTGAACCGCGACAGTCGCGGTCGAGTCGTCCCTCGACGGGTGGTGGGCGCGCGGCGCTGCCGCCGCCACCAGGCGCGCCGCCACCGCCGGCGTCGCCGCCCAGTGCGTGTGCAGGTAGCTCGCGTGCACGCCGCCGACGACGTGACCTTCGACCCGCTCGGTCCCGCGCGCGTGCAGCGTCCACGCGGGGGTGTCGCCCGCGGCGGGGTCGAGCGAGCTGTAGTGGAACTCGTGCCCGCGCGTGACCGTGCCCGCCGGCCACACCGGGTGGTCGGCGCCCGCGACGGCCTCGCGGTAGCCGAGCGACAGCCGCTCGCCCATCCGCGCGCGGCCACCGACGACGTCGCACATCGGGCGCCCGTCGAGCTCGGTCGCCAGGTAGAGCAGCCCGCCGCACTCGGCGAGGACCGGCCGGCCGGCGCGGGCGAACGCCGCGATCTCGGCCCTGAGCGCCCAGTTGCCCGAGAGCGCCGCGCCGAACACCTCCGGGAACCCGCCGGCCAGCAGCAGCGCGCCGCAGCGGGCGGGCAGCTCCTCGTCGGTCAGCGGGTCGAACGGCACGAGCTCGGCGCCCGCGGCGGCCAGCAGCTCGTGGTTCTCCTCGTAGTGAAACGAGAACGCCGGCCCGGCGGCGACCGCGATCCGCGCGCGGGTGACCGGCGCTTCGGGCTCCGGGCTCCAGGTCTCGCCGGCCGCCGGCGGCGCGGTGCGCGCCAGCGCGACGAGCGCGTCAAGGTCGACGCCGGCCCGCACGGTCTCGGCGAGCGCCGACAGCGTCCCGCGCGCGTGCGCCTCGCGCTCCGCGGCGGGCACGAGGCCGAGATGGCGCTCGGGCGTCGTCAGCTGCGCGTTGCGCCGCAGCACGCCGAGCACCGGGACGCCGGTCGGCGCGAGCGCCGCGCGCAGCAGCTCCTCGTGCCAGTCCGACGCGACGCGGTTCAGCACGACGCCGCCGAGCCGCAGCCCGGGGTCGAACGTCGCGAAGCCGTGGACGATCGCGCCCACCGAGCGCGCCATCGCGCTGGCGTCGACCACCAGCACGACGGGCGCGCCGAGCAGCTTGGCGACCTGCGCGGTGGAGGCCAGCTCGCCGCTGCCGCCGGCGCCGTCGAAGAGCCCCATGACGCCCTCGACGACCAAAAGGTCGGCCCCGGCCGAGCCGTGGCGCGCCAGCGGCGCGATCAGCTCGGGACCGCTGAGGAACGCGTCGAGGTTGCGGCCCGGCCGCCCGCAGGCGAGGCGGTGGTAGCTGGGGTCGATGAAGTCCGGCCCGACCTTGAACGGCGCGACCGTGTGGCCCGCGCGCGACAGCGCCGCCATGACCCCGCAGGCGACCGTGGTCTTGCCCGCGCCGGAATGCGTCCCGGCGATCACGATGCGACCGGCGGTCACGCGGTCACCCCGACGGGCGCCCACGGCGATTCCCATACTCGCGCGCGCGTGACGAGTCGCTCGTGCAGGCGCACCGCGCCGGCGCGGCCCACGCCGCGGCCGGCGACGACCAGCGGCACGGGCTCGGCGTGGTGGCGGCCGGTCTCCACGCAGGTGGCGTGGTCGCTGGTGACCGCGAGCACGCCACCGGCGGCGCGGACCGCGCGGGCCAGCGGGCGGATGACGTCCTGGTCGGTCGCCTCGAGCATCGCCGTCTTGCCGACGCGGTCGCGATGGTGCGCCGCCTCGTCGGCGCCGCCGACGTGCACCACGACGGTCTCGGCGCTGCGCAGCGCGGCGAGCGCCGCCCGCGTCTTGGCCCACAGGTCGCTGCCCACGTCGCCGGTCGCGCTCGCGGGCGTGACGACGTGAGCGCCGAGCAGGCGGCCGCAGCCCGCGGCCGCGCCGGGAGCGGCGATCACGACCGTGCGCGGGTCGAGCGCCCGTGCGAGCTCCTCACCGTCGTCCCAGACGTGCGCCGACAGGGCGGCGACCTCGCGGATCTCCGGGGGCTCGGTGCCGACGGCCAGGAAGCGATGGCCCTTGAGGTGCGTGACCTCGTGGTCGGCGAGGCGGGCGGTCAGCTCGGGCCGGATCAGAAGCGCCTCGGCGGTGACGGCGCGCCGGCCTTCGGCGTGGTGCAGGTCGATCCGCCACGCGCTGGTGCCGTCGGGCAGCTCGATGCCCGCTGCCGCGGCCTCGATGCGCCCGCGGCCGACGGGGCCGCGGGGCGCGGCGCCGAGCAGCGTCGGGATCCCCACCTCGCTGCCGGGGCTCAGGCCGGCCGGCGTCGTGGCGACGCGCGCGACGGTCCCGCGGGCGCAGAGCGCGTCGAGCGCGGGCATCTGCGCGTCTTCGAGCGACGAGGGCCACGGCCAGATCGGCTCGGCGGCACCGTCGAGGATCACCAGGACTCGCGGAGTGACGCTCACCATTCGATCCCCTGCTGGGCGCGGACGCCCTCGTCCATCGGGTGCTTGACCTTCTGGACCTCGGAGACGAGATCGGCGATCTCGATCAGCGACGGCGGCGCGTCGCGCCCGGTCACGACGACGTGCTGGAAGCCCGGGCGGTCGCGCAGCGTGGCCACCACGTCGTCCTCGTCGATCCACCCGTACTTGATGGCGTAGGTCAGCTCGTCGAGGAGCAGGAACTCGTACTTCTCGCCGGCGATGCACTGCTTGACGTGCTCCCAGCCGAGGCGCGCGAGCTCGGCCGACTCCTCGACGTCGCGGGAGATCCACGACCAGCCGTCGCCCATCTTCTCCCAGTCGATGCCGCCCAGCGCACGGGCGGCCTTGGCCTCGCCGACCTTCCACTTGCCGGACTTCAGGAACTGGAAGACGCCGCACCGGTAGCCGCGCGCCCAGGAGCGCAGCAGCATGCCGAACGCAGACGTGCTCTTGCCCTTGCCGTGCCCGGTGACGACGATCAGCAGCGGGCGATCGCGGGGCTTGCGGCGGATCGGCTCGGCGGAGCCACGGTCCTCGGTCGTGTGCGTGGTGTCGCTCATGCGGCGCTCCTGGTGGTGGTGATCGCTCGCAGCCGGCCGGCGAGCCGCTGGGCGGCCTGCGGGTCCCGCGCGTCGAGGTCGAGCACCTCGCCGCCGGCCGCGGCCGCGATGCGCTGAGCGCCGCCGAGGCGGACAGGGCCCTGCTCGCCGTCGACCACCACGAGCTGGATCTGCCGGCGGGGCAGCGCGGCGGCGGCGAGGACCGGGTCGCCGCCGGCGTTGGCGCGGCCGTCGGAGACGAGGACGACGATCGCCGCGCGGCCGGGCTCGCGGAGGCGGTCGCGCCGGACGACGTCAGCGGCCAGGGCGAGGCCCGCCGCGATCGGCGTGCGGCCGCCGGTGGGCAGCGCGCGCAGCGCGGCGGCGGCGTGATCGACGGCGCCGGTGGGCGGCAACGGGAGCTCGGCGCCGGTGCCGCGGAAGGTGACGAGCGCGACGCGGTCGCGGCGCTGGTAGGCGTCGCCGAGCAGCGCGAGCACCGTGCCCTTGACCAAGGCCATGCGCTTGCGCGCGCCCATCGATCCGGAGGCGTCGACGCAGAGCACCACGAGCGCACCCTGGCGCCCCTCGCGCTGGGCGGACCGCAGGTCGCTCGCGCTCACCGGCCGTCCGCGGGCGGCGACGAGCGTCGCGACGATGGCGAGGTCGTCGTCGCCGGGCCCCGATCCCACCACGACGCCCGTGCCACGAGCCCGCCCCCGCCGGCCCGCCGCGCCTTGGCCGCGGAAGCGCGTGAGCGTGACGGACGGAGGGGCGACGCCGTCCTGCGCGTCCACGGCGGCCGCGCTGGGACCAGGCACCGCGGAGGCCTCCGCGGAGTCTTGTGACGAGCTCATTGCGCGTGTTAAGGGGTCAGTCCCCTTAACACGCGATCCCGCGGACTGACTGGGCTCCCGTGTTAAGGGGTCAGTCCCCTTAACACTGGGGTCAGGCCCCGCGGAGGCGTCCGCGGGGTCTTGTGACGAGCTCGTTGCGGGGTCAGGCCCCGCGTCGGGCGGCTCCGGCTGGCCGTCGGCGTCCTGATCGGCGAGCGCGTCGGTGACGGTCTGGGGCGACGGTGGTGGGGCGAGCGGGTCGCGGCGCAGGCGATGGGTCAGCGCGAGGGCGGCGGCGCGCTCGACGTGGCGATCGGCGACCTCGTCGGCGCCGTCCAGCGCCGCCAGCGCGAGCGCCGCGCGGGTGCAGGCGAGGTCGGCGCGCAGCCCGTCGACCTCCAGCCGCGCGCACAGCGCGGTGATGCGGACGAGCTGGCGGTCGGGCAGGCGCACTGATCGCAGCGCCGCGCGCGCGGCGAGCAGGCGCTCGGCCAGCGTCCGCTCGCCTGTGGCGTGCCGGGCGACGAAGCCGGCCGGGTCCGCGTCGAAGCGCAGCCGGCGGCGGACGACCTCCGTGCGCAGCGCGGGGTCCGACGGCGCGTGGACCTCGACGCCGAGCCCGAAGCGGTCGAGCAGCTGCGGCCGCAGCTCGCCCTCCTCGGGGTTCATCGTGCCGACGAGCAGGAAGCGCGCCGGATGGCGGATGCCGTGGCCGTCGCGCTCGACGACGTTGACGCCGGAGGCCGCCACGTCGAGCAGCACGTCGACCGCCGCGTCGGGCAGCAGGTTGACCTCGTCGGCGTAGAGCACGCCGCGGTGCGCGGCCGCGAGCAGCCCGGGCTCGAACACGGCGGCGCCCTCCTGCAGCGCGCGGCGGACGTCGAGCGCGCCGACCACCCGCTCGATCGTCGCGCCGAGCGGCAGCTCGACCATCGGCGCGTCGCGGCGGGCCGAACCATCATGGTGGACATCGCACGGGCACGCCTCACCGGGCGCGACGCCGTAGGCGCAGCCCGCCGCGACGTGCTGCTCGGGCAGCAGCGCCGCGAGCGCGCGCACCGCGGTCGTCTTCGCCGTGCCCCGCTCGCCGCGCACGAGCACGCCGCCGAGGCCATGGTCGATCGCGCACAGCAGCAGCGCCTCGACCAGGTCCTCCTGGCCGACGATGGCGGTGAGGGGGAAGCGCACCGAGCCGCTCACGCCCGCGTCTCCCCGGCCGCGGGAGCGAGCCCCTGGGCGAGCTGCCGCCCGTCATGCGAAGCGCCCGCGAAACCACTCGCGCAGGGCGCTCGGGTTCCCGCGCGAGTCATGACGCCACTCCAGCCTCGGCGAACGTCGCCATCTCGTCGTGCAGCGCGCACGCCGCCTGCACGAGCAGCAGCGCCGTCGCCGCACCTGAGCCCTCGCCCAGCCGCAGCTCCAGCTCGACCAGCGGCCGCAGCCCGAGCCAGGTCAGCAGGTGCTCGTGCGCGGGCTCGACCGAGCGGTGGCCGGCCAGCAGCCGGTGGCGCAGCTCGGGCGCCATCGCGACGGCCACCGCGACCGCCGCGGTCGCGATCACGCCGTCGCAGATCAGGCCGAGACCGTGCTCGCCGGCGCCGAGCGCGAGCCCGCACAGCACCGCGAGCTCGCCGCCGCCCAGCCGGCGCAGCAGCTCCACGGAATCGTCGGCGACGAACGGCCCGTGCAGCGCCAGCGCGCGCTCGATGACCGCGCGCTTGCGCCGCAGCCCCGCGTCGTCCACACCCGTTCCGCGGCCCACGACCGCGTCGGCGCTCAACCCGGTCAGCGCCGCCGTCAGGCACGCGGCCGGGGTCGTGTTGGCGATCCCCATCTCCCCCGCGATCAGCAGGTCGATGCTCTCGGCCGCCGCCCGCGCAGCCAGCGCGCGCCCCGCCCGCAGCGCGCTGCGCACCTCGTCGGCCCGCAGCGCCGGCTCCAGCGCGAGGTTGCCCGACGGTGCCGGCAGCCCGACGTCCTCGTGCGCGACGTCCGGCGGCGGGGCGATGACGCCGGCGTCGACCAGCACGAGCTCCGCGCCCGCCTGGCGCGCGAGCACCGCGATCGCGGCGAAGCCCGCGCCGAACGCGCCCAGCATCTGGCCGGTCACCTCCTGCGGGAACGCGGAGACGCCCTCAGCGGCCACGCCGTGGTCGGCCGCCGCGACGACGATCCGGGTCCGCGGCCGCGGCCGCTCACGCCCGGTCACGCCGGCGACCCATCCGGCCACCTCCTCCAGGCGCCCCAGCGAGCCGGGCGGCTTGAGCAGCTGCGCCTGGCGCGCCAGCGCCGCGTTGCGTGCCACCGTGTCGATCGGCCGGATCGCCGGGATCAGGTTGGTGATGGTCATGCGGGCTCCCCAGCCTCCTCGAGTTGTGCTTCAACATCGAGCAGCTCGCCGCGCAGCGCGTCGAGCGTCTCCGGGCTCGGCTCCGCCCACAGGCCACGCTCGGCCGCCTCGAGCAGGCGCTCGGCCATCGCGTGCAGCGCCCACGGGTTCGAACGCCGCAGGAACGCGCCGACGTCCGGGTCGCGCACGTACTTTTCCGCGACCGCCTCGTACATCCAGTCGTCGACGACGCCCGTCGTCGCGTCGTAGCCGAAGAGGTAGTCGACCGTCGCCGCGAGCTCGAACGCGCCCTTGTAGCCGTGACGCGCCATCGCGCCGATCCAGCGCGGGTTCGTCACGCGCGAGCGGAACACGCGCCGCGCCTCCTCGGCCAGCGACAGCGCCCGCACGCGCGCCGGGTCGGCGCTGTCGCCGACCCACGCCTTCGGGTCGCGCCCGCTCAGCGCGCGCACCGCCGCGACCATCCCGCCGTGGTACTGGAAGTAGCCGTCGGAGTCGAAGAGGTCGTGTTCGCGGTTGTCGATGTTCTTCACCGCGACCTCGATCCGGGCGAAGCAGTCGCGGACCGCGCCGCGGGCCTCCGTGCCGTCCAGCCCGGCGCCGTAGGCGTAACCGCCCCACGCCTCGTAGACGGCGGCCAGGTCGGCGTCGTCGCGCCAGTTGCGGGCGTCGATCAGCTCGAGCAGGCCGGCGCCGTAGGAGCCCGGGGCCGAGCCGAAGACGCGCGCGGTGCAGCGCCGCCACGAGCCGCTCGGGTGGGTGGGTGGGTGGGTGGGCGGAAACTCCTCGGCGAGCCGGTCCGCGTCAGCCCGGACGTGCTTGCGCAGGAAGTTGTCGTCGTCGCTCTCGTCCAGCGCGGCGACGGTCGTCACCGCGTCGTCGATCAGCGTGACCAGGTGCGGGAACGCGTCGCGGAAGAAGCCCGAGATGCGGACGACGACGTCGATGCGCGGGCGGCCCAGCTCCTCCAAGGACACCACCTCGGTCCCGGTGACGCGCCGCGTGTCGGGATCCCACACCGGTCGCACGCCGAGGAGGTGCAGGATCTCGGCCACGTCGTCGCCGTGCGTGCGCATCGCGGCCGTTCCCCAGACGACGATCCCGACCGTCTCGGGATGGCGCCCGTCCTCCTCGACGTGGCGCGCCAGCAGCGCGTCGCCGAGGCGCACGCCGACGTCCCAGGACAGCTGCGAGGGCAAGGCCTTCGGGTCGACGCCGTAGAAGTTGCGGCCGGTCGGCAGCACGTCGACGCGCCCGCGCGTCGGCGAGCCCGACGGCCCCGCGGGCACGTAGCGCCCGTCCAGCGCGGTCAGCACGGCGTCCATCTCGCCGGTCGAGGCGCGCAGGCGCGGGACGAGCTCGTCGCAGGCGAAGCGCAGCGCCGCGAGCACGGCCGGATCCTCGGTGCCCAGGACGTTGCGAGCGACGTCCGGCACGTCGGCCGACGACCACCCGCGGGCCGACAGCGCGTCCAGGACCATGTCCTGCGCGGCGTCGAGGCGGTCGAGCTCCTCGCGCGCGCCGCGCACGCCCGACGGCCCCTCGTCGCCGGCCAGCTTTCTGCGCGCGCCCGACTCGATCAGCGCCAGCTCGTCGATCCCTCGGGCCGCGCCGATCGCGCGGCGCAGCGCGGGGACGTCGGCGTTGGGCAGGCGCATGATCGCGGCGACGAGGTTGCGCAGCGGCTCGCCGACCGGTGCCGCGCCGAGGATGTGCAGGCCGTCGCGCACCTGCAGGTCCTTGACCTCGCAGAGGTAGGTGTCGAGGTGCTCGATGACGGTGCCGATCGCGCCGTCGCCGGCCGGCGCGGCGCCGCCGTCGAGCCCGAGGTCGTGATGGAGGTTGGCCTCCAACAACGACTCCCAGATCCGAGCGCCGAGCGCCGGCAGCTTGCTGGGGTCGAGCGCCTCCATCCGCGCGTACTCGTCGAGCAGGTCCTCCAACAACGCCAGCTCGTCGTGCGTGCCGGCCCGCGCCATCGGCGCGATGAGGTGGTCGACGATCGTCGCGTGGACGCGCCGCTTGGCCTGCACGCCCTCGCCCGGGTCGTTGACCACGAACGGGTAGATCACCGGAAGCGTGCCGAGCACCGCGTCGGGCGCGCACGCCGCGCTCGACCCCACCGACTTGCCCGGCAGCCACTCCAGGGTGCCGTGCTTGCCGAGGTGCACGAGCGCGTCGGCACCCCAGACGCGGTCCAGCCACCAGTACGAGGCGAGGTAGTGATGCGACGGCGCCAGCTCGGGGTCGTGGTAGATCGCGCCCGAATCCTCGCCGTAGCCGCGCGGCGGCTGGATCGCGACGAACACGCCGCCGAGGTCCAGGCCGGCGAGGACCAGGTCGTCGCCGTCGCGCCACTGCGTGCCGGGCGGCGGGCCCCACGTGTCGACGATCGAGCTGCGCAGCGCCTCCGGCAGCTCGGCGAACCACCGCTCGTACCGCTCTACCGGCAGGCGCGCCACCGCGGCGCCGAGCTGCGCGTCGGTCAGGTGGTCGGGGTCATAGCCGCCGGCGGCGATCAGGCCGTGGATGAGCGCGTCGCCGTCGGCGGCGACGTCGTCGACCGCGTAGCCGGCGTCGCGCAAGGCCTCCAACAACGCGATGGCCGACGCAGGCGTGTCGAGTCCGACGGCGTTGCCGATGCGCGCGTGCTTGGTCGGGAAGCTCGAGAGCATCACCACCACCTTGCGCCGCTCCGGCGGCGTGGTCCTCAGCTTCGCGATGCGCACGGTCAGCTGCGCCACGCTCGCGCACCGCTCGGCGTCGGCCGCGTACAGCGACACGCCGTCGAACGCGCCGTGGGGCTCCTTGAACGAGACGACGCCGCCGAGCAGGCGCCCGTCGAACTCGGGGATCGCGACCTGCATCGCGACGTCCATCGGGCTCAGCCCGCTCGGGCTCTCGTCCCACGCGGCGCGCGAGCGCGTCACGCAGACGGCCTGGATCACGGGCACGCCGAGGGCGGCGAGGGCGTCCGCGCGCCAGCCCGAGGCGGCGGTCGGATCGCTGTCGGCGACCGTCGAGCCGCCGGACGCGAGCACGGTGACGACGAGCGCGTCGACCTCGCCGTCGAGCGCTTCGAGGAGCGCGACGCGGCCCTCGGCGTCCGGCCGCAGCGACTGCGCCCAGACGCAGGTGGGGATCCCGCCGGCATCGACGACGGCCTGGGCGAGCGCGTCGACGAACGCCGTGTTGCCCGCCGCGAGGTGCGAGCGGTAGAAGACGATGCCGACCCGCGGGGCGCTCCCGGCGCTCCCGGCGCTCCCGGCGCTCCGGGCGCTCCCGGCGCTCCCGGCGCTCCCCGTGGCGTCGAGGGACGACTGAATCTCGCTGTACGAGATCGAGTCGTCCCTCGACGCCGGGGGCGGGCCGAGAGCCGGCTCGTAGGACCCGTGCGACGGCAGCTCGACCGGCGCCTCGAAGCCGTAGCCCTCCAGGAGGAACGTGTCGGCCAGGAAGCGGAGCATGTTGGTGGCGTTGGGCACGCCGCCGTGGCGCAGGTACTCGAAGGCCTGTGCCAGCGCACCAGCGGGTGCGTGGCTGAGCTCGGCCAGCTCCGCGTCGGGCTGGGGCTCGCCGCCGAGCAGCAGGAGCGCGAAGCCCGTGCCGTCGCCGGCGCTCGCGCGGCGGCGCAGCTCCTCCACGCCGTCCTCCCACGCGCGCCGCCCGCCGAGCAGGCGGACGACCACGATGCGGGCGCCGTCGAGGACGGCGTCGAGCCCGTCGAGCGAGGCCGGGTTCGCGACGCGGACCTCGGGGAACCCGGCGGGCAGGTCGCCCAGCGCGCGGGCGATCGCGAGCAGGTCGGTGTCGGCGTGGCTCAGGACGCGGAGCATGCGGTCCTCTGGAGGTCGAGGGTGGGAAGTCCTTCAGGAACGCCGCCGGCGAGGAGGTCGGCGAGCGCCCCGGGGTCGACGTGCTCGTCGACGAGGTCGCCGAGGAGGTCGAGCCGGCGCTCGCGCACGGCGGCGAACGGGACCGCGCCGGGGCGCCAGTCGCGCCCGCGCTCCACGGCGACCCAGGCAAGCAGCGCGCGGCGGACCGCGTCGCCCTCGAGCAGGCCGTGCCAGCTCGTGCCCAGGACGGCGCCGCGGACGCAACCCTCCGGCGCGCCGGCGTCCGTGGTGAGCAGCGGCTCGCCCCCGCCGGGCCGCGGCTCGCCGTGGCGGATCTCGTAGCCCGTGGCGGGCGCGCCACCCAGCCACGTCGCGGTGCCGGCCTGGCGGCGCAGGAGCTTGTCGAGCGCGAAGACGGTGCGGACCGGGAGCAGCCCGAGGCCGTCGACCACGCCGGCGCGGCTCTCGACGTCGTCGTCGATCCGCTCCCCCAGCAGCTGGTAGCCGCCGCAGATGCCGAGGATCGGCCCGCCGGCGGCCGCGCGGCGGCGCAGCACCTCGTCGAGTCCGTCGCGGCGCATCCGCGCGAGGTCGGCGACGGTCGCCTTCGTGCCGGGGACGACGACGAGATCGGCGCGTTCGAGGTCGACCGGCGAGCGCGTGAAGCGCACCCCGACGCCGGGCTCGGCCGCCAGCGCGTCGACGTCGGTGAAGTTCGACATCCAGCGCAGGCGCAGGACGGCGACGTCGAGCGTGTCGCGGCCGACGGGCGGCGCGGGCGCGAGCGCCGGCGCCTCGAGCGCCAGCGAGTCCTCGGCGTCCAGCCACAGGCCCTCCCGCCACGGCAGCACGCCGATCGCGCGGCGCCCGGTCAACCCGTACAACATGTCGAGGCCCGGCGCCAGCACGCTGCCGTCGCCGCGGAACTTGTTGATGAGGAACGCTGCTACGTGCCGCTGGTCGTCGGCGTCGAGCACCGCGAGCGTGCCGACGAGCGACGCGAACACGCCGCCGCGGTCGATGTCGCCGACGAGCAAGACGGGCAGGTTCGCCGCCCGGGCGAGGCCCATGTTGGCCAGGTCGCGCCCGCGGAGGTTGATCTCGGCGGGCGAGCCGGCGCCCTCGCAGATCACGGCGTCGAAGCGCTCGCGCAGCGTGGCGAGCGCGGCGAGCACCGGCGCCTGCAGCCTGGCCTTGAGGTCCTGGTAGGAGCGCGCGGTCGCGTCGGCGAACGGCCGGCCCATGAGCAAGACCTGCGACGAGGTCTCCCCCGCCGGCTTGATCAACACGGGGTTCATGGCGGCCTCGGGCTCGATGCCGCAGGCGGCCGCCTGCATCGCCTGGGCGCGCCCGATCTCGGCGCCGGACGCGGTCACCGCCGAGTTGTTGGCCATGTTCTGGGCCTTGAACGGCGCGACGCGCACGCCGCGGCGCGCCAGCGACCGGCAGATCCCGGCGGTGACGATCGACTTGCCGGCGTCGGAGCCGGTCCCGCACACCAGAAGCGCGCCGCGACGCGGCTGCTCGCCGTTCATGCCGACCACGCTCCGGCCAGGGCGATGAGGGTCGCGACCTCGACGAGCTTGCCGGTCGCGCCGAGGGTGTCACCGGTGCGGCCGCCGAAGGCGCGCACCTGGATGACGAGGGCGGCGGCGAGGGCGCCGGCGGCGCTGGCGAGGGCGAGCGCTCCGTCGGCCGGACCGCACATCGCGACGACCGCGGCGACGCCGAGCGCGGTCGCGACGACGGCCGCGCCGGGCGCGACCGCGAGGCTGCGGCCCAGGCCGCCGTCGCGTGCGTGGCCGAGCGCCGCGGCGACCAGCACCATCGCCGTGCGCGCCAGCACGTGGGCGGCGATCAGCGCGCGGGCGGCATGCTCGGCGTCGAGCCCCGCGAGTGCCACGGCGGCGAGCAGCAGCGCGCAGCCCATGGCGAGCGCGCCGTGCGCGCCGACCGCGGAGTCCTTCATGGCCGCGAGCCGCCGCTCGCGGCTGCCGTGCACGCCGAGGCCGTCGGCCGTGTCGGCCAGCCCGTCCTCGTGCAGGCCGCGGGTGACGACGATCGCCGTGACCAGGCCGAGCGCCGCGGCGACCGGCGCGTCGAGCACGGTCCCGGCGAGCGCGACGGCGCCCGCGGCGATCCCGCCGACCAGCGCGCCGACGACCGGGAACCAGATCGCGGCGCGGGAGAGCCACGCGTCACTGGAGTCGAGCTCGACGCGCCCGGCCGGGACGATCGTCAGGAAGCTCACGGCCAGGCGCGCGCCGGGCGCGACGGCGGTCACGACGGCACCTCCGCCGGTGCAACGGGGCGCGGCGCTCGCGGCCGCGGGTCGCGAAACAGCGCGGGCTCCCAGTTGATGCGGGCCACGCGCCAGCGGGTGCCGCGGCGGCGCAGCTCGGTGACCGACGAGGGCGCGACGTCGATCGTCCAGAACGCCTCGTCGGGCACGCGGAGGCCGCAGACCACGGCGGCGCGGATGACCGCGGGGTGCGTCACGGCGGTGCGCGTCCCCTCGCCCTCCGTCCCGTCGAGCCAGCCGCGCACGCGGCCCAGCACGTCCTGCAGGCACTCGCCGCCGTGCGGCGCGCCGGCCGGATCGGTCCGCCACGCCAGCACCGCGTCGGGCTGCTCGGCCTCGACGTCGGCCAGCGGCCGGCCGCGCCACGTGCCGAAGTCCCAGTCGGCGACCGCGGGGTCGGGCACCGCGGCCTCGAGGCCCAGCGCTTGCGCCGTCTCGGCTGCACACTGAGCCTCGCTGCGCAGTACGGCACGCGCCTTCGGCAGGTGCGGGCGCAGGTCGGCCAGCCGGCGCGCAGCGCCGTCGAGCAGTGGTCCGTCGCCACCGAACACGGCGTGCCGGGTGCCGGCGGTCGCCGCGTGGCAGATGAGGAGTACCCGGAGGCTCACGCCAGGCGGCGCGAACGGGGTGCTGCGGGGTCACACATCAGAGGAACCTCCTTCGGGATATCCGCGTCCCGAACGATTGGGGCTGTCGCGATGGCCGGGTGAAGTTCCTGGCTTGCCGGAGTGCCGCCCTGTAGGACGACCTCCGGTCACAGTGGCGCGACCGCGTCGGATTCTCACCGACTTCCCGCACCATCGCTTGAACGGCGCGGACAGTACACCGCGGACCGCCGGCCTGCAATCCGGCATGCCGGAGCGTGGTTTGGCAAGGTGCCGTGGGTGAGCGAGACCTACCCGCAGCGGGCCTGGGCCCTTCCGGACCACGCGACCGAGGTGCTCCTCGTGCGCCACGGCGCCTCGCAGGCGGCTGTCGAGGGCGAGTCGTTCGAGATGCTCGAAGGACACGGCAACCCACCGCTGGCGCCCGAGGGCGAGGCGCAGGCGCAGGCCGTCGCGGCGCGCCTGGCGGCCGATCCGCCCGACGCGTTGTTCATCACCAACCTGCAGCGCACCGCCCAGACGGCGGCGCCTTTGGTGGAGGCGACGGGCCTCGAACCCGTGGTGGTCCCCGAGCTGGCCGAGGTGATCCTCGGCGAGTGGGAGGGCGGCGAGATGCGTGTTCGCGCGGCCAAGGGCGACCCGCTGTTCGGCCGCGTCTTCGAGGAGCAGCGCTGGGACGTCATCCCGGGCGCCGAGCCCATGGAGGCCTTCGCCGAGCGGGTGCGTGTGGGCTTCCTGAAGGTCGTCGAGCAGACCGGCGCCGGCCGCGTCGCCGCCGCGGTCGTCCACGGCGGCGTGATCGGCGAGCTCTGCCGTCAGGCGACCTCCGCCCCGGCCCTGACCTTCGTCCACTCCGAGAACACCTCGATCTCCCGGATCGTCGTCTTCGGCGACGGCCGCTGGCTGCTGCGCAGCTTCAACGACACGGCGCACTTGGGCGGGTAGGGGGGCCCGGGGGGCGAGTTTCGGGCCGAAAGGCACTTAAACGTTGAGATGCAACGTCAAAGTGCCGTTCGTGCTACCGCGAGTCGCCAACACGGGCTGATCGCCCGCCGTCAGCTGCGGGCGCTCGGCCTCAGCGAGGGAGGGATCGATCACTGGGTGCGCAACGGGAGGCTCGTGCCGGTTCGGCGTGGCGTGTACGCCCTCGGGCACGCCGAGCTTCGGCGCGAGGGGTTCGTGCTGGCGGCGGTGCTCTCGCTCGGCGACGACGCGCTGCTGAGTCACCGCAGCGCCGCGCGGCTGTGGGGGATGCGTCCGTGGAGCGGCGCGTTCATCGAGTTGACCGTGCGCGCCGACCGAGGGCAAAAGGCGAAGGAGGATCTGCGCATCCACCGATCCACGGACCTCGCGGATTGGGAAGTCACCGAAGAAGACGGCATCCCGGTCACCACGCCGGCGCGGACCCTTCTCGACCTCGCCGCCGTCGTCCCGCCGCACCACCTGCGCCGGGCCGTCGAGCACGCCGTTCGACTCGAGATCTACGACCACCGAGCCGTCATGCAGACGCTCGCGGCCCACCCGGGACGTCGCGGGTCGGCGCCCCTCGTCGCGTTGCTCGACGACCTCCAGGACCACGGGACGGCGGCTGTGACGCGCAGCGACCTGGAAGCCCTGTTCCTGCAGCTGTGCCTCGACCACAGCGTCCCGCGCCCGCAGGTCAATCACCATGACAACGGCCGTGAGTTGGACTTCCGGTGGCCTGTGCAGCGGGTCGTCGTCGAGACCAACGGCTTCGCCTTCCACCGCACCCGCGCGACCTTCGAGGACGACCACGACAAGCGGTTGGCCCTCGAAGCCGCCGGCTGGCGAGTGATCTCGCTGACCTGGCGCCAGGTGACGCGCCGGCCGGCCGAGGTGATCGCGCACGTCAGGCGTGCCCTCGGCGAGACGAAAGGCACTTAGACGTCGAGATGCAACGTCCAGGTGCCGCTCACTACTCAGTCCCGCGTCATCTCCCCGTCCACCCGCCGCCAGATGCCCAGCGGGTTGCCGTCGCGCAGCGCCGGCGGCAGCAGCGACGGTGGGGCGTCCTGGTAGACGACCGGGCGCAGGAAGCGGCGTAGCGCGGTCATGCCGACGGAGGTGTGGGCGCCGTCCGAGGACGCCGGGTAGGGCCCGCCGTGGTGCGTCGCCCAGCGGACGGCGACCCCGGTCGGCACGCCGTCGAAGACGATGCGACCGGCCACCCGCGTGGCGGCCTCGACGAGCGCGTAGAGCGCGGCGTGGTCGGCGGGCTCGGCGTGGACGGTGGCGGTGAGCTGCCCGCCGGCGCGCTCCAGCGCGGCCGCCGCCTCGCCGAGCGAGGTGTAGGTCAACAGGATCACCGCCGGCCCGAAGTGCTCCTCGGCCAGCGGCACGACCCGGCCGAGGTCGGCGGCGTCGGCCCGGTAGACCGCCGGGCGCGCCCGGAAGCCCGGATGGCCGTCGCCGTCGGGCTTCGTCAGGCGCACCACCGACGGCTCGTCGTCCAGCGCGCGCAGACCGCCGCGCAGGCCGCCGAGGATCGCCTCGCTGAGCAGCACCTCCGGCGCGCGGGCGGCGAGCGCCTCGGTCAGCGCGTCCGCGAACGCGTCGCCCGCCGCGCTCGCTGGTACGAGGACCAGACCGGGCTTCGTGCAGAGCTGGCCGCCGAAGTCGGCGACCGCGCGCGTCAAGGCGGCGACGATCGCCGCCGACCGCGCGTCCAGCGCGGCCTCCGTCACCACGACCGGGTTCACGGACCCCATCTCGGCGAAGACCGGGATCGGCTCGGGGCGCGCCGCGGCGCGGTCCATCAGCGCCCGGCCGCCCCGGCCCGAACCGGTGAACGCGACCGCGCGGATCGCCGGGTGGTCGACCAGCGCCTCCCCGACCGCGAACCCGCCGGACGGCAGGTGCGCGAACGTGCCGACCGGCACGCCCGCGTCAGCGACCGCGGCGGACAGCTCCTCCGCCACCAGCGCGCCCGTCCCCGGATGGGCCGGATGGCCCTTGACGACCACCGGGCACCCGGCCGCCAGCGCCGACGCCGTATCGCCGCCGGCGGTGCTGAAGGCCAGCGGGAAGTTGGATGCGCCGAAGACGGCGACCGGTCCGATCGGGACCACGGAGCGCCGCAGGTCGGGCCGCGGCGGCACCGCGCTCGGGTCGGCGGAGTCGAGGATCGCGTCGAGGTGCTCGCCCGCCTCGACCACGCCGGCGAACGCCTCGAGCTGCCCGGTCGTCCGCGCCAGCTCGCCGTGCAGCCGCGCCGGCGGCAGCCCGGTCTCGGACTCGCACAGCGCGACCAGCTCGTCCTCGCGGGCGCGCAGCCGCACCGCCGCGCGGCGCAGCATCGCCGCACGCGCCCGCGGATCGGCGAGCCCCGGATCGACCGCCGCAGCGGCGGCGGCACCTACCGCCGCGTCGACGTCGACCGGCGTCGCCTCGACGTACTCCGGCCCCGCCTCGCCGGTCCGCGGATCGACGGCCTTGATGGACGCGCTCATGGCGGCTACGCTACCACTGGTTTGGCTACAGGACCAATCTTGGAGACCGGTTCGGAGCGCCCCGCGGTGCGGCAGCGCTACGAGCAGATCGCCGACCGGCTGACCGGCGACGTGCGCCGCGGCACCCTGCGCGCCGGGATGCGCCTGCCCGCCGAGCGCGAGCTGGCCCAGCGCCTCGGCGTCGGCCGCGCGTCGGTGCGCGAGGCGCTCGGCGCGCTGCAGGTGCGCGGCCTGGTCGAGACCCGCCCCGGCGCCGGATCGTTCGTCACCGCCGACGCGCTCGAGCGCCTCGCGGGCGCCGACGCGCTGCCCGGCGGCCTGGACCTCCCCGCCGACGCCGGCCCCGTCGCCCTCCTGGAGGCGCGCCGCATCCTGGAGCCCGAGATCGTCGCGCTCGCGGCGACGCGCGGCGGCGCCGACCCGGCGGTCGACGCGCTGCTGGACACGATGGCCGCCTCCGCCGATCCGTCCGATCCCGACCAGCGTCGCCGCTGGAGCGACGCCGACCGCCGCTTCCACCGCCAGCTCGCCGTCGCCACCGCGAACCCCGTCCTGCTGGCCATCGCCGACCACCTCGCCGCGCTGATGGACCAGCCGCTGTGGCAGCGGCTGCGCGACGACGCGATCGCCGTGCCGGGGCGCACCACGCTGCAGCTCGCCGAGCACCGCCTCATCGCCGCCGCGGTCGCCGAAGGCGACCCCGACGCCGCGCGGCACCACGCCGCCCAGCACATCGACCGCGCGCGCCGCTACATGGCGCTCGACTGACCCACTCCCGGAGGCCCGACCTCATGCACTTCCCCGGCATCATCCCCGCGGCGATCACGCCCTTCACCGCCGACGACCGCGTCGACGAGGCAGCGCTGCGGACCAACCTGGAGGCCTTGGTCGGAGCCGGCGTCGCGGGGCTCGTCGCCACCGGCACCATGGGCGAGGCCGGCCAGCTCAGCGACGGGGAGCGGCGCACCGTCGTCGAGACCTGCGTGGCCGTCGCCGGTGGCGCGATCCCGGTGATCGCCGGCGTGTCGGCCGGCTCGACTGCCGCCGCTTGCCGCCACGCCGCGGCGGCGCGCGAGGCCGGCGCCGCGGCCGTCATGTGCCTGCCCCCGCTGAACTACCGGGGCACCACGCGCGAGGTCATCGCGTTCTACGCGGCGGTGGCCGAGGCCGGCGGGCAGCCGATCATGGCCTACAACAACCCTGAGGCCAGCGGGATCGACCTCACGCCCGCGGTCGTGGCGGAGGTCGCCGCCGCCGTCGACGCCGTCGTCGCCGTCAAGGAGTGCTCGGGCGACGCCCGCCGCATCGCGGCGCTGGTCAACGACACCGACCTGGAGGTCCTGGTCGGCGGCGACGACTGGGCGCTGGAGGGCTTCGCCACCGGCGCGACCGGCTGGGTCTCCGGCGTGGCGAACGTCGCGCCGGCCGACTGCGTCGCCCTGCAGGCGCTGGTCGAGGCCGGCCGGCTGGCGGAGGCCCGCATGATCTACGCCCGCCTCCTGCCCCTCGCGCGCCTCGACATGACGCCGAAGCTGGTCCAGCACTTCAAGGGCGCGATGGACGCCGTCGGGCTGCGCGGCGGCCCGACGCGCCCGCCGCGCCTGGCGCTCGACGAGGCCGAGCGGGAGGTGCTGCACGCCGCCGTCGCGGCCCTGCGCGCACCCGTCGCGGCATGAGGGCCGCGCGCTACTTCGCCGCGGTCGACTCCCACACCGAGGGCATGCCGACGCGCGTCATCACCGGCGGCGTGCCGCAGCTGCCGGGCGCCACGATGCTCGAGCGCAAGCTGCACTTCGAGGAGCACCTCGACGACCTGCGGCTGCTGCTGATGAACGAGCCGCGCGGGCACGCCGCGATGTCCGGCGCGATCCTCCAACCGCCGACGCGCGACGACGCCGACTGGGGCGTGCTGTTCATCGAGGTCTCGGGTCTGCTCCCCATGTGCGGGCACGGCACGATCGGCGTCGCGACCGTGCTGGTCGAGACCGGCATGGTCGAGGTCACCGAGCCCGAGACGGTCGTCGCGCTCGACACGCCGGCCGGGCTGGTCGAGGTGCGCGTGGACGTGCGCGACGGCAAGGCCCGGTCGGTGACGCTGCGCAACGTGCCGGCGTTCCTCGCGGCGCGCGACCGCGAGGTCGAGGTCGACGGCTGGGGCACCATTCCCTATGACATGGCCTTCGGCGGCAACTTCTACGCCATCGTCGATGCGGCCGCCGCGGGCGTGGAGGTCGAGCCCGCCGAGGCCGACCGGCTCGTGGCCTGCGGCGCCGACATCATGGCCGCCATCGACGCCGTCGACCGGCCGGTCCATCCGCTGGACCCGCGGATCTCCGGCTGCCACCACGTCGTCCTGCACGCGCCCGGGCGCGACGGCTCGGATGCGCGCGCGGCGACGTCGATCCACCCCGGCTGGCTGGACCGCTCGCCGTGCGGGACCGGCACGAGCGCGCGGCTCGCACAGCTGCACGCGCGCGGCGCGATCGGCGTCGGCGAGCCGTTCGTGAGCGAGTCGGTGCTCGGCACGCGCTTCACCGGGCGCATCGTCGAGGAGACCGAGGTCGCGGGCCTCCCCGCGATCGTCCCCGAGATCACCGGCCGCGCGTGGATCACCGGCATGGGCCAGTACCTGCTCGACCCCGAGGATCCGTTCCCGGCCGGGTTCGTCCTGGGATGACGCACCCCGAGGTCGTGGTGGTCGGCGCGGGGATCGTCGGCACGGCGACCGCCTGGGAGCTGGCGCTGCGCGGCATCACCACCATGTTGGTCGACCGCGGCGAGGTGTCGGGCGGGACGACCGGCCTGGGCGAGGGCAACGTGCTGTGCTCCGACAAGGACGCCGGGCCCGAGCTCGACCTGACCGTCCTCGGCATGGGGCTCTACGACGAGCTCGACGAGCGCTTCGGCGAGGTCGCCCGGATCCGGCGCAAGGGCGCGCTGATCGTCCATCCCGACGCGCGCACGTGGGACGCCGAGCCGGCGCGGGCGCGGCGCCTGCGCGCGGCGGGCGTGGCGGCGCAGCTGGTCGACGCGCCCGGCGTGCGCGCGCTCGAGCCGCGGCTGACCGGCGACGTCCACGGCGCGCTCCACGTGCCCGGCGACCTGCAGTGCGACCCGCGCGCCATCACCCGCGCGCTGGCCGCCGACGCCGCGAACCGCGGGGCGACCGTGCGGACGCACGCACCCGTCGAGCGGGTGCTGGTCGGCAGCGACGGCCGCGCGGCCGGCGTGCGGCTGGCCGGCGGCGAGGAGATCCTCGCCGGCGCGGTCGTCCTCGCCGCCGGCCCGTGGACCGGGCCGCTGGCCGAGAGCGCCGGCGCGCCGCTGCCGCTCGAGCCGCGCAAGGGCCAGCTGCTGCGCCTGCGCCTCGACCGGCCCGACGAGCGCTGGCTGCGCCACAAGATCGTCGACGGGAGCTACCTGCTGTCGGTCTCCAGCGCGGAGGCGGGCGCGCAGGTCTCGACGGTCGTCGAGACCACCTGGGACGGCCACCTCGTCGTCGGCTCGACGCGCGAGCGCTGCGGCTTCGACCCGGCGGTGGACGCGGCGCTGGAGGCCGCCGTGCGCGAGCGCGCCGCGCGCCTGGTGCCGGCCACGGCGCCCCTGGAACGCGACGACGCGTGGGTCGGCTTCCGGCCGTGGCTCCCCGACCACCGGCCCGCGATCGGCGCGTCGGACCGCACGCCGGGCCTGTGGCTGGCCACCGGCCACGAGGGCGCCGGCATCGCGCTCGGCCCGATCACCGGCCGCGTGATCGCCGGCGCCATCGCCGGCGAGCCGGCGCCGATGGACCTCTCGCCCTTCGCGCCCGACCGCTTCGCGCCCGGCTAGGAGACTGTGTCGCTATCGCGACTGGGGACCCACCTCCGGCGGCGACGGCTGGCCGTCGTGGGCCTCGGCCTCGCTGGCCGCCTACGGCACCCCTAGATGGTTGATTCCGTATCGCGGTCAGTATCCGTAGGCGGCGAGGTGGCGTCCGGGCTGGCCGATCTGCTGGTTGTGCCACAGCGCGGCGGACAGGGCGAGCAGTCGCAGACCGACGCGGGCAGCGACGCCGGGCGTG
>NZ_DATHDY010000024.1:0-15862 GCF_035318805.1 Baekduia sp.
AAACACCACGACCGCCTGCTCGTTCACCATGTGGGTGACCTCCTGAGCGGGGCCGCGACAGGCGCAATCTGTCGCTACCAAGCCCCGCTTGGGAGGTCACTCCACCCCAACGGCCGGATGGAACGGTGGATCGAGGCTAAGCGGCCCTACGCCTCGCGGCGCTCGAGCATCATTCCCAGGCGCTCGCCGGCGGCTTCGAGCTCCTCGCGGGTCGAGGCCTGCTGGATCACCTGGAGGTCGAGGATGCGCGCGCTGAAGCGGTCGATCGCGTCGGTGCCGACGATCGCGTGACAGGGGACGCCGGCCTGGCGGGCGCGGGTGGCGATCTCGCCGGCGATCTTGCCCTCCAGGGTGGTGGCGTCGAGGCGGCCCTCGCCGACGACGACCGCGCGCGCGGCGCGCATGCGCCTGTCGAAGTCCAGGGCTTCCAGGACGAACGCGGCGCCCGGCTCGAGGCGCGCGCCGTGGGAGGCCCAGAGCCCGCCGGCCAGGCCGCCCGCCGCGCCGGTCATGGGCACGCCGCGAGGGTCCTTGGGCAGGCGTTGTGCTTGCTCTTGGAGCCGGCGCTCGAGCTGCTTGATGGCCTTGGCGTCGGCGCCCTTCTGCGGGCCGAAGCGCGCGGGCGCCTGCTCGAACGGCGTGCGGACGTCGCAGAGGACGACGAGCCGGGCGCCCTGGAGGCCGCCGGCGGCGTCGATGGCCTCGAGGGCGCCGGCGCCGCCGTCGGTGGTGGCGCTGCCACCCGCGGCCACGAGGATGACCTCGGCGCCCGTGGCGGCCGCGGCGACGATCAGCTCGCCGGTGCCGCGCGACGAGGCGGCGACGGCGTCACGCTCCTCAGGCGCGACGAGGTGCAGGCCGCTGGCCTCGGCGACCTCGACGATCGCGGTGCCGCCGTCCTCGATCAGCGCGAAGCCGCCGCGGATCGACCGCCCGAGCGGGTCGGTGGCGGCGGCGCCGGCGGTCTCACCGCCGAGCGCCGTGAGCAGGATGGCGAGCGTGCCCTCGCCGCCGTCGGCGACCGGGCAGAGGTCCGGCGGGGTGAGCCCGGCCCGCTCGAGGCCCGCGCCGATGGAGGAGGCCACCTGGTCGGCGCGTAGCGTGCCCTTGAACGAGTCGGGGGCGACGAGCACGGGCGGCGGGAGCGGGGGCATGGCGATGCCGAGCGGTTCTACCAGAAGCGCGTGGCGGCCAAGCGCCCGGCGTGGCTTCAGCGCAGCAGCGCCCGCAGCTCGGTGGCGATCTGGACCGGTGCGAGCAGCACCTCGGTCGCCGTGAAGCGGGCGACGCGGTAGCCCTGCGCCAGCGCCTCGCGGTCGCGCCGGCGGTCGGTGGTGAACGCGTCGCGGGAGCGGTGGAAGGTCCAGCCGTCGACCTCGACGACGAGGCGGTGGGCCGGCCAGCGAAAGTCGCGCTCGCGGTCGTTGTCGTAGTGGTTGACCTGCGGGCGCGGGAGGTCGTGGTCGAGGCACAGCTGGAGGAACGCGGCCTCGACGTCGCTGCGGGTCTGCGTGACGCCGTGGTCCTCGAGGTCGTCGACCAGGGCGAGGAGATGACGGCGGCCCGCACGCCGCGGGTGGGCCGCCAGGGTGCGGTGGATCGCGGTGAGGTCGAACAGCTCGAGCTGCACCGCCCGCTCGACGGCGCGGCGCAGGTGGTGGGGCGGGATGAGCGCAGCGAGATCGAGGAGCGTGCGGGCGACGGTCGTGGTCGGGATGCCGTCGAGGTCGGCCACCTCGGCGGGGGTGAGGCGGTGGCGGTAGGTGTGCACCGGCGCGTCGGGCTGGCGGGCGGACGGGACGGTGACGTTCCAGCGTGCGCTGCCATCCGGCCGCAGGCCCCAGGCGCCGGCGGCGCTGCGATGGCTCAGCACGGCGCCGTCGCCGCAGGCGAGCACGATGGCTCGCCTCCGGCCGCAGACGGTCAGGTCGCGGTGACCGATCGCGTAGACGCCGTCGTGGAGCGGGAGGTAGCGGCCGGTCTGCAGCCGGTGCTCGATCGCGCGCCGGCCAACGCCGGTCTCGAGCAGCTCACGGCGGGCCGCGACCCCGTGGAGCCACGGCGGTCCGGGACGCATGTCATCGAGACCCCGCATGTGGGGGTCTAAGGCGCACGCGTTCGGAAACTCGCCCCCCGGGGGCGCTCAGGTCGCCCCGGCGCCGGGGCCTCCTCGGCGCGCGGCCCGCGACCCGTGCAGCCGGGGTGGTCCGGGATGCGTGTCATCGAGACCCCGCATATGGGGGTCTAAGGCGCACGCGTTCGGAGACGCGGCCCCCGGGCGCTCAGATCGCCGCCGGCGCCGGGTCGTCCTCGACGGCGGTGGCGCCGCCTACGCGTGTGGCGAGCTGTGAGAGCGTCTGCACGGCGCGGGCCAGGTCGTCGGGAGGCCGGGTGTAGGGCAGGCGGATGTGGTGCTCGAAGGTGCCGTCGGTCGTGAACGACGGTCCCGGCGTGATGTGGACGCCGGCGTGCGCCGCCGCGGCGGCCAGCCGCGTCGCCACCGGCGACGGCAGGCGCACCCAGGCGCTGAGGCCGCCGCGGGGCCGGCGGCACGTCCACGCCGGCGCGTGCTCGGCGAGCGCCGACACCAACGCGTCACGCCGCGGGCGCAGCAGCGCGCGCCGCGACGCCAGCACCTCATCCCACCTCGCGAGCAGCTCGACCGCCACCAGCTGCTCGAGCACCGGGCCGGCGAGGTCGACGTCGGCGCGCGCCGCCGCGAGCTCCCGGATGAGCCGCGGCGCCGCGCGGATCCAGCCGATCCGCAGGCCGCCCCACGCCGACTTGCTCATCGAGCCGATCGTCACGACGGCGCCGCCCGGATCCGACGCGGCCACCGGCGCCGGCATCGCCGGGCCGTCGAGGCGCAGCTCGGCGTTGGTCTCATCAGCCACGAGCAGCATCCCCGACCGTGCGGCGGTCGCGGCCAGCGCGGCCCGGTCGCCGGCGCTCATCGTCAGGCCGGTCGGGTTGTGGAAGTCCGGGATCGTCAGCCCCAGGCGCGGACCGACCGCCCGCGCCGCCGCGTCCCACGCGGCCACGTCCCAGCCCGACGCGCCGAGCGGCACCGGCACCGCCCGCGCCCGGGCGCCGCGCACCGCCGACAGCGTGCGCGGATACGACGGCGCGTCGACGAGCACGCGCTCGCCGGGCGTCGTCAGCAGCGACAGCAGGAGATGGAGCGCATGCTGCGCGCCCGCGGTCACGAGGACGTGGTCGGCCGTCGTCGGCGCGCCGCGCTCGGTGAAGCGCGCCGCGATCGCCTCGCGCAGCTCGCCCACGCCAGCCGGCGCGCACCCCAGCATCGCGGAGTACCGCGACAGCGCCGTCGCCGCGCGCGCCGCGCACTCCCCCAGCAGCGGCTCGGGCGCCGGCAGCGCCGCGATCGTCAGATCGAGCGCCCGCGCCGGCGCGCCGCCGAACACCGGCGGCGGCGCCCCCGGGCCCGCCCCGGCGGGCAGCGTCAGCCAGCTGCCGGCGCCGCGCGCGCTCACCAGGTACCCGTCGCCGCGCAGCCGGTCGTAGGCGCGCGAGACCGTCCCGCGGCTGACCCCCAGCTGCGGCGCCAGCGCCCGTTCGCTCGGCACGCGCGTGCGGACCGCCAGCCGGCCGTCGACCACGAGCCCGCGCAGCGCGTCGGCCAGCGCGTGCGCGCTGGCCCCCGGCCGGCGCCAGCCCTCGCCGAGGAGACCCGCCAGGACCGCCGGTGCCACCGGAGCGCTCATGGATCCATGATCGCCCGATTGGCCCCACATGTACAGGTCCATTCACGCCATCATGGACCCATGCTCGTCCGCCGCCTCGTCCAGCTCTACGCCGGCCTGGTCCTCTACGGCGTGAGCGCGTCGATGATCCTGCTCTCGGGGCTCGGCAACGACCCGTGGGACGTGCTGCACCAGGGCCTGTCGCGCCAGACCGGCATCGGCACCGGCACGTGGGTGAGCATCGTCGGCGTGATCGTCCTGCTCGGCTGGATCCCGCTGCGCCAGCGCCCCGGGCTGGGAACGGTGAGCAACGTCGTGGTCCTCGGCGTCGTGGTGGAGTTGATGCTCGCCGCGTTCGGTCCCGCGCACGGCCTGGCGCTGCGCATCGTCCTCATGCTCGCCGGCATCGGGCTCAACGGCGTCGCCATCGGCCTCTACATCGGCGCGCGCTTCGGGCCCGGGCCCCGCGACGGCCTCATGACCGGCATCGCCGCCCGCGGCCACTTGCTGCGCGCCGTAAGGACCGGGATCGAGATCACCGTGCTCGTCCTCGGCGCCGCGCTCGGCGGCACCGTCGGCGTCGGGACCCTGCTCTACGCGGTCGCCATCGGCCCGCTGGCCCACGTCTTCATCCCGCTGCTGGAGATCGAGCCGCGGCCGCGCCTGCAGCCCCAGCCCGCTTAATTAAGAGTCGAGCTGCTCCACCGTGCAGTCGGCCGGGTCCTTGTCGTCGCGCCACCGCTGCACCTTGGCCCCGTGCCGGATGCGCCCGTCGGACACGTGGTCGAACGTCACCTCGACCACGAGCTCGGGCCGCAGCGCGACCCATTCCAGGTCGCGCCCCGCCGACCAGCGCGACGGCTCGCCCGAGCCGCGCTCGCCGGTCTCGTACGCCGCGAGCTTCGCGGGCAGCTCCCGCTTCTCCTTGGCCGTGAAGCCTGAGGAGTGGCCGACCTCGCGCAGCCGGCCGCCGGGCCCGTAGAGCGCGAGGATCAGCGCGCCGACCGTGCCCTCGGCCTTGCCCGGGCGCCAGCCGACCACCACCGCGTCGATCGTGCGGACGCGCTTGATCTTCACCATCCCGACGCGCTCGCCCGGCCGGTAGGGCTCGCCGGCCTCCTTGGCGATCACGCCCTCCTCGTGCTCGAGCCACGCCGACGCGTCGCCAGCCGTGAACACCACCGGCGTCAGCTCCACGCCCTCCAGGCCGGCGTCCTCCAGCAGCGCGCGCCGCTCGCGCCACGGGCGCTCGAGCAGCACGTCGTCGTCGAGCGCGAGCAGGTCGAACGCGATGAAGCGCGCCGGCGTCTCGACGGCCAGCCGCTCGATCCGCGACTTGGCCGGATGGATCCGCTGGCCGAGCGTGTCGAAGGAGGCGGCGACGATCTCGCCGTCCAGCACGTAGCGGCCGGCGGGGAACCCGGCCAGCACCTCCGGGAAGTAGCGCCCGAGCGGCTTGCCGTTGCGCGACTGGAGTGCGACGTCGTCTCCGTCGACGAACGCGATGGCCCGGAACCCGTCCCATTTGGGCTCGTAGGCCCAGTCGTCGCCCTCAGGCAGGCTCGCGCGCGATCGCGCGAGCTGGGGCGGCAGCGGGGGCTGGATCGGCAGCGTCATGGCTGCTGACCGTACCCGTCCCGCGCAGCTGCAGGATGATGACCGCCACCAGGACGAGCGCGCCGCCGACCAGTTGGCCGGCGCCGAGCGCCTCGCTGTAGATGACCGTCGCGAGCCCGACGGTGACCGCCGGCTCAGCGGTCGAGACGATCGAGGCGGTCGCGGGGCCGACGTCGCGCAGTCCGAGGAAGAAGGCGCTGACCGCGAGCACGGTCGAGCCGCACGCCACGGCGGCGATCCAGCCCCAGCCGGCCGCGCCGAACGTCATGTCCAGCGAGCCGTCGACCAGTCCGGCGGCGGACACGGCGACCGCAGCGCCCGTGCAGATCAGCGCCGACAGCATGAACGGGTCGACCTGGGCCACGACGCGGTCGGCGACCAGGATGTAGGTCGCGTAGACCACGGCGGCGCCGAGGGCCATGGCGACGCCGAGGCCGTCGATCGCGCCGACGCTCCCGCCGAGCAGCACGAGCACCGTGCCCGCGGTCGCCAGGCCGAGCGCGCCGAGGCGGCGCCGGGACGCGCGCTCGCGGCCGAGCGCCAGCGCGCCGACGAAGACGAGCACGGGGTAGATGTACAACAACAGCGAGGTCAGCGACGCGTCGATGCGCGTCAGCGCGCCGAAGTAGAGCCCGGCCTGCACGGCGTAGCCGGCGGCGCCGAGCGCGAGGCTCGTCAGCAGCACCCGCCGGGAGGGAAGGCGGGCGCCGCGGACGGTCACGATCACCCAGAAGAGGGCGGCGGCCAGGATGAACCGGAGGCTCAGGAGCGTGACCACCGTCACGCCTGCGCCGAAGGCCTCCTTGGCGAAGATGGCCAGCGCGCCGAAGCCGCAGGCCGAGAAGACGCACAGGGCGACTCCACGGCGATGGTGCGGCGACGGCGGCGGCACGTCGGGGGAGGTTAGAGCGGAGTCGAGGGTTCGGCGGGGGCTTCGGCTACCAGTTGCGGCGATCGCCGTCGCGGCGCGAGTCAGCACCGAAACGAGACGAGAGCGCGGCACCGCCGCCGAAGACTCCGAGGACTGCGAGCAAGGAAATCATGTCCTCAGTATCGGACATACGTTCTCCTTCCTCTAGCCTTTGTTGCCTCCGGCATCCATAGGATTCCCCTTGAGGTCACAAGCATGACGCTGCAGCAGCTCGAGTACTTCCTCGCGGCCCTCGACGAGGGGTCGTTCTCGGCGGCCGCCGAGCGGCTGCACCTGGCCCAGCCGTCGCTGAGCGAGCAGGTCCGGCGGCTGGAGGCCGAGCTCGGCCTGCCGCTGTTCGCGCGCGTCGGCCGCGGGATCAAGCCCACCGAGGCGGCGCGCGCGCTGCGGCCCCACGCCGAGGCGGCGCTGGCCGCGGTGGCCGAGGCCCGCGAGGCGGTCGTGCAGCAGCGCGAGCTCCAGGGCGGCATCGCCACGTTCGGGACGTTCGGCAGCGCGCGCTGGTACCCGGGCACCCAGATCGTCGCGGCGTTCCGCCGGCGCCATCCGAAGGTGCGCGTGCGGCTGGTGGGGCAGAACTCCTCCGAGGTGGCGACCGCGGTGCGCGAGGGCGAGCTGGAGGCGGGTCTCGTCGCCCTGCCGATCGACGACACCGGCCTGGAGGTGCGGCCGATCATGCACGACGAGATCGTCTACGCCAGCGCCGACCCGGCGCGGCTGCGCACGCCCGTCACCATCGCCCAGCTCGCCGCTGCCCCGCTCATCCTCACCGACACGAGCTTCGGCCTCGAGGACCCGACGCGCCGCCAACTCTTCGAGCTCGCCCAGCGTGCGGGCTTCACCATCGAGCCGCAGATCGACGTCGAGGATCTCGAGACGGCGATCGACCTCGCCGCGCGCGGCTTCGGCGACACGCTCGTCGCGCGCGGGGTCCTGCTCTCGCTCGGCCGGCGCGTGCCCAAGCGCCTGGGCTGGGTCCCGTTCGCGGATCCCATCTACGACACGTTCGGCTTCATCAACCGCCGCGGCGCCCGCCTCTCGCCGGCGGCACGCGAGTTCATGTCCTTGGCCGAGGAGCGGATGCAGGCGATGGCCGAGGAGCTGAAGAGCAAGCCGCCGAGAAGGCACAAGCCTGGCGCGTAGGGCCAGTACGATGGATGCGATGTCCGACAACGCGACCGTCGCCGAGCAGGAGTACCTGGAGACGCTCTTCTGGCTCTACGAGGCCGGGCTGCCGATGACGGGCGCCAACATCGCGCGCGCCATGCAGCTCTCGCCGCCGACGGTCCACGAGATGGTCGGAAGGCTGGAGCGCGACGGCTACATCACGCGCGCCTCCGACAAGGTCATCTCGTTCACCGACGAGGGGCGCGAGCACGCCGAGGCGATCGTGCGCCGCCACCGGCTCATCGAGCGCTTCCTCACCGACGTCCTCGGGATCCCGTGGGACGAGGTGCACGAGGAGGCCGAGCGCCTGGAGCACGCGATGTCGCCCGTGCTCGAGGAGCGCATGCTCGCCGCGATCGGCGACGTGCGGACGTGCCCGCATGGGCACCCGATCGACGTGGGCAGCCGGATCTCCAGCGTGCCGCTGGCCGATGTCGAGGTCGGCGCGAGCGTCAAGATCGTCCGCTTCGAGAACGAGGCCGAGGACCTCCTGCATTACCTCAAGGCCGCGGGGATGGACCCGGGCCTGCAGGGGACGCTGGCCCAGAGCGGCGCCGACGACGTGGTCATCGCCACCGACGACGGCGACACGCTCACCGTCACCCGCAGCGTCGCCGAGACCGTCTCGGTCGTCGCCGACCCGTCGCCGCCGCCGCGCGTCGCGCTCCCGGCGCAGTTGGTGCTCGGCGAGCAGCGCTACGGGCGGTAGGAGCCTCGGCGCGGCGGCGGCATCGCCGTCGCGCAGGATGGTGGCCATGACCGCGACGCCGGGCTACCGCGACCTCTCGTGGTCGGACCGGCTCGCCGCCAGGCTGGCGCTGGGGCGGCCGGGCGCGACGCTGTTCAACCTCGGGCGGCGCGACCTGACGGCCGCCGAGGTGCGCTGGACGCAGCTGGAGACCGCGCTCTCGCTCGGTCCCGAGCTGGCGATCGTGCTGGCCGGCGGCAACGACCTGCTGCGGGGCGAGCTCGACGTCGACGCGCTGCAGGACGAGCTCGTCGCCATCGTCGGGCCGCTGCGCGAGGCCGGCGCCGACGTGCTGACGATGGACCTGTTCGACATCACGATCTCGGGCCACGTGCCCGAGCGCTTCGTCGCGGTGATGAGCCGGCGGCTGGCGCAGCTCGCGGAGCTGACGCGGGAGGTCAGCGAGGCCGCAGGCGGGCTCCACGTGCCGCTGCGCGCGCACCCGGCCGCCGCCGACCCCGGCCTCTTCAGCACCGACGGCCTGCACCTCAACGCGCGCGGCCACGCGATCGTGGCCACGGCGCTGGCGCGCCACCTGGGCGCGGTGCGCCGCCGCGCCCGAGCCCGCGCCCGTGCGGCGGAGGCTGCCTAGGCCGTGGTCGTCGCGCGGGCGGCGCGGACGGCCTCGGCGAGGCGCGAGACGCCCTCCTCGATCTGGTCCTCGGTGACGCCCGAGTAGGCCAGCCGGAGGGTGTTCTCGCCGCCCTCCAGGAGGAAGTCGGTGCCCTTGACGAAGGCCACGCCGCGGGCGTTTGCCTCCTCGAAGACGCGGTCGATCGAGGTGCCCTCGGGCAGCTCGACCCACATGAAGTAGCCGCCTTCGGGCGCCTGGAACCGCGCCTCGGGCAGGTCACGCGACAGCGCGCCGGTGAGGCGCTTGACGCGGGCCGCGAGTGCCTGCTTCACGGTGGCGATCGAGCGGTCGATGTCGCCGTTGACGATGAACTCGTAGACGAGCGACTGCGCCACCATGTTCGGCGAGATGTAGGTGTTGGTCGCCAGGCGCTGGATCTCCGAGACGCGCTCGGCGGGCCCGACGAGGTAGCCGACGCGGATGCCCGGACACACGGTCTTGGAGAACGACGACGCGTAGACGACGGAGCCCGTCGTGTCCTGCGACAGCATCGTCGGCAGCGACTGGCCCTTGAAGCGGATGTCGATGTACGGGTCGTCCTCGAAGATCACGAAGCCGAACTCGCCGGCCAGGCGGAGCAGCGCCTCGCGCTTGGGCCCGCTCAGCGTGTAGCCCGCGGGGTTCTGGAAGTTGGGGATGACGTGGGCGAGCGTCGGGCGGACGTCTTCGTCGCGCAGCAGTCGCTCGAGCTCGACGACGTCGATGCCGTCGGTCTCGAGGTTGACCATGCGCACGTCGGCGCCGCGGCCGCGGAGGTTCAGCAGCGTGCGGTCGTAGGTCGGCTTCTCGACGACGACCGAATCGCCGGGCTTGACGAGCGTCTCGAAGAGGAACGCGTCGGCCTGCATGGAGCCGTTGGTGACGATGACCTGTGACGTGTCGACGCCGTGCTGGTCGGCGATCCACTCGCGCAGCGGGCCGTAGCCGACGGCGGTGCCGTAGGCCGTCGTACCGGCGGGGTCGCGCTCGAAGGCGCGCGTCGCAGCGGCCTTGAGTCCATCGACGTCGACGATGTCCAGCGAGGGGGCGCCGCGGGCGAAGGAGATCACGTCAGGCATCGACGTTTGATCCTATCGAGGCCCGGACCGTCCGCCGCGGACACGATCCTGGGGGTGCGATGGCCGCGCCCGCCCACTCCGTGCTGCTCGTCGAGGACAGCCTGCCCTACGCACGGCTTGCCGGCCTGCTGCTCGACGGTGCGCTGCCCGGCGGCGTCGAGGTCCGCCATCACGAGACGCTGGAGGCTGCGGTGGCGGACCTGCGCGAGCGGCCGGTCGACTGCGTGCTGCTGGATCTCGGGCTGCCCGAGGCGCGGGGGCTGGAGGCCTTGGCGACCCTGCAGCACGCGGGGCCGGGCGTGCCCATCGTGGTGCTGAGCGCCCACGACGACGACGAGCTCGCGATCGCCGCGATCCGGGCGGGCGCGCAGGACTACGTGGTCAAGGGCGACGAGCGCGCCCCGGCCGGGTTCGTGCGGGCGGTGCGCTTCGCGATCGAGCGCCGGCGCGCCGCCGAGCACGCCGAGGACCTCCTGCGCGCCAACGAGGATCGCTGGCGGACGCTGACGCATCTCGCGCCGGTCGGGATCGTCGAGACGGGCGACGACGGGCGGTGCGGGTTCGCCAACGACTGGGTGTCGGAGCTGACCGGGCGCCCGCGCGGCGCGCTGCTCGGGCTCGGATGGCGCGCGGCGATGCACCGCGACGACCGGCCGGGCTTCGACGCCGCGTGGCGTGCGGCGGCGCAGCCTGGCGGCACCGGCGAGTTCGCGCTCGAGGTGCGGTTCGTCGCGCCGGACGGGCGCGTGCGCTGGGCGCACGTGACGGCGGTGATGCTGCGCGACCCGTGGGGCGGCCCGGCCGGGTGGCTGGGGACGCTGGTCGACGTGACCCCGGCGCGCCGGGCCCGTGAGGAGCTGCGCGACCTCGCGCGCACCGATCCGCTCACCGGTCTGGCGAATCGACGCATGTGGGACGAGCGGCTCGCGGTCGAGCTGGCGCGCGCCGCGCGATCGGACCGGCCGCTCTGCGTGGCGGCGCTCGACCTCGATCGCTTCAAGCCCTACAACGACCGCTTCGGGCACGCGGCCGGCGACGAGCTGCTACGGCGGATGACGGCCGGGTGGCGCGGCGTCCTGCGCGCGTCGGACCTGCTGTCGCGCCTGGGCGGCGACGAGTTCGCGGTGCTGCTGCCCGACTGCGACCGCGGGTGCGCCGAGGCGATCCTGGGACGGCTCCAGGAGGTGCTGCCGGCGGCCGAGCACGGCGTCGGGTGCTCGGCGGGGCTGGTGGTGTGGGAGCCGGGCGAGAGCGCCGGCGCGCTGCTGGCGCGGGCCGACGGCGCGCTGTACGCGGCCAAGGCCGCCGGACGCGGCGGGATCGCCGTGCGGTGAACCCGGCCGGCGGGGCGGCCTACGCCGCGTCGTCGGGCGGGTCGAACGGCGGCGGCTCGACCGGCGGTGGGACGATGCGGCGGGGCGTGCCCGGGCGGCGCGGCAGGGCGCTGGCGATCTGGCGGACGCGCTCGCGGGCCTCGTCGGCGGGTGCCGCAGGCGCGCTGCCCGGCTCGGGCTCCGGCTCGGGATCGGGGACCGCGTGCGGCCGCGTCGTCAGGCGCGTCACCTCCGCGGTCGGCGCGTCCGCGCCGGGGAGCCGGATCGGCGCGCGCTGCGCCTCGGCGGCGACGGCCTCGGCGGCGGCCGCGAGCACGTCGACGACCTTCTCGACCCCGCGTTGCAGGCGGCCGGCGCGCTCGGCGCGATCGGCGAGCGCCTCGGCGTGGGCGAGCAGGCGGTCGGCGACGGCGCTGATGCGGCGGGCGCGGCCGGCGGCGAACGCGTCCACCCGGCGGACGGCGTCGTCGAGGTAGTCGGAGGCCTCGCGCTCGGCCCGGCGCCGGAGTCGCTCGGCGTCCTGCTCGGCGGCGAGGCGGATCTGCGTCGCGCGCTGCTCGGCGTCCGCGTCGGCGCGCGCCCGCATCTGGGCCGCGGCGCTCTCGGCGACGGCCATCACCTCGCGCACGCGCTCGGCCAGCGACGCGGCGAGCTCCTCGGCGGAAGGGGTGCGGGAGAAGTCGTCGTCGGCCACGGGTCGGTGCTCCGCGGTCCGGCTCAGCCCCCGGGTGGGCCGAGGGCGAGCGTGAGCCGTCCCTCGGCGACGGCGGTGACCGCGAACGGGACCGGTGCCGCGACCCGCAGCGCCGACCCGAGCGCGACGGGACCGGCGAGCTGCACGTCGATGGTCGCGGTGCCCTGGTCCAGCGCGCGGACGTAGACCTCGAGCACGCCCGGCGTGTGCACCAGCGCCTGCTCGAACGCCGACAGCGTCGCGAGGTCGGCGAACGGCGCGGCCTGCACCGTCACGTGGCCGGTCAGCAGCGTGTCGGCGGGATCGTGCGGGACGTCGGCGCCCAGCTCGGTCAGCACGCGCGACAGCTCGGCGACGAGGTCGTCGGTCGTCTGGACGAGCCGATCGCGGAAGGCCAGCAGCTCGTCGAGCTGCCGATGCAGGCCGGGGGCGGGGGACGCGGGCGGCGCGGGCGCCGGCGCGGCCGCCACCGGCCACGGCGCCGCCGGGGGCACCACGGGCACGGGCGGCGCGCCGTTGAACGCCGACACCGGCGGCGGACCGGCGACCTGCTCGGCGCCGCTGCCGTGCCACGCGGCGGTGAAGGGCGTCGAGTCGGCCGGCGGCGGCCCCGGATCCTGGGCAGCGGCAGGTGCGCCGGTGGACACCGGGGCGGGCGACGGGGTCCAGCCGGCCTGGGCGGGCTCGGTGTCCAGCTCGCCGCCGCGCCCGACGGACTCCAGCTCGCGCTCGAGCTCCTTGAGCTTGCGCTCGAGCTCGCTCAAGGTGGTTGTGACGTCGCTGTCCATGGCGTGTGGCGATGTCGCGCAGTGCTGGGAAGCGACGTCGGCGACGTCGCTTTGCAGCGTTCGTGGCGACCCTCGCGGTGAGCGTACTCGCGAACGGAGAACGACGCCAACCGACGAAACGGATCGACCGGCGAACCTTCGCCGGTCGATCCGCGCCGGCTACTTGCCGAGGATGTCCATGGCGATGTCGGCGACCTCGGTGGGCGTCCGGCCCACGCGCACGCCCTTGGACTCCAGTGCCTCGGCCTTCGCGGCCGCGGTGCCCTTGGAGCCCGAGACGATCGCGCCGGCGTGGCCCATGGTCTTGCCGGGCGGCGCGGTGAAGCCCGCGATGTAGGCCACCACCGGCTTGGTGACGTTCTCGGCGATGTAGTCCGCCGCGCGCTCCTCGGCGTCGCCGCCGATCTCGCCCGACAGCACGATCAGCTCGGTCTGGTCGTCGGCCTGGAAGAGCTCGATGATGTCGATGAACGACGAGCCCGGGACGGGGTCTCCGCCGATGCCGACGATCGACGAGTTGCCGAAGCCGGCCTGGGCCAGCGTGTTGCCGATCTGGTAGGTCAACGTGCCCGAGCGCGACACGACCCCGACGTTGCCCTCCTTGAAGAAGGACGCCGGGATGATGCCCACGTTCGCCTTGCCCGGCGACAGGATGCCCGGGCAGTTGGGGCCGACCAGGCGCGTTCCGGTGCGCTGCAGGTGCGTGTAGACGCGCAGCTCGTCGTGCGCCGGGATGCCCTCGGTGATCGCGATGACCAGCGGGATGCCGGCGTCGGCGGCCTCGAGGATCGAGTCGGCGGCGAAGCGCGGCGGCACGAAGACCATCGCGACGTTCGCACCGGTGTTGGTCACCGCGTCGCGGAACGTGTTGAACACCGGGATGCCCTCGACGTCCTGGCCGGCCTTGCCGGGCGTGACGCCGGCGACGACGTTGGTCCCATAGCGCCGGTTGTTGAGCGCGTGGAACGTGCCCTCGCGGCCGGTGATGCCGGAGACGACCAACTTGGTGTCGTTGTCGATCAGGACGCTCATGCGGGCACCTCTCCCTTGGCCAGCGCGACGACCTTCTGGGCGGCCTCGTCCATCGTGGCCGCGGTGGTGACGTTCGGAAGGTTCGCGTCGGCGAGGATCTTCCGGCCCTCGACGTCGTTCGTGCCGTCCAGGCGGACGACGAACGGAACCGATGGCTTCAGCGTCTTGAACGCCTCGATGAGGCCGTTGGCGACCTCGTCGCCCCGCGTGATCCCGCCGAAGATGTTGAACAGGACGGCCTTGACCTTCTCGTCGGAGAGGATCACCTCGACCGCGCTGGTGATGGCCTCGGCCTTCGATCCGCCACCGGCGTCCAGGAAGTTGGCCGGCGCGCCGCCGTAGTGGGCGACGACGTCGAGCGTGGACATGACCAGGCCGGCGCCGTTGCCGAGGATGCCGATGTCGCCGTCGAGCTTGACGTACGTCAAGCCGCGCTCGTGCGCCATCTGCTCCTGCGGGTCCTCGTCGGAGGGATCGCGCAGGTTGGCGTTGTCGGGGTGGCGGAACAGCGAGTTGTCGTCCAGCGTCACCTTGGCGTCCAGGGCGGCGACGGTCCGCTCGGGCGTGACGATCAGCGGGTTGACCTCGACCAGCAGCGCCTCCTCGGCAACGAAGGTCCCGTAGAGCTGGTGCAGGAACGCGCCGACGGGGCGGACGAGGTCGGCGTCGACGCCGGCGTCGAAGGCCAGGCGCCGGCCGTGGAAGTCCTGGAAGCCGAGCAGCGGGTCGACGTGCAGCGTCGCGATCGCGCCCGGGTTGGTGTCCGCGACCTCCTCGATGTCCATGCCGCCCTGGGTGCTCAGCATGATCAGCGGAGCCTTGGCGCCACGGTCGAACACGATCGACGCGTAGTACTCGGACTCGATCTGCGAGGCGGCCTCGATCCAGATCTCGTGGACCGTGAAGCCCTTGATGTCCATGCCGAGGATGGCGGCGGAATGCGTGCGCGCCTCGCCCTCGTCGGAGGCGATCTTGATGCCGCCCGCCTTGCCGCGACCACCGATCTTCACCTGTGCCTTGATGGCACATGGGAAGCCGACTTCTTTGGCGGCAGCGACGGCTTCGTCGACCGTTCGTGCCGGGCGCCCGTCGGGGACGGGGATTCCGTGTCGGGCGAAAAGCTGCTTGCCCTGATATTCGAGGAGGTCCATGAGCGGTCGCCGACAGTAGCGAAATGGCACAATCCCACGCCGCATGGCTCTTCCTAAGAACATCCAGTGGGTCACCTTCGACGTCTATGGGACGCTCATCGACTGGGAGAGCGGGGTTGCAGACGCCTTCGAGCGTGAAGCCAAGCGCGATGGCTTCACCATCGACCGCACCCAGGTCGTCGATCTCTTCCTCGAGGCGACGGCCGAGATCCAGAGCGGTTCGTACGAGCTCTACGCCGAGGTGCTGCGTCAGGCGGCGGTCAAGATCGCCAAGGAGATCGGGTGGCCGCTGGAGCCCTCGCGGTCCGGGTTCCTGCCGGACTCGGTGGCGCGGTGGGGCGCGTTCAAGGAGACGATGCCCCAGCTCAAGAAGTTCCTGGGCAAGTACGAGACGGGCTTGATCTCCAACATCGACGACAAGCTCCTGGGGCTGACGCGGCGCCACATCCCGGCCGACGTCGACCTCGTCGTGACCGCCCAGCAGGTCCGGTCCTACAAGCCCGATCCCGCGCACTTCAACGAGTTCGCGCGGCGCATCGGCGGCAAGAAGGGCTGGGTCCACGTGGCGAGCGGGCTGTACACGGACATCGAGCCGGCGACCAAGTTGAAGGTGCCGACGATCTGGGTCAACCGCCGCAAGGAGGAAGTACCGGCGGGCGGCAAGAAGCCGACGGCCGAGGTGAAGAACCTGCTGGAGGCCGCGAAGCTCCTCGGGCTGTAGACGACGGTCATGGGGACCCACCTCCGGCTGCGACACCCCTGATGCAGGTCGTCGCCCTCGACCCGGGCGTCATCGTCGCCCGGAGCGTGAAGTGGCAGACCACGTGCACGCTGCTGCACCGCGGCGACGAGACGTTCGTCGTCGACTCGCCGGTCTTCCCGGACGAGCTCGACGCGCTGCCCGGCATCCTCGGCCAGGCGGGATGGTCGCTGTCGGGGCTGCTCGTGACCCATGCCGACTGGGACCACGTGCTGGGACGGCTGGCCTTCCCCGAGGCGTCCAT
>NZ_DATHDY010000025.1:0-70853 GCF_035318805.1 Baekduia sp.
AACCTCCCCTACGCCTGGTTCACCATCACCGACCTCGGCCGCGCCGTCCAACGCGAAGACGAAGACCCCTCCCTCACCGAACGCCTCGAAGCCGTCGAACGCACCCTCGCCGCCCTCGTCCGCCGCGACACCCCCACCCCAAAACCCCCACCCGACAACCACGACTGAACCCCCTCAGCCCGCGCCACGCCGCGTCGCACCCGCCACGATCAACTGCACCTGCGGCCGCAGCCGCTCCAGGACCGACCGCAGCTCGCCGCGGGCGTGCTCGTCGAGCTCGGTCGGCCGCGGGTAGCCGCCGTCGGCCGAGGGGACGGTCAGCGCGCCGCACAGACCGAGCAGCGCCCCCACCGGATCGACGAGCTGGGTCTCCTCCTCGTTGGGGACGAGCGCGTAGAAGTGCTCGACGGCCCCGCGGACGCGTCCCTCGTCGGCCAGCTCGACCACGCCGGCGGCCACCAGCGTGCGCACGTGATAGGCCACCGAGCCCAGCGTCGCACCCGTGACCCTGCTGAGGCGCGTCGGGCTGATCGGCCTCCCGTAGCTGCGCATCACGTCGATGATCTGCTCGCGCGCCGGGTGCGGTCTCAGCGTCGCGCGGCGCTCCTGCTGCTGCTTCTTCGTGGTCGTCATCCGTTGCTCGCGTCTCCTTCTCCAAGGGGTTGGGCTGGTCTGAGTCAACGGCGCCGTACCGTACTCATCCGACGAGCACTGTGCAACTATCGTTGTACAGTGTACGGCGTGTACTGATCAACGACCGCGCCCGCGCACGAGTGCTGGGGCGGCCGGCCGGCTCAGTCGGTCGCGAGGATGCCGTCGAGCACCTCGAGCGCGCGATCGCGGTGCGCGCGCAGCTCGGCGACCAGCGCGTCGGCGTCGCGACGGTGGATCGCCGCGACGATGCGCTCGTGCGCATCGACCGTCGCGCGCCGCTCCTCGGGTGAGTTGTAGTACATGGCGCGATAGGCCTCGGTCGAGTCCCACAGCAGCCGGATCACGCGCATCGCGTGGACCTGCTCGGGCGACTTCAGGATCGCGAAGTGAAAGCGGCGGTTGGCCTGCAGCTCCGCGGCGACGTCGCCCGCCTCGGCAGCGCTCACGCAGTCGCGTGCCGCCAGCTCGATGCGCTGCAGCGCGTCCTCGTCGAGCGTCGGCAGCGCCCGGCGCGCGGCGCGCTCCTCCAGGACGTCGCGCAGCTCGTAGATCTCGGTGAGGTCCGCAATCCGCAGCTCGGTCACGAAGTAGCCGCGCCGCGGGAAGTAGGTGACCTGCCCCTCCTGCTCCAGGACGCGCAGGGCCTCGCGCACCGGCGCGATGCTCACGCCGAGGCCCTGGGCGACCTCCTCCTGCGCCACGCGCTGCCCCGGGCGCAGCTCCCCGGCGACGATGGCCCGCCGCAGGCCGTCGAGCGCGTGCTGCTGCGTGGTCCCGGGGCCCGTGGCGGCGGTGCTCATCGGAGGGCCTGCATCCCGGTGAGCGCGCCGCCGACGACCAGCGCGTGCACGTCGGCCGTGCCCTCGTAGGTGACGACCGACTCGAGGTTGTTCATGTGCCGGATGACGGGGTACTCGAGCGTGACGCCGTTGGCGCCGAGCACCTGGCGCGCGGTGCGGGCGACCTCGAGCGCGGCGTTGACGTTGGCCAGCTTGCCCATGCTGACCTGCTCGGGGCGCAGCGTGCCCTGGTCCTTCATGCGGCCGAGGTGCAGGGCGAGCAGGACCGAGCGGTTGACGTCGGTGGCCATCGTCGCGAGCTTGAGCTGCTGGAGCTGGGTCGCGGCGATCGGCCTGCCGAACGCGATGCGCTCCTTGCTGTAGTCGAGCGCCGCCTCGAAGCAGGCGCGGGCGGCGCCGGCGGCGCCGAAGACGATCCCGAAGCGCGCCTCGTTGAGGCACGACAGCGGGCCGCGCAGCGAGGTCGCCTCGGGCAGCAGCGCGCCGGCGGGCAGGCGCACGTCGTCGAGGAGCAGCTCGGAGGTGACCGAGGCGCGCAGCGACAGCTTCTTGTGGATGTCCTGCGTCGTGAAGCCCTTGGTGCCCTTGGGCACCAGGAACCCCCGAACGCCGTCATCGGTGGCCGCCCACACGACCGCGACGTCGGCGATCGAGCCGTTGGTGATCCACATCTTCTGGCCGTGGAGGATCCAGTCGTCGCCGTCGCGCCGTGCCCGGGTGCGCATCGCGCCCGGGTCCGAGCCGGCGTCGGGCTCGGTCAGGCCGAAGCAGCCGATCGCCTCGCCGGCGGCCATCGCCGGCAGCCACCGCTGCTTCTGCTCCTCCGAGCCCCAGCGGTGGATGGCGTACATCGCCAGCGAGCCCTGGACGCTGACGAGGCTGCGGATGCCGCTGTCGCCCGCCTCGAGCTCCAGGCACGCGAGGCCGTAGGCGGTCGCGCTCGCCCCCGCGCAGCCGTAGCCCTCGAGGTGCATGCCGAGCACGCCGAGCTTGCCCAGCGCGGGCGCCAGCTCGGCGACCGGGACCTCCGCCGCCTCGAACCAGTCGCCCACGTGCGGCACGATCCGGTCGGCGACGAAGGCGCGCACCGTGTCGCGGATGTCGCGCTCCTCGTCGCCGAGGAGCTGGTCGAGCCCGAGGAAGTCCTTGGGGCGGATGGCGTCCTGCGTGGTCGCTGCGGCGGTCATGGGTGCTCCTGGTTGACCCGGGATTTTCGAATATCTAGGATCTTTGCACGTGACCGCCGCCCTCGACAACCTCAAGATCCTCGACTTCTCCCGCGTCCTCGCCGGGCCGTTCGCCACGATGCTGCTGGCCGACCTCGGCGCGACGGTGACGAAGGTGGAGCGGCCGGGCGTCGGCGACGACACCCGCGCATGGGGCCCGCCCCACGACGCCGACGGCGTGGCGACCTACTTCGACGCGGTCAACCGCAACAAGGACTCCGTCGTCCTGGACCTCGGCGTCCCCGACGACCTGGCGCGGGCGCGGGCGCTCGCCGCCGGAGCCGACGTCGTCGTCGAGAACTTCCGCCCGGGCGTCATGGAGGGCCTCGGGCTCTCCGGACCGCAGCTGTGCGCCGAGCGCCCCGCGCTCATTTACTGCTCGATCACCGGCTTCGGCTCCGGCGACGGGGCCGCGCTGCCCGGCTACGACCTGCTGATCCAGGCGCTCGGCGGCCTCATGAGCATCACCGGCGCGGCCGGCGGCGAGCCGCAGAAGGTCGGGGTGGCCCTGGTCGACGTGCTGGCCGGGCTGTTCGCCGGCGTCGGCATCCTCGCCGCGCTGCACCACCGCGAGCGCACCGGCGAGGGCCAGCTCGTCGAGGTCAACCTGCTGTCGTCGCTGCTCGCCGCCCTGGTCAACCAGGGCTCGGCGTTCACCGCGGGTGGCGTGGTGCCGCAGCGCATGGGCAACGCGCACCCGAGCATCGCGCCCTACGAGCTGCTGGCGACCGGCGACGGCGAGCTGGTGCTGGCGGTCGGCAACGACCGCCAGTTCGCGGCGCTGTGCCACGTGGTCGAGGACCCCGAGCTGGCGGCCGACCCGCGGTTCGCCACCAACGCCGACCGCGTCGCGCACCGCGCGCCGCTGCGGGCCGAGCTCGAGGCGCGGTTGGCGCACCGCAGCGCGCCGGCGTGGGCGGCGGAGCTCACGGCGGCGCGCGTGCCGGCCGGCGTCGTCAACGACGTCGGCGCCGCGTTCGCGCTCGCCGCCTCGCTGGGGCTCGACCCGATCGTGGAGCTGCCGCGCGAGGACGGCTCGCCCGTGGCGGTGACGCGCAACCCGATCGGGCTGTCGGCGACGCCGCCGACCTACCGCACCGCGCCGCCGCGGCTGCCGCCGGCGTAGGCACGGCCGCGCTCAGCGCCAGCGCTCGGGCACCTCGAGGGCGGCCTGGAAGATCACCCAGCCGCGGACCTCGACCGCCGACAGCGCGAAGCCGGCGGCCGGCAGCGCGCGCAGGACGTCGTCGGCGAACGCGAGGGCGAGCCCGAGCTCCACGGGCCGGCCCAGCACGTCGTGCAGGAGCGCGACGGCCAGGCGTAGGGCGCCGTCGCCGCGCCGGCCCCAGTCCGGCGCGTCCACCGCGAGGCGCACCGGGCCCCCGCCGTGACCCGCGACGACGTCGATCCACGCGTCGTCGGCGTCGCGCCCCGCGAGGTAGACCCGCGCCTCGCTGAGCAGCCCGTCGACCTCGGCCAGCACGGCCAGCTCGAGCTCCTGGGTCGCGCACGCGCGGCGCTCGCTGGTGCGCCGCGTCGCCGCCGGCGGCTGCGCTCCACGTCTGATCCGGGACGTCATGTCCCCACCCTGGACGGGCCGGCTGAGAGGACCCTTCCGCGAGTCTGAGACATCGCCGAGGATCGGGGCGCGCGCGTCAGTCCCAGTCGTCGGGGTCGGGCTCGTCCTCGGTGAAGATCGTGCGCACCGGGTGGCGCAGCAGCGTGCCGAGCTTGCCGCGATCCTCGGTGCCGAGCGTGAAGAACACCGCGATGGCCCCGATGACGATCGCGAAGGCCCCCGCGCCCGTGGCGAGCAGGATCTGGGTGGTGCCGGACGCCACGATCAAGGCCATCATGATGTCGACCGTAGCGCCCGGCGCCCCGGGGAGGCGTCACAGGCCCGCGATCGTGCACCCCTCCTTGCCACCGGTGAAGCCGCGGACCATCGCGTCGGCGTTGGCCTGCTCCATGCCGAGGTAGGTGCCACCGGGCGACCCGGCGGGGCCGAGCGTGTCTCCGTAGAGCGTGTGGTCGGCCGATGCGCCGGTCTGGCGCGCGATCGCCCGGGCGAGCTTCGGGTTGATCGAGGACTCGGGGAACACGGCGCTGACGTGCTCGCGTCCGATGACCTCGCTGAGCTTGGCCAGGTCGCCGGCCGAGGGCTGGGCCTGCGTGGTCTGCGACGGGATGACGGCGCCGACGACGTCGATGCCGTAGCGGTGGGCGAAGTAGGCGAACGCGTCGTGGTCGGTGACGAGCCTGCGCCGCGCCGCGGGGACGCGACCGATGCAGGCCTGGATGCCGGCGTCGAGCGTGTCGAGCTTGGCCAGGTAGGCGTCGGCTCCGCGGTCGATCGCGGCCTTTGCGGACGGATCGGCGGCGATCAGCGCAGCGCGGATCCGGTCGACGGCGTACCGCACGTTGCGGGGGTCGTGCCACCAATGCGGATCGAAGCGCGAGGCCTCCGCGCCCGACGGGTCGCCCGGCAGCGCGACCGGCCGGCCGGCACCGGCGTCCAGCTGTGCCGGATTGCCACCGGCGTTGTCGACGACCTGGCCGATCCATTGGTCGAGGTGGTCGCCGCTGGTGACTACGAGCTTGGCGCCGGCGGTCTGCTGGATGTCGTCGGGGCGCGGCTCGTAGTCGTGCGGGTCGGAGTTGGGCTTGAGGATCTGGTGGACGTCGACCGCCGCGCCGCCGATCGAGCGCACAACGTCGCCGAGCTGCGTCGTCGTGGCGACGACGTCGATGGGCGTGGCGCGAGCGGAGGCCGTGGTGGCCGGCGAGCCGCCGCCGTCGTCGGAGCCCGAGCTCGAGCTCGAGCCGCAGCCCGCGACGAGCGCGGCGGCGGCAAGCGCGGGCGCGGCCAGGGCAGGCAGCCGGCGCCGCGAGGGGATCAGGGAACGCATGGGATTGGGTCTCCAGGTAGGAATGAGACCCATTCTTATCACATGGCTCGGCGGGCGATGACGACCGAGAGCGCGAGGGGCGCGGGCGCCCGCGCGAACCTCTGGCGTCACTGCCCTCCCCAGCGTGTGCGGCACCCGAGCGCCGGCGCCGGGCGCCACCAGCCGTCGAGGGACGACTCAACCGCGCATACGGCGGTTCAGTCGTCCCTCGACGCCCCCGCGACCCTCCGCGCGCTCAGCGCCAGGTGCGCAGCAGCTCGACGACCGTCTCGCCGACGGCGTCGACGCTGGCGGGTGCGAGCTTGTTGTAGGTGTCGTTCACCGTGTCCTTGTAGCGGTAGCTCCAGTCGATGAGGTCGACCGCGGGCACCCCGGCGCGCAGGAATGGCGCGTGGTCGTCGGTGATGCTGACCTCGTCGCCGTCGGGGAACACCGGGGCGACGCCGACCTGCGCCGCCGCCGCGCGCACCCGCCTCCACACGCCCGGATCCGAGCTGCCCTCGCGTGGCAGCTGCACCCCGCGGTTGCCGATGTAGTCCAGCAGGACCATCGCGCGGGTCTCGCCGGGATGGGCGGTGACGTAGGCCTTGGAGCCGCGCAGCGCGTCCCGGTAGAAGTCGTCGGTCGGCTTCGGCTCCTCCTCCCCGTCGAAGAGCACGAACCGGATCGCCGGTGCGCCGGCCGGACGCGCGGTCCGCCGCAGCGTACGTGAGACCTCGATCACCGTGGCCACCGCGGCGGCTGCGTCGTTGGCGCCGACGAAGCCGGGCGGGTGGTACTCGGTGTCGTAGTGGGCGCCGAGGACGACCGCCGGCGCCGTGCCGGGGATCTCGCCGACGACGTTGCGCAGGCCAGGGTGGTCCGGGACGTCCTCGAAGCGGCCGGCGGGCAGCAGCGCGCGCAGGCGCTCGGCGACGGCCCGCAGCTGGGGCGAGCCCGCCGGCCGCTGGCCCGCCGCGAGCTGAAGGCGGACGAGCCGCATCGCCCGCGCGCGATCGAAGCGGTGGGCGGTCGGCGCGGGCGCGTCCCGCGCGGCGCGGGCGCTCGGGCTGGCCACGCGCTGGGGCCGCGCAGCGCCGTCGTCGCCGGCGCGCCACACGAGCAGGCCGGCGACGATCGCCAGCTGCAGCGCGGCGAGCACTGCGACGCGCCGGACCGGGAACGACCCCGGCGCACGGGGCGACCGTCGCCACAGGCGGCGCGGTGCGCTTCGATGGGGATCCAGGCCGGGAACGGGTCTGCGAACCGTACCTTGGATGCCGTCGCCGAACGACCGTCCACCGGTCTCGATAACCGGCACGAGCGTGCCTAGGATCCGCGCGTGCGTTCCCCGATCACGCCGCCGCCGGACGCGACGCTCCAGCAGCTGGCGGCGACGCTGGCCAGCATCCACGGCGTCTCGACGCCGCTGGACGGCGCCGCGTCCAAGAAGCCGCCGACGACGACGCAGGCCAAGAGCCACGGCGCGCGGGCCGCCGCGGCCCGCCGGCCGACGCGCAGGGCCTTCGTCCGCTGGCTGCTGGCGCGCACCGCGACCGCGCTGCCGACGGTGCACGGGCGCCTGAAGGCGACGCAGACCGGCGGGGTCTACCGCGCTCAGGTCCAGACGCCGCGCTGGCTGCGCGCGACCTCGCGCGTGCTGCGCAAGGGCCACGTGACGACGCTGCCGATGGACGTCGTGGTCGGCGGCGCGAGGGTGCGCGTCGCCGTCCCGCTGCCGCGCTGAGGACCGGACGGCGGCGGCGCCCGTGGCCTCTAACCGCCGGTGGTCGTCCGCGAGACGCCGAGCAGGTCGGCGAGGCGGACGAGCTTGACGCGCGGACGGCCGTGGGGCTCGCCGGTCGTCTTCTCGTGCGCGTCGATCGCCTCCCAGCCGGCCCACGTGACGGCGTCCGGCGCGCGCTCGGCGTAGAACGTCGCGATCGCCTCGGGATCCGGCAGGGGCGGGACGTTGAGGACGTCGGCGTCGCGGTCGGCGAGAATCTTGGACACGGTGTCGGCGGCGTCCTTCTTGTTGGTGCCGATGACGCCCGACGGACCGCGCTTGATCCAACCGACGACGTACTCGCCGCGGTGCTGGTCGCCCGCCTCGCCGCAGACGCGACCGCCCTCGTTGCGGATCAGGCCGCGGCGCTCGTCGAACGGCACGTCGTCGACCGGGCGGCCACGGTAGCCGATCGAGCGCAGGACCAGGCCGCACTCGATGACCTCCTCCTCACCGGTGGACACGGCACGCAGTCCGCCGCCCTCGGTCGGCTCGATGCGGTTCTTGACGATGCGCACGCCGGTGACCGGGCCGTCATCGCCCTCGCCGAGGATCTCCACCGGTGAGCGCAGGAACCGCAGGATCACCCGGTGGCTGGCGTCCTTGGGCCCCGACTCCGCGTAGGCGCGCAGGATCTCGACGTTCTTGCGCGCGGTGATGTCGCCCTCCTCCTCCAGCCAGCGCGCGCTGTGCTCGTCGAGCTCCATGTCGGTGGCGTCGACCTCGACGCCGGCGCGCTGGAGATCGGCCAGCTCGCGCAGCTCCGGGTTGGTGAACGCGGCCTGCGCGGGGCCGCGGCGGCCGAGGAGCACGACCTCCTGCACCTGCGCGGCCGACAGCACCTCGATCGCGTGGTCGGCGGTGTCGGTCGGCGCGAGCTCCTCGGGATGCAGCACCAGCATGCGCGCGACGTCGATGGCGACGTTGCCGTTGCCGATGACCACCGCGCGCCTGACCGACAGGTCGTACTCGTGGTCGGCGGCGTCGGGGTGGCCGTTGTACCAGGCCACGAAGTGGGTCGCCGCGTGCGAGCCGGGACGATCCTCGCCCGGGATGCCGAGGCGGTTGTCGTCCGACGTGCCGAGCGCGTAGAGCACCACGTGGTAGCGGTCCAGCAGCTCGGCCCGGCTGACGTCCTGGCCCAGCCGCACGCCGCCGAAGAACCGGAAGCCGGGCTTCTTGGCCGTCTTCTCGTAGACCCGCGTGACCGCCTTGATCTTCGGATGGTCGGGTGCGACACCCGCGCGCACGAGGCCGAACGGCGTCGGCAGCGCGTCGAGCAGGTCGACCTCGAAGCCGCCGGCCAGCAGCTGATCGGCGGCGTAGAACCCGGACGGGCCGGCGCCGACGATGACCGCGCGCGGGGGCTCGTCGGTGGCAGGGCGGGGAGCGGAGGCGTCAGACATCACCACGATTTTCGCGCATCGCCGGCCGCGACCGCCTTCCGGCGTTCGGTCGGCGCGCCGGCCGGCGGGTGGAGCCGGCCGGCGCGCGCCGGCTCAGGACCGGATCGAGCGCTGGTACTGCATGACGGCCAGCGGCGCGCAGATCACGACGATCGCGATCGCCCAGATCAGGGTGTAGGCGATCGGATGGGCCAGCGGCCAGACCGCATCGGCCGGTGCGACGCCTCCCGGGTTGCCGAAGAGGTGGCGCAGCGCGTTGGCCAGCGACGACGTGGGGTTCCACTCGGCGATCGTCTTCAGGACGCCGGGCAGCGTGCTCGTCGGCACGAACGTCGAGGCGATGAACGTGATCGGGAAGATGGCGACGAACGCCACGCCCTGGACCGCCTCGGGCGTCGGGACCAGGCTCCCGAGCAGCACGCCGATCCAGATGACCGCGAACGAGAACGCGAGCATGAGGCCGTAGGCGCCGAGGATTTCCAGGATCCCCGTGTGGATCCGCCAGCCGACGACGAAGCCGGTGACCGACATGAAGGCGATCGGCAGCAGCGCGCGGATGAGGTTGGCGACGGAGTGGCCGGCGAGCACGCTCGCCCGCGGGATCGGGAGCGAGTGGAAGCGGTCGATCGCCCCGTTGTTGCGGTCGTTGGACAGGGACATCGCCACGCCGAACGCGCCGAAGACGATCGTCTGGGCGAAGATGCCGCCCATCAGGAACTCCTTGTAGCTGCCGCCGCCCGGCACGGCGATCGCGCCGCCGAAGACGAACGCGAACAGGAGCACGAACATGACCGGCTGGATCGTCGCGTCCGACAGCGCCTCGGGCTGGCGGCGCATGTGCTTGAGGCCACGCCGGGCGATGACCCAGCTGTCGCTGACGAAGGTGCTGCTCATCGGGTCTGCTCCACGGTCTCGGCTTCGGGTTCGGGTTCTTCGGGTCCGGCGTCTTCGAGTCCGGCGCCGTCGGCGGGCGAGGGCGTGCCCGTCAGGGTCAGGAAGGCGTCGTCGAGCGTCGGCTGGCTGAGCCCGAGGTCCTCGACGGCGATCTGCGCCTCGGCCAGCGCCTGGGCCAGCTCGGCGATGGCGGCCACGCCGCCCTCCGCGGGCGCGCTCGCCGAGCGGCTGCCGGCGTCCACGGTCGGCCGGACGCCGGCGATGCGCGCCACGATCTCGGCGACCGCGTCGAGGTCGGCGCGGTCGGCCACCACGACGTGGAGCTGGTCGCCGCCCACCTGGCGCTTGAGCGCCCGCGAGTCGCCGCGCGCGATCACACGGCCGTGGTCGACCACGACGATGTCGTCGGCCAGGCGGTCGGCCTCCTCGAGGTACTGGGTCGTCAGCAGGATCGTGGAGCCGGCCTCGACGAGGCGGTCGAGGATGTCCCAGAGGTCGTTGCGCGCCCGGGGGTCGAGGCCCGTGGTGGGCTCGTCGAGGAACAGCACCTCGGGCCGGGCGACCAGCGTCGCGGCCAGGTCGAGGCGCCGGCGCATGCCGCCCGAGAAGTCGCGCGCGAGCTTGTCGCGGGCGTCGGTCAGCGCGAACTCCTCCAGCAGCTCGGTCGCGCGGGCGCGGGAGACCTTGCGGCCGAGGTGGTGCAGCTCGCCGATCATGGTGAGGTTCTCGTGACCGGTGAGGAGTCCGTCGACGGTCGCGTCCTGCGCGGCGAGGCCGAGGCTGCGCCGCACCGACACTGGGTCGCGCGCGATGTCGTGGCCGGCGACCGTCGCGGTCCCGGCGTCCGGTGCGGTCAGCGTCGTGAGCACGCGGACCGCCGTCGTCTTGCCCGCGCCGTTGGGACCGAGCAGCGCGCAGACGGCTCCGCGCGCGACGTCGAGGTCCACGCCGTCCAGGGCGCGCTTGTCTCCGTAGCGCTTCACGAGGCCGTGCGCTTCGATTGCGTTCGTCGTCATCTTCCACCCACCCTCGCATGCCGGCCCGACGACTCCAGTAGGGATACCCGCACCCCGTCGACACCCCCTTGGGGTATCACCGGGTCTACGATCGTGCCCATGGCCCCCATCTCCCGTGGCTTCCATGGACGCCGGCGCGAGGCCGACCCGGACCGGGTCCCGCCCGGGCAGTACGTGGTCGACGACTTCCCGGTCCTGTCGGCCGGCCCCACGCAACGCACGCCGACCGACAGCTGGACGTTCGCCATCGGCGGCGCCGCCGAGTCGGGCGCGGCATGGTCCTGGGAGGAGCTCAACGCGCTCCCCCAGGAGACGTTCACCACCGACATCCACTGCGTGACGAAGTGGTCCAAGCTCGGAACGACGTGGACCGGCGTGTCGGTCGACACCCTCCTGGAGGACGTCGTGACCGAGGCCGAGTTCGTCACCGCATGGTCGGACGGCGACTACACCACCAACTTGACGCTCGAGGACGTCACCGACGGCAAGGCGTGGGTCGTCCACACCTTCGAGGGCGAGCCGCTGGAGCCCGAGCACGGTGGCCCGGCGCGGCTGCTCGTGCCGCACCTGTACTTCTGGAAGAGCGCGAAGTGGGTGCGCGGCCTCACGCTCACGCTCGACGACGAGCCCGGCTTCTGGGAGGCGGCCGGCTACCACAACCACGGCGATCCGTTCAAGGAGCAGCGGTATTGGAGCGACTGAGCGCCGGCCGCGTCCCGATCGTCTGGCGCACCGCGACGGTCAGCGGCCTGGTCGACGAGAGCACGCACGCCCGCACGCTCGTGCTCGACGTCCCCGGCTGGCCCGGCCATGTGGCCGGCCAGCACGTCGACGTGCGCCTCACCGCCGAGGACGGCTACCAGGCACAGCGCTCGTACTCGATCGCCTCGGCGCCCGAGGCCGCGCAGCTCGCGCTGACCGTCGAGCGCATCGAAGACGGCGAGGTGTCGCCGTACCTGTCCGAGGATCTCGTGGTCGGCGATCCGCTGGAGCTGCGCGGGCCGATCGGCGGGCCCTTCACGTGGCGGGTCGCCGACGCCGGTCCGCTGCTCCTGCTCGCGGGCGGCTCGGGCCTCGTGCCGCTCATGGCGATGCTGCGCCACCGCGCCGCGCAGCGCAGCGTCGTCGACGCGCACCTGCTGGTCTCCAGCCGTGGCTTGGACGACGTGCTGTACCGCGACGAGCTCGCCGGCCTGGCGGGGACCGTGGGGCTCGAGATCTCCTACACCTTGACCCGGGAGCAGCCCGCGGGGTGGACCGGCTTCGCGCGCCGCGTCGACGCCGAGATGCTGAGGGCGATCGCGCCGCCACCCAGCGCGCGGCCACGCACCTTCGTGTGCGGCCCGACCCCGTTCGTGGAGCACGTCGCCGACGCTCTGGTCGGCCTCGGCTACGACCAGGCCACGATCCACGCGGAGCGCTTCGGGCCCACCGGCTAGCCCGCGGCGTCATCGGATCTCTGCGTCGAAGAGCGCCAGCATCTGGAGCCCGGTGGCGACCAGGGCGCCGGCCGCGATCGCACGGTGCTCGGCGGGCGTCGCGCAGTGCTCGCGGTGGACCGAGGCGATCGCCGTGCCGACGGCGTCGCCACCCTCCACGCACGCGAGCAGCGCATCGGCGGTCGCCGCCGCGAGGTAGCCGAGCCACTCCGGCCAGGAGGCGGTGCCCGGTCCCTCCCACAGCGGCTCGTCGCCGGCCCGCGCGAGCGCGCGCGTCAGCGCCCAGGCGCGCTCCAGGACGGCCTCGGCGGGCGCCGGCGTGGGGGCGCAGAGCGCGGCGCCCGCGGTCAGCGCCGTCGCCGCGAGGTCCGCGATCGCGTCGAGGCAGCGGGGATCCGGCCCCCCGGCCACCGCCGGCTCGGGCGCCGCCGCGCACACGGCGCCGAACGCGGTGCCCAGCGCAAGCGCCGCGCCGAGGGCCGCGAGCGGCGGACCCGGTGGCGGCGGCCCCTCGTGCCCGGCCTCGCCGTCTGGATCCGCATCGCGGCCGGCGGGCACCGCCACCCGGGTCACCGCGTCGCGGCCCACCCGTTCCTGCACCCGCCGGGCCGCGCGCCGCAGCAGCTCGGGGTCGAGCTGGACGCCTTCGTCGTCGCAGCCTCCCCAGCCCTCGAGATCGTCGTCGGGATGCGGCAGCACGCGCCGGCGATCCAGGATCGTCGTGTCGGCGCCGTGGACGACCAACCGCACCATCTCGGTGCCCAGCGCCTCGAAGCGCTCGACGCCCACCGCCACCTCCGCGTGCCGCCGCGCGAGGCGCTCGACCAGGCGCGGGTCGCTCGTCGACCACACGAGCCGCGGGGGACCGTCGGCGTCGAGCACCGTCGCTCCCGCCCGCCGCAGCTCGTCCACGAGGGGCGGCAGCGACCGGGTCGGACCGTTGAGGACGAGGCGGTGGTGGTGCATGCCGAGCATCGTCGGGGCGCCGCGGCGCGACGGGCCGCGATGTGCGTGAAGCGGCACGGGTGCTGCGCAGGTTCTTCACGCGCATGCGCGATCCGTGGCCGATCGAGGCTCGGTCGTCGAGATGGCGGCCGGGGGGTTCCCTGCCCCATCCCTCGCCGGTGGCTCGCCTAGGCTTCGCGCCGTGTCCCTGCTCGGTCGCGATCCGGAACTGACCGCGCTGGCGGACGCGTGCGCGCACGTGCGCGGCGGGGGGCGGCGGACGATCGGCCTCGTCGGCGAGGCCGGGATCGGCAAGAGCGCGCTGGTGGACGCGGCCGCCGTGAACGCGCGCACCGCGGGGCTGCTCGTGCTCGACGGACGCGCCGCCGAGCACGAGCGCGAGGTGCCGTTCGGGCTGGTCGTCGACGCGCTCGACGACCACGTCGCGACACTCGACCCGACGCGCGTCGCCGCGGCCGGACTCGAGCTCGGCGCGGTGCTGCCGGCGGCGTCCGACGGCCACGATCCCTCCGGCGTCGGCGGCCCCGCCGAGCGCTTCCGCTACCACCGCGCTCTGCGGGCGCTGCTGGAGCTGCTCGGCCGCGAGCGCCCCGTCGCGCTGCTGCTCGACGACGTGCACTGGGCCGACGACGCGTCGGTCGAGCTGGTCCTGCACCTGCTGCGCCGCCCGCCGCGCGTCCGGTTCCTGCTCGTGCTGGCGGCGCGCCCCTCGCCGGCCGCGGCGCGGCTGCTGGACGCCGGACGCCGGTCGGCCGACTGGGAGGAGCTGGCGCTCGCGCCCCTCGAGCGCGACGCCGCGCTGGCGCTGTTGCCCGCCGACCTCGCGACGGCGGACCGCGACCGGATGCTGGCCGACGCCGGCGGCAACCCGCTGTTCCTACGCGAGCTCGGGCGCCGGACGGCCGGCGCTGGAGGCGCGCTGCCCACCACGCTGGCCGCGGTCGTCGGCCAGGAGCTCGAGCAGCTCCCGCCGGACGCGCGCGCGCTCCTGGACGGCGCGGCGGTCGCGGGCGACCCGTTCGACCTCGACGTCGCGGCGGCCGCCGCCGGGATCGGACGCGCCGACGCCGCGGCGGCCCTCGACGCCGTCGTGGCCGTCGACCTCGTGCGACCCGCCGAGCACCGCCGCACGTTCCGGTTCCGCCACCCGCTCGTGCACCGCGCGATCGCCGACGCGGCGCCGCCGGGCTGGCGGCTGCTCGCGCACGAGCGCGCGGCCTACGCGCTGCTGGCGATCGGCGCTGACCCGGCGATCCGGGCCTACCACGTCGAGCAGTTCGCGCGCCCCGGCGACGACGCCGCCGTCGCGCTGCTCACCGAGGCCGCGCAGGCCGCGACCGACACGTCGCCCGCCGCTGCCGCGCACTGGTACGCCGCCGCGCTGCGCCTGCTGCCCCACGACGCCGGCGCGCAGCGCGCCGCCCTGCTGGCGCCGATGGCCCACGCGCTGACCTCCGCCGGTCGACTCGAGGAGAGCCGCGCGGCCGTCGACGAGTGCCTGGCGCTCCTGCCGCCCGCCACCGAGGAGCGCGGCACGCTCGCGGCCGGCGCGGCGCTCGTCGACGTGCTGCTCGGCGAGTTCGCCGCCGCCGACGCGCGGCTGCTCCAGGCGCTGCAGGACGCGCCGCCGTCGATCCGTCCGCGGCTGACGCTCTACCGCGCGTCGACGGCCTTCTTCCGCGGCGACGTGGAGGCGGTGGCGACGTGGTCACGCCGGGCGGCGGAGGAGCTCGAGGGCGTCGACGATCCGGTCGCGTGGGCCTCGATCGAGGCGATGGAGGCGCTCGGCCTCGCGCTGAGCGGGCGGCCCGCCGCCGAGCTGATGCGCCGCTCCGCCGAGCGCCTGGCGGCCGCCGACGACGCGGCGCTGGCGCAGCAGGTCGACGCGGCCTGGTCGGTCGGCGGCAACCTCGGCCAGATCGAGCGCTACGCCGAGGCCATCGAGGTGCTCCAGCGCGGCGTGCGCGTCGCCCGCGCCGACCGCCAGGACCACCTGTTCCTGCACTTCCACACGCTCCTCGCGATGTTCGAGCTGCCGCTGCTGCAGCTCGACGCCGCGCTCGATCACGCCGAGGCGGCCGAGGAGGCGGCGCGGCTCCAGGGGCTGGGGCACGACCTCGCCTTCGCGCTGTGCCAGCGCGCTCGGGTGCTCGCGGTGCGGGGCGAGCCCGCCGAGGCCGAGCGCGCGGCGACCGAGAGCGACGAGCTGTATCGCACGCGCCAGCACTTCCGCACGACGCGCACGGGCCTCGCCCACAACGCGGCCATCCGCTTCGGGCCCGATCCCGAGCGGCTGCTGGCCGAGCTGACCGCCATCGGCGGTCCCCGCCTGGAGCAGATCAACCCCACCGCGGTCGCCGGCCTGCTGCTGATCGCGACCCGGGCGGCGGTCGCGCTCGGGCGCCTCGACGAGGCCGAGCGCTGGGCCGAGCTGACGATCCGGATCGCCGGCGGCCCGCAGCTGCCAGCGAGCGCGGTGCGCGGCGTCCGGGCGCGCGCCGAGGTGCTGCTGGCCCGCGACAGCGCACGGGCTGCGGCGCGGCTGGCGGCGTCGGCGGTGAGCGATGCCGAGCGGCTCGGGCTGCGGCAGGAGGAGGTTGCGGCGCGCCTGCTCGCCGGCCGCGCGCTGCTGGCCGGCGGCGATCGCGACGCGGCGATGGGCGAGCTGCAGCGCGCGGCCACCGACGCCGGGCGCTTCGGCGCCGGCGCCGACCGCGACGCCGCCGGCCGCGAGCTGCGCCGTGCCGGCGTCCGGATCTCCTCCGAGGCGCGCCGGGCCGCCGACTCGTCGCGCCGCAACGGGCTCACCGAGCGCGAGCAGTCGGTCGCCGAGCTGGTGGCCGCCGGGCGCTCCAACAAGGAGGTCGCCGCGACGCTCTTCCTGTCGGAGAAGACCGTGGAGGCGAACCTCACGCGCATCTACGACAAGCTCGGCGTGCGATCGCGCACCGAGCTGGCCGGCAGCTGGCCGCCTGGCGTGTCCGGGCGGTGAGGCGCCCGATGCGTTTGGAGAGGCGCTCGGGGCAGCGCGCTCGTGCCGAGCCCGGTGCAGCTCGCGTTCTCCTAGGCCCGCGTCCCTCCTGGACCGCGGGTTTCGCCCCCTGGGCGAACACCCGCAAGGGAACCTGGCCCTCTGGGCCAGTGTTCCCCTAGGCCCGAGCACGCGCGACGGCGATCAGCAGCTCGTCGCCGGGGTCGTAGGCGTGCCCGGCCCAGTCGCCGAAGAGCGCGAGGTGGCAGAAGCCCGCCGCCTCCAACGCGTGCCTCAGCGCCGGGCCGTCGTAGAGCCGTAGGTGCTCCCGGCGCGAGCCGTCGACCTCGCCGGTCTCGCGATGCACGAACGTCTTGTGGTGCGAGAGCACGCCGGACTCCGGGTCGAGCACGAGGTGGCTGAGGTAGAAGCGCCACGGATCCGCCGCCGGCAGCTCGTGCCACAGCCGCAGCTCGCCGTCGCTCGCTGCCAGCAGCCGCTGCCAGGACGGGTGCGGGTACAGCTCCAGGACGATCGTCCCGCCCGGACGCAGCGTCGCAGCGAGCTTGTCCAGCAGCCGCGCCCCGCCGTCGGGCTCGATCGCGTCGAAGTAGGCGAACGCTCCGGTGATGCAGAGCGCCGCGTCGACCGTCGGGCACGCGACCGTGCGGGCGTCGCCGGCGACGAGCTCCAGCCGCCCCGCGATGCCCTCGTCCTCCGCCCACGCCTGCGCGAACGCCGTACGCGACTCGGAGATCTCCACGCCCAGCCCGAATCGCAGAGTCCCGTCGCGTGCCAGGTCCACCAGCAGCCGGCCGTTGCCGCTGCCGACTTCGAGCACCGACGACCCCTGACCGAGCCGGGGTCGCAGGAACGCTGACTGTTCTGCCGTCCGCTCCACCAGGGCCGCGCGGTAGGCGGCCAGCGCCGCCGCATCGAACTGCGTCAGATCCTCGAACCCCGCGTAGGCGGCCAGCGTGTCGCTCTCCGTCGACAGGACCATGGAGCGACGCTAACGCAGTGGCCCGACCTCTGCCTCCACTGCCGCCACCAAGGTCCCGTCGAAGACCAGCTGCTCAGCGGCGACGAGGTCGGGCGACAGCCAGCGGTCGGGCCCCGGGCCGGCGACGAGCTCGCGCAGCGCGCGCAGGGCCGCGGCGGTGCCCGCGGCGGGCGCCAGCGGCGCGCGGAGGTCGAGGGCGTGGGCGGCGCACACGAGCTCGATCGCCAGGATCCGGCCGAGGTTGGCGACCGAGGCGCGCAGCTTGCGCGCCGCGCTCCAGCCCATCGAGACGTGGTCCTCCTGCATCGCGCTCGACGGCAGCGAGTCGGCCGAGGCCGGCACGGCCAGGCGGCGGTTCTCGGCGACCATCGCGGCCTGCGTGTACTGAGCGATCATCAACCCTGAGTTGACGCCGGCGTCCGGCGTCAGGAACGGCGGCAGGCCGTGCGACCGCGCCGGATCGAGCAGGCGGTCCGTGCGCCGCTCGGCGATCGCGCCGACGTCCGCGGAGGCGATCGCGAGGAAGTCGCACGCGTACCCGACCGGGGCCCCGTGGAAGTTGCCGCACGACTCGACGCGGCCGTCGGGCAGCACCATGGGGTTGTCGATCGCCGAGTGCAGCTCGGCCTCCGCGACGCGGCGCGCGTGGGCCAGCGTGTCGCGTGCCGCCCCGGCGACCTGCGGCGCGCAGCGCAGCGAGTAGGCGTCCTGCACGCGATCGTCGCCGAAGCGGTGGCTGGCGACGATCGGCGAGCCGGCCAGCAGCGCGCGGAGGTTCGCCGCGCTCTCGGCCTGGCCGGGCTGCGGGCGCAGCGCGACGAGGTCGGCGGCGAAGGCACGGTCGGTGCCCATCAGCCCCTCGACCGACATCGCCGTGGTGATGTCGGCGACCTTCAGCAGCCGCGCGAGGTCGTCCATGGCCATCACCAACATCCCCAACATCCCGTCGGTGCCGTTGATCAGCGCCAGCCCCTCCTTGGCGATCAGGGTCAGCGGCGCGATCCCGGCCGCGGCCAGCGCCTCGGCGGCGGGACCCTCGACGCCCTCGGCGTCCACGACCGTCCCCTCGCCCAGCAGCGCGAGCGCGCAGTGCGCGAGCGGCGCCAGGTCGCCGCTGGCGCCCAACGATCCGTGCTCGCGCACGACCGGCGTGATCCCGGCGTTGAGCAAGGCCAGCATCGTCTCGGCGACGACGGGGCGCGGGCCGGAGCGGCCCATCGCCAGCGTCCGGGCGCGCAGCAGCATCATCGCGCGCACGACCTCGCGCTCCACGGCGGGGCCCAGGCCGGCGGCGTGCGACCGCACCAGCGCCCGCTGAAGCTCCTCGCGGCGCTGCGCGGGGATCGCGACGTTGGCCAGCGACCCGAACCCGGTCGACACGCCGTAGACCGGCTCGGCCGAGTCGACCAGCCGCGCGACCACCGCGGCCGAGGCCTCCATCGCCTCCCGCGCCGCGTCGCCGAGCACCACCGGCACGCCGTCGCGGGCGACCGCCACCACGTCGTCGGCGGTGAGTCCGGTGCCGCTGAGCTCGACCTGGGGCGCCATCGCCCCCAACCTAATGGGCCGGGCGATGGGCGGCCGGGCGGGGCGCCATGTGGCGGCGGCGGTACGGCGGCGGCGGGTGCTCGCGCCCGAGCGCGACGACGCGCGGACGCAGGTCCGCCGCCCAGCTCCAGAGGACGAGGCCGGGCAGATGCGCGGCTGCGGCCTCGCGCAGGCGGCGGTCCTCGGTGACCAGCGGGACGCGCTGCGCGGCGGCGGCCGCGGCGATCAGCGCATCGTCGATCCCGCTGATGCGCCGCAGGGCCGCCAGCAGCGCGGCGACGGCCCGGTCGTGCTCGTCGACCGGCGGGACCACGAGCACGCGCACGCGCTGCAGGTCGCGGCGATGCCACTCGTCGGGCGTCGCCGCGACCTGCTCGACGCTCACGGTCGCGGCCAGCAGCTCCAGCCAGCGGGCCGACGTGAGGCGATCGACGAGCTCGAGCAGGTCGGGCTCGGCCGCGATCGCGTCGAAGACGTTCGAGTCGATGAGGCAGCGCATCGCGCCCATGAGCCTGCCTCATGATCGCAGCGCGGTCAGCGGAGCGTGTCGGCGGGGCGCCGCAGCGCCTCGCGGGCGCTGCGGCACGGTCGCCACTCAGACGGTCGCGAGGTCCCCGACGCGCGCCTGCTCGGCCACCGCCGCGGTGCCCGTGCGGCGCAGCAGCGTGCCGGTCAGCACCAGGAACCCGATGCCGGTGAGCAGGAGGGCGAGGCCCATGACGATGGAGAACAGCGCGACCTGCTGCGCGAAGAAGGACGTGTTCAACGCGGTGCTGAGGCCGGTCTCGGTGACCCACACGGCGCGGGCGCCGTTGGCGACGGGTGCGCCGGTCTTCGGGTCCTTCGCAGCGGCGGCCTTCTCCGCGGTGGGCTTGCCGGAGGCGTCGAGGTACTGCGCCATCTGGGCGTAGGTCTGGCCGCCGGTGGCCTCGAGCGCATGGATGCGCATGTAGGACGCGAAGCACTTGGCGCGCGAGCCGCTGTCGATCGGCTGATCGGCGACCGAGCAGGTCGGAACGCCCTGGATGTCCTTGAGGCCGGCGTCCGCGATCGCGGCGCGGATCTTGGTCGGCGTCATGTCCGGCGACCCGACGATCTGCTCGCGCTTGAGGTCGGTCCCGACCTCGCGATGGCCGGAGGCGCCGATGACGATCGCGCCGGCCCCCAGGACGATCAGGACGATGCTGGCGAGGACGCCGGCGATGGCGAAGGGGCGAGGCAGGGACATCGTGGTGGACCTCCGAAGGTCACGAGACGGGGGGGCGCGGTCGCCGGGCGGCGACCTCTGACCAGCACCCTCCCGCTCAGCGGCGCTCCGCACGTCCGGTGCGATCCGCCGACGTGCTGCGTAGTTGTCCGCAGTGCGGCCCGTAGGATGCGACCGGCATGGCGCCCGCCGCGATCACCATCGTCCTCGCCGACGACCACGCGGTCGTCCGCAGCGGGCTGCGGTTCGTGCTCGACGCCGAGGACGACCTGCACGTGGTCGCGGAGGCGGGCACGATCGACGACGCCGTGCGCAAGACCGCGGCCCATCGCCCGGCGGTGCTCGTCCTGGACCTCAACATGCCCGGCTCCCTGCCGTCGAGCCTGGACGCCCTTCCCGAGCTGGCCGCCGCCGCGCCGGACACCCGCGTGGTGATCCTCACCATGCAGGACGATCCCCAGTTCGCGCGCGCCGCGCTGGCGGCCGGCGCCGCCGCCTACGTCCTCAAGGAGGCGGCCGACACCGAGCTGGTCGAGGCGATCCGCCGCGCGGCCGCCGGCGAGGCGTACCTCAACCCGCGCCTCGGGGCGCAGATCGCCGCGGCGCCGCCCGAGCCCGCCGGCCCGCCCGACGACCTCACCGAGCGCGAGGTCGAGGTCCTGCGGCTCATCGCCCTCGGCCACACCAACGGCGACATCGGCGCGCAGCTCTACCTCTCGGTCCGCACGGTCGAGTCGCACCGCGCCCACATCCAGCAGAAGCTACGCCGCACGAGCCGCGCCGAGCTCGTCCGCTACGCGCTGGACCACGGCCTGCTCGACGATCCGTAGACCGGCACGGCAGGCGGGCGCGTGGTGCGAGAGGATGTGCGAGCGGCACGCGGCGGCGTTCGTCTGAGCGTGCCATGAGCGTCATGAGCCAGGAGCCCGACGAGGACGACGCAGAGCTGCGGAGGTTGCACTCCGACGCTGATGCCCGCGAGCGCGATATCCGCGACATGGGTGCGCGGGAGCAGCGCCAGGAGACGCTGATCGCGCGCCTTCGCGAGGAGGCCGCGGTGCGCGAAGGAGACCTCGGTGCGCTGCGTGGGCGCCTTGAGGCGGCGGAGCACGAGCTGGAGGATCTGCGTGCGATCCGGGATGCGCTCACGCCGCCCGAGTTGCCCCAGCGTCCCGGGTTGGAGCTTGCGGCGACCTTCCTGCCCGCGGCCGCCGAGCAGGTCAGCGGCGACTTCTATCTGGTGGCCGAGGGGCCGCAGAACTCCACGGTGCTGGTCGTCGGCGACGTCGTCGGCCACGGGCTGCGGGCGGGGCGGCGTGCCGCGTTCGTGCGGACGGCGTTCGCGGCGACCGCACCCTTCTCCGACGATCCCTGCCGCCTGCTGAGCTGGGCGAACACTGCGTTGATCGAGCGCGCCGGCACCGGCAGCGAGTTCGTCACCGCCGCCTGCGTGACGTATCTCCCGCACGAGGAGCGCCTGCGCTGGGCCTACGCCGGACATCCCCCGGCGCTGTGGCTGGATGACGGCCAAGAGCTGATCGCGCCCCGCCACGGAACGCCGCTCGGGGTTCGCGCCGACCCCGGATGCGTCGAGGGTTCGCGGCGGTCGACGGCCGGCGCGGGACTGCTGCTCTACACCGACGGGCTGACCGAAGCACGGCACGACGGTGAGATGTTCGGACTGCACGCCGTCAGCTCCGCGCTCAGCGGCCTTCACTGCCCCTCGCCGAAGGAGGCGATCGCCATCCTGCGCGCACGCGTCGCCGAGTTCGCCTACGGGACGCTGACCGACGATCTCTGCCTGCTCGCCGCCCGCATCGCCTAGCGGGGAACGTCGTACCCCTATATGCGCTTATCCCGACCGGCCGCGCGCTCTCATGATCCTGGGACTGCTCCTCGCCCTCGCCTCCGCCCTGGCCACCAACTTGGCCTTCCTGTTCAAGTACCGGGGCGCGGTCCTCGTCGACCCCATCGAGGCCCGGCACCCGCTGCGCAGCGCCGCCGCGCTCTTCCGCTCACGCTGGTTCGCGGTCGGGTGGCTGGTCGCGATCCTGGCGTGGATCCTGCATGTCGGCGCGCTGGGGCTCGCGCCGCTCTCGGTCGTGCAGGCGGTCCTGTCCGGCGGTCTGGTCTTCCTCGCCGTTCTCGCCGAGCGCTTCTTCGACTTCCGCCTCGGGCGATGGCAGTGGTTCGGCGTGGTGATCACCGCCGCGGGCCTGGCGGTCATCGGACTCACCGGCGGTGGGGCCGCGCGACCGCAGCGCTCCTCCCTGGCGGCGCTCATCGCCGTCGAGGGCGCGATCTTCGCGATCGGCGCCGCGCTCCTGGCGATCTCCGCGCACCGCAGCGTCCTGCACCGCGCCGAAGGACTGCTGCTGGGTCTGGCCGCCGGCGCGCTGTTCGGCGTCTCCGACGTCGCCATCAAGTACCTCACCCATGCCGAAGGCCCGCTGCATGGGCTGCTGAGCCCGTGGGCGGGCACCGCGCTCGTCGCGGGAGCGATCGCGTTCTACGCCTCCGCGCGCAGCCTCCAGCTCGGGCCGGGCGTCGAGGTCATCGCCCTCACCTCCGTGGCTGCGAACCTCGCCGCGATCATCGGCGGCATCCTCGTCTTCCACGAACCGATCGGCTCCGGCCCGCTCCAGATCGGCGGGCGCTTCGCCGCGTTCTGCCTCGTCATCGTCGGCGCAGCGCTCATGCCTGCCCACGCCGAACAGCTCGAACCGGACCCGAGCACGCCACCGACCATCACCCCGGCCCAACCACGGTAGGTCTGACGGCAGACCCTTCAGGCGCCCTCTAGGACGACGCCGCGGCCGCCGGCGTCCGCCGGCGCATCGGCAGCTCGATCTCTACGGCCGTGCCTTCGCCCGGTGCCGAGCGGACCTCGAGCGTGCCTTGGGCCAGGGCGATCCGCTCGCGCATGCCCACGAGCCCGAACCCCGGCGACTGCCCGTCGGGGTCGAAGCCGCCGCCGTCGTCGCGCACGGTGATGTGCAGCGCCTGGCCGGACTCGCGCACCACGACGTCCACGCGCGTCGCGCCCGCGTGCTTGACCGCGTTGGTCAGCGCCTCCTGGACGAGCCGGTAGACGGCCTCCTCCAGCTCGGGGACGTGCCGCTGCCCGGTGCGTCCGGACTCGAAGTCCAGATCGGCCTCCAGCTCGACGACCAGGCCGCTGGCGGCGCGCACGCGGTCGACGAGCGCGGTGAGCGCCCCGAGCGTGCCGATCTCGTCGAGGGCCGCCGGCCGCAGGTCGGTGATCAGCGCCCGCAGCGTGGCGATCCCGTGCGTGACGAGGCCCACGGCCTGCTCCAGCGCCTCGTCCACGCGCCCCGGATCGTCGCTGCGGCGCGCGGCCGACAGCAGCACCCGCAGGCCGCCGAGCTCCTGCAGCGTCTCGTCGTGCAGCTCGCGCGCCCACCGCGTGCGCTCGGCCTCCGACGCACGGATCGAGCGCTCGGTCGAATGCGACTGGACGGTCTGCGCGGTCGCGACCGCGGTGGCGGCGCTGGCGGCAAAGGCCTGCAGCAACCGTTCGTCGTCGGCCGAGAACCCGGGGCCCTCCTGCACGCGGTCGAACGCGGCGAGCACGCCGAGCGCCCGTCCGCGATGCAGCAGCGGGACCATGAGCCCGGCCTCGGCGTGCACGTCGGCGGCGAGCAGGCGGCCGGAGCCGCGGCTGAGCTCGGTGAGGCGCTCGGGCCGCCGCGACTGAAGCACCAAGCCGAGCGCCGAGGCGCCGATGCCCACGCGGCTGCCGACCAGCGCGTCGCCGACGACGCCCGCGGCCGCGACGACCTCCAGCTCGTCGCCCACGACGAGCGTGACGACCAGCGTGCCCGCCGCGACCAGCGCGCGCCCGCGCTTGACCAGCAGCTCGAGGATGCGCTCCAGCTCGATCTCGCCGCCGATCGCGCTCGAGATCTCGGTCGTCGTCTCCAGCGCCCGGACCGTCCGCTCCAGCTCGTCGCGCCGGCCCGTGGCCGCCTGGTAGAGCCGCGCGTTGGTCACCGCGATGGCCGCCCAGTCGGCGAGCACGATCATCGCCTCCTCGTCCTCGTCGGTGAAGGCGCCGTCGCCCTTCTCGGTGAGGTAGAGGTTGCCCCAGCTCTCGCCGCGGATGAGGATCGGCACGCCCAGGAAGCCGCCCATCGGCGGATGGTTGAGCGGGAAGCCGTAGGAGCGCGGATGCGAGCCGACGTCGTCGAGGCGCAGCGGTCGCGGGTCCTCGATCAGCACGCCGAGCACGCCGTGGCCGCGTGGCAGGTCGCCGATCGTGGCGCGCTCCTGCGCGCCGATGCCGCTCGTGAGGAAGCGCTCGAGGCCCGAGCGCTGGGGATCGAGGATGCCGACCGCCGCGTAGCGCGCCCCGGTCAGCTCGCGGGCGACGTCCAGGACGCGGGCCAGCAGCGTGTCGAGGTCCAGCTCGGAGAGCAGTCCCCGGCCGACGTCGATGAGGCGGGTGAGGGTCGCGTCGTCCATGTGCGTGACGCCCCGTGCGTCGCGTGGCGAGCATAGAACGTCTTTCAGAATCAGCGTGCGGGCTGAGCGGCGCGCATTCGCGGATGCCGCAGGCCCTGGCCGCGGTGAGTCGTGCTGGTGGCCCGGCGATCCGCGGCCAGGGACTGCGGCGCCGCGAGGCGCCCCGCTCAGACCGTGCTCTTTCTGAAAGACGTTCATAGACCGCCGCGACGTGCGTAGTTCCCCGCAGCGAGGCGCGGCGGTGGGCGGATGGCGGCGCGCCGGACCGCCCGTAGCTTGGGGCCATGCGCTTTCCCACCGCCCGCACCCACGTCGTGATCGCCGGAGGCGGCGTCGCCGGCGTCGAGCTGGCGCTGGCGCTCCACGCGCTGGCCGGCGGGCGCGTCCGCCTCACGATCGTCGCGCCGAACGCCGACTTCGAGTTGCGCCCGCTGCGCACCGCCGAGCCGTTCGCCGCCGACCACGTCCGCCGCCACTCGCTCGCCGCCCTCGCCGACGAGGTCGGCGCCGAGCTCGTCGCCGACGCGGTCGAGCGCGTCGACCCCGACCGCCGCAGCCTGCTGCTGGCCGGTGGCGGCACGGTCGCCTACGACGCCCTCGTCGTCGCGGTCGGCGCGCAGCACAAGGTGGCCTACAGCCGTGCGCTGACGTTCACCGGCGACACGTCCACGGTCTCGTTCAACGGCCTGCTCGCCGACATCGACGAGGGCTGGACGCACGCCGTGAGCTTCGTCGTGCCGCCCGGCACGACGTGGACGCTGCCGCTCTACGAGCTGGCGCTGATGACCGCGCGCGAAGCGCGCTCCATGGGCATGGACGGCGTCCGGCTGCAGATCGTCTCCCCCGAGACGGCGCCGCTGGCGCTCTTCGGCCCCGAGCCGTCCGCGGCGGTCGCCGAGCTGCTGGCCACGGCCGGCATCGACTTCCGCGGCGAGACCTACGCCCGCGCCGGCGACGACGGCCGCCTCGTGCTGCTGCCCGGCGGCGAGCCGATCGACACCGAGCGGATCGTCGCGCTGCCGACGATCGCCGGTCCCTGGATCGCCGGGCTGCCGGCCGACCGCTGCGGGTTCATCCCGATCGACGACGAGCTACGCGTCACCGGGGTCGAGGACGTCTACGCGGCGGGTGACGGCACGACCTTCCCGGTCAAGCAGGGCGGCATCGCCTGCCAGCAGGCCGACGCCATCGCCGAGCACCTGGCGGCCGCCGCGGGCGCGCCGATCGCGCCGAAGCCGTTTCGCCCCGTGCTCCGCGGGCGCCTGCTCACCGGGACCGGCGCGCAGTACCTCGAGCATCCGATCCACGGCGGCGACGGCGCGGGCGCCCCTCCCGAGCTCCGGCTCTGGTCCGTGCCGCGCAAGATCGACGGGCGCTACCTGTCGCCGTGGCTGGCGGCGCAGGAGGGCCGGCGGCGCCACGACCCCGTGCGCACCGGCGACGTCGAGGTCGCGGTGGAGATCGACGCCCGCGCCGCCGGCCGCGCCGCGATGCGGCTGGAGCCGTACTCGCCGCTGCCGACGCGATGAGCCGGAATCCCCCGCATGTGTGCTCTTGCTGTGCTTGGGTAGGGGGCCACCATGAACGACGCCGGAGCACGCGACATCGAGCGGGCGATCGCCGGGTTGGCCGCCCGGCTGCCCGGCGAGCTGGAGGTGCTCGCACGCATCGCCTACAACTACGCGTGGTGCTGGGATCCCGACGGCCCGGCGGTCTTCGAGGCCGTCGACCGCGAGCGCTGGACGGCGTGCGGCGCCAACCCGGTGCGGCTGCTGCAGGAGTCGCCGTACGAGCGCCTGGAGCGCGCGGCGCAGGACGCCGACCTGCTCCGGCGCGCCGCCGCCGTCCTGGAGCGCCTGCGCGAGCACCGCGAGGCGCCGCCGTCGCGCGACGGCGGACCGGTCGCCTACTTCTGCGCCGAATACGGCATCCACGTCTCGCTGCCGGTCTACTCCGGCGGCCTCGGGGCGCTGGCCGGCGACCTCGTCAAGGAGGCGTCGGACCGCGCGCTGCCGTTCGTCGCCGTCGGGCTGCTCTACCGCCAGGGCTACTTCCGCCAGCGCATCGACCTGTCGGGGTGGCAGCGCGAGTACTGGCTGGAGACCGATCCCGAGCGCCTCCCCGCCGTGCTCGTCCGTGGCGACGACGGCGAGCCGGTCACCGTCGCAGTCCCTGCGCACGAGGAGACGATCGTCGCCCAGGTCTGGCGCGTCGACGTCGGTCGGGTGCCGCTGTTCCTGCTCGACGCCGAGCGCCCGGAGAACTCGGCGTTCGCCCGCTGGACGACGTCGCAGCTCTACGTCGGCGCGCCGGAGGTGCGGCTCAACCAGTACGCCCTGCTCGGGATCGGCGGCATCCGGCTGCTCGAGGCGCTGGACGTCGACCCCGAGATCGTCCACCTCAACGAGGGCCACGCCGCGTTCTCGGCGCTCGACGCGCCCGGCGCCACGCTCCAGGAGGCGGTCGAGCACGCGCGCCGGCGCACGGTCTTCACCACCCACACGCCGGTGCCCGCCGGCAACGACGCGTACCCGGGAGCGCAGGTCGCGGCGCTGCTGCGCCCGCTCGTCGAAGCGCGCGGGTTCGACCTCGACGCCGTGCTGGCCCTCGGCCGCACGCATCCCGAGGACGAGCACGAGCCGTTCGGCATCACCCAGCTGGCGCTGCGCACCGCGCGCGCGACCAACGCGGTGAGCCGCCGCCACGGCGAGGTCGCCCGCGAGATGTGGCACGAGCTCTGGCCCGACCGCCCCGTCGACGAGGGGCCGATCACCCACGTCACCAACGGCGTGCACGTCCCGACGTGGCTCGGCGCGCCGATGCGCGGGCTGCTGGACCGCCACCTGGACGCCGGTTGGCAGGATCGCGCGGCCGATCCGGAGGCCTGGGCGGGCATCGACGCCATCGGCGACGACGAGCTGCGCGCCGTCCGCCGCGAGCAGCGTTCGGCCCTGGTGGACCTGATCCGCGATCGGATCCCGCGCGATCGCCTCGGCCGCGGCGAGGAGCGGGACTACGTCGAGGCCGGCGCCGAGGCCTTCGACCCCGACGTGCTGACGATCGGCTTCGCCCGCCGCGTGGCCACCTACAAGCGCCTGGCGCTGATGGTGCACGACGCGCAGAGGGCGCTGGCGCTCCTGCGCAGCGATCGACCCGTACAACTCGTCGTCGCCGGCAAGGCGCACCCCAAGGACGAGCCGGGCAAGCAGCTCATCCAGCAGCTGCTGGACCTCCGCGGCGCCGAGGGCACGCAGTCGCGCGTCGTGTTCCTCGCCGACTACGACCTCGCCCTCGGCGCCCGCCTCGTACAGGGCTGCGACGTCTGGGTCAACCTGCCACGCCCGCCGCTGGAGGCCAGCGGCACGAGCGGCATGAAGTCGGTCCTCAACGGCGGCCTGCAGCTCAGCGTGCTCGACGGCTGGTGGGCGGAGGCCTACGACGGCTTCAACGGCTGGGCGCTGCCCGGCGACGTCGACGCCGACCACCAGGCCCAGGACTCCCGCGACGCGGCGATGTTGTACCACCTGCTCGAGCAGGAGATCGTGCCCGAGTTCTACGACGCCGGCGATGCCTGGACGCGCCGCGTGCGCGCGTCGCTGCGGACGCTCGCGCCGCGGTTCTCGGCGACGCGCATGCTGCAGGACTACGAGCGCAGGATGTATTGGCCCTAGGGCTCCGGCGGCTTCGCACGGCGCCGGCGCCGGACGAGTGTCGACCCCGGCAGTTGCGCTGGACACCCCGGAGGCAGAGGATCCAGGGTGCGGCCGTTGGGACCGCACGGCACCTCACCACCAGGAGGACCCACCCATGACCGAAGACCACGCCACGCTCCTGCAGGGGGGCCGAGTCGTCAGCGCCGACGGCGAGTACGACGCCGACGTGCTCATCGCCGGCGAGCAGATCGCCGCGGTCGGCAGCGTCGCCGCGCCGGCCGGCGCGACGGTGATCGACGCCTCCGGCTGCCTGCTGCTGCCGGGGCTCGTCGACAACCACACCCATCTCTCGATGCCGTTCATGGGCATGTGGTCGTCCGACGACTACGACACCGGAACGCAGGCCGCGGCCGCCGGCGGCGTCACGTGCCTCGTGGACTTCGCCATCCAGCGCGAGCCCGACCAGCTGCGCTCCGCGCTGGAGGACTGGCAGGGCCGGGCGGCCGGCGCCGCGCACGTCGACTACGGCTTCCACATGGCCATCACCAACGCCAACGAGGCGACGATCGACGACATGGCGGCGATCGTCGACGCCGGCGTCTCCAGCTTCAAGCTGTTCATGGCCTACAAGGGCGAGCTGATGACCCGCGACGACGCCATGGCGGCGACCATGGAGCGCGCGCGGGACCTCGGCGCGCTGACGATGGTCCACGCCGAGAACGGCGACGTCGTCGACCTCCTCGTCACCCGCGCGCTGCAGGCCGGCAACACCGCGGCGATCCACCACGCGCTCACGCGGCCGGAGTTCGTGGAGGCCGAGGCGACCTCGCGCGCCGCGCGCCTGGCCGAGTACACGGGCGCGTCGCTGTTCGTCGTCCACGTCACCTGCGCGGCCGCGGCCGCCGAGATCCAGGCCGCCCAGCAGCGCGGCGTGGACGTCAGCGCCGAGACCTGCACGCAGTACCTCGTCAACACGATCGACGACCTGCGCCGCCCGGGCGTCGAGGGCTGCCGCTACATCTGCTCGCCGCCGCTGCGCGACGCGTCCAACCACGAGCCGCTCTGGGACTACGTGCGCCGCGGGATCCTCGAGAGCGTCTCGACCGACCACTGCCCGTTCCGCGACGAGCAGAAGGCGCGCGGAGTGGACGACTTCAGCCTGGTGCCCAACGGCCTGCCGGCGATCCAGCACCGCCTGGCCAAGCTGTGGGACGAGGGCGTCGTCGCGGGGCGGATCACGCCGAGCGAGCTGGTGGACCGCACGTCGACCACGATCGCCCGCCGGTTCGGGCTGACGTCCAAGGGCGCGATCGCGCCCGGCAAGGACGCCGACGTCGTGGTCTTCGACCCCAACGCCCCGCGACCCTACGGCGTGGCGACGTCGCTGATGAACGTCGACTACGACCTCTACGAGGGCGAGACCGCGAGCGGCAGCGTCCGCCACACGCTCAGTCGCGGCACGATGGTCTACGACCGCGGGGAGATCCTCACCGCTCCGGGGCACGGGCGGTTCGTGGCCCGCACCGGCACGCTCGGCACCCGCGGCGCGGCGGTGACCGCATGACGCTGGTCATCGACGCCGAGCGAGTCTTGGCCAATCTGCGCGAGCTGGCGGAGCTGACCGGCGGGCCGGCGGGCGCGCGGCGGCTGGCGTGGTCGCCGGACTGGCTGGTCGCGCGCGAGTGGCTGACCGGGAAGCTGGCCGACCTGGGCGGCCAAGGCGTCGTCGTCGACCGCGACGAGGCCGGCAACCTCTGGGCGGCGCTGCCGGGCAGCGGCGAGGGCGACGGCTTCGTGATCGTCGGCTCGCACATCGACGCGGTGCCGTCGGGCGGGTGGCTGGACGGCGCCCTCGGCGTCACCACCGCGCTGGAGGTCCTCCGCACGCTGGCCGCCGCCGGCGCGCCGCCGCCCGTCGAGGTGCGGCTCGTCGACTGGGCCGACGAGGAGGGCGCGCGCTTCGGGCGCAGCCTCGTCGGCTCCTCGGCGGTCGCCGGGACGCTCGACCCCGACGACGTGCGCGACCTGCTCGACGCCGGCGGAACGCGCCTGCAGGACGCGATGGCCGAGTGCGGCATCGACCTCGACGCGGCCTCGGCCGCGACCGCGCGGCTGGACGGCGCCCGCGCCTACCTCGAGCTGCACATCGAGCAGGGCCCCGTCCTGCTCGACGGCGGCCGGCCCGCGAGCGCCGTGAGCGGCACGGTCGGCGACGAGCGCTACCTCATCCAGTTCAGCGGCCAGTCCGCGCACGCCGGCTCGACGCCGATGCGCCTGCGCCGCGACACGCTGGCCGCCGCGGCGACCGCCGCGCTGGAGATCCGCGAGGTCGGCATCCGGCACGAGGGCGTGACGACCGTCGGCTCCATCCGCAGCGAGCCGGCCGTCATCACGGCGATCGCCGGCGAGTCGGAGATGATGCTCGACCTGCGCCACCTGGACGCCGACACGTTGGCCACCATGTTGGCCGAGTGCCTGGCGGCCTGCGAGGCCGCGGCGCAGCAGTTGCACTGCACGGTCGCGTTCCGGCGCGTCTTCGGCGCCACGCCGACGCCGTTTCACCCCCGGCTGGTGCAGCTCGCCCGAGCGGCCGTCGCCGGCGCCGGCGGCGGCGACGGGCCGCCGATCCCCAGCGGGCCGCTGCACGACGCGACCGAGATCGGCCGCATGGTCCCCACGGTCATGCTCTTCGCCCAGTCCGACCCGCCGATCTCCCACACCGAGGTGGAGGACTCGCCCGAGGACGCCCTGCGCATCGCGATCGAGGCCTACGGCGCGACGGTGGGCGAGACCATCGCCATGGTCGCCGCGGGCGAGCTCGAGGAGGTGGCGCGATGATGGACTTCGGCGTCGTCCTGCAGACCGATCCGCCCGCCGCGCGGGTGATCGACCTCGCCAAGCGCGCCGAGGCCTACGGGTTCAGCCACGCGTGGACGTTCGACTCGCACCTGCTGTGGGAAGAGCCGTTCGTCATCTACAGCCGGATCCTGGCCGAGACCCACAAGCTGATCGTCGGCCCGATGGTCACCAACCCGGCCACGCGCGACTGGACCGTCACGGCGTCGCTGTTCGCGACGCTCAACGAGATGTACGGCAACCGCACGGTCTGCGGGATCGGGCGCGGCGACTCGGCCGTGCGCGTCATCAACGGCCAGCCGGTCAAGCTCGCCGAGCTGCGCGAGTCGATCGGCGTGATCCGCGGGCTGGCCAACGGCGAGGCGGTGGAGTACAAGGGCACGACCCTGCGGCTGCCGTGGAACCCCGACAGCCGCCTCGAGATCTGGGTCGCGGCCTATGGCCCGAAGGCGCTGGCGCTGACCGGCGAGGTCGGCGACGGCTTCATCCTGCAGCTCGCCGACCCCGACATCACCGCGTGGTCGATCGCCGCGGTCCGGCGCGCCGCCGAGGCGGCGGGCCGCGACCCCGACGCCATCACGATCTGCGTCGCCGCCCCCGCCTACGTCACCGACGGCAGCGACGCGGGCCTGGCCCACGGCCGCGACCAGTGCCGCTGGTTCGGCGGGATGGTCGGCAACCACGTCGCCGACATCGTCGCGCGCTACGGCGGCGACGGCGCCGCCGTCCCCAAGGCGCTGACCGACTACATCGCCGAGCGCCAGGGCTACGACTACAACGCGCACGGACGCGCGGGCAACGAGCACACGGCGTTCGTGCCCGACTCCATCGTCGACCGCTTCTGCCTGGTCGGACCGCCGGCCGACCACGTCGCGCGGCTGCAGGAGCTGGCCGACCTCGGCGTCGACCAGTTCGCCGTCTACCTCCAGCACGACGCCAAGGACGCGACGCTCGGCAGCTACGGCGAGCAGGTGATCCCGGCCGTCAACCGGCGTGCGGCGGCCAAGATCTGATCGCGGGCCGCGCCGCCGCGCGCGAACGGCTAACTTGCGGCGCAATGTTCTTGCAGCCGCCGTGCAATGACCGCTGACGCGATCGTCGTCGGCGCCGGCCTGGCCGGCCTCGTCGCGACCGCCGAGCTCCTCGACGCCGGCCGGAGGGTCATCGTCCTCGACCAGGAGCCCGCCGCCTCGCTCGGCGGCCAGGCGTTCTGGTCCTTCGGCGGGATCTTCCTCGTCGACTCGCCCGAGCAGCGGCGCGTCGGCGTGCACGACTCGTTCGACCTCGCCTGGCAGGACTGGCAGGGCGCGGCCGGGTTCGACCGTCCCGAGGACGACTGGGCGCGGCGCTGGGCCGAGGCCTACGTGCAGTTCGCCGCCGGCGAGAAGCGCGCGTGGATGCACGAGCGCGGCATCCGCTTCCTCCCGAACCCGGGCTGGGCCGAGCGCGGCGGGTCGGGCGCGACCGGGCACGGCAACTCCGTGCCCCGCTTCCACGTCACCTGGGGGACCGGGCCCGGCGTGCTCGCCCCCTTCGTGCGCCGCGTGCAGGAGGCGGTCGCGGGCGGGCTGGTCGAGCTGCGGTTCCGCCATCGGGTCGACGCGCTGTCGGTCACCGGCGGCACGATCGACGGCGTGACCGGCTCGGTCCTCGCCCCGAGCGACGTGCGGCGCGGCGCCGCGTCGTCGCGCGAGGTCGTCGGCGACTTCGCGCTCAGCGCCGGCGCGGTGATCGTGACCTCGGGCGGCATCGGCGGCGACCACGACCTCGTGCGCGCGAACTGGCCGGCCCGGCTGGGGACGGCCCCCAAGCGCATGATCTCGGGCGTCCCCGCCCACGTGGACGGCCGGATGCTGAAGGTCGCCGCGGCGGCCGGCGGGCGGATCGTCAACCCCGATCGCATGTGGCACTACGTCGAGGGCATCTCCAACTGGGATCCGATCTGGCCGGCGCACGGCATCCGGATCCTGCCCGGCCCGTCGCCGCTGTGGCTCGACGCGCGGGGGCGGCGCCTGCCCGTCCCGTGGTTCCCAGGGTTCGACACGCTCGGGACGCTGGACCACATCATGTCGACCGGCCACGACCACACGTGGTTCGTCCTGACGCAGAAGATCGTCGAGCGCGAGTTCGCGCTCTCGGGCTCCGAGCAGAACCCCGACATCACGAGCAAGTCCATCAGGTCGGTCCTGAAGGCCCGGCTGGGCACGGGCGCGCCCGCGCCGGTCGAGGCGTTCCTGCGCCACGGCGCGGACTTCGTGGTGGAGCGCTCGCTCGAGCAGCTCGTGACGCGGATGCAGGCGCTCGAGCCCGACGTCGACCTGCCGTTCGAGCAGGTCGAGCGCGAGGTGCTGGCGCGCGACCGTGAGATGGCCAACCCCTACACCAAGGACCTGCAGGTCACGGCGATGCGCGGTGCGCGCCGCTACTGGCCCGACCGCCTGGCGCGCGTCGCGGCGCCGCACCGCCTGCTGGACCCGAAGGCCGGCCCGCTGATCGCGGTGCGGCTCTCGATCCTGACGCGCAAGTCCCTCGGCGGGCTGCAGACCGACCTTTCCTCCCGCGTCCTCGGCGCCGGCGGCGAGCCGGTGCCCGGCCTCTTCGCCGCAGGCGAGGTCGCCGGCTTCGGCGGCGGCGGCCTGCACGGCTACCGCTCGCTGGAGGGGACGTTCCTGGGCGGCTGCCTCTTCTCGGGCCGCGCGGCGGGACGCGCGGTCGCCGAAGCGACCTAGCTAGGCCCTTGCGCTCTAGGATCCGTCAGGCTACGCTTACCGTAAGCCATGCCGAACGGAACCGCAGCCCTCGCCGCCCTCGGTGACCCGACCCGCCGGGCCGTCTTCGAGCGGCTGGCCGACGGGCCGCTCGCGGTCGGGGAGATCGCCGCGACGCTGCCGGTCAGCCGGCCGGCCGTCTCCCAGCACCTCCGGGTGCTCAAGGACGCCGGCCTGGTGCGCGATCGCGCATCCGGCACGCGGCGCCTCTACGCGGTCGACCCCGACGGTGTCGCCGCGGTGCAGGCGTACTTCGACCGGTTCTGGACGCAGGCCCTGGCCGCCTTCAAGGAGGCCGCCGAACACGACCCCCACCCCGAGGAGCACCCATGACCGAGCAGACCGCCGACGCCGTCGTCCGGCGCACCGTCACCGTCGCGGCGCCCGTCGCGCGCGCCTACGACGTCTTCACCAGCGGCATGGCGAGTTGGTGGCCCAAGGACACCCACCACGTGGGACCGACGCCCGCCGAGGCCGTGATCGAGCCGTTCGTCGACGGCCGCTGCTACGCGCGGGCCCACGACGGGACCGAGACCGACTGGGGCCGCGTGCTCGCCTGGGAGCCGCCGTCGCGCCTGGTCTTCGCGTGGCTGCTCACGCCGCAGTGGGGCTTCGAGCCCGATCCGGCGCTCGCCAGCGAGGTCGAGGTGCGGTTCACCGCGACGGGCGAGGACAGCACGGAGGTGGTGCTCACGCACTCGGGCTTCGAGCGCTACGCCGAGGGCGGCGAGACGATGCGCGCCCAGGTCGACGGCGCGGGCGGCTGGGGCGCGCTGCTCGACCTGTACGTCAGCGCGCTGCGCTGAAGCGCTGGTGCGCCGCCGCGACCCGCGCGGCGGCGCCCGCTCGGGGCGCCCGGGTTCGGGCCTGATCTAAGACGGCCGGGCGCGGCAGCCGTGGGCGACCGCGTTGGCGACGAGCCGGCTGCGGAGGCGGAAGCCCGCGGGATCTGGATGCAGCCCGTCGGGCAGCGTGACGCGTCCGGTGAGCACGGCGCGGTCCCAGTCGACCACGACCATCCGCGGGTCCTTGCGCGCGGCGTCGCGCAGCACCTGGTTCAGCGCGACGTAGCTTCCCTTGCGCGGCGGGCGGTTGACGTCGACCCACACGACGCAGACGCCGGCCGGGATCGCCGCCAGCGCGCGGCGGATGCGGTCGGCGAAGCGCCGCGGGTCCGAGCCGTCGTTGGTGCCGAGGCTGAGGACGACCGTCCGCGGCGTCTCCTCGCGCAGGCGCGCGCGCAGGAGCGGGAGCGCCTGCGGCGTGGTCCGGCCCGAACGCGCGTCCCACAGGACCTCGCTGGGTTGCAGCATGGTCCCGAGATAGGGCTCGAGGCCCACGGCGAGCGAGTCGCCGAGTACCAGGACGCGCGACGGCGCGGCCGCGGAGGCGCCGGCCGCCGTCGCGAGGACGACGAGCGCTGCGAGCAGCGACGAGACGGACGTACGAACGGCAGGACACATACGAACGTCCTTCGGCAGCAGCGGCCTCGGGCTCAAGCACCGTGCGGTAGGGCGTATGCACGGGTACGCCGGTGGCGTGACCACGCTCGCCGTGCCACGGTCGGTCGCACCTGAGCCCGCGCAGACGCGGGCGACGCCGCGCCACCGCCGCCGCGAGGAGATCCAGGCGCTGCGAGCCCTGGCGGTGATGCTCGTCGTCCTCTTCCACCTGTGGCCCGGGGCGGTCCCGGGCGGGTTCGTCGGCGTGGACGTGTTCTTCGTGATCTCGGGCTACCTGATCACCGGACTGCTGCTGCGCGAGGCCGAGCGCTCGGGGTCGGTGTCGCTGCCGGCGTTCTGGGCACGGCGCGCACGGCGCCTGCTGCCGGCCGCACTGGTCGTCGTGCTCGCCTGCGCGGCGGCGACCGTCGCGTTCGTCCCGGTGACGGCGTGGGCGCAGTTTTTCGCCGAGCTGCGGGCCGGCACGGTCTACGTGCAGAACTGGCATCTGGCCTCGACGGCGGTGGACTACTTCGCCGCCGGCGACGGGCCGTCCCCGGTCCGGCACTTCTGGTCGCTGTCGGCCGAGGAGCAGTTCTACGTCGTGTGGCCGCTGCTGGTGCTGCTGGGCGTGGTGGCGGCGCGCCGCGGGGTGCGCGTGCGGCCGGCGCGGCGAACGGTCGGGATCGTGCTGGGTGCCGTCACGCTGCTGAGCCTCGGCTGCGGCATCGTGCTCACCGCCACCGACCCGGCCGTCGCCTACTTCGCCACGCCGACGCGGGCCTGGGAGTTCGGCGCCGGCGGCCTGCTCGCCCTGGTGCCCGGCCGCCGCGGCGGCGCGCGACCCGCCCTCCGGGCGCTGCTGTCGTGGGCCGGGATCGGCGCCGTCGTGCTGGCGGCGCTTGCCTTCACGGAGCGGACACCGTTTCCCGGCTCGGCGGCGCTGCTGCCGGTCGGCGGCGCGCTGGCCGTGCTGGCCGCGGGCCTGCCGGCCACGCGGTGGGCGCCGACGCCGCTCCTGCGCCTCAGGCCGCTGCAGGTGCTCGGCGACCTCTCGTACTCGATCTACCTGTGGCACTGGCCGCTGCTGGTGCTCGCGCCGTTCGCCCTCGGGCACGCGGTCGGCGACGCGACCGCGGTGGCGATCCTGGCCCTGACCCTCGGCGCCGCGTGGCTGACCAAGGTGCTCGTCGAGGATCCGGTGCGCAGGACGCCGGTGCTGGTGGGGCGCGCGCCGCGCCGGACGCTCGCGCTCGCGGGAGTCGCCACCGCCGCGGTGGTCGGGGTCACGCTGGCCGGCTCGGCGTACGTGGACGTGCGCGTCGCCCGCGACGCCCAGACGACCCGCGCCGTGCTGCAGCAGCACCCGCGCTGCTTCGGCGCCGCGGCGCGCGATCCGCGGCGCCCGTGCGACAACCCGGCGCTGCGCACGCGCGTCGTCCCCACCCCGATCCAGGCGCGCGGCCTGCCCAACGCGCCCTGCCGGGTCATCGAGCGCGACCAGCGCCTGCGGGTCTGCGCGTTCGGGACGCCGCCCTCGCGCGCGGCCGCGTCCGTGGCGGTGCTCGGCGACAGCCACGCGTCGCACTGGCGCCCGGCGCTGGACGTCGTGGCGCAGGCGCGTCGCTGGCAAGGCCTCTCGATCACGCGCACCGGCTGCCCGTTCTCGACGGTCGCGCCCGACGCCGTCGCGCCGGTGCGCTCGCACTGCGCCCAGTGGAACCGCCAGGTGGTCGACTGGTTCGGCCGCCATCCCGAGGTGCACACGGTGCTGGTGGCCGCCCACGCCGGCGGACGCGTCGCGGGCGCCCGCGGCGACAAGGCCTTCGCGCTCAAGCAGCAGGGCTACCTCGCCGCATGGCGCGCGCTGCCTCCCACGGTCATGCGGATCCTGGTGATCCGCGACACGCCGATGATGGGCCGCGCCACGCAGGCGTGCGTGCAGGAGGCGATGGACGCCGGCCGGCCGGCCGGGCCCGCGTGCGCCGTGCCCCGCCGGTACGGCCTGCAGCGCGACGCGCAGGCCGCCGCCGCACTCGGGCTGCGGTCGCCGCGCGTGCGGCTGCTGGACTTCTCGCCGCTGTTCTGCGACGCGCGCGCCTGCCTTCCCGTCGTCGGCGGCGCGCTGGTGTTCAAGGACGCCGACCACTTCACGCCGGTGTTCGCGACGACGCTGGCGCCGTTCCTGCGGCGTGCGGTCGACGGGGCGCTGCGCCGGAGGTAGGCCGGCCGGGGTCAGCCGGGGTCAGCCGCCGCCGGCGCCGGCTGCGGCGTGGTGGACGACCACGCGCATCCCCGCGTCGTAGGCGTCCAGGGCGCGCAGGTGCCCGTGGCGCTCGTCCCACGCGCCGCTGCGCAGGTCGCGGCGCACGGCCTCGACGGCGCGGTCGCGCGCCTGCGGCGGCAGCCGGGCGAAGCCGGAGGTCCCGGCGATGACCTGCTCGTCGAGCACGCGCTCGGGATGGGCCCACAGCGAGCCGAACGTCCAGTCGGGCGTCGCGCGCGGGATCGGGAACGGCTCGACGCGCGTCCCCGGCCCGAGCCACGCGGCGAGCTGCTCCATGGAGGGGAAGTCGCGCAGATCCTGCTCGGCGACCTCCGGCAGGTAGTCGGCCGGCAGCCACATGCGCGCGCTCACCGCCGGGTCGAACGTCACGATGACCACCGGCCCGCGGGCCACCCGCCGCAGCTCGCGCACGCCGCGCTCGCGCTCGCGGTCCCAGTGGTGGACGGTCAGCACCGCGAGCGCCGCGTCGACGCTGCCGTCGCGGAGCGGCAGGTCGCCCGCGGTGGCCCGGATCGCCGGCGCGAGCTCCCGCGGCCGCTGGGCGGCCATCACGTCGCTGGGCTCGATCGCGACGACGTGGCGGTCCCGGGGCTCGTAGGAGCCGGTCCCTGCCCCGACGTCGACGACCGTGCGCGCGTCGCCCAGCTCGCGCTCGATCAGCGCCCGCAGCGCCGGGTCAGGGTGGCGCGTGCGCGCGTACGACGCGCCGATGCGGTCGTAGCGCGCCGCCGTGCGGTGGGAGCGGACGTCGTCACGCGCCATCTGCCTGGGACCCTACGCGACCGGTCGTCGGACCCGCTCAGCCGCTCTTGAACGTCCTGGCGCGGCTTGCGCGGTAGTCACACTGTGACTACCATCCGCGTATGAAGGACGTCCTCGCCCAGCTCGACGCATGGTCGCTGCAAGCACGCCCGGCCGCGGTCGCGACCGTCATCGCCACGCACGGCTCCGCGCCCCGCCCCATCGGCGCCAAGATGGCGGTCGACGCGCGGGGCCAGATCGCCGGCGCGGTCTCCGGCGGGTGCGTCGAGGGCTCGGTCGTCGAGCTCGCCACGCAGGTGCTCGCCGGCGCCGGCGCCCAGGTCGCGCGCTTCGGCATCGCCGACGACGAGGCGTGGGCCGTGGGCCTGCCCTGCGGCGGGCTGATCGACGTGCACGTCGCCCCCTGGGACGCCGACCCGGCCGGTCTCCCCGCGCGCTTCGCGCAGCTCGCCCGCGCCGACGCGCGCGCCGCGCTCGTGACCGTCGTCAGCGACGAGGACCGCTCCCGCGCCGCGGAGGGCCGACGGCTGCTCGTCCTCCCCGACGGCGCCGTGGAGGGCAACCTCGAAGACGAGCCGGCGCTCGCCGCCGCCGCCCGCGCCGCCGCGCTGGACCTGGTGTGGGACGAGCGCTCCGAGCTGCGCAGCCACGACGGGGCCGGGCTGTTCGTCGATGTCGTCGCCCCCGCGCCGCGCCTCATCCTGTTCGGCGCCGTCCCGGTCGCCCAGGCGCTCTGCGCGCTGGCGCGCGTCGCGGGCTGGCGGCCGTTCGTCGTCGATCCCCGCGCGCGCTTCGCGACGCCCGAGCGGATCCCCGACGCCGAGCGGATCGTCGTCGCCTGGCCGAAGGAGGCGGTCGTCGAGCTCGGGGGCCTGGACCGCGCCACCGCCGTCGCGGCGCTCACCCACGACCCCAAGATCGACGACGTCGCGCTCGAGCTCGCGCTGCGCTCCGGCGCCGGCGTCGTCGGCGCGATGGGCAGCCGCGGCGCGACCGCCGAGCGCCGCGAGCGCCTCCGCCATCGCGGGCTCAGCGAGGCGCAGATCGACCGCATCGCCGCGCCGGTGGGCCTCGACCTGGGCGGCACCACCGACGCCGAGACGGCGATCTCGATCATGGGCGAGCTCGTCGCCCTGCGCAACGGCCGCGCCGGCGGGCGGCTCTCCGCGGCGACCGGGACGATCCACGCCCGCCCGCTGGCCGCCGCCCCGGCATGAGCCGGGCGACCGGCGACCTGAGCCCCGGTGAGTGGGCGGTCCTCGCCCTCTGCGACGAGGAGCCCGCGCACGGCTTCGGGCTCGCCCAGGCGCTGGGGCCCGACGGCCCGGTCGGCCGGGTCTGGTCGGTCCCGCGCCCGCTGGTCTACCGCGCGCTGGGACGCCTGACGGAGCTCGGGCTCGTCGAGGACCTCGGCACGCGCCGAAGCTCGACCGGGCCGCCGAAGACCGTCTTCGGCGCCACGGGCGCGGCGCGCGCCCGCGTCGATGCGTGGCTCGACGAGCCGGTCGAGCACGTGCGCGACGCGCGCTACCTCCTGCTGCTCAAGCTGCTGTTCCTCGACCGCCGCGGGCGCGACGCGACGCCGCTGGCCGCGGCGCAGGCCGAGGCCTACGGCGCGATCGAGCGACGCGTCGAGGAGCGCATGGACGCGGCCGAGGGCTTCGACCGCATCCTGCTGTCCTGGCGGCTGGAGAGCGCCCGCGCCGCCCTGCGCTTCCTCGACGGTCTGGCCGCGGTCAGTCCTCGCGGATCGTGACCGTGCCCTGGTTGCCGTCGACCCGCACCAGCTGACCCGTCTTGATGGTCTTGGTCCCGAAGCCGGTGCCGAACCTTCGGCTCGTCGATCTGGGTCATCGCTGCTGCTCCCCTGCCGCGGCGCGGCGCAGTTGGTCGATCGAGCGCTCCATGTACGGCAGCGCCCACCGGCGGGCGCGCTCCAGGCGGATGCGCTCGTACATCCAGCGGAGCTTCTCCTCGGACTTCTGGACCGTGCACTCGCCCCGCAGCGCCCAGCCGGTGACGAGGTCGCCGTTGGCCTCCAGGAAGGAGATCGAGTCGGCCGCCTGCATGAGGTCGCCCTCGGGCGAGCCGCCGAACTCGTGCTCGCGGATCGGCTGCTGCACGCCGTCCACGAAGGACGGCGGCGCACCGTGGTCGCGCAGCCAGCCGGAGACGACCTCGGCCGACCGGTGCGTGTGGGCCGTGTTGTAGGCGAGGTCGTCCCAGGACGTGTTGGCCTTGTCGAGGCTCGGCCCGCCGGGCACCGAGCGCTCGAGGTCGTGCATCAGCGCGGCGAGCACGAGGTGCTCGGGCGCGTCGGGCGCGAGGACGAGCATCCAGTCGGCCGCGCGCGTGAGGTGCACGCGATCGTAATAGGGCTCCAGCCACGCGAACGCCTCCTCGCGCAGCCGCAGGAGCTCGGGGCTGAGCTCGCGGCCCGCGGGCAGCGCGCGCCACCCGGGTTCGACGTCCACCAGCCCGCTCAACGGCGGTGCCCCTCGATTACGCAGAGCTCGACGAGGTTCGCTGAAACGTTCACCGCGGTTCTCTCCTCTCCCCCAAGAGCACCGGCGCGCGAGGCGCCACGGTTGACGGACTCCTGCATCCAAGTATACAGTATGCGGGTGTGCGGGAGACCTCACGGCACAGGGTCGGCCGAGGGGGAGAAGCAGTTTCACCGTCGCCCTCCGGCGACGGGATCGTCCGTTCCTGAGGAGGATTCATGCCGTTCATCAAAGAGCAGCTGACCACCAACAACCTGTTGTTGTCGTTGCTCTACTCGGTCGGCGCGGTCAGCGTCGTCCTGGTCATCCTGGCCCTCGGCTTCATCGACGTCGGGCTGGTACGTCGCAAGAACACGCTGGACACGTGGGTGCAGAAGCTGGTCTCGTCCCTGGTCGCCGGCGGTGGAACGCTCGTCGTCGGATACGGGATCTGGAATTGGCAGTTCAACCAGGCCTTCGGCATCCCACACCCGCTCGGGCAGGCGCTGAAGGACTGGTGGATCGGCGGCCAGTTCCAGACGCACTTCGCCGGTCAGATCGACCCGAAGATCCTGCCGGAGGCCGACGTCCTGCAGATCTTCCTGGTGTTCTTCGTCGCGTTCTCCATGGGCACCCTGGCGCTGATCCACACCGGCGCCATGGAGCGCATGAAGCCCGCGCCGCTCTACACGATGGCCGCGATCATCGGGCTCGTGCTGTCGCCGCTGGTGGCGTACTTCTGCTGGGGCCCCGTCGGGCCGCTGACCAACCACGGCACCCACGACTTCGACGGGATCTTCCCGCTGTACATCTTCGCCGGGACGTGGGTCGCGGTCCTGAGCTGGCGGCTCAAGCCCCGGCTCGGCGCCTTCGATCCGCACCCCAGCGGCACGGCGCCCGCCGCCCAGAACGTCGGGCTCGTGGCCGCCGGCGTCCTGATCATCATGTTCGCGCTGCCGTTCATCGCGCTGTCGTCGGGCTTCATCATCCCCGAGCAGGGCTTCTACGGCATCTCGTTCACCGAGTCGGGCTTTGGCATCGTGCTGACGAACATCTTCGCCGCCTTCATCGGCGGCGGCATCGGCGGCGCGATCATCGCCTACCGCCGGCGTGAGCCGCTCTGGGCGCTGCTCGGGCCGCTGTCGGGCGCCGTCATCTGCGGCACGCTGTTCGACGTCGGCAAGCCCTGGCAGGTCCTCCTGCTGTCGCTCTTCGGCCCGGTCGTCGCGCTGGCCACCGCCGCGCTGCTGCGCCGGATGCGCATCGACGAGCCGAAGGTCGTGCCGCTGGCCCTCGGGCCGGGAGTGGTCGGCGCGATCGCGACGGGCTTCATCGCCTGGGGGACGAAGACCGGCGGCTACCCCGGGCTGGAGGGCAACTACGCCCTCGGGCACGCGGAGATCACGCCGTGGATGCAGCTGGCCGGCGTCGCCGTCGACATGGCCATCGCCGGCATCCCGTGCCTCCTGATCTGCCTGTTCTTCGAGAAGACGACCGGGCTGCGGGTCACCGAGGAGGAGGAGCTCGTCGGGTTGGACGCCACCTTCTGGGACGTCGACAACTACGGCAGCGACGGCTACGACGACGCCATCGCCCGCCAGGCCGACGAGGCCGAGGCCCTGGGGCGGGTCCCCGTGACCCCGGGGGCGACGACCACCCTGCCACCGACCTACTGAGGCCGGCTCGGGGCGGCGGCGGCACCACCCGCCGCCGCTCCGACGTCCGGTCGCGGAAAGCGAGAAGGGCCCCTGGCCGCGAGGCCGGGGGCTTTTCTGCGTTGGGGGCGGCGAGGCGTGGTGGCGCAGGCGCCCGTGGCGTCCGGCGCGGACGGCCTTGGCGCTGCGCCCGATCCACGCACGCCCACCCGGCCACGTCCGAGCTGAGCGCCACCGACGCCCGCGCCGGCCGCGCGGACGCCCGCTCAGGCCGCGTTGGCCGTGCCGGACTCGCCGGTCATGAGCAGGCCGCCGGCGCCCGGGATGGCGCGGGGAAGGTGGAGCACGTCGAGCAGCTCGGCGGTCGTGGCGGTCGCGGCGGAGATCACCGGCAGGTCGAGCTCGCCCTCGAGGTCGTCGAGGACCGCCAGCGACGGCATCTGCACGCAGGCCGAGGCGACGAGGACGTCGACGCCGTCGAGGTCGAGCGTGCGGGCGTGGCCGAGCAGGCCGTGCGGGTCGAGCGCCGCCACGTCGCGGTTGTTGGGCACCGAGAGGCTCACGGCGCCGGCGATCTCGAAGCCGTAGTCGGCCAGGTACGCGCCGACGAGATCGGTCAGCGCGGGCATGTACGGCGTCATGATCGCGATGCGCTCGGCGCCGAGGCCCTGCAGCGTGCGCACCAGGGCGCCGGCGCTGCTCAGCACCGGCGCGGGCGAGCCGTTCTCGGCCGCCACCCGGGCCAGGTGCTCCTCGACGCGCTCGTGCGCGCGCTTCCCGCTGGCCATGAGCGCGACCAGGCACGCGTAGACCAGCACGTCGACGTGCGCGTCCGACAGCTCGCGCGCGCAGCGGTCGCTGTCGGCGACCATGCGCTCCAGCGACTCGGCGTCGACGTTGTGCAGCACGGCGCGACTCGAGTGGAACGTCGGAGGGCGCTCCAGGCCCGCCCGCGAGAGCATGGCGGGGATCTCGGTCTCGATCGTCGTGTTGGAGGAGGGCACGATCAGGCCCACGCGCTGAGGGGTGCTCACGCTCATGTTGGGGTCCTTCGTCGGGGAGTGGCGGCGCGATCGGCGCGCCGCGAGAGGTCAGTGGTCGTGGCCCGGCCTCAGCGTCGGGTGGAGCGGCCGGCCGCGAAGCCCAGGACGGCCGCCAGGAGGGTGATCAGCGCCGTGAGGATCTCCGGGCGCTGCCAGGCCGAGACGGGGGCTCCGTCGAGCGGTGCGGGCGCCGCGGCGGCGGCACGCGCAGCGGCGGCGCCGACCTCCGGCGCCGGCGCGGTGCCGTTGCGCGCGCGGCGGCTCGCCCGGGCCGGCGCCACCGCGGCGGTGGCCGCCAGGGGCGCCTCGCCCTTGATCGACCGCTCCAGCGCCGCCGCGAAGGCCCTGGTGACCTGGCCGACCTGCTTGGTCACGACCTTCTGGCCGACCGAGCCCAGCACGCCGCCCATCGCGAGGTCCGCCTCGACGTCGACGCGCGTGCCCTCCGCGACGTCGCTCAGCCGCACCGTGTTGGTGGCGCGGACGTTGCCGACGGCGCCCTTGACCGCCCGGCCCACCGTCGTGAACCGCATCAGCTCCAGTGGCTCGCGCTCGGTGACGCGCATCTTGATGTCGAACGTCGCGGTCATCGGTCCGACGGCCTGCGTCACCCGCACCTTGGAGTTGTCGGCGTCGATCTGCTCGACCGTGTCGACGCCCGGCACGCACTGGGCGACCTGGTCGACCTGCTCGAGGAACGCCCAGAGCCGCTCGCGCGACGCGGTGATGACGAAGGACTCCTGGACCTTCATGCGGTCTCCCTTGGGTTGCGTGCCTCATGGACGGCGCGCCAGACGCGCTCCGGGGTGAGCGGCAGGCTCGTGAGGTCCACGCCGAGGTCGGCGAGGGCGTCGCAGATCGCGTTGGCGACGGTCGCGCCGGGCGGGATCGTGCCGCTCTCGCCCACGCCGCGGACGCCGAACGGGGTGACCGGCGAAAGCACCTCCGTGTGCAGCAGCTCGACCTCGGGGAGATCGGCGGCGGTGGGGACGAAGTAGTCCATCATCGTCCCGTTGACGAGCTGGCCGGTCTCGGGGTCGTAGCGCAGCTCCTCGGTGAGCGCGGCGCCGAACCCCTGGGCCAGCGCGCCCTGCACCTGGCCCTCGACGACCTTCGGGTTCACGATGCGGCCGGAGTCGTGGACCATGACGAAGCGCTCGATGTCGAAGTCGCCGGTCTCCGGATCGACGGACACCACGGCCGCCGCGCTGCCGTAGGCGTAGGCGGCGGCGTCGGGCTCGAAGTGCGCCGTGACCTCCAGCCCCGGCTCCTCGCCGGGCGGCAGGCCCTGCCCCGTGATCGCGACCAGGTGGACCCGCGCGAGCGGGACCTCCCTGGCCGGGTCGCGGCGGTGGCGCGCCGTGTGGCCGGCGATCTCGAGCTCCTCGGGGTCGGCCACCTCGAGCAGGTGGGCCGCGATCCGCAGGACCTTGCCGCGGAGCTCGCGCGACGCCTTCTCCAGCGCCCCGGCCGCGGCGATCATCGTCCGCGAGGCGAACGCGCCGGTGTTCAGCGGCGAGGAGCTCGTGTCGCCCGCGTGGACCTTGATGGCGTCGAAGGCGATGCCCAGCACTTCGCAGCAGACCTGCGCGAACGCCGTCTCGTTGCTCTGGCCGAAGGTCGACACGCCCGTGTAGAGGTCGATGCCGCCCGACCGGTTGGCCCGCAGGGTGACGCTCTCGTGCGCGCCGTACTGCGAGCCGCGGCCGGCCAGGAACTTGGAGCTGGCGTAGCCGGTGCGCTCGACGAACGACGAGAGCCCGACGCCGACGAGGCGCCCGTCCTCACGCGGTCCGGAGCCGCGTGCGCGCAACTCCTCGTAGCCGATCGCGTCGGCCGCCATCTGCAGCGCCTGGCGGTAGTCGCCGCTGTCGTAGATCGCGCCGCCCGCGTTGGCGTAGGGCAGGTCCTCGGGCGCGATCATGTTCTGCAGGCGCAGCGCAAGCGGGTCGATGCCCAGCCGGCGGGCCAGGCGATCCATCAGCCGCTCGCGGGCGAAGTTGACCTCCGGCTGGCCGTAGCCGCGGTAGGCGCCGATCGGCGTCTTGTTGGTGAGCACGACGCGCCGCTCGACGAACCCGTCGGGCACGTCGTAGGGGCCGGTGAAGACCACGCTGGACAGCTGCGCGGAGCCGAAGGGCGAGTTGTAGGCCCCGAGGTCGGTCGTGTAGATGTCGCGCATCGCGGTGATCGTGCCGTCGGCCATCGCGCCGATGGTGAAGTCGTGCACGGCCTCGCGGCCGTGCGTCGTGGCGCGGAAGTGCTCCAGGCGGTCCTCGACCCACTTGACCGGTCGGCGCAGGGCCATCGCGTGCAGGCAGGCGAGCACGTCCTCGGGGTAGACGCCGAGCTTGAGGCCGAACGCCCCGCCGACGTCTGCGGCGATGACGCGGATCTCGCCCTCGTCGAGGCGCAGCGACTCGGCGAGCTGCTTGCGCACGAGGTGCGGCACCTGGGTCGAGGCGTGGACGGTCAGCTCGCGCGCGCCCGGGCGCCACTGCGCCAGGATCGCCCGGCCCTCCATCGGCAGGCCGGTGACGCGGTTGATGCGGAAACGGTCGCTCACGACGACGTCGGCCTCGGCCAGCTTCGCGTCGGGGTCGCCCTTGCCCTGCGGGTTGACCGCGACGAGGTTGGACGGCAGGACGTCGGGGTGCAGCACGATCGCGTCCGGCTCGACGGCGTCGACGACGTCGCTGACGTGGGGGAGCGGGTCGAAGTCCACGTCGATGAGGTCCAGCGCGTCCTCGGCCACGGCGCGGCTGCTCGCCACGACGCTGACGACCGGCTGGCCCTCGAAGGCCGCGACGTCCTGGGCCAGCGCGAAGAAGCGCAGGTCCGGCACGCCGGGCACGGGGCGCAGCACGGTGATCGGCTGGGTGAGCCGCGCGATGTCGCCGCCCACGAGGATCTGGCGGACGCCCGGAAGCCGCTCGGCGTCGGAGACGTCCACGGCGCCGATGCGGGCATGCGGGAACGGGCAGCGCAGCACCGCCATGTGCAGCGTGTGCGGCAGGTCGACGTCGTCGGTGAACCGGCCGTCGCCGCGCAGCAGGCGGTCGTCCTCCTTGCGGGGGACCCACGCGCCGATGCCGCCGTCCCTGACGGCGGGCTCGGCGGCCTCGCGCTCCTTCGGGCTGGCCTCAGCCATCGACGTGCGCCTCCGCGTTCTCGGCGAGGTGGCGCTCGACGGCGTCCACGATGTGGTCGTAGCCGGTGCAGCGGCACAGCACGCCGGCGAGCTCCTCGCGGATCTCCTCGCGGCTGAGCCGGCGGTTCTGGCGGGCCAGCGCGGTGGCGGTCATCAGGAAGCCCGGCGTGCAGAAGCCGCATTGCAGCGCGTGGTCGTCCTTGAGCGCCTGCTGCAGCGGCGACAGCCGGTCGTCGACGGCCAGCGACTCGACGGTCCGCACGTCGCAGCCGTGCAGCTGCGGCGCGAGCATCAGGCAGCCCTTGACCGCCTGCCCGTCGACCAAGATGGTGCACATGCCGCACACGCCCTGCTCGCAGCCGACGTGCGTGCCGGTGAGGCCGAGCGTCTGGCGCAGGAAGTCGGCCGCGTGCATGCGCGCCTCGACGCGCTGCTCGACGGCCTCGCCGTTGACCGTGACGGTGATGTCGAGGTGCTCGCTCATCGCCGCTCCCGGTGGGCGAGCTCGCGCAGGACCCGCCGGACGTGGATCGGCACGAGGTGCTCTCGGTAGGCGGCGCCGGCGCGCACGTCGTCGGGCGCGTCGACGACCTCCATGGCCAGCGCGGCCGCGTGGTCGATGACGTCGTCGTCCCAGCGGCGGCCTTCGAGCGCCGCCGCGGCGGCCGCGGCCAGCATCGGGCGGTCGTTGACGCCGCCGAGCGCGAGCCGCACGCCGGTCCACGCGCCGTCCTCGCCGACGCTGCCGGCGGCCGCGACGCTGAGGACGGCGAAGTCGTTGTGCTTGCGGCCGCGCTCGAAGAAGCGGCAGTGGTCGGGCGCCGGCGGGAAGCGGACGGCGACCAGCAGCTCCTCGGCCTCCAGCACGCTCGCGTAGGACCCGGCGAAGAACTCGGCCGCCGGGATGTCGCGCTCGCCCTCCAGCGTGCAGGCGACGATCGTCGCGTCGAGCACCAGGCAGGCGAGGGCCATCTCGCCGGTGGGGTCGGCCTGCGCCAGCGCCCCGCCGATCGTGCCGCGGTTGCGCACCTGGCGGTCGCCGATGAACCGCACGACGTGGCGCAGCAGGGGCAGGCGCTCGGAGACGACCGGCGAGGTCTCGATGTCGGCGTAGCGCACGAGCGCGCCGATGACCGTCTCGGCGCCGCGCGCCTCGATCTGCCCGAGCTCCTCGCCCAGGCCGTTGATGTCCACCAGCGCCGACGGCCGCATCAGCCGCATGCCGAGCATCGGCACGAGGCTCTGCCCGCCGGCCAGCACCCGCGCCATGCCCAGGTGCTCGTCGAGCGCCAGCAGCGCCTCGTCGACGGTGGCCGGCTTGACGTACTCGAACGGCGCGGCCTTCACTGGCCCGTCCCGCCTCCGAAGCTCAGGAACTTCGCCACGACGCGGTCGACGGCTCCGCCGCCGGCCTCACCGGTGACCGAGCGGACCGGCTTGCCCGCCCAGACGGTCTCGGGGCGCGCCTGCAGCAGGTGCAGCCGGCCGTCCTGGTCGACGGCCCACTCCATGTCCATCGGCACGCCGCGGTGGCGCTCGATGCGCTTGCCGAGCTCGGCGATCGCGACGACCTCCTCGTCGCTCAGGCACGGGCGCTCGCCCCGCTGTGGCTCGACCGGCAGCAGGGCGACCTCGCGGGTCGCCTCGTCGAAGCCGTACTCCTGCGCCTGGACGCCGATCTCGCTGGCCAGCAGCTCGAGCGTGACCTTGTCGACGCGGAAGCGATCGGGCGTGACGTCGCCCTTGACGACGCCCTCCCCGAGCCCCCAGCAGCCCTCGAGCACGATCTTCGAGCGGTCGCCGTTCAGCGGATCCAGCGTGAACATGACGCCGGCCGCGCGGGCCTGGACCATCTGCTGCACGCCGACGCACATGCCCGGCAGCGTCTCGCCGTCGACCACCGGCACGCCGTCCTGCGGGCGGTAGGTCAGCACCTGCGGGCCGAACACGCCCGACCAGCACCGCCGCACGTTGGCCAGCACGTCGTCGATGCCGCAGACCCAGAGGTAGGTGTCGTACTGCCCGGCGAAGCTCGCGCCCTCGAGGTCCTCGCTGACCCCGCTGGAGCGGACGGCGACCGGGAGGCCGGGCGTGCCGGTCTTCTGCTCGAGCTGCTCGTAGGCCGCGGTGATGTCGGCCACCAGCCGGCGCGGCAGCTCCGCCTCCTCGATGACCTTCGCCAGCTCGGCGCTGACGCGCTCGACGGCCTGGAGGTCGTCGAGGTCGAGGCCGGCGCAGCGCTCCTTGACGATCCGCTGCAGGTCGATGCTCTCGGCGAACACGGTGAACGCGTCGGTGGTGATGCCGAACGCCGGCGGCACGTCGAAACCGGCCTCCGTCATCTCCACGAGGCTGCCCAGCTTGCCGCCCAGCAGCTCGGCACCGGCACCCTCGGGCCGGTCGATCCAGACGACCGTGCGCAGCGCCGTGGTCATACCGCTCCCTCCTCCAGGATGCGGACGATGCCGGTGTCGCCGTCGACCTCGATCATCTGCCCGGTCTTGATGGTCTGCGTCCCGTAGCCGGTGCCGACGACCGCCGGCAGGCCGTACTCGCGCGAGACGATCGCGGTGTGGGCCATGATGCCGCCCACGTCGGAGACCGCGGCGCCCAGCCGCGAGAACACCGGCGCCCAGCTGGGCGCCGTGACCCGGCAGACGAGGATGTCGCCGCGCTGCACGTCGTGCAGCTGCTCGGGATCGGTCACGACCCGGGCGGGCCCGCGGGCCTTGCCCGGCGACGCGGCGACGCCGCGCAGCTCCAGCGCGTCGGGGTCCGACGCGCCCAGCCACTCCTGCACGCTCTCGGTCGTGATGCCCCAGAGCATGATCGTCAGCGGCTCGGTGATCGCCTCCGGCGGCGTGCCGAGCGCGGGCGGCGGGGTCCAGCCGCGCAACGCCTCCAACTTGGCCCTGCGGCCCTCGACGATCGGCGGCCAGTAGTGCGGCCCGCGCCCGCCGGTGCCGGCGGCCCAGCCCACGATCAGGTCGTACAGCGCCGAGTGGATCTCGTTGCGATGCAGCAGGAAGATGTCCTCGCGGTCGGCGAGGAAGCCGTGCGCGACGAACACGTCGCCGAGCTCGCGCACCTTCGACCAGAAGATCGAGTGGTGCCAGTGCTCCACGTAGAAGTTGTGGTTCTCGACGTAGGGGTAGACGGTCCGGGCGAGCTGCACCAGGTCGTCGAACGCCTCGCGGTCGCCGTCGGTGGCCAGCAGGTCGCGGTACTCGGCCGTGATGCGCGTGCGCTCCTCGAGCACGCGCTCCAGCGGGCGGGCGATGTCCTCGCCGGCCTCGAGCTTGTCGATGTAGCCGCGCATGGCCGTGAACGGCAGGCGCAGGTCGTCGATCCAGGCGCGGTCGGTGTGCGTGTAGCCGGCGCCGGTCGAGTACCAGAACCACGGGTCCTTGGCCTCCTCGAGGGCCTTCAGCCACTCGTCGCCACGCGGGGCCGCGCCGATGGCGGCCAGCAGCGCGTCGGCGTCGGCGGTGTCGCGCACGAGGTCGGCGAGCCCGAGCTCGACGGCCAGGCGCGCGAGCTTGCGGACCTCGTCGTCGGGCCGGAACAGCAGGATGTCGATGCCCGCGACCATGCGCGCGACCGTCTGGTCGGTGATGCCCGGGAACGCCTGCTGGCAGAACTCCTTGAACGTCAGATAGGCGCCGTAGCCGAGGTTGAGCATCTCGAAGTGGTAGGCGCCCATCTCGAAGAGGTTCTCGATCAGGCGGTCGTACGACGTGAGGAGGTCGTAGGAGCTGTACAGGCCGCGGTGGCTCGTGACGTGCTCCTCCTTCTCGCGGTCGGGCAGCGGCGTGAACTCGATCGCCTTGAGGCGGCCGATGCAGTCCTCGGCCTTCGCGATCCAGTTGTCGTAGATCTCGTCCCAGTTGGTGTAGTAGTGGCCGGCGCGGCGCGCGAAGTGCTCGGCGCGCTCGGCGATCTGCTGGGGGTCCGAGACGCCACGGGGGCTGATGTACAGGTACCCGTTGATGATGCGGTGGTCGATGCCCCACGAGGGCGGGATCTGCCAGACGCGGGTGGTGAGCTGGTTGCACGCAACCCACCAGTTCTCGGTCATGATGGTGTCGAACGGGTAGATCGCCGACGGGTTGTGCATGCCGTCGAAGAACCAGAGCTCGCGCTCCTCCTCGTCCTTGGTGGCGTCGCTGAGCAGCGTGTAGTACGGGTACAGCTCCTGCCAGCCCTCGGCGCCCGGCGGCGTCTCGACGGAGTGGGGGCTCGGGAACGTCCGTGCCGCGTCGGTCGGGCTCATGGTCAGACCCGCGCCGGGAGGTCGTCGGCCTTCAGGGACTCGACGACGACGTCGCCGTCCACGACGATCGGCTCGTCGTCGAGGTAGAGCGTGCAGTTGCGCATCGGCACGTCCACGTGGCAGAGCGTCTCGTTCGGGCCGCCGAGCTCGCCGTTGGGGCCGGTGGAGAACAGGACGTTGCCGTAGAACGAGCGGCCGTGCATGCCCATGCCGCGCCGGTCGGTCGCGAGGATCGACCACTGGGCGGTCTCGAGCATCCCCCACCCGATGTGGGCGATGCCGTAGGCGTCGGGGTCCCTGAACGAGGCCATGTACTCGCGCAGCAGGTCGGCGTCGACCGTTCCGCCGATGTGCTCGATGCGTCCCTGCTCGATCGTCAGCTCGATCGGGGTCTGCACGTAGGACTTGAACGGGAAGATGATGTCGCCCGGGGCGATCACGACCTTGCCGTCGACGCCGTCGTCGGCGCCGCCGGTGAACAGGAAGCCCGACGGCCAGTGGTCCCAGCGGCCCGGCGTGTCGGTGTAGCCGTACTGCGTGATGACCGGGTAGGCGCCCAGCTTGTAGGTGATGTCGCTGCCGGCCTCGTTGGTGAAGCGCAGCTCCTTGGCGTTGCCCAGCAGCTCCGCTCCGGCCTCGACCCGCTCGCGCAGCCGCTGCGACGGCGCCATCGCGCGGATGTGCTCGATCGGCTCGATGCAGAGCAGCACGCGCGTGCCCGACGCCTGGATCTCGAGCTGCTCCTTGGAGAAGAGCAGGAAGATCGTGTCGACCACGAGGTCGACGCCCTTGAGCGCCTCGATCGCGGGACGGTTGCCAGCCAGCGGGGTCTCGCCGACCTCCCAGGTGCCGACGTCGCCGTCGAGGCTCCCGCCGACGTGCGGGAGGTTCACGTTGAGCGCCGTCGCGCCGAGCTGGTCGGCCGCCGCGAGGAACGAATCGACGTAGTCGGACCGCTGGTGGCCCTGGGACAGCACGGCCACCGTGCTGCCTTCCACGATGCCGCAGAGCGCTAGCTCGTCACGACACATTTCCACGAAGGTGGGGACGCGCATGGGTGACTCTCTCTCCTCGTTGCTCGTTCAGACGTGTGCTGCCAGCAGGGGACGGACGACCGCCATGAAGGCGTCGAGCTCGTCCCAGGGAACCATGTGACCGGCTCCCCGCACTTCGTGGACGGTGGCCGCGGGGTTGGCCGCGGCGGCCTCCCGGACCCCGTCGGCGGTGACCACGGGGCTCGCGCCGCCATAGATCAGTGCGGTCGGCGCCGGCACGGCCGGCCACCAGGTGAAGAAGTCCTCGACCTCGGAGAACAGGCGCAGGCTCTCGAGCACCGCGTGCTCGTCGCAGCTGGCGACCCAGCGGGCGCGCACCTCGAGCTCGGGGCGCGGCCAGCGCGGGTAGAAGCGCTGGACCTCGTCGGCGTTGGTGCCGCGCTGACCCTCGTGCAGCTGCTCCAGGAACGCCGCGCGCGGCGTCGGGTACCCGCCGCGGCCCGGGCCGCTGAGCGGCGGGTCGACGATGATCGAGGCGCCGAACGGCACGCTGCTGCTCGCCGCGGCGTAGCTGGCGATCCGCGCGCCCATCGAGTGCCCGAGCAGCAGCGGGGCGTCGAGGCCCAGCGCCGCGACGGTCGCCTCGACGTCGGCGGCGTACTCGGCCACGGCGTAGGACGGACCGGTGTCCGACAGGCCGCGGCCGCGGCAGTCGAGCACGACTGGGCGCACGAGGTCGCGCAGCTCGCGCACGACGAAGTCCCAGGTCACGGCCGGGCTCGTGATGCCGGGCAGCACGATCAGCGGCCGGCGATCGCCGCCGTAGTCGAGGACGTGCAGGCGCACGCCGTCGCGCTGCACGTACGTGCTCTGCGCGTCGATCCCCGCGAGGTCGGCCCGCGCGTCCTCGCCGACGCTAGGCACCGACACCGCCCACCTCCTCCGTGGACCCGAGCTCGGCGACGAGCGCGTCGCCCACCTCGGTGCTCGTCCAGGTGCCGCCCTGGTCGGGCGTGCCGCCGCGCGCGGCCACGCGATCCAGCGCGTCGTTGAGCCGCTGCGCGTCGGCGGGCTGCCGGAGCCCGTGCTCGAGCAGCAGCGCGGCCGACCGGATCGTGGCCGTGGGGTTGGCGATCCCGCGGCCGGCGATGTCGGGCGCGGTCCCGTGGACCGGCTCGAACAGGCCGGGCGCCTGGTCGCCCAGGCAGGCCGATGCGGCCTCGCCCAGGCCGCCGGTCAGCGCGGCGGCGATGTCGGACAGGATGTCGCCGAACGTGTTCTCGGTGACGATCACGTCGAACTGGCCCGGGTCCTGGACCAGGCGCATCGCGGCCGTGTCGACGAGCAGGTGGTCGAGCGCGACGTCGGGGTACTCGGCGGCCATCTCCTCGGCGATCCCGCGCCACATGCGCGACGTCGCCAGCACGTTGGCCTTGTCGACCGAGGTCAGCCGGCCGGAGCGGGCGCGCGCGAGCTCGAAGCCCTTGCGCACCACGCGCTCGACCTGCTTGGGGTGGTACTCGCAGGTGTCGAACACCGTGCCGTCGGGCCGCGTGCCGCGGGCCCCGAAGTAGAGGCCGCCGATGAGCTCGCGCACGATCATCAGGTCGATGCCGCCGGCGACCGACGGGCGCAGGTTGGCGTACACGTCGAGCTCGCGGCGCAGCGCGAACATGCCGTCCTCGGGATTGCGCGCCGACCAGGCGTAGTCGCCGGCGCCGACGGCCCCCATGAGGATCGCGTCCGAGGCGCGGCAGGCCTCGAGGGTCGCCTCGGGCAGCGGGTCGCCGAAGCGCTCGATGGCGTCGGCGCCGATCGCGTGCTCGGCAAGCTCGATGTCGGGGACGACGGCCTGCAGGACGCGCGCGGCCTCGGCGACGACCTCCGGCCCGATGCCGTCGCCCGGCAGCAGGACGACCTTCACGACGCGACCTCCGCGGGCGCGAGCCCGCCGAGGTACTGCACGGCGTCGTCGAGGTCGATGACGTCGCCGTACTTGGCGTCGATGTCGAAGAGGTTGGCGTCGTGGGGGCCCTGCGCGCGGTCGCCGACGCACTCGCGCGGCACGAGCACCGGGAAGCCGGACTGCACGGCGTCGACGACGCTGGCGCGGACGCAGCCGCTGGTCGTGGCGCCGCAGACGACGACGGTGTCGGCGCCGAGGCTCGTCAGCGTGGCCGCCAGGTGCGTGCCGAAGAACGCCGACGCGCCCTTCTTGACGATCACCGGGTCGCGGTCCTCGCGCGGCAGGCGTGGATCGAGGTCGACGAGCTCCGATCCCGAGCGCAGCACGCGCAGGCCCGGGGCCTTGTCCAGCCACGCGTAGGCGTGCCCGTCGGCCTCGGCGGGGTCGTAGGCGATCGTGGTGTAGATCACGGGGGCGGCGATGCGCCGGGCGGCCTCCACGAGCCGTGCCGTGGCGGCGACGACGTCGGTGAGGTCGGCGCCCGTGGGCCACTGCGGCTCGGTGAAGCCGCGGCTCAGGTCCACGACCAGGATGGCCGGCCGCTGACCGCGGCGGACGGGCGCGCCGAACCCCGCGCGGTCGTAGGTGTGTTCCGTCTTCTCGTCGTACATCGGCCCCGGGAGCGTTGCATACATGTATACGGTGTGCAAGACCGGCCCTCCGAGATGTCCGCCTCCCTAAGATCCCGCTCGTGTCCTTCAGCGTCGATCAGTCCACCGTCCTGGGCGAGAAGACCAGCGTGGCGGCGGCCCGGCTGCTGCGCCAGGCGATTCTCTCGGGTGAGCTCTCCGCCGGCCAGGTGCTCGGCGAGGAGAGCCTCGCGCGCCAGCTCGGCATCAGCCGCACGCCGATCCGCGAGGCGCTCCTGCGCCTGCATTCCGACGGCCTGGTCGACATGCCGCCCAACCGCCCGGCGGCCGTGCGGAGCTTCAGCCCCGGCGACCTCCACGAGCTGCACTCGCTGCGGGCGCTCCTGGAAGGCCATGCGGCCGGCGTCGCCGCCGAGCGCCTCGGCGCGCCCCAGTTCGCCGCGCTGGAGGCCAGCTGCCAGCGGTACGGCAAGCTGCAGAAGGAGGACAAGGACCTCCCCAAGCTCGTGGACGAGAACTTCGCCTTCCACGGGATCATCGTCGAGGCCGCCGGCAGCGAGCGGCTGACGGCCATGATCCGCCAGGTCTCGGCGGTGCCGCTGATCTACAAGTCCTACATGACGTACTCGGCCGAGAACCGCACGCAGGCGTGGAAGGACCACCTCGGGATCGTCGAGGCGCTGAAGGCCCGCGACGGCGCCGAGTCCGAGCGCCGGATGAAGGCCCACATCGAGTGGGCGCGCGACGTGGCGCTCGAGCACCTGCGCCTGGTGACCGATCCGGTCGGCGCGGATGCCGACTAGGACAAGGCGCAAGCTTTCCTGCGGAATCGTGCGGCGCCTGGCTCGCGGGCGGTTCCCGCGGGCCTCGGTGCGCCCCGTGCGGGCGCTGGTCGCGGCGCGCGACGTGGTCCGTTGGCAATGACGAGGAGGTTGGCACCGGGCGCCGGCGTCGCCGGTCCTCCGCGGGCGCCCGGGGCCGGGTCGTTCGGGCGTGAACGATGATCCGTGCTGTTCTGACCCCCTATATCGGGGTCAGAACGACACGGATCCCGTGCGGGTCGCCTTTCCCTTGCGTGTCAAGGCCAACTCGACCCGGACCGCCCGCCTCGCGCCCCCGGCCGCCGGCGCCCACGGAGGGCGCCCGCGCCCGCGCCCGGTCGAACATCGCCGACGGACTTTAGGACGCCGTCCGTCACGTGGCCCGCAGCGCCTCGGTCGGCGAGAGGCGGGTCGCGCGCAGCGCCGGGTAGAGCCCGGCGACGGCCCCGATGGCCAGTGCTGCGCCGAGCCCTCCGCCGGCCGCCCACACCGGCACGATCGCCCGCCAGCCCTGCGCCCCGGCGTAGCCGGCGGTGACGAGCGCGCCCAACCCGATCCCCGCCGCGCCGCCGAGGGTCGACAGCAGCAGGGCCTCGGTGAAGAACTGCGCCGCGACGTGGCGCCGCCGCGCCCCGAGCGCGCGCCGCAGCCCGACTTCCGAGCGCCGCTCGAGCACCGAGATGACCATCACGTTGGCGATGCCGACGCCGCCGACCAGGAGCGCGACCGCGCCCAGGCCCAGGAACAGCCCGGTGAAGGCGCCCTTGGCCGCGGCCCGGGCGGCGAGCGCGTCCGACGGCCGGCTGACGGTGACCTCCTCGGGGTGCTCCGGGGACGCCGTCGGGGCGAGCAGCGCCCGGGCGGCCGCAACGGCCTCCTGGCGGGCGCGCACGTAGATCGTGCTCGCGTGGTGCTCCGTCCCGAACAGCCGCCGCGCCGCCGGGTAGCCGGTGAACGCCGTGCGGTCGAGCTCGGGCAGCAGCGGCACGGGCGCCAGGATGCCGACGACGGTCAGCCACACGCCGTCGGCGTAGACCTGCGGCCCCGGACGGTCGATGCCGAGCCGCCGCGCGGTGACGGCCCCGAGCACGACGACGGGAAACCGCTCGGTCGCCGCGCCGAGGAACTGGCCGCGGGCCAGCGTCGCCCCGACCGCCGACGCCAGCGAAGCATCGGCCGCCGCGAGACCCAGGCCGTTGGTCTCCTCGGCGGGGATGCGATCGGTGCGCCGCAGGCTCGCGGAGATCGTCGTGGTCGCCGCCGCGGTCCGGACCGCGGCCATCCCGCGGATCGCCGGGCCCGCGGCGGCCGGCAGCGTCGCGTCGTCCCCGAAGAAGCTCTGCCCGGGCGCGACCGTCAGCCGGTCGGTCCCCAGGCGGTCCAGGCGGTCGAGCAGGTCGCCCCTCGAGGACGCCGAGATCCCGACCACGGCCACCATCGAGGCGAGGCCGACGGCGATGCCGAACGCCGAGAGCAGCGTGCGCAGCGGGCGCATGCGCAGGCCGACCGCGCCGAGGCGCAGCAGGTCGCCGGCCGCCAGCCGGCTCCTCACGCCAGCCGCCCGTCGCGCAGCTCGACGCGCCGGGGCAGTGCCGCGGCGACCTCCCGGTCGTGGGTGATGACGGCGATCGTCGTCCCCGCCCGGTTGAGGTCGCGCAGCAGGTCCACGATCTCGGTGCCACGCCGCGTGTCGAGGTTGCCCGTCGGCTCGTCGGCGAGCACGATCGCCGGCCGGCCGACGAGCGCGCGGGCGATCGCCACGCGCTGGCTCTCGCCGCCCGACAACTCGGCCGGCACGTGGCCGAGCCGGTCGCCGAGGCCCACGCGGTCCAGCGCCTCGCGCGCCCGCTCGCGCCTCTGCGCCCCGGGCGTGCCGGTGTACAGCAGGCCGTCGGCGACGTTGTCGAGCGCCGAGCGCCCGTCCAGGAGGAAGAAGCGCTGGAACACGAACCCGATCCGCCGGCCGCGCAGCGCCGCGAGCGCGCCGTCGGACGCGACCGCCGCGTCCTGGCCCTCGACGAGGACCGTGCCCTCCGTCGGCCGGTCGAGCGTGCCCATGATCTGCAACATGGTGGACTTGCCCGATCCCGAGGGCCCGACGATCGCCAGCAGCTCGCCGGCCTCGACGCGCAGCGACACGCCGGCCAGGGCCTCCACGTCGCCGTAGCGCTTGACGACGTCGCGCAGCTCGACGACGGCCGTCATCGCGGCACCCGGACGCGGTCGCCCTCGCGGACGGCGCGGCCGGTGAGCTCGACGTAGCCGCCGGCGAAGAACCCCACGCCCACGGCGACCAGCCGGCCGTCGGCGCGCTGCACCGCGTAGCCGCCGCCGGTGCGCGCGACGAGGGCCTGCACGGGGACGGAGCGCACGTTGCGCCGGGCCGCGCGCACGACCTCGACCGACACCGGCGCCTGGTCCGTGCGCCCAGCGGCCGAGGCGCTGCGCAGCGTGATCGTCACCGTGACCCTCGGCCCGGTGTCGTCGCCCGACGCGCCGCCGCCGTCGGTGGTCGCGACCCGCCCGACGGTCGCGATCCGGCCGGAGGCGAACCGGCCGTCGGGCAGCTCCACGCGCACGCGGTCGCCACGCACCGCCAGCGACTGGTCGGCCGCGGCGACCCGCACGGTGACCGTGCGGCGCGTCGAGGTGGTGGCCAGCACCGGCCCGCTGGCCGGCGCGCCGAGCTCGGCGTCGACCGCCGCGATGCGCCGCGGTCCGGGCAGGAACGCCACGCGCCCGAGCTCCACCTCGCCGGTGGCGCGCATCCCGCGGTCGTGCTGCCAGGCCCGCACGGCCGCCGCGGTGTCGGCATCGTAGGTGCCGTCCACCGTGCCCGGGCCGTAGCCGGCGGCCGCCAGGCCGCGCTCGAGCTGCGTGACGTCGCGCCCGAGCAGGCCGCGGCGCAGCGGCCGGTACGCGGGCAGCGTGCCGTCCATGAGCACGACCGGATCGCCGTCGACGGTGAAGAGCGCGTGCCCGGGGCGGACGACCTGGCCGCCGTGGGGCAGCGTCGTGATCGTCCCGCGCAGCCCGCTGGCGAGGGTGCGCCGGCCGGCGTAGCCGAGGGTGCCGTCCACGCGCAGGCGGTCGACGAGCGTGCGGCGGCGCACGGTCGCCGTCGCGCCCGTCGAGCGCGCCTCCGCCCGCGTCCCCCCGTCGGTGCCCGAGCCGCCGCCCGTCGCGACCAGCAGCGCCCCGGCGAGGGCGGCGGCTCCGGCGGGCAGCGCCACCGCAGCGGCGACCCGGCGCCTCATGAGCCCTTGCCGACGGAGTTGCCGGCGACCTTGCCGTCGAACTTGCCGCCGCCCTTCATCGCGTCCCCGACCTTGCCGCCGGAGGGGCACGCCGCCTGCGCGCGCTTGAAGGCGGGGCTGTCGGGATTGGGCCCCGAGGCCCCGGACCCGGCCTTGCGCTGGATGACGATGCCGCCGCCCCGCGCCTGCGGATCGGGGACGTCGACGCCGTGTGCTCGCATGCAGCGCGCGAACTTCAGCGCGTCGTCGCGGAACTTGGCCTGCTCCTCCGCGCTCGGCTCCTGGCGGACGACGCCGCTCTTGCGGCGGCAGGTGCTGTCGATCGTCTGCAGGCGCTCGGGCGAGATGCCCCGCGGGAGCCGGATCGCCCGCCGCTCCGTCCCGTTGGCCGCCGGCTTGGGGTCGGGGAAGTCGATGCCCGCCTCGCGCATGCAGCGCGCGAAGGCCAGCTCCTTGGCGTCGTCGGAGCGGCTCCCGGAATCGCCGCCGGAGCCGCCGCCGCCACCGCACCCCGCGGCTGCCAGCGCCGCCCCGGCCGCGCTCGCGATCGCGAGCCTCCTCGTCCACCGTGTGATCGTCATGGACCCCATCCAGACGGCCGGACATGAGAGCCGGCTGAACGGCGGTTAGGAAGTCGGTGAAAGGCGCAGCCGCAGGCGGGCGCCGCCCGTCTCGGCGCGCTCGGCGACGACCGTCCCGCCGTAGGCCTCGGCGACCTGGCGCACGATCGCCAGCCCGAGGCCCGAGCCCGGCAGCCGCCGCGCCGCCGGGGCGCGGTAGAACCGGTCGAAGACGTGGGGCAGGTCCTCGTCGGCGATGCCCGGCCCGTGGTCGCGGACGGTCACCTCGCCGTCGCCGACGACGACCTCCACCGCCGCCCCGGGCGGGCTCCACTTGACCGCGTTGTCGAGCAGGTTGCGCACGGCGCGGTGCAGACGCGGGCGCGACGCGCTCACGGTGCATGGCTGCGCGTCGACCGCGAACGCGTGCCCGGGCGCGTGGTCGCGGATCGCCTCCACGGCGTCGGCGACGACCAGGTCCAGCCGCACGTCCTCGACGATCTCCTCCGGGTCGATGCCGTTGGGACGGGCGAGATCGACCAGGTCGCCGACCAGCACGGCGAGCTCCTGGATCTGGCTGCCGACCGAGGTCACGATCCGCTCGCGCTCCGGGCCCGGCAGGTCGGGCGCGCGCGCGAGCAGCTCCACGTTCGTGCGCACGCTGGTCAGCGGCGTGCGCAGCTCGTGCGACGCGTCGGCGACGAGCTGGCGCTGTGCCTCGCGCGAGGCCTCGAGCGCCGAGAGCATCTGATTGAACGAAGCTCCCAGGCGGTCGATCTCGTCGCGCCCGCCCTCGGGCAGCCGGTGGCTGAGGTCCTGGGTGGCCGCCACCTGCTCGGCGCTGGCGGTCATGCGCCGCAGCGGTCGCAGCGTGCCGCGAGCGACCAGCACGCCGAGCCCCGCGGCCAGCGCGATCCCGCCGAGCGTCACCGCGAGCAGGACCCAGAGGAGGCTGCGCAGGGTCCGGTCCACCTCCGTGAGCGGCCGCGCCACCATCAGGACCTCGCCGCTGGGGAGCCGGGTGTTGAGCATCCGCAGGTGCACGCCCTTGACGTGCCGGTCGCTCAGCGCGGCCTTCCCGATCGCGGGAACGGAGCCCAGATCGCTGGTGGGCAGCGGCGACCCGCCGCTGACCGACGCCACGACGCTCCCCTTGCGGGTCACCAGCTGCGCGATGCCGGTCGCGTCGCCGAACTTGGCCGACGGCAGGGCGACGCGCACCACCTCGTCGACCTTCTTCCCGGGCAACGGGCCGAGGAGCTCGTCCGGGCTCGGCGCGCCCGCGCCGACCACGTAGGCCTTGTTCTGCGACTGGCGCAGCGCGGTGTCGACCTCGGCGCGCAGGCCGGAGCGCACGAGCACGTAGACCGCCGCCGACGCGATGGCGATCGCCATCGCGACCGCGACCGCCGACAGCAGGACGAGGCGGCGCCGGATCGTCATGACCGCTCCTTGAGGACGTAGCCGAGCCCGCGCACGGTGTGCAGCAGGCGCGGCTCGCCCGCGGCCTCGGTCTTGCGCCGCAGGTAGCCGACGTAGACCTCCAACGAGTTGGACGCGGGACCGAAGTCGTAGCCCCACACGCGGTCGAAGATGACGTCGCGCGTGAGCACCTGACGGGGATGGCGCAGGAAGAGCTCGAGCAGGAGAAACTCGGTCTGCGTCAGCTCGATCTCGCGATCCCCGCGACGCACCTCGTGCACGACCGGATCGAGCTCCAGGCCGGCGAACCGCAGGACGAGCGGATCCTCCACCCAGCCTGAGCGGCGCAGCAGCGCGCGCAGCCGCGCGAGCAGCTCCTCGAGCGCGAACGGCTTGAGCAGGTAGTCGTCGGCGCCCGCGTCCAGGCCGGCGACGCGATCGCCGACCGCGTCGCGCGCCGTGAGCATCAGCACGGGGGTGCGGTCGCCGGCGCCGCGCATCCGCCGGCAGACCTCGAGGCCGTCGAGCTCCGGCATCAGGACGTCGAGGAGCACGGCATCGGGGCGCACCGCCGCCAGGCACCGGATCGCCTCCCGGCCGTCACCGGCCAGGGCGACCTCGAACCCGTCATGGCGGAGCACCCGCTCCAGGGACTCCCGGACCGCCGGCTCGTCGTCGACCACCAGGACGCGCATCGCGCGATCCTCCCCGCTCAAGCTGAACGCTTGCTGAAGGCGCCAGGAGACTGTGTCGCTATCGCGACCGGGGACCCACCTCCGGCGGCGACGGCTGGCCGTCGTGGGCCTCGGCCTCGCTGACCGCCTACGGCACCCCTAGCCGCCGGCCGGGCTCAGCAGCGTCCGGCGATCGCGCGCTCGCACGCCCAGGCGGCCTCGGCGGCGCGCTCGAGCCGCCGCGCGGTGGCGTCCGGATCGCGGGGATCGGCCAGGAAGTCCTGGAAGATCGCCCACATGCCCTGCTCGGCGGTGGCGCCGAAGGCGGGCGGCTGAAGGTCGGAGAGGTCGAAGCGCACGGTGGTCGCGCGCGCCAGCGTGGCGGCGGCGCGGCGCGTCAGCGCATCGGGGTAGACGCTCGGCGCGACCGACCGGTTGGGCGACAGGAACCCGCCGGCCCGCGCCCACGGCGCGGCGGCGGCCGCCGTGGCCAGATAGCGCATGAGCCGCTGGGCCGGGGCCGTTCCGCTGAAGGTCACCGCGACGTCGCCGCCGACGACCGCCGCGCCCGGGCGCCCGCCGGTCACGGTCGGGAAGTCGAAGAAGCGCGCATCGACGGCGCGGGTGGCGCCGCCGCGGGCGGTGGCCGTGGCCGCCGGCGGCAGGAAGTTGCGCACGAAGTCGGCCTCGTAGACCATCGCCGCCTGCGGGCGCGCGCCGAAGACCTGCGCGACGGACTCCTCGAAGCTCGTCTCCAGCATCTCGCCCGGCGTGCCGACCAGCCGCGGGTCGCCGAGCAGCTCGGCGAGCTGGCGCAGCACGCGCCGGACGCTCGGGTCCGTCCATTTGATGCGGTGCTCGGCCAGGCGCTGGTAGGGCACCGGGCCGGCGCTGCGCAGGTAGAGGTTCTCGAACCAGTCGGTGAGCGTCCACGGCCCGGCGCCGGCGACGGCGACCGGCCGGATCCCGCGGTCGGCCAGGCGCCGCGCGTCGGCCAGCAGCTCGTCCCAGGTGCGCGGCGGCTCCGCGATGCCGGCGCGCTTGAGCGTGCTGGGGCGATACCAGAACGTCGACTTGTCGGCGGCCTTGAACCACACGCCGTAGAGGCGGCCGTCGACGGTGGCGAGATCCCGCCAGGTCGCGCCGTAGTTGCGCGAGACGAGCGCGCGCGTGCCCGCGTCCAGCGGCTGGATCCGGCCGCTGCGCGCGAGGTCGCCGAGCAGCCCCGGCTGCGGCAGCACGGCGACGTCGGGCGCGCAGCCGCGCTTGAGCCGGGCCTGCAGCACCGCGGCGATGTTGCGCGTCTCGTAGGCGTACGTGACCCGCAGGCCGGTGCGGTGCTCGAAGTCCTCCAGCACCCGGGCGAAGCGCCGTGCCTCCTCCCCGTGCCAGACGCCCGCGACGACCAGGCGCCGCGGATCGCCCGACCCGCCCGCGCCGCCGGTGCCCGTCCCGCAGTCGGCCGTCAGCCGGACGATCGGCACCGCGATCGCCTCGGCGTAGTCGAACACCGGGCGCAGGACCAGCCCGAGGACCAGCACGGTGACGGCGCACGCCAGCGCCGCGGCGGTCCAGCCGGAGACCGGCCCGCCCGCCCCGCGCGCCCCGCCGGCCCCGCCCGCCCGCCGGCGGCGCGGAGCACGGCCGCCCGCCACGTCGCCGCGCAGCGCGCCCAGCACGCGCGCGTCCAGGCCGGGCGGAGGCGGCGGCGCCTGCGCGCGAGCCGTCCGCGCCGCACGCTCCACGCCCTCGACGCGCGCACCGCAGTCCGGGCAGCCGGCGACGTGCGCCGTAACAGCAGGCGACACGTCGCCCCCCAGCACCTCCTCCCAGCAGTGGTCTCCCGCGTGGCGGCGGCTCATGCCTCGCCCGTCCAGACGAAGTCCTCGTCGGCGCAGAGCAGCGCGCGCAGCGCCTCGCGCTCCGCCGCGGTGCACGGCAGGCAGCGCGCCAGCACGGCGTCGACCTCGCCGACCCACGACGCATGCGTCGGCGCGCGCTGCATCCGCCAGCGCGGATGGCCGGCCAGCCACGGCGCCGCGCCGGCCGGGCGCTCGTCGACCACGGCCAGGACCGTGCGCTCGCCCGGGATGCGCCGGTCCAGCCGCTCCAGGAAGGACACCAGGTCGCTGCCGGCCGCGGGATCGGCCGCGCCGGCGCCGCTCTCGTGCAGGCGGACCAGCAGCGCGTCGGCCGGATGGCGCCCGCGGCGGATCGCCTCCTCGGAGAGGACCAGCGCACTCTGGCGCGCTGAGTGAAAGACGCCCCAGACCTCCGCTCCGACCTGCGGCGCAGGGGTCTCGGCGACGGCCGGCGCCAGCGCGCGTCGCGCCCGGCCGAGGCGCGAGCGCAGCGTCGAGGCCGCGCGCACGCCCGCGATCTGGGCGGCCTCCTCGCTGCGACAGCCGAGCACGTCGACGAGCAGGAACGCCTCGCGGTCCTCGTCGGGGAGGGCCGACAGCGCGCGGTGGAAGTCCATGCTGCCCTCGCGGTCGGGCGCCGCGCCGGCGACGACGGCGAGCTCCTCGTCGAACGCGACGTCGTCGTGGCGCTGGGCCACGCGCAGGCGATCGCGGCACGCGTTGCGGCAGATCGTCAGCAGCCAGGGCCGCAGCGTCTCGTTGCGGCGGTACTGCCCCAGCGCGCGCTGCGCCTTGAGGAACGTCTCCTGCACCGCGTCCTCGGCATCGTGGTGGTCGCGGAGGGAGAACCACGCGAGATGCCACACGTCGAGCTTGTAGCGCTGGTAGATCACGGCGAACGCGTCCGGGTCCCCGAGGCGGGCGGCGTCGACGAGGCGATCGTCGGCGTCACCGTGCCCCGTGGCAGTCCAGACGTCGGACGTCCCGCGATTGACGATGCGACCCAACATCGGCGGTCAGCATCGCACGATCCGCCACATCATCTTCGGCCACCCGTCGTCAATCAGGCCTCCTGCGTCGTCTTAAGGGGCGGAGAGAGGAGCAACGGTGGCCGAAGTCACCTTCGATCGGGTCAGCAAGGTCTATCCGGACGGCACACGTGCCGTCTCGAATCTGGAGCTCGACGTCAGCGACGGCGAGTTCATGGTGCTCGTGGGCCCGTCGGGCTGCGGGAAGACGACGGCGCTGCGCATGGCCGCAGGGCTGGAGGAGATCTCCGAGGGCGTGCTGCGCATCGGCGAGCGCGTCGTCAACTACGTGCCGTCGCGCGACCGCGACATCGCGATGGTCTTCCAGAGCTACGCGCTCTACCCGCACCTGTCGGTGTACGAGAACATCGCCTTCGGCCTGCGCGTCAAGGGCCTGCCGAAGAGCGAGATCGGCGAGCGCGTCCAGCGCGCGGCGAAGATCCTCGACCTGGAGCCCTACCTGCAGCGCAAGCCCAAGGCGCTGTCGGGCGGCCAGCGCCAGCGCGTGGCCATGGGCCGCGCGATCGTGCGCCAGCCCGCCGCCTTCCTCATGGACGAGCCGCTGTCGAACCTCGACGCGAAGCTCCGCGTGCAGATGCGCGCGGAGATCGCCTCGGTCCAGCAGGACCTCGGCACGACGACGATCTACGTGACGCACGACCAGGTCGAGGCGATGACCATGGGCGACCGGGTCGCGGTGATGCGCAAGGGCGAGCTGCAGCAGGTCGCCACGCCGCAGGAGCTGTACGACCATCCGCTCAACCTGTTCGTCGGCGGCTTCATCGGGAGCCCCTCGATGAACCTCATGGAGGCGCGCCTCGTGCGCGACGGCGACGCCATGCTGGCCGAGATCGGCGAGGGCCAGGCCCTCGAGATCGACGCGGCGCTCATGGCCCGGCGCCCCGCGCTGGCCGCCTACGCGGACCGCGACGTCATCCTGGGCATCCGTCCCGAGGACCTCGAGGACGGCGCGGTCGCCGGCGACGCACCGCCGAGCCGGCGGCTGCGCGGCAAGGTCTCGCTCCGCGAGGCCCTCGGCTCGGAGATCATGATGCACCTGACCATCGAGGCGCGTCCGGCGGTCACCGACGAGATCCGCGAGCTGGCCGAGGACGTCGGCGGCCAGGCGCCCGTCTCCGAGCATCCCGAGAGCGCCATGGTCGGCCGCTTCTCCTCACGCTCCCGCGCCAAGGCCGGTGACGACGTCGAGGTCGTCGTCGACACCTCGGGGCTGCACTTCTTCGACCCGCACACGGGTCTGGGCATCTACGACCACGCAGGAGGAGCAGGCACGTGATCACGCATCGATTGAGCGGGGTCGCCCTCGCAGCGCTGGGAACGGTCGCGCTCGCCGCGGCCGGCTGCGGCAGCGACGACAACAGCAACAGCGGCGGGAGCGCGGGCTCGACCGGGGCCAAGACGACGGCCCCCGCCGCCGACGTCTCGGGCAGCCTCTCGGTCGTCGGCATCTGGACCGGCGACGAGCAGAAGTCCTTCCAGGCCGTGCTCGACGGCTTCACCAAGAAGTACCCCAAGGTGACCGTCAAGTACAACCCGGCCGGCGACAACGTCCCCACCGTGCTGGGCACGGCCGTCGAGGGCGGCCGCCCGCCGGACCTCGCGGCGATCGGCCAGCCCGGCGTGGTCAAGCAGTTCCAGGAGAAGAACGCGCTGAAGCCGCTGGACTTCGCCAAGGCCGAGATCTCGGCCAACTACACCCCCGACTTCCTGAAGCTCGGGACGATCAACGGGAAGCTGTACTCCTTCGTCTTCAAGGGCGCCAACAAGTCGACGGTCTGGTACAACGTCGACGCCTTCAAGAACGCGGGCGTCACGCCGCCGAAGACGTGGGACGAGTTCCTCACGGCCGCCAAGACGCTGAAGGCCTCCGGCGTGCCGGCGTACTCCATCGGCGGCGGCGACGGCTGGACGCTCACCGACCTGTTCGAGAACATCTACCTCCGCCAGGCCGGCGGGGACAAGTACGACCAGCTCTCCACGCACGCGATCAAGTGGACCGATCCGTCGGTCAAGACCGCGCTGAAGTCGATGGCCGACGTGCTGGGCGACTCCTCCAACATGGTCGGCGGCACCTCCGGGGCGCTGGAGACCGACTTCCCGACCTCGGTGTCGAACGTGTTCACCAGCAGCCCGAAGGGCGCGCAGGTGATCGAGGGCGACTTCGTGCCGGGCGTCGTGGCGTCCAAGACGAAGCTGAAGGCCAAGACGGGCTACGACGTCTTCCCGTTCCCGGAGACCGGGACGACCGGCCCCTCCGTGGTCGGCGGCGGCGACTCGATCGCGATGTTCAAGGACACGCCGGCGGGCCGCGCCCTCGTCCAGTACCTCGCCACCCCCGAGGCGGCGCAGATCTGGGTCCAGCGCGGCGGGTTCTCCTCGCCGAACAAGAGCGTGCCCGAGAGCGCCTACCCCGACGACGTGACGCGCACGACGGCGACGGCGATCGCCCAGGCCAAGACGTTCCGGTTCGACATGTCGGACCTGGCGCCCGCGGCCTTCGGCGGGACGCCCGGTCAGGGCGAGTGGAAGATCCTCCAGGACTTCCTCGCCAAGCCCACCAACGTGGACGGCACGGCGAGCAAGCTCGAGGCGTCCGCCGCGAAGGCCTTCAACTAGGCCATGGCCGCTGACGCCCGCGCCCCGGCGCCCGGGGGATCCGAGTCCCCTCTGCCGGCGAATCGGACCCGCCCGCCCGGCGGGCGCTGGCGTCAGCACGCCGTCACGGCGGTCTTCCTGGGACCGGCCGTCGTGTTCCTCGGGGTGTGGATCGTCTACCCGACGATCCGCACCGTCGTGCGGAGCTTCTTCGACCGCACGGGCGACCACTTCATCTGGTTCGACAACTACCGGACGCTGTTCACCAGCGACACGCTGGTCAAGGCCATCCAGAACAACGCGCTCTGGCTGGCGGTCGTGCCGGCGCTGGTGGTCGCCATCGGCCTGATCTTCGCGGTGCTCACCGAGCGCATCCGCTGGTCGGTGGCGTTCAAGATCGTGGTGTTCATGCCCATGGCGATCTCGATGTTCGCCGCGGGCGTGATCTGGCACATCATGGACGAGAAGGACCCCAACCAGGGTGCGGTCAACGCGGGGATCAAGGTCGTCCACGACGCGGTGACGCCCGCGGGCGTGCTGACCGCGGCCAACCCCGCGACGCCGACGCTGCGCGGCAACGTCACCGACGGCTTCGTCCTGCTCACGCCGCTGCGGCCCGGCGGCACGGCGCTGCTCGGCCTGACCGCGATCCCGCCCGACGCGCTGCCCAAGGGCGCCAAGCAGGCCGCGCAGCCACAGCCGCGGCCCGGCGAGGTCACGGGGACCGTCTGGCGCGACTTCAAGCCCGGCGGCGGCAAGCCCGGTGTCGTGGAGCCGCAGGAGCAGGGCATCCCGGGCGCGACGGTGGAGCTGCGCGACGCGTCGGGCAAGGTGGTCAAGACCGTCAAGTCGGCCGCCGACGGCGGCTTCGCGTTCACCGGCGTCGGCGCGGGCACCTACCGCGCGGCCATCGGCAAGGAGACCTTCGCCAAGCCGTTCGACGGGGTCGCCTGGCTCGGGCCCCAGCTCATCACGCCCGCGGTGATGATCGCCTACATCTGGGTCTGGGCCGGCTTTGCGATGGTGGTCATCGCCGCCGGGCTGGCGGCCATCTCGCGCGAGGTGCTCGAGGCCGCCCGCACCGACGGCGCGACCGAGTGGCAGGTCTTCCGGCGCATCACCGTGCCGATGCTCGCCCCCGTGCTCACGGTCGTCTTCGTCACCATGCTGATCAACGTCCTGAAGGTCTTCGACATCGTGCTGTCCGTCGCGCCGGGCTCGTCCCAGGACGACGCCAACGTCATCGCGCTGGCGATGTGGCGCACGTCGTTCGGCGGCGTCAACGACTTCGGCCTCGGGTCGGCCATCGCGACGTTCCTGTTCCTGCTGGTCATCCCGGCGCTGCTGCTCAACGTGCGCCGGTTCAAGAGGGAGAGCTGATGGAAGCTGCCACCGTCCCCGCCCCGCGGACCGCCGCGTCGGCGCCGGTCGCGCCCAAGCCCCGGGAGTCGCGGGCCGCGAAGATCGGGCGCTATGCGGGCAAGCTCCCGCTGCAGATCCTGCTCGCGGTGATCGCGCTGCTGTGGCTGGTCCCGACGCTCGGGCTGTTCCTGACGTCGCTGATGCCCGCCGGCTCGATCGCCGAGCAGGGCTGGTGGAAGGTTGTCGCGCACCCCAGCCAGGCGACGTTCGCCAACTACAACGCGCTCTTCGACAACAACGACCTGACCAAGGCGCTGATCACCACCGCGGAGATCGCGGTGGGCAACACGCTGATCCTGGTCATCGTCGCGGCGCTGGCCGGCTACGCGTTCGCGTGGCTGGAGTTCCCCGGGCGCGACGTGCTCTTCGTGATCGTCATCGGCCTGCTCGTGGTGCCGATCCAGGTCGCGCTGATCCCGATCTTCTCGCTGTACAACACCGCCGGCCTGTTCGACACCGTCTTCGGGCTGATCCTGTTCCACGTCGCCTTCGGGATGCCGTTCGCGATCTTCCTGCTGCGCAACTTCTTCGCGGGCATCCCCAAGGACATCCTGGAGTCGGCGCGCATCGACGGCGCCTCGGAGCTGCGGATCTTCTTCAAGCTGATCCTGCCGCTCGGCCTGCCGGCCATCGCCTCGCTGGCCATCTTCCAGTTCCTCTGGACGTGGAACGACCTGATCGTCGCGCTGACCTTCGGCCGCAACACGCAGCCGATCACGGTGGCGATCTTCTCCCAGCTGCGCCAGTTCGGCACCAACATCGAGCTCATCGCACCCGCCTCGTTCGTCTCGCTGGCGATCCCGCTCATGGTCTTCCTGGCCTTCCAGCGCTACTTCGTCCAGGGGTTGCTGGCCGGCTCGGTGAAATAGGGGCGCGGGCGCGGTCCCGCGCCGCGCCGCGGGGCCACGTCGAGGGACGACTGAACCGCGATATACGCGGTTCAGTCGTCCCTCGACGCACGTGGGGCCGGCGCCAGGGCATGCGGCGCGAGCGGCTGGGCGCCTGCGCCGCCGGCGTCGGGAGGTGCAGTGACGACCGCGGTTCGCGTCGTGCGCGGCGCGGGAGGCCTGCCGCCGGCGCGCGGGCCCGGCGCGCCCAGGGTGGGCCCGAACGCCGCGGCCACACCGCGCCAAACAGGCCCACCCGCCGCGCGCGCCCAGCGTGGGCCCCAACGCCGCGGCCACACCGCGCCAAACAGGCCCACCCGCCGCGCGCGCCCAGGGTGGGCCCCAACGCCGCGGCCACACCGCGCCAAACAGGCCCACCCTCCCGGCGTGCCTCCGCGGCAGACCGCTGGCGCCGGCGGCGCCGCTCACGCACTCGTCGTCGCCGCCGGACCACGCCCGCCCCTGCCACACGCCCGCGCGGAACGCCCCAGGGCCTCACACCACGACGTCGAGGGACGACTGAACCGCGATATACGCGGTTCAGTCGTCCCTCGACGCACGTGCCCTACCGAGCGGCGGCGCGCTGCGCGAAGAGCTCCTTGGCCTGCTCCCCGACGGTCGCCACGCGGACCGTCCCGTTGGGGAACGAGATGCTCTGGACGTCCTTGGAGCAGTAGGCGAACGCGAGGAGATCGGTGGAGCTCGAGGCGCCGAAGTTGTCGCCCGCCACCATGTAGCCGTTGGTCGTGCCGCTGGTCGCGATGGTGCCGATGAACGTGCCGTTGAGCGCGCCCGTCGAGACGCCGCCGCCCAGCGGCTTCGTGCCGGCCGGGCACGCCGCGTATGCCGTGCCGATCGAGCAGGAGGTCGTGCCCGAGCACAGGTAGCTGTTGCCCTGCGCGACAACGATGCTGGCCAGCGCCGACGGCCCCGACGGACCCGTCGCACCGGCCGCACCCGCGGGCCCCGGCGCGCCGGGGGGACCGGCCGGCCCGGGCGTCGCGGCCTTTCCGATCTGCTCCACCAGCGCCTGGCTGAGCCGCGACGGGCCGATCGACGCGACATCGAGATCGTCGCCGCTCAGCGACGCGTTGCGGATGTCGGCGCCGGTGAGCGACGAGTTCTCGATCTGCTTGCCGGTGATGAGCGTGGACGCCGCGGTGGCACCCCCCGCGCAGGCGAGCACCAGCGCGACGACCGACCTGAGATGCGACAGAACGGCCGTACGCGCCGTTCCTGGCGCTGCTGGCGCACCAGCGACGGCGTAAGACGAGACAGCACGAGTAGACCCCTTCCCTCCTTGGACCAGACGTCTCTGTGTATAGCTCGCCTGAGCGCCAACGCGCCTATACGGAGGTCGCAATCTAGGAGCGTGGGTCTGTAACCCGTCCGGGTCGCCGGGGACGATGCGCGTCATGTCGTCGTCGGGGTTGCCGGATCGGTTGATCGAGGTCGAGGCGGTGGAGGTGCCCGCCGTCAGGCGTGCGCCGGCGGGGGCGTCGAAGACGTTCCGGCCCTATCGGCCGGGGCAGGTGTTGTTGATGGCCCCCGACGCGCGGGAGTGGGTGCCCGATGGGGATCTCGCGCACTTCGTCGAGGACCTGGTCGAGGAGGTCCTCGATCTGTCGGCGATCTACGAGTCCTATGTCGAGGAGCGTGGCTTTCCGCCGTATGACCCGAGGTTGATGGTCAAGTTGTTGGTCTATGGCTACGCGATCGGGATCACGTCGTCGCGGAAGCTTGAGACCGCGACGCATCGTGATGTCGCGGTGCGGATGTTGTGCGCCGGCCAGCAGCCCGACTACCGTGCGATCGCCCGGTTCCGCGCCCGGCATTTGGAGGCGTTGGCCGAGTTGTTCGTGCAGAGCTTGGGGCTCTGTCGCAGGGCCGGGCTGGTGCGGTTGCACGCGCTGGCCGTCGACGGCACCAAGCTGCGCGCCAACGCCTCCAGGCACAAGGCGATGAGCTATGACCGGATGCTCAAGGCCGAGGCCGACCTCGACGCCGAGACCCGGCAGTTGCGCGCGATCGCCGAGCGGGTGCTGGCCGAGGCCGCCGCGGTCGATGCCGCCGAGGATCAGGAGTTCGGCG
>NZ_DATHDY010000026.1:0-23301 GCF_035318805.1 Baekduia sp.
CTTAGAACCGCTTTCAGAAAGAGCACGGTCGGAGCGGGGCGCCTCGCGGCGCCGCAGTCCCCGGCCGCGGATCGCCGGGCCACCAGCACGACTCACCGCGGCCAGGGCCTGCGGCATCCACGAATGCGCGCCGCTCAGCCCACACGCTGATTCTGAAAGAGGTTCTTAGGCGCGCCCCGCGCTTCCGCACGGCGCGTCGCGCCCTGGGCGCGACCGCCGCGCCGCTCAGCCCGTGTTGCGCAGCCCGAAGGCGATCCCGGTCACGGTGCCCAGCAGCGCCTGGCGATCCACGCTCGGGTCGGCCCGCGTGCGGCGCAGCAGCTCGACCTGGAGGTGCGAGAGCGGGTCGACCCATGGGTCGCGATGGGCGAGGCGCTCCTGCAGCTCGGGCGCCCCGGCCAGCAGCCGCGTCGTCCCGGTGATCGCCAGCACGCGGTCCCTGACCCGCTCGTGCTCGGCGGCGATCTGCGGCCAGAAGTGCTCGCGCAGGTCGGCGTCGACCAGCTCCAGGTAGCGCTCGGCGACGCCGAGGTCGGTCTTGAACAACGCCATCTCCAGGGTGGAGATCATCGTCGCGAAGAACGGCCAGTCGGCGTGCATCGCGCGCTGGAGGTCGAGGTCGCCCTCGGCCAGCGCGGTGCCGGCCCCGTACCACGAGGGCAGCAGGATGCGGTTCTGCGTCCACGCGAACACCCACGGGATCGCCCGCAGCGACTCGATCGATCCGTCGCCGCCGCGCGACGGCGGGCGCGAGCCGATGTTGAGCTCGCTCAGCGCCTCGATCGGCGTGATCTGGAAGAAGAAGCGCGCGAAGTCGGGATCGTCGTAGACCAGGGCGCGGTAGGTCTCGCGCGAGCGGCGCGCCATGCGGTCGATCTCGGCGCGCCAGTCCTCCGGCGCGGGCGGCCGGGCGACGTTCGAGGCCAGCAGCACCGCGCTCAGCGTCTGCTCCAGCGAGCGCTCGGCCAGCTCCGGGTGCCCGTAGCGCGCGGAGATCGTCTCGCCCTGCTCGGTGATGCGGATGCGGCCGTGCAGCGAGCCGGTCGGCTGCGCGACGATCGCGCGGTAGGTCGGCCCGCCGCCGCGCGAGGTCGAGCCGCCGCGGCCGTGGAAGAGCTCGAGCTCGAGGCCGTTGTCGGCGGCCTGGCGGGCGAGCTCCTGCTGGGCGCCGCGCAACGCCCACTGGCTGGCGACGAAGGACCCGTCCTTGCCCGAGTCCGAGTACCCCAACATGATCACCTGGCGGTCGCCCTGCTCGCGCAGCAGCGCGCGGTAGGGCGCCGAGGCGTAGAGCGCGGCCATCGTCTCGGGGGCGCGCCCGAGGTCGTCGAGGGTCTCGAAGAGCGGGACGAAGCGCAGGTCGAGCGCGTCCTGGTTGCCGGGCGTGCGGCGCGCCGCACGCTCCGCCAGCCAGCGGGCGCCGAGGACGTGCGATGGCTTCTCGGTCATCGAGACGATCAGGCAGCGGACCACCTCCGGGCCGTAGGCCTCGGCCGCCAGCGCCGCGGCGTCCAGCGCGGCGACCAGCTCGCCGGCGGTGCCGGGCGGGCGGCGCTCCAGGCCGATGCGGCCCGCGGCGATGGCGTCGGCCAGGAGCGCCTGGCGCTCGGCCTCGGCGGCGTTGGCGTAGCCGGGCAGCAGCGCCTCGACCGCGGCGTCGATGACCGTCGCGTTCTGGCGCAGGTCGAGCCCCGCGAGGTGGAAGCCGAAGATGTCGACCTGGCGCAGCAGGCGCCGGATCGCGCCGGCGGCGACGTGCGCGGAGCCCAGCGAGCCGGCGACGAGCTCGAGGTCGGCCCGCAGCTGGGCCGGGTTGTCGTAGCCGGGCTCGCCGCCGCGGGCCGCGAGCGTGTTGCGCAGCCGGTGCTCGATGAACCCCAACTTGGTTCGCAGCGGCTCCCACGCCTGGTGCGGCCGGCCGAGGACGTCGGCGGTCGGCAGCTCCGCCGCGTCGCGGTCCAGCGACGCCTGGAGCTCCGGGCTGACCTCGAGCCGCCGCTCGGAGTGCGCGAAGCGGCCCGCCAGCCGGGCGACGCGGCGGCGCAGGAGCCCGAGCGCGGCGCGGCGGTGCAGCTCGATCGTCCGGGTGACGGTGTCGGCGCCGACCTCGGGATGGCCGTCCATGTCGCCGCCCGGCCACGAGGCGAACTCCAGCACGGGGGCCGCGGGCAGCGGCGCGAGGTCCCGCTCCAGCTCGTCGAGCACGGCGGGCACCGCGTCGTAGAGCACCGACTCGAAGACGTAGAGCGTGCGGCGCACCTCGTCCTCGACGTGGGGCCGCGCGCGGCGGACCTCGTCGGTCTGCCACCACACCGTCAGGACCTCGCGCAGCTCCGAGAGCAGCACCTGACGCCGGGACTGGCCGGTGCGCGGGTCCTCCACGCGGTCCAGCAGCTCGGAGATCTCCCACTGGTGGTCGAGCACCGAGCGGCGGGCGGCCTCGGTCGGGTGGGCGGTGAGGACGAGCTCGACGTGCAGGTCCTGGAGCGCGCGGGCGTTGTCGACGTCGTGGTCGGCCAGCAGCTGGGCGGTCTCGGCGAGCGACTCGCGCTGCCGCGCCCCCTCGACGTCGTACCCGCGCCGGCGGCGCAGCCGCTCGCGCTCCTCGGCGATGTTGGCGAGCTGGAGCTGCAGCGAGCAGGCGCGGATGATCGGCTCCAGCCCGTCCTCGGGCAGCTCGTGGAGGCGGTCGAAGAGCGCGCTCGCCGCCCCCTCGTCGCCCTGGCGGACCCGGGCCGCCGTGGCGTGGAGCCACTGGACGGCGTCGGCGAACTCGGTGCCGCACTGCTCGCTGAGCACGTCGTGGACGAGCCCTTCCAGGAGCTGGACGTCGGTGGCGGCCATGCGCCTCACGCTAGTGGGCCTCCGACGGCCCTTCCGCCGAACGCCGGTCAGAATGCACCGCAATGGACCTGCGACAGCTCGAGTACTTCGCCGCCGTTGCGCGCCACCGGCACTTCCGCCGCGCCGCCGAGGACCTCTACGTCACGCAGTCGGCGGTCTCGCAGCAGGTGCGACGGCTGGAGGCCGAGCTGGGGCTCGCGCTGCTGCGGAGAACGCCGCGCGGCGTCGAGGTGACCCCCGCGGGCGAGGAGCTCCTGGCGCGCGCCGAGGCGATCCTCGCCGACGTCGCCGGCGCCCGGGCGGCGATGGACGAGCACGCAGGCACGCTGCGCGGTGGCGTTCGGGCCGCGGCGACGACGGGCGACGCGTTGCGCCTGGCGCCCGCGCTGGCGCGGTTCGGCGCCGAGCATCCGGGCGTGCGGATCGCGCTGCGCCAGGGCGCGCCGGGCGAGGTCGTCGAGCTGGTGGCCAAGGGCTCGGTCGACGTGGCGGTCGCGGCGCTGCCGGGCGGCGCGGCGGGCGCCGGCGCGCTCGGCGACGAGCTCGACGCCGTGGCGCTGGGAGACGAGCCGCTGGTCCTGCTGGTCGCGCCCGACGACCCGCTGGCCGGCGCGACCGGCGTCCGGCTCTGGGACGTGCGGGACCGCTCGTTCGTGCTCGGCGAGCCGGGGACCGCGCTGCGCGAGTCGGTCCTCGCCGCATGCGCGGAGCAGGGCTTCGGCCCGGTCCCGCTCTTCGAGGTGGGCGAGCCGACGGCGGTGCGCTTCCTCGTCGGCGCCGGCCTGGGCGTGAGCCTCGTGCCCGCGTCGTGGCTGGCGGTGCCGGGGCCGGAGGTCGGGGTCGCGGCGCCCGCCGCCCCGCTGGCCCGCCACGCGCTGTCGCTGCTGAGCCGCCGCGCCGGGCTGGCGCCGGTCGCGCGCCTGCTCCACGAGCACCTGCGCGCGACCCTGGGCGCCGGCGGGGTCTAGAGGACCGCGGCCAACTCCTGCTCCAACCGCCGCCGTGGGCGCGAGCCGACGAGCTGGAGGATCGGCTCGCCGTGGCGGAAGACGAGGAACGTCGGCATCGAGAGCACGCCGTAGCGGGCCGCGGTCACCTGATGGGCCTCGACGTCGAGGCCGACGACGCGCAGGTCGTCGCGCTCGGCGGCGAGCTGGTCGAGGATCGGGTGCATGGCGCGGCATGGGCCGCACCAGGCGGCCCAGAAGTCGACGAGGACGGGAACGTCGGACTCGAGGACCTCCGCGGCGAACGTGTCGTCGCCGACCTGGAGGACGGAGGAGGAGGAGGTGGTCATGCGAACCATCGTGCAGGGCCGGCCGCGATTGGTCGACGCAAGTTCGCGATCGGCGTGAGTAGCGATCGTGCACGCCCGTGCAGCACGACGCGCGGCCAACCGGCTCAAGACCATGTTCTCGCTTGCGAGGACCTACCGGACGTCCGGCGTGCAGCGGATCTACATCGGGCCGGTTGGCTCTGGCCTCGACGGCTGTCGCCGGTCAGGCTGCGCGGCGATCCATGTCTCCCTTCGGTGGGGGCGTCGTGGCCTTTCGATCGGCCCCGTCATGGCGCACGCCACCGAACCGTCCTCAGCCGTCCCAGAAGCCGTCGCCGCCGGCACGGGCGATCGCCGCTTCGGCGCCTGGCTCGGCCGACCCTCCGCCGTGGCGACGCTCTACGCCGTGGCAGTCGGGCTCTACCTCGTGCTCGGACGGCAGGTGGAGGTCCCGTTCATCTTCCCGGACGAGGCCCGGTACTCCCAGCTCGCTCGGTCGCTGGTGCACGGGCACGGGTTCGTCTGGCGCGGGACGGGCCATAGCCAACACGTCGACCAGACCGCCGCGCTCTACGTGTACTTCATCGCCCCGGCCTGGTGGCTGTTTCACTCCGCCGTCCAGGCGCGCGAGGCATCGACGATCCTCGGCACGCTGGCGCTCTGCAGCCAGGTCGTCCCGGTGTGGTTGCTCGCCCGGACCCTCGTCGGCCCGCGTCGCGCCCTGGCGCCGGCAGCGCTGTCGGTCGCCGGAACCTGGATGCTGACCAGCGCCTTCACACTCACCGAGGCCCTCGCCCTCCCGCTCTCGACCGCCGCTCTCTGCTGCACGGTCGCCGCGCTGCGCAGACCCGGAAGCCGGCTATGGCGGGGCGCGCTGGGCTTCACGCTGCTCGCCATATGGGCGCGCCCGCAGCTGATCGTGCTCATACCGGTCATGCCACTGGCCATCGCGCTCGACGCCCTCAGATCGTCGGGGCACCGGCGACAGCGGCTGGCCGCCCACCGCCGGTTCTTGGTCGCCTCGGGGTCCGTGACGCTCATGCTGCTGCTCGCCGTGTTTGCCCTGCCGTCGGCGGCCGGGGACTACGGCCCTCTGTTCGGCCACTCGGTGCCACCGCGGGAGCTCGTGCTGAGCAAGACCGGCCTTCAGCTGACGGAGCTCGTCATCCTTTCGGGGTTCCTGCCGGCATTGTTGACTGGGACGTTCGCCCTTTCCCGACCGGCCTGGCGCCATGACGACATCGGTCCGCTGTTGACCATGTCCTGCCTCGTCACAGGCGCCTTGGCCCTGCAAAGCGGGGCGTATCTGGCCGCAGCCCCCTCGGTTGGGAATGGGATCGAGCGGTACGTCGACTACGTCCTCCCGCTCATGTTCACCCTGATGGTTGTCGCCGTTTCGCGGCAACGGATCTCACGTGCAGCTGCGCTGACCGTCGGCGGAATGCTCGCCGTCGTGCTCCTTCAGATGCCTGAGCATCAGCTCGTCGTGATCGAAGCGGCAACATGGTCCACGACCGAGGCAGTCAGAACCGTGACGCACCTCGGGCCTTCGGTGGCTCTCGCGAGCGCGGTCGCGGTCGCGGTGGTCGGCTTGTGGGCCGCAGCACGCACCCCCACGACCGCCGCGTCCTGGGCGTCGACCGTCGTGATCACGTTCGCTGTGCTGGTCGTCCAAGACGTCCTGTCCTGGCGTCACGTGATCACCACGTCAGCCCGCATCCGCTCATATCTTCCCGAGGACAAGGCCTGGCTGGACCGCGCCAATGGGCCTGTGGCCTTCCTCGCCGGTAGCCGCAGCGCGCGCGGGCTCTCGCTCCTTGACTACTACAGCCCGCATATCGCGCAGCAGTTCTGGCTGACTGGGATCCCGGCTCAGGGCCAGCAACTGCTGGGCAATGCCTGTGAGTATCACGTCCAGGCCGGTGGCACGATCTCGTTCGGGGTCGCCTGCGGCGCGACTCCTCATCGACTGCTCCTGCTCGACACGGTCGATCGGTGGCGCTTTTACGGGGAGCACACGGTGGCACAGGACACACTGGGCGGTCGGGTGGTCGAGACCGAGCCCACCAGCTCGCCTCGACTCGTGTCGCGGCTCGAGCTGCCGTGCGATCGTCCAGCGCCGCCCGATTTCGCCATCGTCGATGGCATCGTGAGGCGATCGACGTCCGCGGCACGCCGCTGCACCCCGGCGCTGCAGATGGCCTTCTGGCTCGATCAACCGGGGAGGGTCCGCCTCTTTTTCCACGGGACCGCGCGGAAACAGCATGCGACGATCGGAGCGCTCCGCTACGGGCTCCGTCCCAACCGGGTCACCCTCGTCGAAGGTGATGTGCCAGCCGGAGACTCGCAGCTCACGCTGCACCTCGACTGGGCGCGCAGCGATGGCCCCAATCTGGTCAAGGCGCAGCTTCGCACGGGAGGACGCACGATCTCGCTGATCTACTAGCGCTATCGCGACTGGGGACCCACCTCCGGCGGCGACGGCTGGCCGTCGTGGGCCTCGGCCTCGCTGGCCGCCTACGGCACCCCTCCAGGTCGTCGGGAGCCTGCGGCCGCACACGCGGCAGAATAGAGGGGCATGGCCGACCTCGAGACAGGCAGCGAGTTCGCCGGCTGCCGCATCGAGGGCGTCCTCGGACGCGGCGGGATGGGCGTCATCTACCGGGCGACCGAGCTGCGGCTCGGGCGTCCCGTCGCGCTCAAGCTGATCGCCACCGAGCAGGCGTCGGACCCCGACGTGCGCGAGCGGTTCGAGCGCGAGGCGCGGATGACGGCGTCCATCGAGCACCCCAACGTCGTGCCGGTGTACGCCGCGGGCGAGGAGGACGGCCACCTCTACCTCGTCATGCGCTACGTGCCGGGGACGGACCTGCACGCGCTGCTGCGCCGCGAGGGCCGCCTGGCGCCCGCGCGCGCCGCGTCGGTCGTCGCCCAGGTCGGCGACGCCCTGGACGCCGCGCACGCCGCCGGGCTCGTGCACCGCGACGTCAAGCCCGCCAACATCCTCATCGCCGGCGATCACGCGTACCTGAGCGACTTCGGGATCACGCGCGTCCAGTCCTCCGAGACGCGGATCACCGACAGCGGCAACTGGATCGGCACCGTCGACTTCATGGCGCCCGAGCACCTGTGCGGCGAGCCGACCGACGCGCGGGCTGACGTCTACGCGCTCGGCTGCGTGCTCTTCACCGCGCTGACCGGCACGCCGCCGTTCCGGCGCGACACCGTCCCGGTCACGATCACGGCGCACCTGCACGACCCGCCGCCGCGGCCGTCCGACACGCTCGGCGTCCCGGCGGCGTTCGACTCGGTGCTGGCCCGGGCGCTGGCCAAGGAGCCGGCCGGTCGCTTCCCGTCGGCGGGCGACCTGGGTCGCGCGGCGCGCGCGGCCGCGGCGGGCGAGCACGTCTCGACGGGCCGCGGCAGCGTCGCCACCGGCGCCGCCACGCCCGAGCAGGCCGAGCCGACCCGCATCGCCCCGGCGGCCGCCGCGACCGCGATCGTCGCGGCGGGCGCGACGGCCACCGCGCTGGCGCCCGCGGGGCCCGCGACCGAGCACGCGGGCGCGCACGGGCTGCGCGCCAACGGCGCGGCGCAGGCCCGGCCTACGACCGGTCCCACGCGCCCGGCGGCGGTCAAGGTCCAGCGAGGCCGGGGCCGCAAGCTCGCGCTCGGCGCCACCGTGGTCGTGCTCGCCCTGCCGGCGATCCTGGTCGTGCGCTGGGCCGGTGGTGGCGACGGCACGCCCACCGGTCCGCTGGGCGGCGGCGAGGTCCGGTCGGTCGCGGAATCCTTCGCCGACGCCTACACCAACGAGGACGACACGGCCCTGCGCCGCCTCCTCACGCCGGCCGTGCGCCGCTTCAGCCCGAGCGACGTCCAGAGCGGGCGCCCGCAGGTGGTGGGCGAGTACCACCGCCAGTTCGCCGCCGACAAGGTCAAGGAGTACGCCTTGAGCGACCTGACGGTCACCGGTGGACGCGTCGGCCGCGCGGAGGGTCGCTACACCGTGACCCGTGACGGCGCCGCGCCCATCACGGGCCGGATCGTCCTCGGCGTCGTGCGCCGCAACGGCAAGCCGGCGATCGACCTGATCGCCACCGAGCCGCGCGCGTAGGAGACTGTGTTGCTATCGCGACTGGGACCCACCTCCGGCGGCGACGGCTGGCCGTCGCCTACGGCACCCCTAGGAGCGCGGGTCGCTAACCGCCGCGGGTTTCGCCCCCTGGGCGAAGACCCGCAAGGGAACCTGGCCCTCTGGGCCAGTGTTCCCCTAGCTCATCAGCAACGCCGCGCGACCGTCACCTGCACGGTCGCGCCGGGGTCGACCTGGGCGCCGGCGGCCGGGTCGGTCGCGCAGACCTTCGGCTTGCCGCCCAGCAGCTCGTCGAAGAAGCCGCCACCGGACTGCTGGAACTCACCCTTCAGCCCGCGGTCGCCGAGCTGCCCGCGGGCCTCGTCGACCGTGTCCCCGACGAGGTCGGGCACCTGGACCTCGATCAGGCGGCGCACGCGAACCACGGTCAGCGCGGGCTTGGCGCGGCCCGCGCTGGCCAGCACGTCGACGAGGTTGACGCCCGGCTCGAGGTCGACGTCCGCGGTCCACGCTCCGCCCGACACGCTCGCGCGCGCGCCGCGGACCGTCACCGTGGCCGTCGCCGGGCGCACGGTCCCGCGCACCCGGACGCTGGCGTCGCGTACGGCGCCCAGGTCGCCCGGCTCGGTCACGGCGACGCGGACGGCCGCCGGCGTCGCGGCGGGGCGGTCGCCGCCGCCGCAGGCGCCGAGCAGGAGGGCGCAGGCGGCGCCGGAAAGGAGGAGGGGACGCATCGTGGCGGGCCGGCACGGTCGCACGCGGGCCCCCATCAGTATGCGACAGGCGCCGCGTTCAGGCCGCGGCGGTCGCGGCGTCCCGTCCCTCCAGCTGCTCCTTGAGCCGCGCGAGCGCCCTGGCGTTCTGCTTGGTCAGCCACGGCCGCACCAGCGGCGCGGCCAAGCGCTCGACGGCCGGCGCGTCGACGGTCACGAGCTCGAACGTGACGAGCGTGGAGCGCCGGTCGGGACCCGCGTCGGCGAGGCGGTAGGTCCCGCGCAGGCGGCGGCGACCGCGGGCGCCGACGGTGTCCTCGGCGACGCTGACGCCGGGCTCGACGGCGGCCACCGTCGACTCCATCCACTCGCTGCGCCCCGGCGAGAGCGCCCGGAAGCGCACGTGCGCGCCGACACCCGAAGGCGGGCCGCTCAGCTGTGCGTCGACCATGAAGTGGTCGAGGAACGGAAGGTGGTTGGCGAGGACGTCGAGGTGCTCGAACACCTCCTGGCGCGGGCGGTCGACGGTGGTGCTGACGGAGATGGGCTTCATGGTGTGGGCGTGTGGGGAGCAGGGTTGCGACGCCGTGTCGCAACAGCGACGGTGCCATACTTGCGACACCGTGTCAACACCGGCGACCATGGGCGGCCGCGCCGCGCGCATCCCCAAGGCGCAGGCGCGCGACCGCATCCGCGACGCCGCCGCGCGCCTGCTGGTCGCCGGCAGCTACCGCGACCTCAGCGTGGACGCGGTCATGGCCGAGGCCGGCCTGGCGCGCACGCTCTTCTACCGCCACTTCGACAGCCTCGGCGCGCTGGTGCTCAGCCTGCTGGAGGACCTGCGGTCCGGGCTGGTGGACTCCGGCGACCCGGCCGAGCCGGAGTACCTGCGCCGCGTGCTGGAGCACACCGTGGAGGTCTTCCGCCGCCACGGTCCCATCCTGCGCGCGATCGACGACGCCGCGCGCCACGACGCCGAGGTCGAGCGCGCCTACCGCGGCTTCCAGGACTGGTCGATCGACCTGACGGCGGCGATCTTCGAAGAGGCGATCGCCGCCGGGCGCGTCCGCCCGGTGCCGGACGTGCGCGCCACCACGCGGGCGCTCAACCTCATGAACGGCGTGTTCCTGATGGACATGCTCGGCCGCGACCCCGACGCGGACCCGGCGGCCTGCGTGGACGTGCTCTGGACGATCTGGGCGCGAACGCTCGGGCTCGACTGAGATCGTTCCGTCACCCGTCCCGAGCGCGAACGCTCGGGCTCGATTGAGATCGTTCCGTCACCCATCCCGAGCGCGAACGCTCGGGCTCGACTGACTAGGCCCCACGCCGCCGGGGCACCCTGCGCGCCGTGGACGGGAGGCTCGCGCTCCGGCTGGCCGCCGCGCCCGTGCTGGCGGGGGCCGTCGTCGCGTTCGTGCTCGACGCCCGGGCCCGCGACGCGGCCGGCCAGGCCCAGGGCCCCTTCCTGCTGGTCACGGGCCTGCTGCTGCTCGGGCTGGTCGCCGACGTCGACGGCCTCTTCCGCTGGGCCAGCGCGCGGCTGCTCGGCGTGACGACCGCCCCGCGGCGACTGCTGCTCGTGGCGCTGCTGCTGGTCGCGATCGTCACGGCCCTGCTGAACCTCGACACGGCCGTCGTGTTCCTCACGCCGATCCTGATCGGCGCCGCCCGCGGCGCGCGCCTCGACGAGGAGCCGTTCCTGTACGGGTCGATTCTTATGGCCAACGCGTCGTCGCTGCTGCTGCCCGGAGCCAACCTCACCAACCTGCTCGTGCTCGCCGACGAGCCGGTGGGCGGGGCGACGTTCGCGGGGCGGATCCTGCCGGCGGCGCTCGCGGCGGCGGCGGTGACGGCGGCGGGGTTGGTGGTGGTGCAGGGGTGGCGGGCAGCGCGGTCTGGGGTTGCGTGTGGAGTTGAGGGCGTCGCGGCGTGGCCGGGGTCTGACCCAACCACCCCGGTCGACGGACCACCGCCGGCGCGACGCGCTCGGGGTCTGACCCCACACGCAACCCCAGACCCAGGCCATCGTGCTTCCCCCGGCGTTCGCGGCCCGCGTCGGCTCGGCGCCATCGCCTGCGGGATCGCGGCCGTGCTCGTCCTCGTGCTGCCGCATCCGGGCGTCCCGGTCCTGGTGGTCGGCCTCGTCGCCGTCGCGATCCGCATCCGGGAGGGCCGGCTCGGCACGGCGGGCGCCGTCGCGGCCGTGGGGCCGCTCGTGCTCGCGACGCTGTTCGCGCTCAGCGTCCTGCTCGGCCTGCTCGGGCGGGCGTGGTCGGCACCGACCGACCTGCTGGCCGGTGCCTCGGCGTGGGAGACCACCGTCGTCGGCGCGGTCTCGGCGGTCGGGCTCAACAACCTGCCGGCGGCGGTGCTGCTGTCGGCCGCTCCGCCACCGCATCCGCGCGCGCTGCTGCTCGGCCTCAACCTCGGGCCGAACCTCGCCGTCACCGGCTCGCTGTCGGCGTACCTGTGGTTCAGGGCCGCCCAGGCGTCCGGCATCCGGCCGTCGATCCGGCGGTTCTCCGCCATCGGCGTGCCGCTGGGCATCGCCGCGATGGCCGCGGGCCTGCTGACGATCCGGCTGATCGGCCCGTCGTGAGCGGCTCCAGCCGGCGTTAAACGCCGAAGCCCCCTGCTGGCACAGGGGGCTCCGGTGAGGAAGGTCACGAGGGCGAGGAGGAGGAACGCCGACGCTTCTCCGGTGATCGGCCAGTACCCGCGGAACTTGAGCGCGAAACCGGACGTGGGCGCGCCACGTCGCGGCGGCCGCTCAGGCGGGGTCGGGCGCGGCGACCAGCCGGACGGTCCGCCGGCCGCCGGCGAGCGCCTTCTGCCAGGGCCCGTCGCCGTCGAGGTCGGCGCCCATGTCGAGCAGGAGCGCGGCGAGCGTGAGCGCGTCGCCGCGCGGCTGTGCCGGCGACACATAGTTGCGATCGTGCCGACCCGTGAGGCCCGCGCTGAAGCGGTCCTCGACCTCCACGGAGAAGTACGGGCCGAGCGTGAGCGAGAGCTGGTCGGGCGGGGTCACCGCGCGGAAGCGTCGCACGACGGCGACGCTTCCGCTGCAACGGTGGTTGTCGGCCAAGAGACTCTGTCGCTGTCGCGACCGGGGACCCACCTCCGGCGGCGACGGCTGGCCGTCGTGGGCCTCGGCCTCGCTGGCCTAGGCGCCGCCGCCGCAGACCGGCCAGGGCGACGTGCCCTGCGCGGCCAGCAGCGCGGCGGCGAGGCGATCCTGCTCGGCTTCGGGCGCCGCGGCCGGATCGCCGCTGCCGCCCATCTGCTTCCAGGTCGAGCGGGTGAACTGGTACTTGCCGCGGTAGTGCCCGTCGGCGGAGACCGCGGTCGGGTCGCCGCCGGACTCGCACTGGGCGATCTTGGCCAGGGTGGAGCTCGCGTCGCCGGAGGCGCCGGAGCCCGACGTCGCCGTCGAGGCGGCGGTTGCGCCGGCCGACGGCGCCGACGGCAGCCCGAGCGCCGCGGCGGTCTGCGGGCCGACGATGCCGTCGACCGTCAGGCCGTGCGCGCGCTGGAACTTCCGCACGGCACGCGCCGTGGCGGTGCCGAAGCGGCCGGTCTGCGACACGCCGAGGGCGGCCTGCAGGGCGGTTACGGAGGAGCCGGACGAGCCGGCGGCGAGCGTGGTGGGCGCGGGCGCCTGCGCGCTGGTCTGCGCCAGCGCGAGCGGCCCGCCGAGGGCCAGCACGGCACCGATGACGGCGACCGAGGTGCTGCTCGAGCGTCGGCGGCGGCGGCGCACGACGGCCAGCCGCTGCGCCATGGCGCGCCGGCGCAGGCGCGAGCGCTCCAGGGACGCCTGGCAGGCGCGTTCGAGGTCGTGGATCACGAAGGGTGCTTCCTTTGCTCTTCACGCCTACGGGGTTAGCTGACGGGCTCGCGCTCAAGAGCTGCGCTACGCCGTGCGATGACGGCGATTCGCCCCGGGGCCCGATCGCTCGGACCCAATGGTTCCCCCGCTCCCTGCGGCCGGTGCCGCCGGGATTCGGCTGGTTGCGTTTCAGCGCCAAAGACAAGCACATCTGGACGACGTCCGCAGTGCCGGGTGACCGTTCGGGAGCGAGCGAATCCGGAGCCGACCCCTGCGCTTCGTAGACTCCGGCTGGAGCACGATGCCTCCAGAGCCCGAATCACCCCGCCGCAGGGACGACCGCCAGCCGACGCCGTGGCGCGTCGAGGGCGCGCCCGAGCCCAAGAAGCGGGGGCCGATGGGCATGCCAAGCCCTCCCGGAGGCCGGCGCTTCCTCTACTTCGTCGTCGCCCTGCTGGCGCTGAACTTCCTGTTCGCCTCGCTGGTCCCGAGCAAGCCGGACCGCATCGAGGTGCCCTACACGCAGTTCCTCGCGCAGGTCGACCGCAACAACGTCAAGGACGTCTTCGCCAAGGGCGACAGCCTGCAGGGCACGTTCAAGACGAAGGTCGACCCGCAGGAGTCAGACCACAAGCCGGACACCAAGTTCACGACCTTCCGGCCGGCGTTCGCGCCGTCCGACGACACCCTGCTCACCCAGCTGCAGCAGAAGGGCGTCGTCGTCACCGCCAAGGCGCTGGACCAGGGCCGCTCGCTCTGGGCCGACGTGCTGCTCTTCTTCGGGCCGACGCTGCTGCTGGTCGGCATCTTCGTCTTCGCCGCCCGCCGTGCCGCCGCCAGCGGTGGCATGGGCGGCCTCGGCGGCCTCGGCCGGTCGCGCGCCAAGCGCTACGACGTCGGCGAGGTGTCGCGCACGACGTTCGCCGACGTCGCCGGCATCGACGACGCCGAGGACGAGCTGGAGGAGATCGTCGACTTCCTCAAGAACCCCGACAAGTACCGGGCGCTCGGCGCGATGATCCCCAAGGGCGTGCTGCTCTCCGGCCAGCCGGGCACCGGCAAGACGCTGCTGGCCCGCGCGGTGGCGGGCGAGGCCGACGTGCCGTTCTTCTCGATGTCGGCGTCGGAGTTCATCGAGATGGTCGTCGGCGTCGGCGCCAGCCGCGTGCGCGACCTGTTCACGCAGGCCAAGGCCGCGGCGCCGTCCATCATCTTCATCGACGAGCTCGACGCCATCGGCCGCCAGCGCGGCGGCGGCGCGGGGCTCGGCGGCCATGACGAGCGCGAGCAGACGCTGAACCAGATCCTCACGGAGATGGACGGCTTCACCGGCTCGGAGGGCGTCATCGTCCTGGCGGCGACCAACCGCCCCGACGTCCTCGACGCCGCGCTGCTGCGCCCCGGCCGCTTCGACCGGCGCATCGCGGTCAGCCCGCCCGACGTGCAGGGCCGCGAGAAGATCCTCGAGGTCCACACGCGGTCGGTGCCGCTGGCCGAGGACGTCGACCTCAAGTCCATCGCCGCGACGACCCCGGGCATGGTCGGCGCCGACCTGCGCAACCTCGTCAACGAGGCCGCGCTGCTGGCCGCCAAGCGCGGCCACCCGGCAGTCGAGTCGTCGGACTTCTACAACTCGTTCGAGAAGATCGTCCTCGGCACCGAGCGGCGCATCACGCTCAGCCGCGAGGAGCGCGAGCGCACCGCCTACCACGAGGGCGGCCACGCGCTGCTGGGCATGCTCGAGCCGGGCGCCGACCCCGTGCGCAAGGTCTCGATCGTGCCGCGCGGGCGCGCCCTGGGCGTGACGTTCCAGTCGCCCGAGAGCGACCGCTACGGCTACGACACCGCCTACCTGCTGGGCCGCATCACCGGCGCGCTGGGCGGCCGCGCGGCCGAGGAGATCGTGTACGGCACGGTCACCACCGGCGCCGAGTCCGACCTGGAGCAGGTCACGCGCATCGCCCGGTCGATGGTCGGACGCTGGGGCATGTCGGACGAGATCGGCCTCGTGTCGGTCATCTCCGACGAGCCGCAGTACCCGGCCGCCGACCCGGCCTCCGAGGCCACCCGCGAGCTCATCGACCGCGAGGTCCGGCGCATCGTCGAGGAGTGCTACGTCCGCGCGGTCGACACGCTGCGCGAGCACCGCGAGCGGCTCGACAGCCTCGCGCACGAGCTGCTGGAGCGCGAGACGCTCGACGAGGGCGAGGCCTACCGCGCCGCCGGCTTCGAGCGCGGCCGCGCCCCCGGCGACCGCCCGCCGCAGGGGCTCCTCAAGGAGCCCTCCTCGGCCGCGCCCGAGCTGCCATAGCTAGGAGCGTGGGTCCCTGACCCGCCGCGGGTTTCGCCCCCTGGGCGAGGACCCGCAAGGGAACCTGGTCCTCTGGGCCAGTGTTCGCTAGGCCAGCACGAACGCGCGCACCGTCAGGTACGCGCCGCCGAGCAGGCCGGCGATCGCGCCGCCGAGCAGGATGAGCACGCCCAGCGGCCCGAGGTGCAGCGGCAGCGCCTGCCCGTCGACCGCCGACCAGACGACCACCGCCACCACCGCCGGCAACGGGCCGACGGCCGCGATCCAGAGGTCGCGCCGCGTCCACGCGTGCGACTGGTGGACCATCGCCAGCCCGGTGAGCCAGCCGACGACCGGCAGGCCGACGCCGGCGACGACGAGCACCAGCAGCGAGATCAGCTCCCACCAGCCGGCGGAGCCGTCCTCCTCGGCGTAGCGCGGCTCGTCCTCGTAGTCCTCGTAGGGCAGTCCGTGCGCGTGGGTGGCCACGTCCCGGTGTTCGCGTCGCCGGCCCGCGCCCCTGCTCTGCGCAACTTCCTCGCCGCGAGGGCCGTTCTCCTCACACGGCCCCGGCGCACCAGTCCTCCCGATGAAGCGGCGCCGGGGCCGCTCCTCCTCATGCTCCGAGACGCCCTCACCCGGGTGGCGCTGGCCGCTGCCCTCCTGCTCGCCTGCGCCGCCGGCCCGTCGCCCGCCGCCCAGGCCGCCACCCGCGCGCCGATGTACTTCGACGCCGGGACCGCCGCCGTGGCCGACGGCACGCGCGAGGCCACGCTGCGCCGCCTCGACGCGATCGGCGTCCGCGCCCTGCGGGTCACGCTCGTGTGGGCCGCCGTGGCGCCGGACGCGGGCAACACGCGGCGCCCGGCCTTCGACGCGACCGACCCCACCAACTACGACTGGGGCGCCTACGGGCGACTGGTCGACGCGGCGCAGGCGCGCGGCTGGCGCGTACTGGTGACCTTCAGCGCTCCGGCGCCGCGGTGGGCGAGCGCGAACGCCGATCGCGTCACGCGCCCTAACACTGTGGAGTTCGGTGCATTCGCGACCGCCGCTGGACGGCGCTTCGGCGCGGCGGTCGACGCGTGGGGCCTGTGGAACGAGCCCAACCACCCGCGCTTCCTCAGGCCGCAGTACGTCAACGGCAAGCCAGCGGCACCAGCGCTCTATCGCGCGCTGCACCTCGCCGGCGTGCGCGGCCTGGAGGCCGCGGGGCAGGCCGCTGACACCATGCTCGCCGGCGAGACCGCGCCGGGCGGCGACCGCAAGCGCTCCGTCCCGCCGCTGCAGTTCCTGCGGGGCGTGCTCTGCAACCGCTGCGCGAAGCTGCGCATCGACGGCTGGGCACACCATCCCTACGCCAACCGCCGCGGCCCGTTCTACGTGCCGGCCGACCGCGACAACGTGACGATCGGCGTGATGAAGCGCCTGGAGACGGCGCTGGACCGCGCCGGGCGGCGAACGCTGCCGGTGTGGGTCACCGAGTACGGCGTGCAGAGCTCGCCCGACACGCTGCTCGGCGTGCCGCTGGCTCAGCAGGCGGAGTTCCGCTCGATCTCCGAGCGCCTGCTGCGCACCGACCCGCGCGTCGCGGCGACCGCGCAGTACCTGCTGACCGACGACACGGCGCTGTCGGGCTTCCAGTCGGGCCTGATGACCGCCGGCGGCAAGGCGAAGCCGAGCCTCGACGAGTTCCGCCTGCCGCTGACCGTGCGCCGCCAGGGCGCGACCGCACTGCTCTGGGGGCTCGTGCGCCCGGCCGGCGGTGCGACCCGCGTCGAGGTCCTCGTCCGCGATCGCGGCGCCGCGCGCTCAGCGGTCAGCACCACGCGCCCGACCGACGGCGCCGGCACCTGGACGGCGCGGCTGCGCTGGCGTGCGGGCCGCACGTGGCGCGTGCGCTGGACCGCGGCCGACGGCGCGACGTACGTGGGACCCCCCGTACGGGCGTACGGCTAGCCCGACGCCGAAACACGAGCCCTCCCCAGCCCAGGCAGGGATCTGATGCGGTTGGATGAACGTAGCTCCCGAGGTGAGACGTTCGTCTCCCGGGGTAGACCCCACACCGATCCTCATGCCCACTGACATCACGACCATGTACGCCAGCGAAGTCCGTCAGCACCTCATGCTGCTGGGCGAGGAGCGCGTCCTCGCCCACGAGGCCGGGCTGGACCACGATCGCTCCTACATGGCCGACCTCGACGACGAGATCGCGACCTACCGCTCCGCCTACATGGGCGCCGTCGTCACCGAGATCGCGATGCTCCGCGCGCGGATCGACGGACCGAATCAGGGCTAGGGGTGCCGTAGGCGGCCAGCGAGGCCGAGGCCCACGATGGCCAGCCGTCGCCGCCGGAGGTGGGTCCCCAGTCGCGATAGCGACACAGTCTCCTAGGGGAACGCTGGCCCAGGGGGCCAGGTTCCCTTGCGGCTACTCGCCCAGGGGCTCGTACCCGCGGTCCGGTAGGGACCCGGGTCACTAGTGATCCGCGATCGCGGCGACCCACCCGAACGGTGAGGGTCGCACACGACCATTCCTGCGAGAGTTGGCCGCGTGCACCGCAGGACCTTGACCTTCATGCTGGCCGCCGCGCTGCTGGCGCCTCCGGCGGCGAGCGCCGCGGTGCCGGCGCAGTCCGCGCCACCGGCGATCGCGTGCGCCGACGCCGGCCGGCGCCCCACCGCGTCGACGGAGGCCGCGGCCCGCGCCGCCGTCCTGTGCCTCATCAACGTCGCGCGGGCCGAGCGCGACCTGCCGGCGCTGCGCGCCGAGATCCACGCCCGCCGGGCCGCGCAGCGCTACGCCGACGCGCTCGACCCACGGCGCCCGCTGAGCCATGCCGGCCGGAGCGGCAGCACGGTGCAGGACCGGCTGGCCGCCGCCGGCTACGCCCGCGGCTCGCGCAGCGCGTTCGACGCCGGCGAGGCGCTCGGCCGCTCGATCGGGCGCTCGTCGCGGCCGGCCGCACGCGTCACGGCGTGGCTGGCCGACGGCCCCACTCGGCGGATCCTGCTCTCGCGCCGCTACCGCGACGCGGGCGTCGGCGTGACGGTCGCGCGCGGCAAGGTGACCTTCGTGGTCGACGTCGCCGCTCCGCGCGGCACGGTCAGCCCGTAGGCGCGATCGACACCCTGAGCGCGAGGGCGAGCTCGAAGCGCGCGTCGGCGTCGTCGAGCCGGTCGCCGAACAGCTCGCGCAGCTGGGCCATCCGGTAGCGCACCGTCTGGGGGTGCACACGCAGGCGCTCCGCGACGCGCGAGACCTGCCCGGGCTCGTCGAGCCAGGCGGCCAGCGTCTCGGTCAGCCGGGCTCGGGTGCCGTCGCGCACGTCGTCCAGCGGCGCCAGCGCGCGGGCGGCGAGGTCGGCGGCCAGCGCGCCGTCGCCGTGCAGCAGCAGCGTCGGCAGGTGCTCGTCGCAGACGAGCGGGCACGAGGGCGGCAGCACGCCGCCCTCCTGCAAGCCGAACGCCGCGCGGGCCCGAGCGAGCGACCCGGCGGCGCGCTCGAGCGGCACGGTCGGCCCCAGCGCGGCGGGCACGCCCTCGAGCGCCGTGGTGAGCTCGGCGTGGCGCCCGGGCGCGTCCGGATCGGGGACGAAGGCGAGCGCCAGGCCCTGCTCGGCGACGACGATCGCCTCGCCGCCCAGGCGCGACGCGAGCCGGTCGCCGTCCTCGGCGCGCACGACGAAGCCGGCGACCGTCGCGGGGCGCGGCCACACGGCCAGCTGCGCGAGGTCGCGCACCTCCTCGGCGCCGGCGTCCTCGCGGGCGAGCACGCGCACCAGCGCGCGGCGGCGGCGCTGGCGCTCGGCCAGCGCGGCGGACTGCTCGGTCGCGTAGCCCTCGACCGACTCGGCCGAGATGCGGTCGATGTAGGAGAAGATCGCGCTGGCCAGGAGGTACAGCGTCGCCGGCTCGTGGCCCGCGGTCTGGCCGGCCTCGACGCAGCGCTCCCACGCGATGCGCGCGCCGAGGCGGTACGCGCTCAGGAGCGCGTCGAGCGACCGGCCGGCGCGCATCTCGCCGCGGCCGAGCGCGACGTAGATCTCGCGCGTCTCGCCGTCGTCGGCGGCCGGGTCGACCAGCGTCTCGACGAACCGCCCCAGCGCCCGCTCGACGCCCGCGCGCAGGCCGCGGCCGAACGGCCCCTCCAGCGGGCGCGCGTACTCGGGCACCTCCCGCCCGATGGCCGTGATGATCTCCTCGGCCAGGCCCGGGAGGACGGGACGCAGGGCGTCGGCGAGATCGGACGGCAGACGCGGGGGCACTTGTCACGAGGCTACAGATTCGCGCTCGGTTGTTGTCATCCGCCGCCTACCCGAGGCGTTCGTTGAGCAATAGCCTCTAGTCATGACGCGGGCTCAGCGCTACACCAACCTCGCGGCGGTCGTCCTCCCGCTGCTGGCCTTCCTCGCCGCCGTCGTCCTGCTGTGGAACCGGATCGTCGGCTGGCACGACCTCGCGCTGCTGGGCGTGATGTACGTGCTGACCGGGCTCGGCATCACGGTCGGCTTCCATCGGATGCTCACGCACCGGTCGTTCCAGACCTCGACGGCGGTGGAGCGGACGTTCGCCATCCTCGGGTCGCTGGCCGTGCAGGGCTCGGTCATCCAGTGGGTCTCCGACCACCGCAAGCACCACGCGCACACCGACGAGGAGGGCGATCCGCACTCGCCGCACGCCGGGTTCGCCGGCGGCGGGATCGGCGGGACGCTGCGCGGCCTCTTCCACGCCCACGTCGGCTGGATCCTGACCGAGCAGGGCGGCGAGAACCGCGCCCGGTACGCCAAGGACCTGGTCGAGGACCGCGGCATGAAGCGCATCAGCGACAACTTCCACTGGCTCGTGCTCGTGTCGCTGGCGCTCCCGGCCGCGGCCGGCTTCGCGCTGACCGGCGGCGAGCTGAAGGGCGCGCTGACCGGCCTGCTGTGGGGCGGCTTCGTCCGGATCTTCCTGCTGCATCACGTGACCTGGTCGATCAACTCGATCTGCCACTTCCTCGGCACCCGGCGCTTCGACGTCGACGACCACTCGACCAACGTCTTCTGGCTGGCGCTGCCCTCGTTCGGCGAGGCCTGGCACCACAACCACCACACCTTCCCCCGCTCGGCCCAACACGGGCTGAAGGCCTGGGAGCGGGCGATGGACCCGAGCGCGCTGGTGATCGCGGGCCTCGAGAAGCTCGGGCTGGCCTGGAACGTCGTGCGCATCACGCCGGAGCGGCAGCGGGAGAAGACGCTGGTGTCGTAGCGGGGCCGGCGGCGCGGTTTGCCGTGGCGCGGGCGGGGTTGGCTGGGCGGCACTCCGCGACGCTCGCCACCGGTCGTGCGCCCGCGTGGTCGGTCTCCGCGAGCGCTGCGGGCCGGGGTGGGCCTGTTGGGCGCGGGGTGGCCGCGGCATCCGGGCCCACCGCGGGCTCGGGCTGTTCGGACTGCCGGGTGGGCCTGTTGGGCGCGGGGTGGCCGCGGCATCCGGGCCCACGTCGGCCCCGACGCCGATCGGGAGTCGCGACGCGACGCCGGCGCCGCGCGCGGGGATCGTTCGGGCCTGAATTGCCGGCGCCGCGCAATGCATGCTGGATAGACCCCGTGTATCGGGGTCTATCCGACGCGGATCCCCGCCGCCCGCTCCGCGGACGACCGGCGAGGCCAGGGGCGGCGCCGGCTCACGACGCCCGCGCCACGACGGCGCTTTCCACGACGCCCACGGGCGACCCGGCGCCCTCCTCCGCCACCGCGGAGCGACGCGTCGGCCGAGACGTGTGGACGTGGCGGGGGTGCGTGATGTCGGCACTCGCGCGCAGCGGCTAAGCGCGGGATCGATGCCACGGCAGCCCGCGCCGCCCGCGCCGCGATACGAGCATTCAACGCCCGCGCCCCCACGAGGCGAGCGCGCAGCGGAGTCGCGATGACGACGTCACGCGGGCCCGCCGACCACCAACGCCGCGAAGATCTGCGCCCCACGCGCTAAGATCACTTGCTACTGTTGCATCCGCAACGGTTGGCGGACTCAAGGATCTTCACGCATGACCTCTCTCCTCCTCATCCCCCTCGACGACACCGTCGTCTTCCCCACGATGGACGTGACGCTGCCGGTCGACACCGGCACCGACGAGCGCGTCCTGCTCGTCCCCCGGCACGAGGGCGAGTACGCCTCGGTCGGCACCATCGCCAAGGTCGTCCAACACGTCCGCCTTCCCGGCGGCGGCCACGGCGCGATGCTCGAGGGCATCTCGCGCGGCATCGCCGGCGCGGCCCACACCGATCACGCCGGGCGCCTGCGCGTCGAGGTCGAGGAGCGCGTCGACGACGTGCCCGTCGACGGACGCACGCGCGACATCGAGCGCGAGTACCGCGCCACGATCGAGGAGATCCTCGAGCTGCGCGGCGACGACGGCCGCATCTCCTCCTGGGTGCGCGCCATCACCGAGCCCGGCGCCCTGGCCGACACGTCCGGCTACTCCCCCGACCTGACCTTCGAGCAGAAGGTCGAGCTGCTGGAGTCCGTCGACGTCACCGCGCGCCTGGAGCTGGCCCTGACCCGCCAGCGCGAGCGCCTGGCCGAGCTGCAGGTGCGCGCCAAGATCCGCGACGACGTCGAGTCGGGCGCGGCCAAGCAGCAGCGCGAGTACGTCCTGCGCAAGCAGATGGAGTCGATCCGCCGCGAGCTCGGCGAGGACGACGCCACCGTCGGCGAGGACTACCGCACCAAGATCGCCGAGGCGGGCATGCCCGACGAGGTGCGCGAGCAGGCCGAGCGCGAGCTCAACCGCCTGGAGCGCTCCGGCGAGCAGTCCGGCGAGGCCCAGACCATCCGGACCTACCTCGACTGGCTCATCTCCGTGCCGTGGTCGCAGCGGTCCGAGGACCAGCTCGACCCCGTCCACACCCGTGAGGTGCTCGACGCCGACCACGCCGGCCTGTCCGACGTCAAGGACCGCATCGTCGAGTACGTCGCCGTCAAGAAGCTGCGGGAGGATCGCGGGATGGGTGACGTCGCCGGGAGAGACGAGCCTGCGAGTCGCGGACGGCGAAACGCCAATTCCGGCGCCATCCTCACGCTGATCGGCCCTCCCGGCACCGGCAAGACGTCGATCGGCGAGTCGATCGCGCGCGCCATGGGCCGTGAGTTCGTCCGCATGTCGCTCGGCGGCGTCCGCGACGAGGCCGAGATCCGCGGCCACCGCCGCACGTACATCGGCGCACTGCCGGGCCGCATGGTGCGCGCGCTGCGCGACGCGAAGACGATGAACCCGGTGATCCTGCTCGACGAGGTCGACAAGGTCGGCGCCGACTGGCGCGGCGACCCGAGCGCGGCCCTGCTCGAAGTCCTGGACCCGGCGCAGAACTCGACGTTCCGCGATCACTACCTCGACGTGGAGCTCGACCTGTCCGAGGTCGTCTTCATCGCCACGGCCAACCAGGCCGAGACGATCCCCGGCCCGCTGCTGGACCGCATGGAGGTCATCCGCTTCGACGGCTACACCGTCGAGGAGAAGGTCTCCATCGCCCGCGACTACCTGTTCCCGCGCCAGCGCGAGCGCAACGGGCTGCGCGAGGACGAGGTCAGCGCCGACGACGGGATCCTGCGCACGGTCGTGGGCGAGTACACCCGCGAGGCGGGCGTCCGCCAGCTCGAGCGCGAGCTCGGGACGCTGCTGCGCAAGACCGCGACGCGGATCGCGAGCGAGACCGTCACCCCGCCCGTGGCGATCGACCTCGACGCCGTCCGCGACGCCCTCGGGCGCCAGAAGGTGTTCCACGACGTGGCCCAGCGCACCGCCGTCCCCGGCGTGGCGACCGGCCTGAGCGTCACGGGCACCGGCGGCGACGTGCTGTTCATCGAGGCCAGCGCCACGAAGTCCAGCAAGCCCGGGCTGCAGCTCACCGGCCAGCTGGGTGACGTCATGAAGGAGTCGACGCGCATCGCGCTGACCTTCGTGCGCGCCCACGCCGAGGAGCTCGGCATCGACCCGGACCTGTTCGAGGAGCGCGAGTTCCACGTGCACGTCCCGGCGGGCGCGATCCCGAAGGACGGCCCGAGCGCCGGCATCACGATGACGACCGCGCTCGCGTCGCTGCTCACCGGCCGCGCCGTCAAGCACACGGTCGGCATGACCGGCGAGGTGACCCTCCAGGGTCGCGTGCTGCCGATCGGCGGGCTCAAGCAGAAGGTGCTGGCCGCGCACGCGGCGGGGCTCACCGACGTGATCCTGCCCGAGCGCAACCGCGGCGACCTCGACGACGTCCC
>NZ_DATHDY010000027.1:0-4688 GCF_035318805.1 Baekduia sp.
GAGCCAACTCGTCCGCAAGGGTCGCAAGCCCAAGCCGCGCAAGATGTCCACCCCCGGTCTCAAGTCCGGCAAGGGCAACAAGAAGAAGATGGCTGCTCCGCAGCGTCGCGGCGTCTGCACCCGTGTCTACACGACCACGCCGAAGAAGCCGAACTCGGCGCTGCGCAAGGTCGCCCGCGTGCGGATCACCGGCTCGGTCGAGGTCACGTCCTACATCCCCGGTGAGGGCCACAACCTGCAGGAGCACTCCGTCGTGCTCGTGCGTGGCGGCCGCGTCAAGGATCTGCCGGGTGTGCGCTACAAGGTGATCCGCGGCACGCTCGATGCCTCGGGCGTCACCGATCGCAAGAAGAGCCGTTCCATGTACGGCGTCAAGAAGAAGTAGAGCTTCCATGCCCCGCCGCTCCGCAGCAACCATCCGGCCGATCGAGCCGGATCCCGTCCACCGCTCCCGCCTGGTCACCCAGGTGGTCAACAAGGTCATGCTCGACGGGAAGAAGAGCACGGCCGAGCGGATCGTCTACGACGCGCTCGCCATCATCGGCGAGAAGACCGGCAAGGATCCGGTCGAGCAGCTCGAGGCGGCGCTGAAGGTCCTGACCCCGGCCCTCGAGGTCCGCTCCCGCCGCGTCGGCGGCGCGACCTACCAGGTGCCCGTCGAGGTCCAGCCCCGCCGCGCCCGCACCCTCGCGGTGCGCTGGCTCGTCGAGTTCGCCCGCCAGCGTCGCGAGAAGACGATGGCCCAGCGGCTCGCCAACGAGCTCATGGACGCGATCAACCAGCAGGGCGGCGCCTTCAAGCGCAAGGACGACATCTACCGCATGGCGCAGGCCAACAAGGCCTTCGCGCACTACCGCTGGTAGGCGGCTCCCACGTCACACAGCTTCGCTCGACGGCCGCCCATTGGGCGGCCGTCGGCGTTTGGGGCGGGGGCGCGGGGCCGGCGGCGTTCCGTCCGGGCGTTCGGGAGAGCGTGGCGTGGTCCGGGGCGGCGACGATCAGAGCGTGCGAGGTGCCCCGGCGCTGGGGGTCTGCCGCGGTGGGCGGCTGGAGCGGGTGGGCCTGTTTGGCGCGGTGGGGCCGCCGCGCTCGGGCCCACGCCGTCGGCGTTTGGGGTGGGGGGCGCGGAGACGAATGGCACTTAGACCTCCAAATACGAGGTCTAAGTGCCATTCGTCTGACCAAGGCACCGTTCACGCACGAACGACCCCCGCCCAACGGCCACGGGAGACCGACGGCGCCCGGGCCCCTTGCGCGCGGACGTCAGCCGCGCCGCCCCGTCGTCGTCAACCGGCCGCCGCCGCTCGCATCCGCCCAAGCGCCAGCAGGCCGCCGCCGGTCGCCAGCAGCAGCGCGCCGCCCAGCGTCTCCAGGTAGTAGCCGGCGCCCGGGTCGGCCATCGCCTCCGCGTAGACGTCGCCGACCGCGCCGGTCGCGTGCACGTCCGGGCGGTCCGAGGCCATGGCGATCGCCATCACCGCCAGGCCGGTCGCGGCCACGCCGGCCAGGGCGACGCGCGAGCCGCGCAGGCCCACGCCGAGCAGCCCGACGGCCAGCAGCGCGAGCACGATCAGGGCCGGCCCGTGCCGGTCCCAACCTGTGTCGCTGCCCGTCGGAACCGCTGCCCCGCTGGTGGTCCCGACCGTGATCCGGATGACCGTCGTGAAGGTCGCGACCAGCAGGCAGACCGCGCCCGCGAGCGCCACGGCCGCGAGGCCCGTGCGCAGGGCGGCGGTGGAGGGGAGGCGAGGCCGGACGGGGGCGCTGGCGGACACCGGTGCTTTGCTATCATCGCTGTCTGCCCCGTGTTGAGCGCCGATCACGTGCGCGCCTCCGCGGGTCGCTCTCTGCACCAGCATGGAGACCTCGAGCACATAGCGCTACGACCGGGAAAGCTCCCTGCCGTGTGCGCGGGCCCGAGGGGCCCGTTTTCTTTGCTCGCAGTCACCTCCCCCTTCACCGCAAGCCGAACCAGCTCACATGCCACGTAAGTTCTCCCTCCAGAAGACCCGGAACATCGGGATCATGGCGCACATCGACGCCGGTAAGACGACGACGACCGAGCGCATCCTTTACTACACCGGTCGTACCTACAAGATCGGTGAAGTCCACGAGGGCGCGGCCACGATGGACTGGATGGAGCAGGAGCAGGAGCGCGGGATCACGATCACCTCCGCGGCGACGACCTGCACCTGGGACGAGCACCGCATCAACATCATCGACACCCCCGGCCACGTGGACTTCACGGTCGAGGTCGAGCGCTCGCTGCGCGTCCTCGACGGCGCCATCGCGGTGTTCGACTCGGTCGCCGGCGTCGAGCCGCAGTCCGAGACCGTGTGGCGTCAGGCCGACAAGTACCACGTCCCGCGGATCGCGTTCATCAACAAGATGGACCGCATCGGCGCGGACTTCGACCGCTCGGTCGAGACGATGATCGACCGCCTCGGCGCCAACGCCGTGCCGGTCCAGCTGCCCATCGGCGCCGAGGTCGACCTGATCGGGATCATCGACCTGGTCGGCATGAAGGCCATCATCTACAACGATGACCTGGGCAAGGACTTCGACGTCATCGAGATCCCGGCCGAGCACAAGGACCGTGCCGACCAGGCCCGCGAGGCGCTGATCGACGCCGTCACGACGTTCGACGACGACCTCGCCGAGGCGTACCTCGAGCACGGCGACGTCGAGACCGACCAGCTCAAGGCCGCGATCCGCAAGGCCGTCCTCGAGCTCGGCATCACGCCCGTCTTCTGCGGCTCGGCCTTCAAGAACAAGGGCGTGCAGCCCCTGCTCGACGCCGTCGTCGACTACCTGCCGTCCCCGCTGGACGTGCCGCCGGTCGAGGGCATCGTCGAGGCGCGCAACGGCGACATCACCGAGGAGACGCGCAACGCCTCCGACGAGGAGCCGTTCGCCGCGCTGGCGTTCAAGATCGCCGCCGATCCGTTCGTCGGCAAGCTCACCTACTTCCGCGTGTACTCCGGCCGCCTGTCGGCGGGCTCGCGCATCCTCAACGTCTCCTCGGGCAAGACCGAGCGCGTCGGCCGCATCCTGATGATGCACGCCAACGACCGCGAGGAGCTCGAGGAGGTCTACGCGGGCGACATCGCCGCGGCGGTCGGCATCAAGCAGATCGTCACGGGCGACACGCTGGCCGCACCGGACGCGCCGATCAAGCTCGAGAACATCGTCTTCCCCGAGCCGGTCATCAAGGTCGCCGTCGAGCCGAAGACGAAGTCCGACCAGGAGAAGATGTCGGTCGCCCTGGGCCGTCTGGCCGAGGAGGACCCGACGTTCCAGGTCCAGACCAACGAGGACTCCGGGCAGATCGAGATCTCCGGCATGGGCGAGCTGCACCTCGAGGTGCTGGTCGACCGGATGCGCCGCGAGTTCAACGTCGAGGCCAACGTCGGCAAGCCCCAGGTCTCCTACCGCGAGACGATTCGCGGCGAGGCCAAGAAGATCGAGGGCAAGTTCGTCCGCCAGACCGGCGGCTCGGGCCAGTACGGCGTGGTCTACATCGACATGGAGCCCGCGCCCGGCGAGGGCTTCGAGTTCGTCTCGAAGATCAAGGGCGGGTCCGTCCCGACGGAGTTCATCCCCGCGATCGAGAAGGGCGTCGAGGAGGCCATGGAGACCGGCGTCAAGGCCGGCTATCCCATGGTCGACATCAAGGTCACCCTCGTCGACGGCAAGTACCACGACACCGACTCCTCGGAGATCGCGTTCAAGGTCGCCGGCTCACTCGCCTTCAAGGAGGCGGCGCGCCGGGCCAAGCCGGTGCTCCTGGAGCCGATCTTCGCGGTCGAGGTCGTCACCCCGGAGGAGTTCCTGGGCGACGTCATCGGCGACCTCAGCAAGCGCCGTGGCCGGGTCGAGGGCCAGGACCGCCGCGGCAACGCGCTCGCGGTGACCGGCCGCGTCCCGCTGTCGGAGATGTTCGGCTACGCGACCGACCTGCGTTCCAACACGCAGGGCCGGGCCACGTACACCATGCAGTTCGACAGCTACGACGAGGTCCCGCCCAACATCGCGGAGAAGATCGTCGAAGGCCGCAACGGCTCGGCCGCAGCGGCCTAGTAGCACCCCCGGCGGACGCCTCACGGCCGTTCGCGATAGCTTTCCCTGGTTCGCCAGGAATCCCCCCTCCAAAGACTTCCTAGAAGGAGCAACACAAAGTGGCGAAGGAGAAGTTCGAGCGCGACAAGCCGCACGTCAACGTCGGCACCATCGGTCACATCGACCATGGCAAGACGACGCTGACCGCGGCCATCACGACCGTTCTGGCCGAGAAGATGGGCGGCGAGGCGCGCAGCTTCGCGGAGATCGACAACGCTCCCGAGGAGAAGGAGCGTGGCATCACGATCGCCACGTCCCACGTCGAGTACCAGACGGAAGCGCGCCACTACGCCCACGTCGACTGTCCCGGTCACGCCGACTACGTGAAGAACATGATCACGGGTGCGGCGCAGATGGACGGCGCCATCCTCGTGGTCTCGGCGGCGGACGGTCCCATGCCCCAGACGCGCGAGCACATCCTGCTCGCTCGCCAGGTCGGCGTGCCCTACATCGTCGTGTTCCTCAACAAGGCCGACATGGTCGACGACGAGGAGCTCCTGGAGCTCGTCGAGGTCGAGGTGCGCGAGCTCCTCTCCGCCTACGACTTCCCGGGCGACGACATCCCGTTC
>NZ_DATHDY010000028.1:0-10796 GCF_035318805.1 Baekduia sp.
GGTTGCCGTGGTGGGCCAGGGCGGCGGTGGGGGCGGCGATCGCCAGCAGCCCGCTGAGGGCGGCGGCGACGGCCAGGGGGCGGCGCATGGGCGCACCTCCGGGGGTTCAGGGTTGACGGGGCGTTGGCTACGCGGACGTCAACGGGGGCCCGCGCTCGGCGAGCGCCGAGGCGAGCAGGCGCCCACCGCGCACCACGACGGCGCGGGGCCGGCGGCGGGGCGGGGACGCGGAGACGGGCCGGGGCCGGCGAGGGGCCGCACGGCGCGCGACGAGGCGCTCGAGCTTCTCCTCGCCGAGATAGCGACCGGCCAGCAGCGGGAGCAGCAGGACCAGCGCCGGCGAGAGCAGCAGCAGCCCGGTGTCCAGACCCGCGACGGACTCCGCGAGCGCGACGACGACGCCCAGCAGGGCGACGACGAGGAGCGGGCGGAGGTCCCGGCGGACGGACATGCGCCGACGAGCCTAACCCGTTTTGGCGCGCCGGCGATCAGTCGCGGTCGAAGCGACCGCTGCGGCGGTCGACCTCGAACCACACGCGACAGCCGCGCGCGGTGCGCTCGACGCCCCAGCGGGACGCCAGCTTGTCGACCAGGCGCAGGCCGAAGCCCGACGCCTCGTGCCGGATCTCGGGGTCGAACCCCTGCCCGTGGTCGGCGACCTCGATGCGCACGTGATCCTCGCTCAGGCGTGCGTGGAACACGATCCGCTCGGCCGGGTGGCTCGAGCCCGCGTGGCGGACGGCGTTGCCCACGAGCTCGGACGTCAGCAGCGACACGGTGTGGTCCAGGTCCGGGCTCAGCCCCCGGTCGCGCAGGGCGTGGCGCGCCGTGCGGACGGCTTCGGGGACCGGCGCGAAGGCCAGGAGGATGTCGGTGCTGGGGCGGGTGAGGGCGGTCATGGTGGACATGGCGGCGGTCAGGCGGTCTGGTACTCCAGGTCGTCACCGTTGCGTGGTCACCTCAATCCCCCGATGCCGCACCGGATGTCCGCATGACGGGCTCCGGCGCGGAGCGACACCACGGCTGGGCGCCTACTTCACGACGCGCAGGGTGGCGTGCATGCCGCGGGCGGCGTGGTCGGCGACCGTGCACACCAGCTGGTAGCGGCCACGCGTGCGGAGGGTCAGCCGCAGGACGCCGGTGGCGCCGGGCTTGACGGGCGCGAGCGTCGCGAAGGTGCGTCCCCCGCGCCGGACGACGAGGTCGTGCGCGTCCTCGCCGAGGTTGCGGACGTTGAGCTTGAGGTGCCCGGCGCGGACGCGCGGGCGGTAGACGGCGATCGAGAACTCGCGCTCCCCGATGCCGATCGCCGTCGGGGCCTGCGCCCGGGCGGCGAGCGCCGCCGGCGCAGGCGGGACGTCGGCGGCCAGCATCAGCTGCGCACCAGCGGGACCTGGCCGAACTGCGCGGCCCCCGGGATGACCTCGGCGGGGTCGGTGCCCATCCACTGACCGAGCAGGCTGCTGTAGACGCGCCGGAAGTCGACGGTCACCTTGAGGTTCTTCTCGGCATCCAGGTCGGTGAGCGACGGGTACTCGGTGAGGATCCCGCTCATCGCCCGCGGGCCCTGGACCCACGCGATCCCGCCCGCGCCGTGGTCGGTGCCGCCGGAGCGGTTGGCCATCGGGCGCCGGCCGAACTCCGACCACACGAAGGTCAGCACCCGATCGGCGATGCCGCGCGCCTCGAGGTCGGCCTGGAAGGTGGCCAGCGCCTCGCCGACGGCGCCGAGGTCGCTGTCGAGCGTCGCCGCCTGGCCTTCGTGGGTGTCGAAGGAGCCGTCGGCGTCCACGGTCGCCACGCGGATGCCCAGCGGCTGGGAGAGCAGCCCGGCCAGCACCTTCAGGCGGTCGGCGGTGTCGTTGCCCTCCGGGTAGGTCACGGGCCCGGCCAGCGGATCGGTCCCGTCCTTGGCCTTGCGCAGCGGCGCCAGGCGGTCGGAGACCGTGTGCGCCAGCCGCGCCGCGCGGGCCGCCGCGGCGGGCCCCGCCGCCGACGGGGTCGACTGCGCCAGCGCCGCGTAGGTGTCGACGGCGGCGTCGCCCCAGCTGCCCCACACCGACCACATCCCGAGCTGCGCGTCGCTCGCGTCCGACACCGAGGCGACCGGCGCCTTGACGGCGCGCAGCGTCGGCGACAGCCCGTAGCCGGCGCTCAGGCCCTGCAGCGGGTTGTCGGCGCTGCCGTGGCGGTCCAGCCAGCGCCCGAGCCAGCCCGAGACCGACTGCTGGGACACCATGCCGGTCTCCCAGAACGCGCGCGAGGCGAAGTGCGACAGGTTGGGGTTGGCGTAGTCGATGCCCGGCAGGAACCCGATCTGCCCGCGGTCGAAGAGACCCTTCAGCCCGCCGCCCGGCCCGCGCGACAGCGCCGGGTGCAGCCCGAGCGACGTGCCGCCCAGCGCGAGCGGCGCGGCGGGCGACACGCCGCCGCGCAGGTCGCGCAGCACGCCCTCCTGCTCCAGCGGCATGAGCGTGTCGAGCAGGTCCAGCCCGCCGGGCAGGAACACCGAGACGAGCACCGGCGCGTCGGGCGCCGCCGCCGCCTCGGCGGCGGCGGCGTCGAGCAGGTGGCCCGTGGGCATCCTGGTGGCCGCGTAGACCGTGACCCCTGCGCCGATGCCCCACGTGAGCATCTGGCGGCGCGTGAGCACGTCGCGGCGCGCGGCCTCGCTCGCGCGATGGAAGTCCTGGCAGGCGGCGTGGGCGCGGGTCCGGGGCATGATGATGAAGTCGACCTAATGCAGTTGCGCGTCGGGAGCGGAGAGCAGCAGGTGGCGCATCGCGCGCTGAGTCATGTCGGCGGCGACCTGGCGCTGCCACTTCTGCCCGGCCATCGCGTCGTAGCCCTTGGCCAGCGACAGCAACCCCTTACGCGCCCGCACCGAGGCCCACGGGTGGCCGAGCGCGTCCATCGCGCGCCGCAGGTGCTCCTCGGGCTTCAGGTCGACCGGGGTGTCGCCGTCCTCGACCTTCAGGCCCGGCTGCGAGAGCGCGACGTTGGCCGCCACGAACCGCGAGCGCATGCCGTTGGACGACATCCACGCCGGGCCCCACTCCCAGCCGGCGACCGACGGCGGCGAGAAGAGCCGCTGGCCCATCCCGGCGGTCACCCACACCCAGTCGTCGGTCTTGACGCCCAGTCCGGCCGCCCGCAGCATCCCGGCGATCGCCACGGCGGGCGCCTTGACCATCGTCGGCGCGCCGAGGTGTGCGTACAAGGCGGGGTGATCGAGGATCGCCCCGACGACGGGCTTCAGGCGATGGCTCGAGCGCACGTAGATCCGCTGCAGGCGCAGGCGCGTGGAGCGGTCCAGCGGCTCGTCGACGAAGAACGACCACAACCTGCGCACGAGGAGCTCGGGGTGCGCGTGGTGCTCGACGCAGAGGCGCAGCACGTCGTTGGGGCCGAAGCGGCCGCGGTGGCCGAAGATCCGCTTGACGCCCGGATCGTGGTGCTCGGGGTCGAACCTCGTGGTCAGCAGCACGCCGCCGGCCTCGCGGCCCTTGACGAAGCCCGTCAGCGCCCGGGCGGCCTCGCGCACGTCGGCCTCGGTGTAGCCGTTGCCCTCGCCGAGCGTGAACAGCTCCATCAGCTCGCGCGCGAAGTTCTCGTTGGGCTCGTCCTTGTGGGAGCCGACGAGGTTGAGGAACGACCCGAGCGCGGGGTCCTCCATCGTCTCGCGCAGCAGCGCCGGGAACGTGCCGAGCGCGCGGCGGCGAAAGAGCGCGTTCTGGCGCAGCATCAGCGGCGTGTCGACGTCGCGCGTGGCGAAGTGGTCGTGCCAGAGCAGGACCATCTTCTCCTCGAGCGGCCGCGTGGTCCGCACCATGCGGTCCAGCCACCACAGCATGTCGTGGCCGTACTCGTTGGTCGGGTCCAGCGGCATGGGCTTGGGCCCCGACAGCGGCGCCTGGTGGCCATTGGGCGTCAGCAGCCAGCGCAGCGTGGCTGCGCGGCCTCGGTGCGCCCATTTGCGCGCTTCGTGCGGCGTTGCGCCGAACCCGGCGCGCCACAGGACGCGACGCACGTGTGCCTCGCTCCAGCCTCCCACTGCGCGTCACCGTAGCCGCCCCGGCGGCTGGTGCCGCTCAGCCGCGGGTCAATGTCCCACTTTGCACAGCTTCGAACGCCGCTCCGGGCACGTGACCGAGCGTGTGCAGGTTCTCGTCGTTCCAGCGAGGGTCGGGCGCGCCGGTGATGTACCAGTCCGATCCGTTGTCGGCGACGATCACGCCGTAGCGCTTGAGCGCCTCCAGGATCACCAGTGCCTGGCCGTGGAACGGCTTGAGGTCGAACGACGCCTTGAGTCGCAGGCGCAGCCCCATGGGCGGCAGGTCGGGGTTGCCGTCGCTGGAGGCGAAGTGGCGCGCGGGCGACACGTAGGCCTTCTGCGTGCGACGCACCGTCATCCGCAGCGCATGGGTGATCCGCTGGGCGCCGGCGACCTCGCCGGCGCGCGCCAAGCCGGGCAGGATCGACCGGCGCTTGGAGATGTCGCGGTTCAGCGGATGGCTCGCGGGCAGGACCGGGCAGCCGCCGAGCATCGTGCCGGGTCCCGGCGTGCCCGCGGGGGCGGCCGTGCCGGCCAGCGCGGTGGCGGTCAGGAGCTCACGCAGCACGGGCGCAACCGTACCCCGTGGAGATCCGGCGTCCAGTCGCCGATACTCCAGTCTGGATGCTCCGCCGCGTCGCCCTCCCCTGCCTGCTCACCGGCGCCGCGCTGTTGTGCGCCTGCGGCGGCGCGTCGTCGGGCGGCCGCGTCGAGCCCTGGGCGCTGAAGGCTCCCTACCTCCCGCCGCCCGATCCCTCCTCCTACGCCCGCAAGCCCGCGGCCGGCGCGGCAGCGCCGGCCAAGCGGACGAGCAAGTCGGGCAGCAGCGCCACGGGCCGGTCGCCGGCCTCCGGCGCGCCGACCGACGCGCAGGTGGCCGCCGACCTCCGCGAGGCCTACGGCGGCAAGGGCGGCAACGACCTCGACCAGGCGGCCATTGACGGCTCCGGCCTGGCGATGGTCCCGGCGACCGCGCCGCCCAAGCTCGTCGCGCTGATGCACGCGGCCAACGACGTCGCGCGCAAGCCCTACGTCTACGGCGGCGGCCACGGCCGCAACCCGGGCGAGATCTGGGCCGACTCCGCCTACGACTGCTCCGGCTCGGTCTCCTACGCCCTCGCCGCGGCGGGGTACCTGAAGGGCCCCGAGACCTCCGGGACGCTCATGAGCTTCGGCAAGGCGGGTCCCGGCAAGTGGGTGACGATCTACGCCAACGCCGGCCACGCCTTCATGGTCGTCGCGGGCCTGCGGTTCGACACGAGCGGACGCCAGGTGACGGGAACGCGATGGCAGTCGGCCGACGCCCGCAGCTACTCGGGCTTCACCGTGCGGCACCCCGTCGGGCTGTAGCCGCGCGCGGCAGATCCTCCCCCGGAGCGTCGAGGGACGACTCAGCCGCGCTATCCGCGGTTGAGTCGTCCCTCGACGCCGGTGCCGGGGAGCGCAGCGCCCGGCGCAGCCGCACGGTCGAGCCGTGGGGCGCCAGCTCGAGCGTCACCTCGTCGGCGAGCGCGCGCATGAGCTCGATGCCGCGGCCGCGGTCGGGGTCCGAGGGCGAGCGGTCCCGGCGCCCCGCGTCGCGAACCGTGATCGACACGTGACCGCCCGGCTCGAGCTCGAGGTCGACGTCGATCGTCGTGCGCGCGAACCCGGTGCCGTGCTCGAGCGCGTTCTGCCAGGCCTCGTTGGCGGCCATGACCAGGTCGTGCGACTCGTCGTCCTCGGCGCCGGCCTCACGCAGCCAGCGCGCCAGCATCCGCCGCAGCGACGTCAGCGCGTCGCGGTCGGGCGAGAGCTTCAGCCGCGCGACGGGCCCGAGCCGCGCCTTGCCGCGCACGACGACGAGCGTCACGTCGTCGTCGGCGGCCTCGGCCTCGGTGGCCTGCAGCGCACGGCGGATCAGCTCGTCCGGCGCGCCGCCCTCGGCGACCGCGCAGCGCAGCCGCTCCAGCCCCGTGTCGAGGCGCTCGCCGCGCCGCTCGATCAGCCCGTCGGTGTAGAGCAGCGCGCTCATGCCGGGCGCCAGGCGCGCGGTCCGCTCGTCGTAGCGCCAGGTGTCCATGACGCCGAGCGGCGGGCCGGCGCCCTCGAGGATCTCCGTGCTGCCATCCCCGTCGCCGACGATCATCGGCGGCGGGTGGCCGGCGTTGACGAAGCGCATGGTCCCCGAGTCGATCTCGATGATCGCGAACAACATGGTGGTCATGAGGTCCGCGCCCAGCGCCGCGTGGTAGCCGTTCATGCGCTCGATCAGCGCGACGGTCCCATGGCCCTCCAGCGCGTAGGCGCGCGCGACCGAGCGCAGCTCGCCCATCCGCGCCGCGGCGTCGATGCCGTGCCCGGCCACGTCGCCGACGACGACGCCCAGGCGCCCGCCGGGCAGCGCGATCGCGTCGTACCAGTCGCCGCCGACGCGGGTGCCGCCCGCGCCCGGCGCGATGTGCGCGGCCAGCGACACGCCCACGACCGACGGCAGCCGCTCGGGCATCAGCGCGCGCTGCAGCGTGGCCGCGATGCGGCGGTCGCGCTCGTCGGCGACCTGGACCAGCAGCTGCTGCGGCGTGCCGTGCACGTCGCGCACCGCCACGACGCTCACCGTCACGGGGAACGGCACGCCGTCGGCGCCCGCGACGTGCGCGGCCCACGGCTCGGACGCCACGCCGTCGCCCGCGGCGTTCTGCAGGCGCTCCTCGAGCCCGGGCCGATCGCGGACGTGCAGCACCTCGTGGATCGGGGAGCGGGCGAGGATCGACGTCGGGCGCCCGGTGAGCCGCTCCAGCGCCGGGTTGACCTGGAGCGCGAGGCCGTCGAGGTCGCACAGCGCCATCCCCGTCGGCGCCGCCTCGAAGGCGTTGCGGACCAGCTCGTCGCTGCGGCGCAGCTGGCGGCGGTGGCGGTCGAGGTCGCAGAAGACCTTCACCTTGGACCGCAGCACCAGCGGGTCGAACGGCTTGAGCAGGTAGTCGACCGCGCCGGCCTCGTAGCCCGCGAACACCTGGGCGACGTCGGCCTCGGCGGCGGTCAGGAAGATGATCGGCACGTCGCGGCTGCGCTCGCGGCGCTTGATCAGCTCGGCGGTCTCGACGCCGTCCATGCCGGGCATCTGGACGTCGAGCAGGATGACCGCGAAGTCCTGGCCGAGCACCGCGCGCAGCGCCTGCTCGCCGGAGTCGGCCTCCACGACCTCGACCCGCAGCGGATCGAGGACGGCCTGGAGCGCGATCCGGTTCTCGCGCCGGTCGTCGACGAGCAGGATCAGCGGCGGGTCGACCTCCACCATCAGTGGTGCAGCCAGACGCGCATGAGCGAGAGCAGCTGCTCGACGTCGACGGGCTTGGTGACGTAGTCGCTCGCGCCCGCGCTGATCGACTTGTCGCGGTCGCCCTTCATCGCCTTGGCGGTCAGCTGGATGATCGGCAGCGCGTCGAAGCGCGGCATCGCGCGGATCGCGCGGGCGGTCTCGTAGCCGTCCATCTCAGGCATCATGACGTCGAGGAGCACGAGGTCCGTATCGGGCTGCTCGCGCAGGCGCTCGATCCCCTCGCGCCCGTTCTCGGCGAACGCCACCTTCATCCCGCGCGCCTCGAGCGCGCTGGCCAGGGCGAAGACGTTGCGGATGTCGTCGTCGACGATCAGCACGCGCTTGCCCTGGAACACCTGGTCGGCGGTGCGCAGGCGGGCCAGCAGCTTGCGCGTCGGCTGGGGCAGCTGGGTCTCCAGCCGGTGCAGGAACAGCGCGGTCTCGTCGACCAGGCGGTCGGGCGACGCCGCGGTCGCGACGACCAGGCGCTCGGAGGCCGCCTCCATCGCGACGCGCTCCTCGGCGGCCAGCGCCTCGGGCACGTGCAGCACGATCGGCAGCTCACCCAGCCGGCTCTCGGCCTCCAGGCCGAGCAGCACGTCCAGCGGCCACTTCGCCCCCCGGTGCACGACGAGCACCGCGCAGTCGGCGCCCTCGCGGGCCAGCCGCTGCACCGCGTCGGCGGGCGCCATGTCCAGGACCTCCACGTCGTCGCCGGCGCTGAGCAGCTCGAGCGTCTCGGGCTCCAGGCCGTCGCCCTCCTGGACCACGGCGAGCCGCTTGACGGTGCGGGCGCTGAGGCGATCCAGCGCGGTCAGCGCCGCCAGCGCGGCGGCTCCGCCGCCGGCGCCTGCGGCCCCGTCCACGTAGGCCGCGGCACCCGCGCGCAGCGCCGACAGCCGGCCGCCCGCCGGGCCGGCGACCACGACCGGCCGGTGGCGCGTCTCGGGGTGGGACTTGAGCTGGCCGAGCAGCCGCTCGCCGCGGCCGTCGCCGGCGAAGACGAGGACCGCGTCGGGCCGGTACTCGCGAGCGAGCGCGAGGCCGAGCGGCGTGCGCCGCGCGACGAGGCCCCGGAAGCCGTGCTCGCGCGCGACGGCCAGCGCGCCCTGGGCGTGCCCGGCGTCGTGGGCGATGACCAGCAGCACGCGGTCGCCCGCGACGATCGACGAGCGATCGTCCTGGACGCCGTCGTAGGGCAGCAGCGCCGCGGACTCCGCGGAGGCCTCGGCCGGCGCGGCCAGCGGCGGCTCCGGCGGCGCGTCGATCTGCGCGCCGTCCCCCGTGCGGTGTGTCAGCGGCAGCACGAGCGTGAAGCTCGAGCCCTCGCCGACCTGCGAGGCCACGCGGATCTCGCCGCCGAGCAGGCGCGAGATCTCGCGGCTGATCGACAGCCCCAGGCCCGTGCCGCCGTACTTGCGCGACGTCGTGCCGTCGGCCTGCTGGAAGGCCTCGAAGATCGACGCGAGCTTGTCGCCGGCGATGCCGACGCCCGTGTCGGCGACCGCGAAGGAGATGCGCTCCTCGGCGTCGCGCGACACCGTCAGGCGCACCGTGCCCGACGGCGTGAACTTGAAGGCGTTGGACAGCAGGTTGCGCAGCACCTGCTGCAGGCGCTGCTCGTCGGTGACGATCGACGCGGGCAGCGCGCCGTCGAGCTCGATGGCGAACGTGAGGTCGCGCTCCTCGGCGACCGGGCGGAACGAGCGCTCGACGTCCTCGCAGACGTCGGCGAGCGCGACGGCCGCGAGGTCGAGCTCCATCTTGCCCGCCTCGACCTTGGACAGGTCCAGGATGTCGTTGATCAGCGCGAGCAGGTCGTTGCCGGCCGAGTGGATCGTCGTGGCGAACTCGACCTGCTGCGCGGTGAGGTTGCCCTCGGCGTTGTCGCCCAGCAGGCGCGAGAGGATGAGCAGCGAGTTCAGCGGGGTGCGCAGCTCGTGGCTCATGTTGGCCAGGAACTCGGACTTGTACTTCGACGACAGCGCAAGCTGGGCGGCCTTCTCCTCCAACCCGGCGCGGGCGCTCTCGATCTCGATGTTCTTGGCCTGCAGCTCGCGCGCGAGCGACTGCGACTGGGCGAGCAGCTCCTCGGTGCGCATGTTCGCGCGGATCGTGTTGAGCACGACGCCGATCGTCTCGGTGATCTGCTCCAGGAACGCGCGGTTGATCTGGCTGATCGACTGCAGCGAGGCCAGCTCGATGACGCCGAGCACCTGCTCCTCGAAGACCACGGGCAACACGATGATGTTGCGCGGCGTGGACTCGCCGAGGCCGGAGGTGACCTTGACGTAGTCCTCGGGGACGTCCTCGACGAGGATCGGCTTGGCCTCGACGGCCGCCTGGCCGACGAGCCCCTCGCCGATCGAGAAGCGGTCGGGATCGCCGTCGCGCTGGCGGTAGCCGTAGGAGGCCACGAGCCGGAGGTCCGGGTCGTCGTCGCCCTCGACGAGGAAGAACGCGCCGTGCTGCGAGGTCACCAGCGGCGTCAGCTCGCTCATGATCAGGCGGGTGACCTGCGTCAGGTCGGCCTGGCCCTGCAGCATGCCGCCCATCCGCGCCAGGTTGGTCTTCAGCCAGTCCTGCTCGACGTTGATCTGCGTCGTCTCGCGCAGGTTGGCGATCATCTGGTTGATGTTGTCCTTCAGCTCGGCGACCTCGCCCTGCGCCTCGACCGTGATCGAGCGCGTGAGGTCGCCCTGCGTCACCGCCGTGGACACCTCGGCGATGGCGCGCAGCTGCGTGGTCAGCGTCGAGGCGAGCTGGTTGACGTTCTCGGTCAGGTCACGCCAGCGGCCGCGGACGCCTTCGACCTCGGCCTGACCGCCGAGGCGGCCGTCGGTGCCGACCTCGCGCGCCACGCGCGTGACCTCGTCGGCGAACGAGCCGAGCTGGTCGACCATCGTGTTGATGGTGTCCTTGAGCTCGAGGATCTCGCCGCGCGCGTCCACGGTGATCTTCTGCGACAGGTCGCCGTTGGCCACCGCCGTCGCGACCTGGGCGATGTTGCGCACCTGGTCGGTCAGGTTGTCGGCCATCGAGTTCACCGACTCGGTCAGCGACCGCCACGTGCCCGACACCCCCTCGACCTGGGCCTGGCCGCCGAGCTTGCCGTCCGTGCCGACCTCGCGCGCCACGCGCGTCACCTCGGCCGCGAACGACCGCAGCTGGTCGACCATGGTGTTGATGGTCTCGGCGAGCGCGGCGACCTCGCCCTTGGCCTCGACGGTGATCTTCTTGGACAGGTCGCCGTTGGCCACCGCCGTGGTGACCTGGGCGATGCCGCGCACCTGCTCGGTGAGGTTGGTGGCCATCGAGTTCACCGACTCGGTCAGCGAGCGCCACGTGCCGCTGACGTCCTCGACCTCCGCCTGGCCGCCGAGGCGGCCGTCGGTGCCGACCTCCTTCGCGACGCGCGTCACCTCGGCCGCGAACGAGCGC
>NZ_DATHDY010000029.1:0-165709 GCF_035318805.1 Baekduia sp.
GGGTTGTCGGCGGACGCCTTGGTGATCTCGGCGACGTCCAGAACCAGCGGTGAGTCGGCCGGGTAGCGCGCCAGGGAGTACCTGAGTGCGTCGACGCCGATCTCCTCGACGAGCTCGTCGAGCGTCACGAACTCGCCGGCCCGCTTGCTCATCGACACCTTCTCGCCCGAGCGGACGAGGTGCACGAACTGCATGATCAGGAGGTCGAGCCGATCCGGGTCGCCGCCGAGCGCCTGGTAGGCGGCGCGCATGCGCCCGATGTAGCCGTGGTGGTCGGCACCCAACACGTACACCATGCGATCGAAGCCGCGCTCGCGCTTGTTCTGCGCGTAGGCGATGTCGGACGCGAAGTAGGTGTGCTCGCCCGTCGAGCGCTCGAGCACGCGGTCCTTGTCGTCGCCGAACTCGGTCGTCCGCAGCCACAGCGCGCCGTCGGAGCGGTACGAGTTGCCCTGCTCCTCCAGGACGTCGAACCCGTGCGCCACGCCCGACGGCGACCCCTCGTGCAGCGACCGCTCGCTGAACCACACGTCGAACTCGACCCGGAACGCGTGCAGCGACGCGCGGGCCCGCTCGACCATCATCGCCACGGCCTCGGCGCCGACCTCCTCGACGGGGCGCGTGGCCGCATCGGGGATCTCCAGCGCCAGCGTCGCGACGTAGTCTCCGACGTAGCCGTCCTCGGGGACCTCCTGCCCGCGTGCCCGCGCCTGCACCGAGCGCCCGAAGTTGACGACCTGCGAGCCGTAGTCGTTGATGTAGAACTCGCGCGTGACGTCGTGGCCGACGAACGAGAACAGCCGCGCGAGCGCGTCGCCGTAGGCGGCGTTGCGCGCGTGGCCGACGTGCAGCGGGCCCGTCGGATTGGCGCTGACGAACTCGACGTCGACGTTCTCGAACACCGGCGCCGACGCCGCGCCGAAGCGGTCGCCCGCCTCCAGCACGTGACCGAGCGCGTCGGCGTACCAGGCGTCGGACAAGAACAGGTTCAGGAACCCGGGCCCGGCCACCTCGACGCGATCCAGCCACGCGCCCAGGCCACGCGAGAGCTCCTCGGCCAGCCGCCCGGCCACATCGCGCGGCGACGCCTTCATCACCGGCGCCAGCAGCATTGCGGCGTTCGTGGCGTAGTCGCCGTGCTCGGCCTGACGCGGGCGCTCGAGCGTCGGCCGGCCCTTGGGCACCGGCGCGCCGGCACCGGCGGCGGCCGAGGCCGCGCGCTCGACGGCGGCGCGCAGGTCGTCGACCGGGCTGCTCACAGCTGAGCTCCGGCGTGCGTGGGGGCGAAGAGGCTGTCGGGTCGGTCCATGGTGCGCGGGGTTCCCATGGCCATGATGACGTCCCCGGGCTCCAGCGCGGTCCCCGGCTCCGGCTGGGGGACGAACCCGCCGGCCGCGCGGCGCAGCCCGACGATGCAGGACCCGCCCCGGATGTCGCCCCGCAGATCGCGCGCCACCTGCCGCCCCACCCGGCCGAAGCCGCGGATGATGAGGTGGTCGCGGGTGGCATCGATCATCCGTTGCATCCTACGCGCGGCCAGCAGGTCGGCCACGTGCCCCGCGACCAGCAGCTCGGTCACCGACACCAGGCCGTAGAAGAGCGTCCCGACGCCCAGGATCGCCGGCAGGACTCGGCGCGCGTCCGCGGGGTCTTGGCGTCGCGGGCCGCCATCAGTAGTGGTACGGCTCGTTGCCGAGGATCTTGTGCGCCCGGTAGACCTGCTCCAGCAGGACCACGCGCGCGAGCTGATGGGGCAGCGTCAGCGGTCCGAACGAGAGACGATGGTCGACGCGGTCGAGCTCCACGCCGCCGAACGCGCCGCCGATGACGAACCAGAGGTCGCGACCCTCCATCCGCCGCTCCTCCATCCAGCGGCTGAACGCGATCGAGTCGAACGCCTCTCCGCCGCTGTCGAGCAGCGACACGTAGGCGCGCTCCGGGATCCGCTTGGCCACCTGCTCGTCGTCGCGCACCTCCAGGACCTCCACGCGCGCCTGACCGGCCAGCAGCTTGCGGTAGTGCTGGACGTCGTCCGCATACGGAGGCTTGATGCGGCCGACGGCCAGCACGACGATCTTCATCTGGTTGCGATACTGGCACCTATGGCTGACGAGCACCAAGGGCCCGAGCGCCACATCAACATCCACTTCGACCCGAAGCAGATGGCGGGGCATTACGCGAACTTCGCGAACGTCAGCCACTCCGAATACGAGTTCACCGTGACGTTCGCGCGCGTCGACCACGAGGTCGAGGACGAGGAGGTCCCCGGTGTGGTGGTCACACGCGTGAACCTGTCGCCGAAGTTCATGCGCGAGCTGATCGACGCGATGCAGGACAACTACTCCAAGTGGGAGACCCGCGAGGGGATCAAGAACCTCCCGGAGTACGGCGGCCCGGCCGGCCAGCAGCCGCCGCCCGAAGACGACGCGTAGCGCGGCGGCAACACGGCGCCCAGCGACGTCGGCCCGCGGGCGCCCGCGGTAGCCTCAACAGCGGCTTTCGCGCCGCTCGGCGCGTTCCGGGCCCCGGGTCATTCCCCCTCAGACCGACCCGGACGCCCGGCCTGTCCCCGTACCCATGCGCATCGCAGTCCTCTCCGACATCCACGGCAACCTCCATGCCCTCGACGCCGTTCTGGCGGACGTGGAGCGCGAGGACGTGCACGAGGTGTGGTGCCTGGGCGACGTCGTGGGCTACGGCGCCGACCCCAACGACTGCTGTGCGCGCGTCCGCGAGCAGGCCGACGTCGTGCTGGCCGGCAACCACGACATGGCCGTGACGGGCGAGCTGTCGCTGGAGGAGTTCTCCCGCGGCGCCGCCATCGCCGCGCGCTGGACCCAGGAGGTCCTGCACCCCGAGCACGCGGCCTGGCTGCGCGCCCGCGCGCCCACGGGCGACGCCCGCGAGATCGGCCTCTACCATGGCAGCCCGCGCGATCCCGTCTGGGAGTACGTGCTCAGCTCGCTGCTGGCCGAGCTGTGCTTCGACGCGATGCGCCAGCGCGTGGCGCTGGTCGGCCACTCGCACGTCGCGCTGTCCTTCGTGCGGCCCGAGGGCGAGGCCGCCACCGGCGAGCCCCGCCGCGGCGGCGACGCGGTCGACCTCTCCAGCGGCGAGTGGATCCTCAACCCCGGCAGCGTCGGGCAGCCGCGCGACGGCGACTCGCGGGCCGCCTGGATGCTGCTCGACACCGACCTCTGGCGCGCGCAGTGGCGCCGCACCGAGTACGACATCTCCGGCGCGCAGGCCGCCATCCGCGCCGCGCGCCTGCCGGCCTCGCTGGCCGACCGCCTGGAGTACGGGCAGTAGCCGTGCGCCGCCTGCTCCCCCACCTCGTCGCGCTCGTCCTCGGCGTCGCCGCCGCGGTCGCGGTCGGCTGTGGCGATCGCTCCAACCTGATCCCGCCCAGCGACGCCTCCAGCCTCAAGGCCCAGCTGGCCCAGATCAAGGCCGACGTCGACGCGGGCGACTGCACCGGACTCGGCGACAAGCTGCAGCGCGTCCACGACGACGCGACGAGCCTGAGCAGCAAGGTCGATCGTCGCCTGCGCAGCCGCATCAACGACGGCATCCAGGCGTTGCAGCAGACAGCGCCCACCGACTGCGAGACGGCCGCCGCCGCCCAGACCGACACGCAGCCCACCGACACCCAGCCGCCCGAGCCGACGACGACCGAGACGCAACCCACCACGACCGAGACGGTGCCGCCGGAGACGACGACCACCGCGCCGCCGCCCACGACGACGGAGACCGTGCCGCCCGACACGACCACCCAGCCGCCCACGACGACCAGCGACACCCCGCCACCCGCCGACAACGGCGGGACGCCTCCGGCGGCCGAGGTGCCGGTCCCGTGATGGCCGGGCAGGTCATCGCCGGCCGCTACGAGCTGGGCGAGCGCCTCGGCCTCGGCGGCATGTCGACGGTCGTCGTCGCCTTCGACAGCCGGCTGGAGCGCAACGTCGCGGTCAAGCTGCTGGCCGAGCACCTCGCCGACGATCCGCAGTTCGTCACGCGCTTCCGCCGCGAGGCGATGGCCGCCGCCCGCCTCGTGCATCCCAACATCGTCCAGGTGTACGACTTCGGGCTCGACGACACGTCGGGGCGCCACTACATCGTCATGGAGCGGATCGTCGGGCCGTCGGGCGCGCAGGTCCTTCGCGACCGCGAGCGGCTGCCGGTCGACGAGGCCGTCGACTGGATCGCCCAGGGCTGCCGCGGGCTCGAGTACGCCCACCGCCACGGCCTGGTCCACCGCGACGTCAAGCCGGGCAACCTCCTGCTGTCCGAAGGCGACGGCACGGTCAAGCTCGCCGACTTCGGGATCGCCAAGCTCTCCAGCGAGGAGTCGTCGATCACGCAGATCGGCTCCGTCCTGGGCACCGCCGCCTACCTCGCGCCCGAGCAGGCCGCCGGCGAGGAGGCCGGCCCGGCCGCCGACCTCTACGGCCTCGGCGTCGTCGCCTACCAGCTGCTCTCGGGCCGCCTGCCCTACGAGGCGCAGTCGCTGACCGAGCTCGCGCTCAAGCAGCAGCGCGAGGTCCCGGCGCCGCTGCACCACCTCGATCCCACGATCCCCGTCGCGCTCAGCGTGGCGGTCGAGCGCGCGCTCGCGCTGAGCCCGCGCCGCCGCTACGAGAGCGCCGAGGCGATGCGCCAGGCCGTGCTCGACGGCGCCCGGGGCATCGGCCCCGACGAGGACGCGACCCACATCGCCGCGGCCGACGCCACGTCGGCCACGACGGTCCTGCCCGGCGAGCCCGGCACCGGCCCGATGGTCGTCCCGCGTGCGCCGCGCGCCCCGCGACAGCCAACCGCGGCCCCCGCGCCGCCGGTCGCCTACCCCGAGCAGCCGCAGCGCGGCCGCACCCGCCGCGAGCGCGAGCGCGCGGCCCCCGCCCCGCGCCGCCGCAGGCGCCGCCGCGGCGCCCTGCGGCGCATGTTCACCACCCTGTTGCTGCTCGCCCTGCTGGCGGGCGCGGGCGCCGCCGCGTACGTGGCGACCTCCTCCACCGGCAACTCCGTGCAGCTGCGCAACGTGGTCCACGACCGGGCCAACCAGGTCGTTGACGACCTGACGCAGCTCATCGACGACAACACGCAATGACCGCGGCCCGCCGCCGTGCGGGCGCGCCGCGGACCGAACGCCCATAGGCTTGCGCCCATGGGACGCGAGACGTACGACGTCAACGGCAAGGTCGTGCTGGTCACCGGCGCGGCGCGCGGCATCGGCCTGGAGGCGGCCAGGCGGCTGCACGCGCGAGGCGCCAGCGTCGCGCTCGTGGGGCTCGAGCCCGACGAGCTGCAGGCGCGCGCGGCCGAGCTCGGAGACCGCGCCGCGGCCTTCCACGCCGACGTCACCGACTGGGACGAGCTGGAGGCCGCCGTCGACGGCGCCGTGCAGCGGTTCGGCGGGATCGACGTGTGCATCGCCAACGCCGGCGTCGCCAACGTCGGGACGATCGGCGGGATGGCGATCGAGGACTTCGAGCGCGTGATCGAGGTCAACCTGCTCGGCGTGTGGCGCACGATCCGCACCGCGCTGCCGCATGTGGTGCAGCGCCAGGGCTACGTGCTGCCCGTCTCCTCCATGTCGGCCGTGATGCACCTCCCGCTGATGGGGCCGTACACGATGGCCAAGGCCGGCGTCGAGGCCTTCGCCGACGCGCTGCGCATGGAGGTGGCCCACACCGGCACCAAGGTCGGCGTCGCGTACTTCAGCTTCATCGACACCGACATGGTGCGCGACAGCTTCGCCCACCCCGCGGCCGAGGCCTCGCGCAAGGGCAGCCCCAAGTTCCTGACCAAGCCGATCCCGTTGGCCCGGGCCGGCGACGCGATCGAGCGCGGCGTCCTCGGCCGCCGGCGGACGACCTACGCGCCAGGTTGGTCGGGCGCGGTCATCGCGCTGCGCGGCGTCCTGCAGCCGCTGATCGAGCGCGGCATGCTGGCCAGGCCGCAGGACGGCATCGCCGCGATCGAGGCCGCGCAGGCGGCCGAGGCCCAGGCCGACGGCGCGCCGACCGGCACCCACGTCGACGCCCGCTACGCCCGCGAGCCGGGCGAGAAGGGCGAGCTGCCCCGCGTGGGCTAGGGCGCCAGGCCGCCGCGCAGCGCCGCGGCCTCTTCGGCCAGCCGCCCGGCGATGATCGCCTCGCGCAGGCGCGTCATCGTCCGGCGCACGAACGCGAGGTTGTGGACGACGAGCAGCCGCAGGCCGGTCAACTCGCGGTTGTTGACCAGGTAGCGCAGGTAGCCGCGGGTGTTGCCGGCCTCGCAGGTCGGGCACGGGCAGCCCTCGTAGATCGGCTCGTCGGAGTCCTTGAACCGCCCCGCGGTGAGGTCGACGCGCCAGCGCTTGTCGGGCTCGGGGACCAGCGCGACGCCGTGACGGCCCAGGCGCGTCGGCATCGCGCAGTCGAACGTGTCGATGCCGAGCTCCACGCCGCGGACGAGGTCGTCGATGTCGCCGATGCCCAGGAGGTGGCGGGGCGGCGCCTCCGGCAGGACCTCGGTCGCCATCGACACGACCTCGTACATCTGCGGCTTGTCGGCGCCGAGCGAGCCGCCGATGGCGATCCCGTCCACGCGCGACGCGCCGATGGTCTGCGCCGACTCCTTGCGCAGGTCCTCGTAGACGCCGCCCTGCACGATCCCGTAGACGAGCTGGCCCTCGGGCCCGTGCTGCTCGTGCCAGTCCAGGCAGCGCTCCAGCCACCGGTGCGTGCGCTCGGTCGAGCGCGCGGTGTAGTCCTTGGTGACGTTGAACGGCGTGCACTCGTCGAAGACCAGCGCGATGTCGGAGCCCAGCGCCGCCTGGATCTCCATCGACGTCTCCGGCGCCAGGAACTTCTCCGAGCCGTCGATGTGCGAGCGGAACCGCACGCCGTCCTCGGTGATGCCGAGCGTCTTGCCGTGGCGCGCCCCGCCGTGCGATGCGCGGCCCTTGATCTCGTCGGCGACGGTCCCGTGGCCCATCGAGAACACCTGGAAGCCGCCCGAGTCGGTGATGATCGGATGGTCCCAGCGCATGAACTCGTGGAGCCCGCCGAAGCGCTTGATCCGCTCGTGGCCCGGCTCCAGGAACAGGTGATAGGTGTTGCCCAGCACCATGTCGTAGCCGAGGCCGCGGACCTCGCCGGGCGTCAGGCCCTTCACGGTGGCCTTGGTGGCCAGCGGCACGAACGCGGGGGTCCGCACCTCGCCGTGGGCGGTGCGCAGCACGCCGGCGCGGGCACGGGAGCCCGCGTCGCGGGCCAGGATCTCGAGAGGGGACGCCATCGGCGCCCCAACCTAGCGTGCGGTCCGCCCACCCTCGCCGCACGTGGAGGGCCGCTAGCGTCAGGGCGATGACGAAGCTCGGAACCAGCGATCTCGATGTCAGCACGCTCTCCCTCGGGACCAACGTGTTCGGCTGGAACGTCGACGAGGCCGGCGCGCACGCCGTCCTCGACGCCTACGTGGCCGGCGGCGGCAACTTCATCGACACCGCCGACGTCTACTCCGCGTGGATCCCGGGCAACCGCGGAGGCGAGTCCGAGACGATCATCGGCACGTGGCTGGCGGCGCACCCCGAGCGGCGCGACGACCTCGTGGTCGCCACGAAGGTGGGCGCGCTGCACGGCCTCGAGGGCCTGTCGCGCAACGCGATCCTGACGGCCGCCGACGCGTCGCTGCAACGCCTGCAGACCGATCGCATCGACCTCTACTGGGCCCACATCGACGACCAGGACACCCCATTGGAGGAGACGCTCGGCGCGTTCGGCGAGCTGATCGGCGCCGGCAAGGTCCGGGCGATCGGCGCCTCGAACCACTCCGCGCCGCGCCTGGCGGAGGCGCTCGAGGTCTCCCGCCGCGAGGGCCTGGCCGCCTACGTCGCGCTCCAGCCGCAGTACAACCTGGTCGAGCGCAAGGACTATGAGAACGGCCTGGCGTCCGTCGTGGCCGAGCACGGCCTGTCCACCGTCCCGTACTTCGGCCTGGCCAAGGGCTTCCTCACCGGCAAGTACCGCCCCGGCGGTCCCGAGGTCGACAGCCCGCGCGCGCCCGCCGCCGCGGCCTACCTCAGGCACGGCGGCGCCGCCGTGCTCGACGTCCTCGACGAGGTCGCCGCCGCGCACGACGTGCCGGTCGCGGCGATCGCCCTGGCGTGGCTGGCCGCCCAGCCGACGGTCGTCTCGCCGATCGCCAGCGCCCGCACCGTGCAGCAACTGGAGGACCTGCTCCCCGTCAACCAGATCGCGCTGACCGCCGACGAGGTCGCGGCCCTCTCCGCGGCCACGAGCGCGAGCGCCTGACCCGCGCGCCTTCGGGGTACTGAGGCCCTTCCGTGAACCTCCCCAGCCGGCTGAACCGCATCGGCCTGGTGGTGCACCCGCATCGCCCGCTGGATCGTGCCCTGAAGACCATGGAGGAGTGGGCCGCGACCCACGACGTCGACCTCGTGCAGGTGCCCGTCGACGGCCAGGAGCGCTCCGTCGCCCCGCCCGGCGACCCGGCGACCTGCGACCTGATCATCGCCGTGGGCGGCGACGGGACGACGCTCGCGGCGCTCCACGCCGGCGCGGCGGCCGAGAAGCCGGTCCTCGGCGTCGCCTGCGGCAGCCTCGGCGCGCTCACGGCCGTGGCCGCCGCGAACATCGAGGAGGCGCTGCGCGACGTCGCGGCGGGCAACTGGCGCCCGCAGGTGCTCCCGGGCGTCGCGGTGGCGGCCGACGGCGGCGCGCCGCAGGTCGCGATCAACGACCTCGTGGTCGTCCGCAAGGGCGCCGGCCAGGTCGTCATCGGCATCGAGGTCGACGACGAGCTCTACGTGCGCTTCGCCGGCGACGGCGTCGTCATCGCCACGCCGCAGGGCTCCAGCGCGTACACGCTGGCCGCCGGCGGACCCGTCCTCGCGCCCGGCTGCGGCGGATACGTCCTCACGCCGCTGGCCCCGCACGGCGGCTGCTGTCCCCCGCTGGTCGTCGGCCAGGACACCCGCGTGGCCGTGACGATCGAGCCTTCGCACGTGGGCGCGCGCCTCGAGTTCGACGGCCAGATCGAGGACGTCGAGCCGCACAGGCTCGACGTCTCGTGGCGCGACGAGCACGTGACGCTGGTGCAGTTCGGCGGCGCCGAGAGCCTCCTCGCGGGCCTGCGCCGCCGGCGCATCATCATCGACAGCCCCCGGGTGCTCGCGCGCGACGACCGCTTCGCCCCACCCGCCATCGAGTAGCGGCCGCTCATCGGATCGACCGCTCCGCCAGCTTGATCGCCTGCGCGGCGTTGGCCTTCGTCACGAAGTTGGGCCCGGTCGGGATCACGTCGCCCTGCGCCGGGAACAGGCCGTAGCGGGCACGCTCGGCCAGGAAGACCACCGGCAGGTAGCCCTGGAGATAGGCCTGCTGGTCGACGGCGAACGCGAGCCGGCCCTGCCGCACGGCCTGCAGGATGTCGGGTCCCAGGTCGAACGAGCCGATCGGCAGCGTGCGCCCCTTCAGGCCCTTGAGCGTCGCCAGGCCGCTCGTGCCGTTGAGCGCGAGGACGCCGTCGGCCTTCGTCTCGTCGACCGCCTTGGCGATGCGCTGCGGCGCGCCCGGATCGAGGTCGTCGACGCGGATCATGGGCGCGCGCCCGCCTACCGCGCGCATCGCCCGGACAAGCCCCGCGCAGCGCGCGTCGAGTCCCTGGTTGCGGATCAGGAGGTTGACGCACAGCACGCGCCGCGCGCCGGCGCGGGCGAGGCGCTGACCCGCCTTGAGGCCGGCGCGGTCCTCCGGTTGGCCGACGTGCGCGAGCACGCCGAGCTTCGCGTACATGTCGCTGCCCGAGTTGATGGTGACGGTGGGGATGCCCGCACGCACGGCACGGCGAATCGCCGGTGCCAGCCCCTCCTCGGGCAGCGAGACGACGAGGCCGTCGGGCTTGCTCGCGACGGCTTGATCGATGAGCGTGACCATGTGGTCGAGGCTGTAGACGTCGGGCGCCCGGTAGGTGACGAGCACGTCCATCTGCCGGCCGGCGGCCTCGACCCCGTTGCGCACGATCGCCCAGAACGCGCTCGACGCCTGGCCGTGGGTGACGACCGCGATCCGCGTGCTGTCGGTCGTGGGCGCGCCGGGCGCGATGCCGGGCCGCTCGCCGGTCTGCGCCGGACCGCCCTCGACGGTCACGGGGCCCTCGTCGACGGTGGTCTTCGTGCCGCATCCGGCGGCGACGAGCGCGGCGGCGGCGACGGCCAGCGCCGCGAGCAGCGCGACGACGATGCGTCTCACGACGGGTCCTCCATGTCCGTGGGAATCCGCGCCTGCAGGCGGGTGCCGCCGCCCGGCGGGCTGTCGATGTCCATCGCGCCGTCGACCGCGGCGAGGCGATCCTGCAGCCCGCGCAGGCCGCTGCCGGCCGCGATGTCCACGCCGCCCACGCCGTCGTCGGCGACGCGGACCAGCACCGTGCCGTTGTCCTGGCGCACGTCGATCTCGACGCTCGACGCCCGGGCGTACTTCACGACGTTGGTCAGCGCCTCGGCGACGACGAAGTAGGCGGCGGCCTCGACGGGCTTGGACAGGCGCTCGCCCACGGCCACGTCGGCGCGCACGTCCACGGGCGTCCGGTCGGCGAGCGCGTCGATCGCGGGCGCCAGGCCCTGGTCGGTGAGGATCGACGGGTGGATGCCGCGGGCCAGCTCGCGCAGCTCGGCCAGCGCGCTGGACAGGCGCTCCGAGAGGCCGTCGACGAGCCCGACCAAATCGTCGCGGTCCTTGGCCCGGCCGCGCAGGAGGCGCAGCTCCAGCGCCAGCGCGACGAGCTGCTGCTGGGCGCCGTCGTGGAGGTCGCGCTCGATGCGCCGGCGCGCCGCGTCGGTCGCCTCGACGATGCGCAGCCGGGACACGCGCAGCTCGTCCACGCGCGCACGGAGGTCGGCCTTGAGGCGCTCGTTGTCGATGGCCAGCGAGGCCGCCGCGGCGGCGGCCTGCACCAGCTCGCTCGTCGTGTCGAGCGCCGCGTCGTGGACGATCGCGGCGACGGGGCGGCCGTCCTGCTCCACGGCGGTCCACGCCCGCCCCGACGTCGGGTCGGGCAGCTCGACGCGCTGGCCGCTCTCGTCGACGAACATCTCGCGGTCCGGCAGCCAGTAGGCGATCGCGACCGAGTGGTCGCCGAGGCTCTCGGCCAGCAGCTCCCGCACCGGCGCGTTGGGCGTGACGCGCGGCAGCAGCAGCGCTCGGGTGATCGTGCAGAGCAGCGTGTGCAGCGCGTCGAGCGTGGCCAGGGCGAGCACGGCGGCGGGCAGCGCCAGCAGGCAGAGCGCCACCCCGACGGCGGGCCCGAAGGACCAGGGGCCGAAGTAGTCGTTGTGGCCGAGCCCGCCGATCCCCTCGACGCCGAGCTGCAGCAGCCAGGCGCACACCACGACGGGCGCGAGGCCGACGACGACGAGCAGCGCGGTCAGCAGCGGCTTGACCGTCAGCAGGCCGACGGTGCGCCACAGCGTGCGGTCGCCGAGCACTTCGAGCGACCGGCGCCACAGGCTGCCCTCCGTCACGCGATGCCCCGCGGCCAGCGGTGGGATCTGCGTGCCGAGGAAGCGGTTGGCGAGGCGACGGTCCAGCCGCACGAGGCCACGGCAGGCCGCCGCGGAGCCCAGCAGCACCGGATACCCGATCGCGACCACGCTCAGCGCCGCGCCCACGCCCAGCAGCAGCACCGCGAGCACGCCCAGGAGCGCGATCGGGACGCTCACGGCGAGGTAGGCGACGGTCTCGGCGGCGCGGCGGCCGCGGCGGGCGAGCGCGAGCGACCGGATCACGGCCCGCGCTCCACGAGCACCGGGCCGGAGCTGCTGAGCGCCTGCACGGAGAACGGCGCGCCTGCGTCCTCGGTCACGCCGCGCACGGTTGGCTTGCCGCCCGAGGTCGAGGCGTCGATCCGGTAGCGGCCGGCGGGCACGCGCGCGTGGACCCGGCCGGTCGTCGTGCGCAGCGCCAGCTGTGGCGGCGGGCACGCCGTGCTGACGGTCACGTCGCCGCCCGCCTCGGCGCGCGCCTGCAGCGAGAAGCCGCAGAAGCCGCTGATGTCGATGTCGCCCCGGCCCGTTGTCACGAGCGCCGAGCCGTGGTAGCCGCGCAGCGTGACCGAGCCGTCGCCGGTGCGGACCGTCAGCGGCACGTTGTCGGGCACGACTACGCGGTACCGCGCCGAGCAGCCGTGCAGCACGGTCTGCGGGCACCGCGAGCGCACCACGAACACGCCCCCGGAGATTGTCCGGCGGACGACCGGGCCGTGGTCGAACCCGAAGCGGTCGACGTGCTCGACCGCCACCGAGGTGCGGCGCCCGCCGCCCTCGACGACGACGTCGGCGTCGCCCAGGTCCAGCGTCATGCCGGTGATCGTGCCGTGGACCGAGTACGCGACGCGGCGCTCCTGCGCGGAGCCGACGCTCCAGGCGCCGAGCGTGACGGCCGCGGCGGCCACGACCGTCGCGCAGACGGCCACGAGCCGTCCCCACGGGGACAGTCGAGGGGCGCGGGCCGGACCGGACACGGCGCCACTCTAGAGCGGCCGGGCCGCTATGTGGAAAGGTCGACTCAGCAGGCGCAGTCGTCCACTGCCGCCGCACCGGCCGCGCCGGGCAGCACGCGCTCCCACACCGAGGCGAGCACTTCGAGCTCGTCGGCGTCGAGGTGCGCGAGGAACAGCGAGCGCACCCCGGCCAGGTGCGTGGCGCGCGCGGCGGCCAGCTTCTCGTGGCCCGCGGGGGTCAGCTTCGCGAACGCGCCGCGCGCGTCGCTGGCGCAGGACTCGCGCACGAGGAGGCCGTCGCGCTCCAGGCGGTCGACCAGCCGCGTGAGGCCGCTGCGGCTGAGGATCACCGACGACGCGAGGTCGCACATCCGCATCTTCTCGCCTTCCGCCTCGGCGAGGTACAGCAGCACCTCGTAGGACGTCAGCGGGAGTCCGTGCTCGCGGTCCAGGTCCGCGTCGAGGGCCTTGGAGAGCGAGGCGTGGACGCGCAGCAGGCCGCGCCAGGCGCGCAGCTCGCGCTCGTCGAGCGCGCTGCTGTCGGCAGGGGTGGGGACCGTCGTGGTGGTGGGCACGAGATCCACATCGTTGCACGAACAACCGCCGTGCGCCAACCCGTGCAGGCGCCGGTGCGCGCGGCGGTGGCCGTGCGTACGAGCGGTGGCTCAGACCCGCTCGAGGATGACGACCGCGATCGGCCGGTCCGTCTTGGTCTGGTACGTCGCGTAGTCCGGCCAGTGACCGACCATGAGGTCCCACAGCGCGGGCTTCTCGTCGGGCGTGGCGTCGCGGGCACGCGCGGTGAAGGTGTCGTCCTTGACCTGGACCTGGACCTCCGGCTCGGCCTGGAGGTTCAGGTACCACGCGGGCGGCTCGGGCGCCCCGCCCTTGGAGGCGACGACGAGGTAGTCGCCGTCGTTCTCGCCGTAGATCAGCGCCGCCTTGCGCTCCTCGCCCGACTTGCGGCCCTTGGTGGTGAGGATGAGCGTCTGGGTCCCCTGCCAGTCGTGCCCCTCCTCCCCGGCCGTGGCCTCGTAGCGCTCGACGTGCTGGTCACCGAAAAGCATGGCCGAATGCTACCGCTGCGCCGGCGCCGTCGACGCGCTCAGCTGTCCGACGCCAGCGACCGGCCGGTCATCGCGGCGGGCTGCTGGATGCCCAGCAGGGCGAGGATCGTCGGCGCGACGTCGGCGAGGACGCCGCCGTCGCGCAGGGTGAGGCCGTCGACCGTCACGATCGCCGGCACGGGGTTCAGCGAGTGCGCCGTGTCCGGCGAGCCGTCGTCCTCGAGCATCTCGTCGGCGTTGCCGTGGTCGGCGGTGATGAACAGCGCGCCACCGGTCTCCTGGACCGCCGCGACGACGTCGCCGAGGCACGCGTCGACCGTCTCGACCGCCTGGACCGCCGCCGGGATGACGCCGGTGTGGCCGACCATGTCGGCGTTGGCGAAGTTGATGATCCCGAACGCCGGCTCGTCCTCGCGCCAGGCGGCGACGAAGGCGTCGGCGGCCTCGCGGGCGCTCATCTGCGGCTTCTTGTCATAGGTCGGGACGTCGCGCGGCGACGGCACGAGCTCGCGGCGCTCGCCGGTCTCGGGCTCCTCCTCCCCGCCCCCGAAGAAGTACGTGACGTGGGGGTACTTCTCGGTCTCGGCGACGTGGAGCTGCCTGCCGCCGGCCTGCGCGATGACCTTGGTCAGCGTGGTCTGCGGCCGCTGCGGGCCGAAGGCGACCGGCCACGGCCAGCCCTCCTCGTACTCGGTCAGCGTCGTGTAGCGCGCGACGTGCGGGGCCAGCGCCTCGGTCAGCTGGCGCATCCGGTCGGGGCGGAAGTTGAAGGCGATGACCGAGTCCTGCGGGCGGATGCGCGCCTCGTCGCCGACCGTCGTGGCGGCGACGAACTCGTCGCCGCGCTCGTCGCGCTCGTAGGAGTCCTTCACGGCCTGCACGGCGGAGTGCGCGTGGTACTGCGAGACGCCGTCGCGCAGCAGGTCCACGGCGGCCTTCGTGCGCTCCTCGCGGTGGTCGCGGTCCATCGCGTAGTAGCGGCCGATGACCGAGCCGATGCGGGCGTGCGAGGGCGGCGGCACGCGCTGCGCCCATTCCTCCACCTGCGCGAGGTACTGCTCGCCGCCGCGGGGCGACGTGTCGCGCCCGTCGGTGAAGGCGTGGACGACGATGTCGGGCGCGCCCTTCTCGCCGGCCAGCGCGATCAGCGCCTCGAGGTGCTTCCACCCCGAGTGGACACCGCCGTCGCTGACCAGGCCGACGAGGTGGACGCGCTCGAAGCCGTCCAGCGCCGCCTGCAGCGCCGGGTTGTCGCCGAGCGTGCCGTCGGCGACGGCCTCGTCGATGCGCGTGAGGTCCTGCTTGACGACCGCGCCGGCGCCGAGGTTGAGGTGGCCGACCTCGCTGTTGCCCATCTGCCCCTCGGGCAGGCCGACGGCCGTGCCGCCGGCGATCAGCTGGGTATGCGGGTAGCGCGCCCAGAGGTCGTCGAAGATCGGCGTGCCGGCCAGCTCGACGGCGTTGCCCGGCCCGGGCGGAGCCAGGCCCCAGCCGTCGAGGACCACGAGCACCGCGCGCGGAACCACGCCGCCGCTCATGCGCGCGGCGCGGCTTCGACGATGGCGGTGAACTGCGCGACGTCCAGCGACGCGCCGCCGATCAGGCCGCCGTCGCAGTCGGGCAGCGCGAGCAGCTCCTCGGCGTTGTCGGGCTTCATCGAGCCGCCGTAGAGGATGCGCGAGCGCTCGGCCTGCTCCTTGGAGCGATCGGCGACCAGCGCGCGGACGAACGCCAGCGCCTCCTGGGCCTGCTCGGGCGTGGCGGTCTGGCCGGTGCCGATCGCCCAGATCGGCTCGTAGGCGATGACGACGTCGCCGAGGCGGTCTGTCTCGACCTTCTCCAGGCCCTCCTGGACCTGGTGGCGCAGCCGGCGCTCGGTGTCGCCGTTCTCGCGCTCCTCCTCGGTCTCGCCGACGCAGAGGATCACCTGGAGCCCCGCGCTCAGCGCGGCGGGGACCTTGAGCTGCAGGTGCTTGTCGGTCTCACCGAACAGCTGGCGACGCTCGGAGTGGCCGACGACCACGCCGCCGACCTCGATCTCGGTGAGCATCGGCACGGAGATCTCGCCGGTGTAGGGGCCCTGGGGCTCCCAGTGCACGTTCTGCGCGAAGACGCCCAGCCGCGAGCCGCGCGAGGAGTCGACGACGGCCTGCAGCGCGGTGAACGGCACGCAGACCGCGACGTCGACGTGCTCGGCGGTCGAGATGCGCGGCAGCAGCGACGCCACCCGCTCCTCGGACTCGGCGATCGTGCCGTGCATCTTCCAGTTGCCCGCGATCAGCGGTGTCCTCATGACAGCACCTCCACGCCCGGGAGCGTCTTGCCTTCGATCAGCTCGAGCGACGCGCCGCCACCCGTCGACAGGTGGCTCACCTGGTCCTCGACTCCGAATTGACGGAGCGCCGCCGCACTGTCGCCGCCGCCGACGACCGTGGTGCCCGACGCCTTCGCCACCGCCTCGGCCACGGCCCGCGTGCCGGCCGCGAACGGCTCCAGCTCGAACGCGCCCATGGGACCGTTCCAGAACACCGTCCCGGCGCTGGCGATGACCTCGCTCGCGGCCTGCGCGGTGCGCGGGCCGACGTCGAGGCCCATGAGCCCGTCGGGGACGTCGATGCCGTCGACGGGCGTCACCGGCGTGTCGGCCGAGAACGACTCGCCGCAGACCAGGTCCACGGGCAGCTGCAGCTTGTCGCCGCCGCGCTCGAGGATGCGGCGCGCGGGCTCCAGGCCCTCCTCCTCGCACAGCGAGGCGCCGACCTCGTGGCCCTGGGCCTTGAAGAACGGGAAGCACATCGCGCCGCCGATGACGATGGTGTCGGCGGTGTCGAGGAACGCCTCGAGCACGCCGATCTTGTCGGTCACCTTCGCGCCGCCGACGATGGCGACCAGCGGGCGCCGCGGGTCGGCGAGGATGCCCTGCAGCGTCTCGACCTCGCGCTGCAGCAGCAGGCCGGCCGCGCTGGGCAGCAGCTTGGCGATCGCGTGCGTGGACGCGTGCGCGCGATGCGCGGCGCCGAACGCGTCGTCGACGTAGGCGTCGGCCAGCGCCGCGTAGCGCCGCGCGAGCTCCGGGTCGTCCTTGGTCTCGCCGGGCTCGTAGCGGACGTTCTCGAGCATCACGACGTGGTCGTCGGGCACGGGCTCGTCGAGGTCGGCCAGCAGCGTCACGTCGGTGTCCAGCAGCTCGCCCAGGCGCGCGGCGACGGGCGCGAGCGAGAGCTCGGGCTCGCGGTCCTTGGGCCGCCCGAGATGGGCGGCCAGGAGGAGCCGCGCGCCGCGGCGGCGCAGCTCCTCCAGGGTCGGCAGCGCCGCGCGGATGCGCGCGTCGTCTGTGATGACGTCGCCGTCCATGGGGACGTTGAAGTCGACGCGGACGAAGACGCGCTTGCCGTCGAGGTCGCCGAGGTCGTCGAGGGTTCTCAAAGGACCTTCTGGACGAGGTCGACGAGGCGGTTCGAGTAGCCCCACTCGTTGTCGTACCAGCTGACGACCTTGACGAGCGTGCCGTCCAGGACCGCGGTCAGGCCGCCGTCGACGATCGACGAGTACGGGTTGGTCACGATGTCGGACGAGACGATCGGGTCCTCGGTGTACTGCAGGATCCCCGCGAGGTCGCCGGTGTCGGCCTTGCTCTTGAAGAGCTCGTTGACCTCCTCGACGGAGGTCTGGCGGTCAGCCTCGAACGTGAGGTCGACGAGCGAGCCGGTCGGGATCGGGGCGCGGACCGCGAAGCCGTGCAGCTTGCCGTTGAGCTCGGGCAGCACGAGGCCGACGGCCTTGGCGGCGCCGGTCGACGTCGGCACGAGGTTGACGGCGGCGGCGCGGGCGCGGCGCAGGTCCTTGTGCGGCGCGTCCTGGAGGTTCTGATCCGCGGTGTAGGCGTGGATCGTCGTCATCAGGCCGTGCTTGATGCCGATGCCGTCGTTGACGACCTTGGCGAACGGCGCGAGGCAGTTCGTGGTGCACGACGCGTTGGAGATGACGTGGTGGGCGTCCTTGTCGTACCTGTCGAAGTTGACGCCCAGCACCACCGTGATGTCCTCGTCGCTGGCGGGCGCCGAGATGATGACCTTCCTGGCGCCGGCGTCCAGGTGCTTGGCCGCGTCGGCGCGCTTGGTGAAGAAGCCGGTCGACTCGATGACGACGTCGACGCCGAGGTCGCGCCAGGGCAGGGCCGCGGGGTCGCGCTCGGCGAGGACCTTCAGCTCCTTGCCGTCGACCAGGATGCCGTCGGCCGACACCTCGACGGTGCCCGGGTACGGACCCAGGATCGAGTCGTACTTCAGAAGGTGCGCGAGGGTCTTGGAGTCGGTGAGGTCGTTCACCGCGACCCACTCGATGTCGGCGTTCTTGGCCTGGGCGGCACGGAACAGGTTGCGGCCGATGCGGCCGAAGCCGTTGATCCCGACGCGTAGGGGCATGTTCGTGTCAGTCCTTCCTGGGGACGTCGATCTGAGAGGGCCGGACCCTATCGGTCCGCTTGTCGTCAGTGCCCGCCCGCGACGAGCTCCAGACGCAGCCCGTCCGGGTCCAGCACGTAGGCCGCGTAATAGCGCGGTCCGTACTGCGGGCGCAAGCCGGGAGGCCCGTCGTCGCGCCCGCCAGAGCTGAGCGCCGCCTCGTAGGCGGCGTCGACCGCGACCCGGCCCGAGGCCTGGATCGCGGTGTGGCCGTAGCCCGGCGCCGGTGGCCGGCCCCGCTCCACGATCCAGAACCGCGGCTCGTGGCTTCCGTAGGCGATCGCGCTCGGCGAGTCGTGGACGCGGCGGATTCCCAGGCGGGCGAACACGGCGTCGTAGAACGCCGCCGAACGGGCGAGGTCGGAGACCTCGAAGCCGACGTGGAAGAGCATCCGGCCGGCTAGGTCCGCCGGCCGACATCGCGGTGCTCGACCTCGACCACGACGTCGTCGCGCTCGCGGAAGCGCTGCGCGAGGTGCTCGGTGATCGCGACCGAGCGATGGCGCCCGCCGGTGCAGCCGATGGCGATGCTGAGGTGGGCCTTGCCCTCCTCCTCGTACTCGGGCACGAGGAACTCCAGCAGCGGCTCGAGGTGCGCGTAGAGCTGCTCGAGCTTGCCCTCGCGGCCGACGTAGTCGACGACGCGCGGGTCGAGGCCGGTGAGCTCGCGCAGATCGGGCACGTAGTGCGGGTTGGGCAGGAAGCGGACGTCGAAGACGAGGTCGGCGTCGCGCGGCGGGCCGTGCTTGAAGCCGAAGCTCTGGAAGGTGAGCGCGAGGCGGCCCTGCGACTGGCGCGGCAGCAGCTCGTCGGCGATCCGGCGGCGCAGGTGCGAGGCCTTCAACCCGGAGGAGTCGATCACGAAGTCGCTGTGCTCCTTGATCGGCCCGAGGATCGCGCGCTCGGCGGCGATGCCCGACGCGATGCTCGACTCCTTGGCCAGCGGGTGCCGGCGGCGCGTCTCCTTGTAGCGGTCCAGCAGCGTGAGGTCGTCGGCGTCGAGGAAGAGCACCCGGCTGGGCAGGCCCCGCGCGTGCAGATCCTCGATCACGCCCTCCAGCGGCTCGAAGAACTCGCCGCCGCGGACGTCGGAGACGACGGCCGCGCGCTCGACCTTCGAGCCCTGGTGGGTGATGAGCTCGACGAACGAGCGGATCATCTCCGGCGGAAGGTTGTCCACGCAGAAGTAGCCGGCGTCCTCGAACACCGCCATCGCCGTCGACTTGCCCGCGCCGGAGTAGCCCGAGATGACGACGAGATCCTCCAGGCGCGACTCCGTCGTGGTCGGGGTCGACTCACTGGTGGCGGCCATGGACGACATGATGACGCGCGCTGCCGACGGGCTCGATCGGACGTCCCCCGCCCCGGGAACCTAGAAGGCTCCAAGGAGCGGCGGCGCCACCTGCTTCTTGCGGCTCATCACGCCCGGCAGGTCGATGATCCCGTCCTCGGCCTGCCGGTCGAAGGCGCGCTCGGCCGCGCCCACGTCGCCGGCCACCAGGAGCTGCGTGTGCTTCTCCAGGATGTCGGTGACCATCAGCGCCGACAGCACGTGGCCGTTCTTGTCGTGCTGGTTCTGCAGCGCCTCGCGCAGCTCGCCCAGGCGGTCGCTGAGGATCTGCCCGGCCGTCTCGATCTGCGCGATCGACATCGGTCCCTCGGCGGTCTCGTACTCCTTGGAGTCGCGCGAGAGCAGCGAGTCGACCGACGCGTCCGCGGCGTCCGAGCCGCTCTCGAACATCTCGCGGCCGAACTCCTCGGGGTCGACGCCCAGGTGCCCCGCCAGGTACCGCACCGCCGCGCCGTCGCGCTCGGTGGTCGTCGGCGAGTTGAGGATCACGGTGTCGGAGAGGATCGCGCCGAGCAGCACGGTCGCCGTCGGCGGCGTCGGCTCCTCGCCGGCCTGGCGGAAGCGCTCGAGCACGAGCGTCGAGGTCGACCCCACGGGGTCGAACGTCGCCCGGACCGGCACGCGCGTCTCGATCGAGCCGATGTGGTGGTGGTCGAGGATCTCGACGATGTGGGCCTGCTCGATGCCCGGCACGCTCTGGCCCTGCTCGGCGTGGTCGACGAGCAGCACCTCGCGCGGCTCGGGGTTCACGAGGTCCGAGCGCGTCACCAGGCCGATCGGGTGCCCGAGCCGGTCGACCGCGACGGCCGCCCGGTAGTGCACGTTCTTGATCTCCTCGCGGACGTCCTCGAGCAGGTCGTTGGCCCGGACGGTCAGGGGCTGGGCGTCCATGAGCGCGTTGCACGGCGCCGCCAGCGTCGTCATGCGTCCGCAGACGTAGCTGTCCAGCGGGGAGAGCACGATGGCGGCGCCGTGCTCGCGGGCGAGCTTGAGGATGTCGTCGGTGGGCGCCACCCCGTTGGAGATCAGCATGAGCGCCACGCCGCGCTCGATCATCTGGCGCTGGGCGTCCTCGCGGTTGCCGATGATCACCACGTCGCCGGGCCCGATCCCGCTCTCGGGGAAGCCGGTGGCCATCGCGTAGACCCAGACGCGCCCGGCCACCGTGGTGTCCTCGCCGACGACCTGCTCGCCGCTGACCGCGGCGGTGATCGCGCTGATGCGCGTCGGCGTGTCGACGAGGGTCGAGGCCTCGCGCGACTCGCGGATGTAGCGACGGGCCAGCGCGCGCTCGGTCATGACGCCGGCCAGGCGGCCGTCGTGGTCGACGATCGGCACCACGTCGAGGCGGTCCTGGGCCATCGTGAGGCCGACCTCGCGGACCGCGTCGTCGACGCCGGCCGCGTAGAAGTCCTCCTGCATCACGTCGCGCACGCGGAGCATCACGTGCGGCAGGAACTCGGGCTCGGCCGCCCCGGCCCGTTGCAGCACCCAGCGCGTCTGGGAGTTCAGGTCCCCCAGCCGGACGGGCATGTAGGTGTTGTCGGGATCCTGTCGCCCCCGCAGCTCGGCGTATCCGATCGCCGCGGCGATCGAGTCCGTATCGGGGTTGCGGTGGCCGGTGACGTGGATGAGCGGCACTCCGCGCATTGTCTCGTAGAAGTGGTCTGCGACGCGGCCTGGCGCGCCCGCCGTCAGCCGGCCGGCGGCGCGAAGCCCTGCGGGACCTGAGCGCCGCCCGCGCTCGCTCCCGAGCCGCCCGCCGCCGCGCCGGCGCCGCCGCCGCCGAACCCGCCGCCGCCCGCTCCGCCGGCGCTCACGCCCTTGGCCGTTGCGGTCACCGACGTCGCCGTCACGGTCCCGCTGGAGGCCTTGGAGCCCTGGACGACCACCGTGTCGCCCGGGTGGACGGCGTCCGCGCTGCTCGACGCGTTGCGGGTGACCTTGGAGTTCGAGTTGGTCTTGACCTTGATCGTCGTGCCGTCGGGGCCGGTCACGTAGATCGTGCTGCCCTTGACGTTGGCCACCGTGCCGACGGCGGCCGAACCGCCGGCCGCGCCGCCCGCGCCGGCCGCGCTCCCCGCTCCGGCCCCGCCGGCCCCGCGCGCGCCCTGCCCGGCGCCCGCACCGCCCGCACCGCCCCCGGCGCCGCCGCCGCCCAAGCGCCCCGCGAAGCCCGCGGGGGCGCCCCCGGCGGCGGCGGGGGCGTGGTGCTTCTGCGCCTCCACGCCGCCGAGGAAGCCGCCGGCGACGAGCAGGACCGCGACGAGCCCGCCCGTCGCGGGCGTCAGGAGCCTGCGCCGTGGCCGAGGCGGCAGCGCCTCCTTCTCCTCGGCAGCGGGCTCGTCGTACCACTCGGCCTCGTCCTCGTAGACGGTCGTGGGCTGCTCGTGCTGGGTCATCGGGGCACTCCGGGTGGTCGGATCATCGGGATCGGGGTCGGTCATTCGAAGCGCAGGGCGTCGATGGGACGCAGGCGCGCCGCGCGGCCTGCCGGGTACGTGCCGAAGAACAGGCCGGACACCACGGCCGCGCCGAAGGACACGGGGATCGAATAGCCGGCGATGGCGGGCTGCACGCCGGCGATGTGGAACTGGCTGCCGATCACGCCGACCCCCACGCCGACGAGGCCGCCGAGCATCGAGACCAGGACGGCCTCGGCGAGGAACTGCGTGAGGATGTCGGCGCGGCGTGCGCCGATGGCCTTGCGGATGCCGATCTCCCGCGTCCGCTCGGTCACGCTCACCAACATGATGTTCATCACGCCGATGCCGCCGACCAGCAGCGAGATCGCCGCGACGGCGCCCAGCAGGGTGGTGAAGACGCTCGTGGTCTGGTTGGAGGTCTCGAGGATCGAGCCCTGGTTGATGACCTGGAAGCTGCTGGTCGTCGTGCTGCTGTTCGACGCCGTGATGTCGTGGCGCTGGTTCAGGATCGAGGTGACCTCGGACTGGGCGCCGTTGAGCCCCTTCTCCGAGGTCGCCTGGACGACGATCTGGTTGATCGAGCCATAGCCGGTCAGCGAGTCCTGCACCGCGGTGAGCGGCGCGAGCACGAAGTCGTCCTGGTCCTGCGTGCCGTTGGAGCCCTTGCCCTTGGTGACGCCGACGATGGTGAAGCTCGCCCCGTTGATCCGCATGCTCTGGCCGACGGGGTCGCTGCCGCCGAACAGGTTCTGCACGACCGTGGGGCCGACCACCGCGACGCGCTTGTGCTTGGTCACGTCGGCCTTGGTGAACATCGCGCCCGCGGCGATCTCGTAGTTGCGCGCCTCGGTGTATGTCGGGACCGTGCCGATCATCTGGCTGGGCTGGTAGCTCACCGAGCCCGCGACGAGCGTCGTGCCGTTGGCGTTGACCACCGGCGAGGCGCTCTTGACGTCGGGCGCGTTGAACGGGTCCTGGAGCGCTTCGGCGTCCTTCTGGGTGAGCGTCAGGCCGCTGCTGCCGCCGCCGCCCCCCGGGCCGCCGCGCATGCCGCCGGTCTGGACGAGCAGCACGTTGCTGCCGAGCGCCTGGATGCCGGCCTGCACCTGCTTCTTGGAGCCGTTGCCCACCGCGACCAGCACGATCACCGAGGCGACGCCGATCGTCATGCCCAGGATCGTCAGCCCGGAGCGCAGCTTGTTGGCCATGATCCCGCCGAGCGCGATGCGCAGCGTCTCGGCGATCGTCATGCGGCCTCCCCCGCGGTGCCCAGCGCGCCGGCGCCGGTGGCCACGTCGGAGATGATGCGGCCGTCGGCGAGGCGGATCGTGCGGCGAGCGCGCTCCGCGACGTCGTTTTCGTGGGTGATGAGCACGACCGTGCGGCCCTCGGCGTTGAGGTCCTCGAAGATCCGCAGGACGTCGACCGTCGAGCGCGAGTCCAGGTTGCCCGTCGGCTCGTCGGCGAGGATCAGCGAGGGGTTGGTCACGATCGCCCGCGCCACGGCGACGCGCTGCTGCTGGCCGCCCGACAGCTCGGACGGCAGGTGGTCCAGCCGCGCGCCCATGCCGACGGCCTCCAGCGCCGCGGTGGCCCGGCGCCGGCGGTCGGCGCGGGTGACGCCGGCGTAGCTGAGCGGCAGCTCGACGTTGGCCAGCGCGCTGGTGCGCGGGACCAGGTTGAAGGCCTGGAAGATGAAGCCGATCTTGCGGTTGCGCAGGTCGGACTGCTCGTCCTCGTCCATGTCGCGGATGTCGACGCCGTCGAGCAGGTAGCGCCCGGCGCTCGGCAGGTCCAGGCAGCCGAGGATGTTCATCAGCGTCGACTTGCCCGAGCCCGAGGACCCCATGATCGCCACGAAGTCCCCCGTGTCGATCCGCAGCGAGACGCCGTCCAGCGCATGGACGGCCAGGTCGGCGGTGACCTGGTAGCTGCGGCGGACGTCCTCGATGACGATCACCGGCCGCCGGCGGGGACGGGGAGCGGGTCCCACGCGGGCGGACCGCACCGCGCTGCCGCTCATCCGCGTCCTCCGCCGCCGCCGCCCGCGCCGCCGAAGCCGCCGCCACCGCCGGCGCCGCCGAACCCGCCGCCGCCGCCGAAGCCCCCGCCGGGACGCGCGCCGCCGGCGCCGCCGGGGGCGCCGGCGGCGCCGGCTCCGGCGGTGCCGGACGCCGCGGCGCCCGCCGCCGCGCTGGTGGAGGTGACGATCAGCTGGTCGCCGGCGGTGAGGCCGCTGGTGATCTGGGTCGTGCTGTCGCCCGCGACGCCGGTCTGCACCTGCTTGGTGCTGCGCTTGCCGTCCTTGACGACGGTCACCGTCGAGCCGCGGACCGCCTGCGTCGGCACGACGATGCCGGACGCCTGCGCGGTGACGATGTCCGCGGTCGCGCTCATGCCGGCGCGCAGGCCCTTGGTCGTCTGCGTCAGCTCGATGGTCACCGGGTAGCTGACCGCGCTGGTGGTCCCCGACGAGGAGGACGAGGACAGGACGCCGATGGCGATGACCTTGCCCGCTACCTGTTCGCCCGAGGCGGCGTTGACGGTGACCGTCGCGGCCTGGCCGACCTTGACGTCGTTGATGTCGGACTCGCTGAGGCTGACGTCCAGGTGCATCACGCTCAGCTGGGTGAGCGTGATGAAGCCCGAGGTGGTGGAGCTGCTGGAGGAGGAGCTGCTGGAGGCCGACGAGCCGCCGCCGGTGGCGCCGCCCGTGCCGGACGAGCCCGAGGAGCCCGAGGAGCCCGACGTCGAGGTGGAGCCCGAGATGACCTGGTCGCCGACCGCGCCGTTGACGGCTGCGACGGTCGCGGCGTCCGGCGCGCGCAGGCTCGTGGCCGACAGCGCCTTCTCGGCGTTGTCGACGGCCAGCTGCGCGCTCTTGACGGCGGCCGCGGCCGAGGCCTCGCTCAACGTGGAGCCGCCGCCCGAGGACGAGCCCGAGCCGGAGGACGACGACCCGCCACCCGACGACCCGCCACCCGACGACCCGCCACCCGAGGAGCCGCCGCCCGACGAGCCGCCGGATCCGCTGCTGCCCGTGGTCGTCGCCGGCGTGGAGCTCTTCGGCGTGGTCGTCGTCTGGGGCGTCGTCGTCGTGGTCGACGGCGTGGTCGTCGTGGCCGGCGTCGTCGTGGAGGCGGGCGTCGTGCTCGTCGCCTGGGCGTCGATCGCCGTGACGCTCGCGGTCGCCGCGGTCGCGACCGCCGGCACCACCGTGGCCGTGTCCGAGGACGAGGCGGTCGAGGTCGTCGACGTCGTCCCGGACTGCACCTGGGTCAGCGTGTCCTGGGCCGCGGAGAGGTCGGCCTTCGCCTGGGCCAGGTTGACATCGGCGTCGGCCGTGTCGATCTTGGCCAGCAGCTGGCCGGCGGTGACGTGCTCGCCGGCCTTCACGTACACCTTGGTCACCGTGCCCGAGGCGCCGAAGTTCATCTCCATCTGGTTGGCGGGCGACAGGTTGCCGGTTCCGGAGACCGTCGACTGCACGACGCCCTTGGCCGCCGTGACGGTGCGTTCGCTCACGGTGGAGCCCGGCGAATCGGTGCCCATCGCCAGCACGGCGGCGACGATGGTGCCGATCGCGAGCGCTGCGAGGCCGAGGGTGAGCGGGGAGAGGTGTCGGCGGATCGGGCGAGGCATCGATCAGCACAGTGCACCGAGGCGGTGAGCAGTCGCTAAGCGCAACGTGAGAGGAGCCGAAGAACGGCGGTCCTGCAGGGACTTATGCAGTTCTTCGGCCCCGCTTGGGCTCCCTTTCGGTTGCTGCGGCTCACTGCGTCACATATGCCGCGTCTCGCCTCGTCCCTGTCCGCGCTCGTCCTGGTGGCCGCCACGGTCGCCCTCACCGCCTGCGGCGGATCGTCGGGTGGCTCGTCGGGTGGCAGCTCATCCGCGAAGTCCGGCACCACCCAGACGGCCTCGCGCGCCAAGTTCGACCAGTGCCTGAAGGATCAGGGCGTCACGCCGCCCACCCGCCCGCAGGGCGGCGGCGGCGGTGGTGGCGACGGCTACGGCCCGCCCGCGGGCGGCGGGAACGGGCAGCCGGGTGGCCCGGGCGGCGGCAACGGTCCGGGCGCCGGCGGCGACCCGAAGCTCGGCCAGGCCATGCAGGCGTGCGCCAAGTACCGCCCGCAGGGCGCGGGCGGCGGCCGGCCCGGCGGCGGCCAGCAGAACATCCAGGCCTTCACGCCGTACCTGACCTGCCTCAAGGATCAGGGACTGGCCGTCAAGGTCACCGACGGCTTCAACGCGTTGCGCAACCTCAAGCGCGACGACCCGAAGGTCGTGGCGGCCCTGAAGGCCTGCCAGTCCAAGCTGCCCCAGCGCCCCCAGGGCGGCGCCCCGAACGGCAACCCCGCGCCGAGCACCACCACCGCGCAGTCCTAGGCGAAGCCTCGCCCAGGGGCTCGTTTCGCTGCGGCCCGATAGGAACCCGGGCTCCTACCGCCCGGTCCGCGTCCGATGCAGGAACGTGTAGAGCTCGCGGGCGACCTTGCCCGGGAGGCCGGGCACCGCCTCGAGCTGCTCGCTGGTGGCCTCGAGCACCGCCTCCGGCGAGCCGAAGTGGTTCAGCAGCGCGCGCTTGCGGCCCGGGCCGATGCCGGGCAGGTCGTCCAGGACCGACACGGTCATCGCCTTGTCGCGGCGGGTGCGGTGGTGGGTGATCGCGAAGCGGTGCGCCTCGTCGCGGACCCGCTGCAGCAACTGCAGCGCCGGCGTGTCGTGCCCGAGCAGGATGGGCTCCGCCCGGCCCGGCACGAACACCTCCTCGATGCGCTTGGCCAGCGACACCACCGCGACGCCGCGGTCCATGAAGCCCTGCAGCGCCTCGACGCCGGCCGACAGCTGGCCCTTGCCGCCGTCGATGACGATCACGTTCGGCAGCGTCGCGAACGACTCGTTGCGCTCGGGGTCGTGCGGCGAGAGGTCCTGCTGGCGCTCCCAGTTGGCCAGCCGCCGCGACAGCACCTCCGACATGGAGGCGAAGTCGTCGGGCACGCCCTCCTCCCCACCGCGGATCGTGAACCGCCGGTAGTCGGCCTTCTTCGGCGCGCCGCCCTCGAAGACGACCATGGACGCGACGGTATGCGTGCCCATCAGGTTGGAGATGTCGAAGCACTCGACCCGGAGCGGCAGCGCGTCGAGGTGCAGCGCCTCCTGGAGGTCGTCGAGCGCCTCGACCCGCTGCTGGCGTGACCGCTCGGCCTTGAGCCGGTCCTGGTCGAGCGCCAGACGTGCGTTGCGCTCGGCGAGCGACAGCAGCCGCGCCTTGTCGCCGCGCTCCGCCGCGCGCACCTCGACGTTCGCACCGCGTCGCTCGGTCAGCAGCTCGGCCAGCGGCCCCAGATCCTCGACCTCGGCCTGGACGATGACCTGCGGCGGGATCACCGTGGCCTCGCCGTAGTACTGCAGGAGGAACTCCTGGGCGACCTCGCCGACGCCGCCCTCCTGGACGTTGTCGAGGTAGAACGACTGCCGGTCGCTGAGCACGCCGTCGCGCAGCTGGAAGACCTGGGCGTTGGCGTCGGTCCCGTCGGCGGCGACGGCCACGACGTCGACCGTCCCGACGGCCTCGTTCGCCACGCGCTGGCGCTGCAGCAGCGAGCGGACGGCGGCGAGGCGGTTGCGCTCCAGCGCGGCCTGCTCGAACTCCTGCTCGGCGGCCGCCGCCTTCATCTTCTCCTCGAGGTCGCGCTCGATGTCGCGGTAGCGGCCCGAGAGGAACGCGCGGACGCCCTCGATCGACTCCATGTACTGCTCGCGATCGACGCCGTAGTCGACGCACGGGGCTCCGCAGCGCTTGATGTAGTAGTCGAGGCACGGCGAGCCCGACCGGCGCCCCGGCTCGGCGCCGTTGCACGAGCGGTACTGGAAGACCTTCCCGAGCGTCTCGAGCGTCGAGCGGGTGCGCTTGGCGCTGGAGTACGGGCCGAAGTACAGGCGGTTCTTGCGATGGCGCTCGCGCGTGAAGTACACCCGCGGGAACTGCTCGTCCATCGAGATCGCGATGTACGGGTAGGACTTGTCGTCGCGCAGCCGGATGTTGAAGCGCGGCTGGTACTGCTTGATGAAGTTCTGCTCGACGATCAGCGCTTCGGTCTCGGAGCTGACCAGCAGGAACTCGACCGAGTCGATCGAGTCGATCATCTGATGCGCGCCGCGCGTCACCGGGTTGGAGAAGTGGCCGGCGACGCGCTTCTTCAGCGACTTCGCCTTGCCCACGTAGATGACCTTGCCCTTGTCATCGTGGAACAGGTAGACGCCCGGGCCGTCGGGCAGCTTGCGGCGCTGCTCGGCCAGGCGAGTGCGGCGACCTTCGGATTGCGGCACGGTGGCCATGAGTCCTTCGAGGATAGGGTCGGGTAGGGCCTTCCCGTGCTGCCCACCGCCGATGACATCGACGCCGCCGCCCGCACCGAGCTCGGGCACGAGCATCTGCGGCCCGGCCAGCTGGAGGGCGTGCAAGCGGTCCTCGCCGGACGCGACGCGCTCGTCGTCATGGCGACGGGCTCCGGGAAGTCCGCGATCTACCAGCTCGCCGGGTTCTTCCTCGAGGGTCCGACGATCGTCGTCTCGCCGCTCATCGCGCTGCAGCGCGACCAGGTCGAGCAGGCCGAGGGCGGCACCGCGCACGAGCTGAACTCGACGCTGTCGCACCACGAGCGCGAGGAGGTGTTCCGCGCGCTGGAGGCCGGCGAGACCGAGTTCGTCCTGCTGGCGCCCGAGCAGCTGGCCTCCGAGGAGACGCGCGAGCGGCTGCGGGCGCTCGAGCCGTCGCTCTTCGTCGTCGACGAGGCGCACTGCGTCAGCCAGTGGGGCCACGACTTCCGGCCCGACTACCTCGAGCTCGGAGCGGCCGCCGAGGCCCTCGGCCGCCCGCCGGTCCTGGCGCTGACCGCGACCGCCGCCGCGCCCGTCCGCGAGGAGATCCTCGAGGTGCTGCGCCTCCGGGATCCGGCCGTGATCATCAAGGGGTTCGACCGCCCCAACATCTGGCTCGGCGTCCACCGCTTCCACGAGGCCGGCGACAAGGAGCGCGCGCTTCTGGACACGGCGAGCGACGGCGACCGGCCGGGCATCGTCTACGTCTCGACGCACAAGGGCGCCGAGCGGACCGCGGCGGCGCTGGTGGAGCGCGGCGTGCGGGCCGGCGCCTACCACGGCGGCATGAGCGCCAAGCAGCGCGACGCCGCCCAGGAGGCGTTCATGGAGGCCGACGGCGACATCGACGTGATGGTCGCCACGATCGCCTTCGGCATGGGCGTCGACAAGCCCGACGTGCGCTTCGTGCTGCACCTCGACGTCAGCGAGTCCCTGGACGCTTACTTCCAGGAGATGGGCCGCGCCGGGCGCGACGGCCTCCCCTCCCGCGCCCAGCTGTTCTACCGCCCCGAGGACCTCGGGCGCCGGCGGTTCTTCGCCTCCGGCAGGCTCGACCCCGCGACGCTCGAGCGGGTCGCCCGCGTGGTCAAGGCCGCCGGCGAGCCGGTCGACGCGGCCGCGCTCCGCGACGAGCTCGGGCTGCCGCGGTCGCGGATCGCCACCGTGCTGCACCGCCTCGACGAGGCCGGGCTCGTACACGTCGCCGACGACGGGACCGTCGCGCCGGTGCGCGGCGCCGATCTCCGCGACGGGCTGAAGGCGGCGATGGAGATGGAGGCCGACCGCGAGGCGTTCGAGCGCTCCCGCGTCGAGATGGTCCGCGGCTACGCCGAGCACGACGGCTGCCGGCGCGCCTTCCTGCTCGGCTACTTCGGCGAGGCGTTCGACCCGCCCTGCGGCAACTGCGACTACTGCGAGGCACATCCCGACGGCGCGACACCGCCGCCTGATGACGAGCCGTTCTGGGTCGGCGAGCACGTCGACCACCCGAAGTTCGGGCCCGGCACCGTCCAGCGCGTAGAGGACGGGATCGTCACCGTCGTCTTCGACCGCGTGGGCTACAAGACGCTGTCGGCCGACATCGTCATGCGCCGCCACCTCCTCTGAGGGGGACTGTCCCCTACCCCCGGGGGTAGGGGACAGTCCCCTACCCCCGGGGGGTTGGGGACTGTCCCCCTTGGTGGTCCGTCAGCAGGCGGTGCGCCTCGCGGAAGAAGGCCGTCATCGCGTCCGGCTCGTCGGCCGGACGCTCGGCGCCGGCGAAGGCCGTCGCGTTCCAGAACCTGCCGCCGGGCTTCGCCGACCATGGCGCGACGTAGGCGTAGGGCTCGACGTGCTGCTCGTCGCCGGGGGACACGCCGTAGGTGCCGCGGACGTCCTGCGCGCCGTACTCGATCGCGATGTCGAAGTGCTCGGGCCACAGGTGGATCGCCGACGGGTCGTCGTCGGGGCCCGCGCCGTCGATCAGCGCCTGCAGCGCCTCGTCGCCGTCGGCGTGCGCCTCGGCCAGCACGGTCGCGGCGCCGGCGTGGACCTCCAGTGGATCGCCGGGCAGCGCGTCCGCGCCGTCCAGCCCCACGAAGGCGCCGGCCTTGCGGAGCGTGGTGATCGTGGTGCGCCGGTCGTCGCCGTCGGGTCCCACGACCACGACCTGGGTCCCGTGCACGCCGACCCATCCGCCGCCGGGCAGATCGGGCGTGCCGAAGCCGCCCGGCCGCACCCGCAGCGCGATCTCGTTGCCCGTCGCCTGGACCCGCAGCGGGCTGATGACCCCGGCGGCCAGGGCGTGCAGCGCGAGCCGCGTCGTCACCAGCATGTCGTCCTCCACGCCGGGAGTGTCGCGCGATCGGCCTCAGGCGGCCAGCCCGTCGGGGCGGCACTCCGCCCCGGCGATCATCGCCCGGCTGCGGCCCGCGCGCTTGGCGTCGAGCAGCGCGACGTCGGCGGCCTCAAGCAGGTCGGCCAACTCGTCGCCGTGCGTGGGCGCCGCGGCGCAGCCCATCGAGAGGTCGATCTTCGGCCCACTGCCGGCCTCGAAGGCCTCGCTGACCTGCGCCATGATCCGCTGCGCGGCCTGCACGGCCTCCTCGAGGTTCCCTGGCACCAGCACCGCGAACTCGTCGCCGCCCAGCCGGCCGGCGTGCCCGTGGTGGGCGATGATCCGGCCGATCTCGGCCAGGACGAGGTCGCCGGCGGCCATCCCATGGCGATCGTTGACGGCCTTGAAGTGATCGATGTCGACGATGAGGATCGCCCCGCCGCCGTTGTCGTGCAGCGCGGTCCGCGTGGTCTGCAGCCAATGGCGGCGGTTGGCCAGGCCCGTGAGGTCGTCGGTCTGCGACAGGCGCTCGAGCTCGGCGACGCGGTGGGCCAGGCGCCCGACCTCGCCGCGCTGGTCGGTGTGCGTGATCTCGTCGGCGAGCACGTCGAGGACGTCGGCGGTCAGCGACAGGCGATCGAGGGCGACATCCAGCAGCGCGTGGTCGGCCTCCACGCCGCCGAGCATGCCGGCGACGTTGTCGGAGAGCTGCACGCAGGCGATCTCCGCGTTCGGCGAGCCGATGCCGGTCGGGCCGCCGTGGTGCCACGCGATGATCGAGGCGACCTCGGCCGGCAGCCCCCAGCGCTCGGCCAGCAGCGCGCCGCACTGGGCGTGATCGATGCCGAAGCGCTCGCGCTCGGCCAGCACGCGCTCGGCCCCGGCGGGGAGCTCGCGCGCCAGGGCGTCGCACGCCTCCTCCCCGAAGACCTCGGGCAGGACGAGCTTGCCGACGTCGTGCAGCAGGCCCGCGAGGTGGACGGCGTCGCCCGGCACGCGCGCCTCCTCGGCGCAGGCCGCGGCGCCGATGGCGACGGTGACCGCGTGCAGGTGCAACTGGCCACACGACGCGCGGCCGTTGCCGCGCGCGCGCTCCAGGAAGCGGAAGGTGGCGGCCTCGAGCGCCAGGCGCCGCAGGGCGCGGCGGCCGACGAGCATGACCGCCTGGCGGATGGTCTTGGCCCGGATCGGATGCGCCCGGGCGGCGGAGTTCGCGAACCGCAGCAGGTTGGCCGCGAACGTCGCGTCCTGCTCCAGCGCGTCCACCAGGTCGGCGGCGGTCGACTCCTCGTCATCGCACAGGGCGATGACGCGCAGCACCGTCGCGTCGAGAACCGGGAACTCGGCGAGATCGTCGATTGCGCCGGCGACGGAACGAGCAGCGACAGGGTCGATGCTGTCCTTCCAGGGCGCGCAGTCCGTTGCGTGCTTTGCCTCCATGGCCCTCTCAGGCATCGGTTCGCCGGTGTGACCTTTGAGGTGGGGATGTGGCCAGTGGACGAGTGTCGGAGTAGATTCGGGCGATGGCCGTCGCTTACCGGACCTGCCCCCTGTGCGAAGCGACCTGCGGGCTCGCGCTCGACGTCGACGAGCGCGCCGGCACCGTGACGAAGGTCCGCGGCGACGCCGAGGACGTCTTCAGCCACGGTTTCATCTGCCCGAAGGGCGTCGCGATCAAGGAGCTGCACGACGATCCCGATCGCGTGCGCACGCCGCTGCTCAAGCAGCCCGACGGCCGCTTCGCACCGGTGAGCTGGGACGAGGCGTTCGCGGAGATCGACCGGCGCCTGCCCGCGGTGGTCGACGCCGGCGGGCGCGACGCGGTCGCCGCCTACATCGGCAACCCGGCCGCGCACTCGCTCGCGTTCCTGCTCTACGGCAAGGTCCTGCTCAAGGCGCTGGGCACCAAGAACATCTACAGCGCGAGCACCGTCGACCAGTACCCCAAGCAGGCCGCCTCGGCGATGCTCTTCGGCACCGGGACGACGATCGCGATCCCCGACCTGGACCGCACCGACTTCATGCTCTGCCTGGGCGCCAACCCGCTCGCGTCCAACGGCTCGCTGATGACCGCGCCCGACGCCCGCGGGCGGCTGCGCGCGATCCGCGCCCGCGGCGGGCGCATCGTCGTGGTCGACCCGCGGCGCAGCCGCACGGCGCAGGAGGCCGACGAGCACCTGGCGATCCGCCCCGGAACGGACGCGCTGCTGTTGATGGCCTTGCTCCACGTCGTCTTCGACGAGCGCCTGGAATCGCTCGGCGCTGCCGACGGCCTCGTCGAGGGCCTGGACGAGGTGCGGGCGCTCGCCACCGACTTCCCGCCGGAGGCCGTCGCCGGCCCGACCGGCCTGGACCCCGAGGCGATCCGCCGGGTCGCGCGGGACTTCGCCGCCGCGCCGAGCGCGGTCGCCTACGGCCGGATCGGCACGACGACGCAGGCGTTCGGCACGACCGCGAGCTGGCTGATCGACGTGCTCAACGTCGTCACCGGCAACCTCGACGCGCCCGGCGGCGCGATGTTCCCCAAGCCGTCCGCGGGGCTGTCGAACACCAAGGGCCAGCCCGGCCGCGGGCGCGGCGCGCGCTTCGGCCGCTGGGCGTCGCGCGTGCGCGGCCTGCCCGAGACCTTCGGCGAGCTGCCCGTCGCCTGCCTGGCCGAGGAGATCGACACGCCCGGCGAGGGCCAGGTGCGCGCGCTGATCACCGTCGCCGGCAACCCGGTGCTCTCGACGCCCAACAGCGACCGCCTGGACGCCGCGCTGCGCGACCTCGACTTCATGGTGTCGGTCGACCTGTACGTCAACGAGACGACCCGCCACGCCGACGTGATCCTGCCGTCGCCCTCGCCGCTGGAGAAGGCGCACTTCGACGTCGTCTTCCAGGGCTTCGCGATCCGCAACTACACCAACTACTCGCCGCCCGTCCTGCCGCGCCCCGCCGGGTTCCCGGACGAGTGGGAGACCGTGCTGCGCCTGGTCGGCGTCCTCAGCGGCCAGGGGCCGGCCGCCGACGTCGCCGCCATCGACGAGCTCGTCGTGCGCGCCGCGATCGGCAAGGAGGTGGCCGACCCGTACTCGTCCTGGTACGGCCGCGACGCCGACGAGGCGCTCGCCGACCTGGAGCCGCGCGTCGGCACCGCGCGCCTGATCGACCTCATGCTGCGCACCGGGCCCTACGCGCTGACGCTCGCCGACCTGGAGGCGCGGCCCCACGGCATCGACCTCGGCCCGCTGGCGCCGCGGCTGCCCGAGGTGCTGCGCACGCGCAGCGGCCGGATCGAGCTGGCGCCCGCGGCGGTCGTCGCCGACGTCGACCGCCTGCACGACGCGCTCGCCGCCCCGGCCGCCGACCTCGTGCTGATCGGCCGGCGGCACCTGCGCTCCAACAACTCGTGGATGCACAACCTCCCGCTGCTCGTCCGCGGACCGGAACGCTGCACGCTGCAGGTGCATCCCCACGACGCCGAGCGCCTCGGGCTGACCGACGGCGGGCGCGCGACGATCCGCTCGCGCGTCGGCGCGGTGGACGCGCCCGTCGAGATCACCGACGAGCTGCGGCCCGGGGTCGTGTCGCTGCCGCACGGCTGGGGCCACGACGTCGCGGGCGTCGAGCTGGACGTCGCGCGCGACCATGCGGGAATCAACTCCAACGTGCTGACCGACGAGGACGCGGTCGAGCCGCTGACCGGCACCGCGGTGCTGAACGGCATCCCGGTGGAGGTCACCCCCGTGACGGCCGGGGCCGTCTCCGCCGAGCCCGTCGCCGCGGCCGGGTAGCCGCACGCGGCCGGGTACGGCCAGCCACCCGAACGCCGACACTGGGGTTCTCCCCCATTTCGCTGCGGGCCCGCGGGCTTCAGGGTGAGGTTCGACGACCCTCCCCGACTCTCCCCAAGGACCCTCCCCGTGAGAACCCAACGCTGGACGCTCGTCGTGGTGTGTGCCGCCACGGCGATGCTCATGCTCGACATCGCGGTGGTCAACACCGCCCTCTCCAAGATCGCCGGCGATCTCCACACCGGCCTGCACGGCCTGCAGTGGGTCGTCGACGCCTACACCTTGGCCCTCGCCTCGACCGTCCTGACGGCGGGCGCGCTCGCCGACCGCTTCGGCCGCCGGCGCCTGTTCACGATCGGGCTGGCGCTGTTCACCGTCGCGTCGGTGCTCTGCGCCGCAGCCGGCGACATCGCCTTCCTCAACTCCGCGCGCGCCCTGCAGGGCATCGGCGGGGCGATCATGTTCGCGGTGTCGCTCGCGCTGCTGGCCAACGCGTTCCCGGACATGAAGGAGCGCGCCGGGGCGCTGGCCGCCTACGGCGCCACCATCGGGGCGTCGTTCGCCGTCGGCCCGCTCGTCGGCGGCGCGCTGACCAGCGGCCTGGGCTGGCGCTGGATCTTCCTCGTCAACGTGCCGCTCGGCGTCGCCTGCCTGGCGATCACGCGGGCCCGCGTCGCCGAGTCCCGCGACCGCTTCGCGCGCCGCGTCGACGTCGGCGGGCTCGTGACGCTGACGGCGGGGCTGTTCCTGCTCATCCTCGCGTTGCTGCGCGGCAACGAGGACGGCTGGGGCAGCGCGATAATCGTCGCCGAGCTCGCCGGCGCCGGTGCCTTCCTCGCGGCCTTCCTGGCCATCGAGGCGCAGATCGCCGAGCCGATGCTGCCGCTGCGCCTGTTCCGCAACGGCGCCTTCACCGGCGCCCAGGTCGGGGCGTTCGCGATCTCCGCGTCCTTCTTCGCGGTGTTCTTCTACATCACGCTCTACCTGCAGCAGATCCTCGGCCTGTCGGCGATCGAGGCGGGCCTGGTGTACCTGCCCGGCACCGTCATCATGTTCTTCGTCTCCGGCGCGACGAGCGCCATGGGCGAGCGCGTCTCCGGCCGCGCGATGGTGTCGGTCGGGCTCGTCCTGGTCGGCATCGGGATGGCGCTGATGACGCTGGCCCAGGTCGACTCGTCGTGGGCGATCGGCCTGCCCGGATCGATCGTGGCGATGATCGGCACCGGCCTGTTCAACCCGGCGGTCAGCGGCTTCGCCCTCGGCTCCGTGCCCGAGCGCCAGAGCGGGCTGGCCGCCGGCGTCAACGACACGTTCCGCCAGGCCGGCATCGCGGTCGGCGTCGCGGCGCTCGGCGCACTGATCCCGGCGGGCGCCGCGCTCGGCCAGGGTGACCCGGCGGCCTACGTGAGCGGCATGCACGACGCCCTGTGGGTCTGCGCCGTGCTCTGCTTCGCCGGCGCGATCGCGTGCTGGCGACTGCTGCGTGCGCCGCTCGGCGCCCCGGCCGCGGCGGGCCACCTGATGGCCGACGCGGCCTGAGCGCCGGGCCGTCTTCAGACCGCGCCCTGGGCCTCCGGCGAGGCGTCCAGGGCGCGGTCGAAGGCGGCCGTGATCCCGCTGAGCGTCGGTCCCTAACCCGCCGCGGGTTTCGCCCCCTGGGCGAAGACCCGCAAGGGAACCTGGCCCTCTGGGCCAGTGTTCCCCTAGGAGCCGATGCGTCCCTCGAGATGCGGGACGCCGCGGCGCGCGTCGTGCACCGCGAACGTGCGGCCCGCGCTCGGGCCCGGGCCGTCGCGCTCGGTGGAGAAGCCGACCCTCGCGGGCAGCAGCACGGGGAGCTTGAAGCGCACCTCGACGGCGAACGAGGCGGGCAGCTCGGGCTGCAGCGCGGCGAGGCAGCGCGCCTTGAGCCACATGCCGTGGGCGATCGCCCGCGGCTGGCCGAACGCCTTGGCGCTCAGGCGATGCAGGTGGATCGGGTTGCGGTCGCCCGAGACGGCGCCGTAGCGGCGGCCGATGTCTTCCGGAACGTCCCAGAAGGCCTCGGCCTCGGGCGGCTCGGGGCGGTTGGCGTCGGACTTCTTGGTGGGGTTGCTGCCGCCCCGGCGCAGGTAGGTGCTGCGGCTCTCCCACACGCGGTCGCCGTCCACGCCGGCCTCGGCGACGACGTCGAACTGCCGGCCCTTGGGGTGGTCGCGCAGGCCGGTGGCGTACACGCGCAGCGAGGGCGTCTCGGCCAGCCGCACCGGGCGGTGGTGGTCGATCCGGTTGGCGACGTGGACCAGGCCGAGCACGCCGAACGGGAACGCGCCGTCGGTCATGAGGCGCATGGCGAGCGGGAACGCGAGGACGTGGAGGTAGGTCGCGGGCAGCTGGTCGCGCAGGCCGAACCCGCAGACGCGCGCGTAGTCGGCGACGTGCCCCGGGGGGAGCGCCACCTCGGGCAGCGCGAAGGCGAGGTCGGGGAGCCCGCCGTCGCCGCGGCCGGGGCCGGGGCCGAGGAGCGGGACGCGCCGCAGGAGCGGGACGCGCCGCAGGAGCGGCAGCGCATAGGCGCCGGCGACGGCGCGGGGGTAGAGCGTGGCCGTGCTCGGCGCGGAGGCGAGCGTGCGGGTGGTCGTGGTCGTCGTCGCCACGGGCGTCACGCGCCGATCAGGCTCTGGCCGCACACGCGCACGACGTTGCCGTTGACGCCGCCCGACGCCGGGCTGCCGAGCCACGCAATCGTCTCGGCGACGTCGACCGGCAGCCCGCCCTGGGCGAGGCTGTTCATCCGGCGCCCGCCCTCGCGGACGACCAGCGGCATCGCGGCCGTCATCTGCGTCTCGATGAACCCGGGCGCGACGGCGTTGATCGTCGCGCCGCGCTGCGCGAGCTCGGGCGCGAGCGCGTCGACCACCCCGATGACGCCCGCCTTGCTCGCGCCGTAGTTCGTCTGGCCGCGGTTGCCCGCGATGCCGCCGATCGACGAGACGGCGACGATGCGCGCGCCGGCGCCGACGAGGTCGCCCATCAGCAGGGCGTCGTTGAGGCGCTCCTGGGCGGAGAGGTTGACGTCGAGCACCGCGTCCCAGAGCTCGCGCGGCATCCGCGCGAGCGTCTTGTCGCGGGTGATGCCGGCATTGTGGACGACGACTTCGACCGTGCCGTGGCGCTCCTGCAGGTAGGCGGCGAGCGCGGCGGGCGCCTCGGCGGTCGTGATGTCCAGCGACAGCGTGGAGCCGCCGATGGCGTTGGCGACCCCGGCGAGATCCTCGCCCTGGGCCGGGACGTCGATGCAGACGACGTGCGCGCCGTCGCGGGCCAGCACGGTGGCGATGGCCGCGCCGATGCCGCGCGACGCGCCGGTGACGGCGGCGACGCGGCCGGCCTGCGGCCTGTCCCAGTCGGCCGGCGCCGGCGACTCGCCGGCACCGATCCGGACGACCTGCCCCGAGACGTAGGCCGAGCGCGAGGAGAGCAGGAACCGCAGCGTCGAGTCGAGGTGGTCCTCCGCCCCGGGCGCGACGTACACGAGCTGGCCGGTCGCGCCGTGGCGCAGCTCCTTGGCGGCGGACCGGACGAAGCCCTCGAGCGCGCGCTGGGCCACGGCGTGGCGGCGGTCGGACGCCTGCTCGGGCGGCGTGCCGAAGACGACGAGCCGCCCCGACGCGCCGATGCGGCGGATCGTCGGCGAGAGGAAGTCGTGCAGCGCGGAGAGGTCCTCGGAGGTCGTGATCCCGGACGCGTCGAAGACGACGGCGGCCCAGCGCTCGGTGGACTCGCCGTCGCCGGCATCGTGACGGGCATCGGCGTTCGCGCTCTTCAGGATCCGGTCGACCACCGGGCTGAGCCGGGCGCCGGGGGCCCCGCCCAGCAGCGCGGGTCCGTCGAGCAGCGGCTGGCCCGGCTCGTACCGGCGCAGCGGCGTCGACTCCGGAAGGCCCAGGCGGCCCACGAGGAACCGGCCGGGCGGCGTGGAGGACAGTCGTTGGTAACGGTCGGCAGCTTGCGACACGGTTCGATGTTACATTCTTTGGTGTCATCATGGCCAGGCAGAAGACCGAACTCTCCACGCTCCCCCGCCCCGCAGCGATCCTCGGCGGCAACCGGATCCCGTTCGCGCGGTCCAACGGCCCCTACGCGCAGGCCTCCAACCAGGACATGCTCACCAGCACGCTGGACGGGCTCGTCGCCCGCTTCGGCCTCGCCGGCGAGACCGTGGACGAGGTCGTCGCCGGCGCGGTGCTCAAGCACAGCCGCGACTTCAACCTCGCCCGCGAGGTCGTCATGGGCAGCGCGCTCGACGACGCGACCCCGGCGTTCGACGTCCAGCAGGCGTGCGACACCGGCATCCAGGCGGCGATCCTCGCGGCCAACAAGATCGCGCTCGGGCAGACGGAGGTCGCGATCGCCGGTGGCGTCGACACGACCAGCGACGCGCCGCTGGGCGTCAACGACGACCTGCGCCGGCTGCTGGTGAAGGTCAACGCGAGCAAGAGCACCGCGGAGCGGGTGAAGCTGCTGGCCCACGTGCGGCCGGGACACCTGGCGCCCGACGTCCCGCGCAACGCCGAGCCGCGCACGGGCCTGTCGATGGGCGAGCACGCGGCGATCACCGCCCGGCGCTGGGGGATCGGCCGCGAGGAGCAGGACGAGCTGACGGTCGCCAGTCACCAGCGGCTGGCCGCGGCGTATGACCGCGGGTTCTTCGACGACCTGGTGACGCCCTACCTCGGGCTGTCGCGCGACCAGAACCTGCGGCCCGACGCGAGCGTCGAGAAGCTCGCCGCGCTGAAGCCGGTGTTCGGGGCGCGCGACGACGGCGCGACGATGACGGCCGGCAACTCGACGCCGCTGTCGGACGGCGCCTCGGCGGTGCTCCTGGCGAGCGACGCGTGGGCGGCCGCGCGCCGGTTGCCCGTGCTCGCCCACCTGACGCACAGCCAGACCGCCGCGGTCGGCTACGTCCACGGCGACGAGGGCCTGCTGATGGCCCCGGTCTACGCGGTGCCGAGGATGCTCGCGCGCGCCGGGCTGACGTTCGACGACTTCGACTTCTTCGAGATCCACGAGGCGTTCGCCTCGCAGGTCCTGGCCACGCTGAAGGCGTGGGAGGACGACGAGTTCTGCCGCACGCGCCTGGGCCTGGATCGCGCGCTCGGGTCCGTCGACCGCGCCAAGCTGAACGTCAACGGCTCGTCGCTGGCCGCGGGCCATCCGTTCGCGGCGACGGGCGGGCGCATCCTGGCGACGGCCGCCAAGCTGCTGGCCGAGAAGGGCTCGGGCCGAGCGCTGATCTCGGTGTGCGCCGCCGGCGGCCAGGGCGTCGTGGCCGTGGTCGAGCGGACCGGCTGAGCTGGGCCGCTAGGTGGCCCACTAGGAGCGTGGGTCCCCAATGCGCCGCGGGTTTCGCCCCCTGGGCGAACACCCGCAAGGGAACCTGGCCCTCTGGGCCAGTGTTCCCCTAGCTCTCGGCGGGCTGCGGGCGCAGGGCGCGGCGCTCGCCGGTCTGCTGGCGGCGGGGCTCGGCGGCGGGCGCGCCGGCAGGCGCCGGGCGGGGCGCGCGACCGCGCGTGACGCGCTGCGCCCAGCGCACGGCCGGGCGCTCGAGCAGCAGCCAGCTCAGCGTCGCGACGGGCAACGTGATGGCCATGACCATGAGCAGCTGGCGCGTGAGCGTGTCGGGCCAGCGATGCGTCTCGCGCAGGAACACGATGACCGGGAAGTGCACGAGGTAGACGCCGTAGGAGACCTTGCCCAGCCAGCGCGCGGGACCACGGGAGAGCGCCGTCGCCCGGATCGGCGAGGCGACCAGCGCGGCGAGCACGAGCGCGATGCCGGCGATCCCGGGCGCGTCGCCGACCAGGTTGCGCGCCGACTGCGAGCCGAGCCCCTTCGCATGCCAGACCGAGTTGATGATGATCAGCGCGGCGCCCGCGAGCAGGGTCGTGGTGGCGACGCGCCGCGTCAGCGAGCGGCGGTGCAGCAGGACGGCCGCGGTCATGCCCGCGCCGAACTCGACGAGGTGCGGCAGCAGCGAGGTGCTCAGCGTCTTCGGCCAGTGGTGCTGCACGGCCAGGACGATGCTCAGCGCGCCGCCCGCGACGACGGCGAGGGTCAGCGCGGCCTGCCGGCCGCGGTGCGCGCCGAGGCGCAGCGCGAGCGCGCCGATCAGCGGCAGCACGGCGTAGAACGACACCTCGATGGCCAGTGTCCACATCGGCGGGTCGAGGTGCTTGATCGTCTCGTCGAACTGGTTCTCGGCGAAGAGCAGGAACACCGGCAGCTGGGCGACGTCGATCTGCATCGGGTGGTCGAGGTGGCGCAGCAGCAGGAACGAGCCGGCGAGGGCCGCCCAGTAGGCCGGCAGGATGCGGGCGGCGCGGCGGATGACGTACCGCCTGAGGCGCGGACCCGCGTTCCCGTCGAGCGCCGCGGCGACGAACGGCCGGTAGATCAGGAAGCCCGAGAGGACGAAGAAGAGCTGGACGCCCAGGCGGAGCTCGCCGATCAGGAAGTCGAGGAACTCCTTGGGCGGCTTGTGCAGGTCGCCGTAGCTGAACATCCACACGTGCAGGACGAGCACGCCGAGCGCGGCGAGGCCACGCAGGCCGTCCAGCGCGTCGAAGCGCGGACGAGGGGTCTCGCTCGGGCGTGTGGGCGGGTCGGCCGTGGGCATGTGCGGACGGTCGGGCACGGACTTGAGAGGCGGCGAAGAAGGTCCGAGGCAGGCGCCGGGCGCCGCGTGGATCCTCGCCGGTGCCCGCTCTCGTACCCAGACATGGCGCCCTTACACCCTAGGAGAACCGCCACGCGATGGCGTCGGTGTCGATGACGCCGTCGCCGGCGGTGGCAGGTCGCGGTGATGGTGCCGAGCTTGGCGGCCGGGCGCGTCGCGCGCCGGGTGGCCTTGACGTGACCTTCAGCGCGTTGACGGGCATCATGCGATCAGCCGCACCTGGAGGCCGGTGCCCGCGGCGGCCGGGTCGCCCGTGCCGCCCAGGAGGCCGAGGATCTCGGCGACGTACGCGACCGTCTCGGGGAAGGACGGGATGCACCCGCATGCCGCGACGGCACCGGCGCCGGCGTTGTAGGCGGCGAGCGCGAGGGGCACGGACCCGAACTGCGCGAGGAGGTCGTGCATCAGGTGCGCCTGGGCCATGATGGACGCGTCGCCGTCGAGGGGATCGGTCAGGTTGTAGTCCTTGGCCGTGCCGGGCATGAACTGCGCCAGGCCGAGCGCGCCCGCGCTGGAACGCGCGAACGGGTTGAAGCCCGACTCCTGGTAGAGCTGCGCCGCGAGCAGCGCGGCTCCGACGTTCCAGCGCTGCGCCGCACGCCCGATCGCGGGCGCCCACCTCGCCGGGACGAACGACGGCAGCCCGCTGCGCCCGTCACCCGGCCCGAAGCCGACGCTGCGGGAGCCGGCGGCTCTCGTGTAGCCGAAGTGCCACGGTTCCCAGTTGTACCTCAACTTGAAGCCGAAGCGCGGCGCGTGCGCGGCAAGCCACGGGTACGCCGACGCCGGCCCGAGGTCCAACTCGGTCCCGAGGCGGTGGAGCGACGTCCCCGGCCGGGCGACCCACTTCGGATCGGGATGGGCGGCGAAGAGCGCCGCCTGCTCGGCGTTGCCGCGAAAGGCGCTCGTGACGATCAACGTCACGCCGCCGGCGCGAGCGGCGGCGCTCATGCGGTCGAACGCGAGCGCCACGTCGGGCCGCATCCGCTTCCCCTGCCGCGTTGCCAGCGGTCCGGCGTACTCACCGGAGAGGTCGCCCCCGGCGCTCGGCAGCGTGACAGACGCGATCTCCGCCACCGCCCGCGCATCCTCGACCACCTCCCGTCCGGCGATGCGGATCGGGTCACGGACCGTGACGGCGATCCGGTTGGGCGCGATGGCGCCGGCATCCGGGAACGCGACGGCGACCCGCCGCGCCCCGTTGCGCCGCGCGGTCGCGACCGCCGCGGTCCGGCCGAGCGCCAGGTACGCCGTGCGCTCGAGGTGGCGCGGGTTCGGCACGCCATGGTCGAGCTCCGCGGGCTCGAACAGCCGCGGCTGCGCGGCCCGCATGGCCTCCGCCCCGGCCAGCGCCGCGAGGTCCGCGGCGCCACGCCGCTCCTGCTGCGCGCCCAGTCCCCGCGCCAGCGCCCCCAACACCCCGGCTCCGACGAGCACGGCGAGCAGGACCCCGAGCAGCAGCAGCGTCGCCTGGCCGCACTCGCCGCGGAGCATCGCCCGCGCCGGCCCGCTACGCCACATCGCTGCCACGCAGGGCGGCGCCGGCGGCGGCGCGCAGGGCTGGTGAGAGCAGGAGGCCGTAGGAGAGGACGAGGCGGCGCGTCGCGGTGCCCTCGGCCGGCAGGCGAAGGACTCCAGTGGCGCGACCGAGGCGAGCGGCAGCCAACACGGCGAGGTGCTCGAGGCCGGCGGGGGCGTCGGCCGGCGGGACCACGATCAGGCGGTCCAGGTCGGCGAGGAGCGGGTCGAGGCCCGGTGGCCGCGGGCCCGAGACGACCACGACGAACGGGGCGTCGCCGGCGGCCGCCAGCGTGCGGTGCGCCGCGGCGCACGCCTCGGCCTCGGCCTCGGGAAGCAGGACGGTGACGAGGCGACCGCGAGCGCTCGCGGCGAGCCCCCGCGACGCCAGCCGCGCGGCGAGGCGACGCGCCGGCGCCACGGCCGGCGCCGAGGTCGGCGCCGCACCCACGCCGCCGTCGCCCGTCCAGCGACACACGACCACGCACGGCACGCGAGCCGCGGCGGCCACGGCCAGGCCGAGCGTCGCCCCCGCCGCGGGGGCGTCGGCCGGCGCCGCGAGGACGCCGAGCGCCGTCGGCACCACCCGCTCGGCGACCGCTGCCACCGGCCGTCTCACCGCGGGATCCGCCACGACGAAGAGGTCGCGCAGCCGCGTCAGCACCGCGGCGCTCACGAGCCCGGTCCCGCGTCGGCCTCGGCGCCGGCGGCGAGGAGATCGGCCGTGCCGGGCAGCAGCCCCGGTGGGGCGATGCGGACGCGCACGTGGCGGCCGGAGACGTGGACGCTCAGGCGGGCGTGGGCCCAGTCGGGCGCGGCGGCGCGCGCGGCACGCGCGGGGTCGCCACCCTGGACGAGGGCCATCGCGGCGGCCTGGGCGGCGCCGTCGGCGGCCGCGCGCGCGACGCCGGCCGCCAGCAGCTGGCCGGCGCCGAGCGCGACGATCACGGCCAGCGGCACCATGCCGAGCAGCTCGACGCTGGCCTGCCCCGAGGTTCCCCTCACGCCTGCGGCTCCATCCACGCCCGCGCGCTGACGGTGCCGAGCGACGCCCCACCGCCCACGACGACCGGCACCGAGAGCCGCACGCGCACGCTGTCGCCGTCGCGCGCGACCTCCACGCCATCGCGCACCGCACCCGGCAGGACGCCCCGCGCCGCCGCCTCAGGATCGGCGCCGAGGGCCTGGGCCCGGGCCGCCTCGCGCGCGGCCGCGCCCACCATCCACCACGCCTGACCGGCCACGACCGCCTGCCACGCCAGCAGCGCGACGAGCGCGAGCACGGGCAGCAGCGCCACGAACTCGACCGACGCCTGGCCCTCTTCCCCGCGCGATCTCGCCATGGCGTCGACGATCGCGCTCCGCGCGTGACGGAACTACGCGCGCTGGTGACGACTCTGCGGAGAGACGGTGCCGCGGATCAGCCGGGACCGCCCGCGCCGACCCTCAGATGGGTTGTTCCACGAGGCGGTCCCGTCGATGGCCGGTCCGGGCGGATGCCTGAGGTCGCACGATCTCGCAGCCGATCCTGGTCGGATCGGCAAGAACCCGGACCCACCCGCCCGGCCTCAGGCGCCGGCCGGGCCGGTCAGCGGCGGCAGCGAACCCGTGGAACAACTCATCTCAGTACCCGTAGGACCGGTGGTGGTTCCACACCGCGTACAGCGACCCGCCCGCGGCGATCAGCAGCACGAAGAACACCAGCGTCCCGACGCCCGTGTCGAGCAGCTTCCCGCGCCCCGCGAGCGCCACGACGATCGCGGCCAGCCCGCCGTACAGCAACGCCCGATGCCGGTCGCCCAGCCCGAAGATCGCGACACGGTTCTCGCGGTAGAACCGGATCCCGAGGAACACGAAGATGACCAGGATCCCGATCGAGAGCAGCCCGCCGATCAGGCCGGCGGTCTGGCCGCCGCCCGGCAGGAACGCCACCGCGGCGGCGATCGCCACGATGATCAGGATGTTGCGGACGGTGGCGTTGCTCACGAGGCCATCAAGGCTACCGCTGCGCGGCGCCCCCGGCGCACGACGCGCCCCCGCGCTACGACGTCAGCGCGCGGAGCTCGGCCGCCAGCGTGTCGTCGTCGGTCGCGAAGCGCATCGTCGCGGGCGCGGGACCGTCGGCCGGCTCGGCCTCGGCGGCCTCGGCCACGCGCCGGGCGGGCTCGCTGCCGTCGACGGGCTCGGCCGCGAAGCGGTAGCCGACGCCGAAGTGCGTGTGGATGTAGCGCCAGTCCGGCGACGCCTTCTCGAGCTTCTGGCGCAGCTTGCGCACGAAGACGTCCACCGAGCGATCGCCGCGGGCCATCGCGTAGCCCCACACGCGCTGGTAGATCTCCTCGCGCTCGAGCACGCGGCCCTCGGAGCCGGCCAGCAGCTCGATCAGCTCGAACTCCCGGCGCGTCAGGTCGACGGACGCGCTGTCGACGAACGCCTGGAAGCGATCGGAGCGGATCTCGAGCTCGCCGGCGGCGACCGGGCCGCGCTCCTGGCGGGCATCGCTGCGACGGCGACGGCGGACGACCGCCTCGATGCGGGCGATCAGCTCCTCGGGGTGGCACGGCTTCGACAGCCAGTCGTCGGCGCCGAGGCGCAGGCCGCGGACGCGCTGGGCGACCGTCGACTGCCCGGTGCACACCACGATGCCCAGGCCCGGCAGCTCCGAGGAGACGCGCTGCAGGTAGTCCCAGGCGCCGGGGCCCAGGATCGAGAGGTCGATGACGAGCGCGCTCAGGCGCATCGCCACGATGGTCTCGACCGGCACGGCGGAGGCGAGTGTGCGGTGCTCCCAGCCGAGGCGCTCGAGCCGCTTGTCCAGAACCTGGAGGAAGCCCGAGTCGGTGTCGATGACGGCGAGCCGGAGGGGCTGCGCCGAAGTGCCGCGTTCGGTCGTCATGTCGGGGGACGAGTCTACGGGGCAGACTCGACGGCCGTCTCCCGAAACCGCCCCGTGGTCACTGGATCTTCACAAGCGAAAACCCGCACGGAGCGGGGCCATCCGCCGTTGCGTCACACCAGCGGCTGCGGATGCGACGAGTCCGAGAACTCCCGGAACAGCCCCGTCACCACGAACGCCGTCTGCTCGCCGACGTCCACGGCGTTGTCGCCGATGCGCTCGATCGCCCGGGCGACCATCACCATGTGCATCGCCCACTCGCGCGTGTCGGGGTCGGTGCCGACGTCGATCGCCAGCTGGAAGATCTCGCGGTTGAGCATGTTGATGCCGTGGTCCTGGCGGACCAGGTCCTCGGCCAGCGCGACGTCGCGCGTCGCGAACGCCACCTTGGCCTGGCCGACCTCGGTGCGGGCCGCGCGGCCCATGCGCAGGATCCGCTCCAGGACCTCCTTGCGCACCGGCGGCTCGTGGCCGGTCAGCGGGATCGTCTTGGCGATGTTGACGCACTGGTCGCCCATCCGCTCGATGTTCTTCATCACGTGCAGCATGGCCGCGACGATGCGCAGGTCGCCCGCGACCGGCGCCTGCAGCGCGAACAGCGACAGCAGGCCCTGATGGACCTCGAGGTAGCGCCCGTCGATCAGGTCGTCGTTGGCGATGACCATCGCGGCGAGCTCGACGTCCTGGTGCTCGAGCGCCTCCAGCACGCGGTCGAGCTGCTGCACGACCAGGTCGAGGCCGCCGAGGCCCTGGGCCTCGACGCGGCGCAGCTCGTCGGCGAAGTGCTGTCGCGTGCGCTCGGCCATCACCCGAACTTCCCGGTGACGTACTGCTCGGTGCGCTCGTCGCCCGGATTGGTGAACACCTTGTCGGTCGGCGCGTGCTCGACCAGCTCGCCCGCCAGGAAGAACGCGGTCGTGTCGGCGACGCGCGCCGCCTGCTGCATGTTGTGCGTGACGATGATGATCGTGAAGCGCTGCTTGAGATCGTCGATCAGCTCCTCGATCTTCAGCGTCGCGATCGGGTCCAGGGCCGAGCAGGGCTCGTCCATGAGGATGACCTGCGGCTCGACGGCGATCGTGCGGGCGATGCACAGGCGCTGCTGCTGGCCGCCGGAGAGGCCGATGCCCGGCTCGGCGAGCCGGTCCTTGACCTCCTCCCACAGGCCGGCGCCGCGCAGCGAGTCCTCGACGCGCTGCTTGAGGTCGACGCCCTTGATCCCGTTGAGCTTCAGGCCCGCCGCGACGTTGTCGAAGATCGACATCGTCGGGAACGGGTTGGGCTTCTGGAAGACCATGCCGATGGCGCGCCGGACGGCCACGACGTCGACGCTCGATCCGTAGATGTCCTCGGTGTCGAGGAGCACCTGACCGGTCGCGCGGGCGCCGGGGATCTCCTCGTGCATGCGGTTCAGGCACCGCAACACGGTGGACTTGCCCGAGCCCGACGGACCGATCATCGCCGTGACCCTGTTGGGGGCGTAGTCGATGGAGACGCCCTTGATCGCGTGGGCGGCGCCGTAGTAGGCGTCGAGGTCGGTCACCGCGATGCCGGGAGCGGCCTGCTCCACCTCGCGCGCCGGCGCGTCGCTCGCGCCGACCGCACCCGAGGTCGAGCGGTTGGGCAGGGGGGCGCGCGGTGCGCCGGAGCCGTCGGGAGTGGTGCGCTGGTCGTCCATGGTCTTGAGGTCCCGGTCGGTCACGAGAGACGGCTCCTGCGCGACGCCAGCCGCGCGACGAGGGTGGTGAGCAGGATGAGGGACACCAGCGCGAGCGCCGAGCCCCACGCCCGTTGCACGAGCGCGTCGTTGGGGGACGAGACGTCAGTGTAGATCTGCACGGGCAGCGAGTTCATGCGCTCCCCGAGGTTGAACGTCGTGCCGTTGACGATCGCCGCGGTGAACAGCAGCGGCGCGGTCTCGCCCGCCGCGCGCGCGACCGCCAGCAGCGAGCCGGTGACGAGGCCCGGCAGCGCGGTCGGCAGCACGACGCGCATCGTCACCCGCCAGCGCGGCGTCCCCAGGGCGAGCGCCGCCTCGCGCAGGCCGTCGGGCACGAGCAGCAGCACGACCTCGGCCGCCCGGGTCACGACCGGCAGCATCAGCAGCGCCAGGGCCATCGAGCCCTTCCAGCCGGCGAAGGAGCTCCCACCCCAGCCGGCGAGCACGAGCGTCACGTAGATGAACAGCCCGAAGACGATCGACGGGACGCCCGTCATGACGTCCACGAAGTAGCGCACCGTGGAGGCGAAGCGGCCCTTGCGGCCGTACTCGACGAGATAGAGGGCGACGCCCCAGCCGAACGGGATCGCGATGAGCGAGGCCAGCGCGACCATCTCGACGGTGCCGAGGATCGCGCTCTTGACGCCGCCCTGGTCGCCGAGGAAGTTGCCGGTCGGGTCCTTGGTGAAGAAGTCCAGCGACCACGCGCCGAGGCCCTTGCTCAGCAGGTAGTAGATGACCGCGACGAGCGGGATCAGCGCGATGAACGTGCCCAGCGCCAGGACGGCGCGCATCACGCGGTCGGTGACGCGACGCCGCGGCGTCAGCTGCGCGAGCGCGCTCATGCGTGCCCCCCGGGGACGGCCTTGACGCTGCTGCCCTTGCCTTCCGCCCGCCGCACGAGCGCGCGGGCGGCGAAGTTGATGCCGAGCGTCAGGACGAACAGCACGAGGCCCGCGGCGAACAGCGCGCCGGCGTGGACCTTGTCGTTGGCCGCCTCGCCGAACTCGTTGGCGATGACCGCGGCCAGCGTGTAGCCCTGGTCGAAGATCTGCTTGCCGATCGTCGGCGAGTTGCCGATGACCAGCGTCACGGCGATGGTCTCGCCGATCGCGCGGCCCAGGCCGAGCATCGCGGCGCCGGTGATACCCGAGCGCGCGTAGGGCAGCACGGCCATCCGGATCATCTCCCAGCGCGTCGCGCCGAGCGCGAGCGACGCCTCCTTGAGGTCCGCCGGCACCGTCGAGATGACCTCGCGCGAGATCGCGGAGACGATCGGCAGGATCATGATCGCCAGGATCAGGCCGGCGATGAAGTAGTTGGGGCCGGCGACGTTGCCGCCGACGAAGGGCAGGAAGCTGAACGTGTCGGAGAACCACTGCTCGGCCGGCTTGAGCTTGGGGATCAACACGAAGATCCCCCACAGGCCGTAGACGACCGACGGGACGGCGGCGAGCAGCTCGACGAGGACCACGAGCGGGCTGCGCACGCGGCGCGGCGCCAGCTCGGTGATGAACAGCGCGGTGGCGACCGCGATCGGCACGCCGATGACCAGCGCGATGGCCGCGGTGATCAGCGTGCCGACGACCAGCGGCCACGCGCCGAAGATCGCCTTGGAGGGGTTCCAGTCGTTGGTGAACAGGAACGAGAAGACGCCCTGGTGGCTGAGCGCCGGCTGCGCCTTGGCGACGAGGTAGACGAAGAAGAACGCGATCAGCGCGAGGATGAGCCCCGCCAGCGTCATCAGGATCGAGCGGAACAGCGGGTCCGCGCGGCGCGCCGACGGCGACCGCTCCAGGATGGAGCGGCCGCCGGGGCGGACGTCAGGTGCCGTAGCTGCCATCAGCTCCCGATCGCGGCGCCATTGCACTGCATCGCGTCGACGACCGCCTGGTCCTTGGCCTTCAGGCTGTCGGGGATCGGCGCGTAGGAGAGCTTCTTGATGGTCGCCTGGCCGTCGTTGAGCAGGTAGTTGAAGAACGTCTTCAGGCCGGTGGCCTTGTCCTTGTCCAGGCCCGCCTTGCAGCCGTCCTTGTAGGCGATCGCGAACGTCTGCGAGACGATCGGGTAGGCGGCCGCGCCGGGGGCGTCGATCGTCGAGACGCCGAGATCGGCCGGGATGTCGATGCCCTCAGCGGCGGCCGAGGTCGACTCCAGCGTCGGCGCGACGTACGCGCCCGACTTGTTCTTGACGTCAGCGAACGTGAAGCCGTTCTGGAGCGCGTAGGCCTGCTCGACGTAGCCGATCGCGCCGTCGGTCTGCTTGACGGCGGCGGCGACGCCGTCGTTGCCCTTGGCGCCGGTGCCCGTCGGCCACTTGATGTCCTTGTCCACGCCCGGGCCGCCCTTCCACTCCGGCGAGTAGTTGGCCAGGAACTGCGTGAAGCCCTTCGTCGTGCCCGAGGAGTCCGAGCGGTGGATGACGGTGATCTTGGTCGACGGCAGGGTCGCGTCAGGGTTCTGCGCCTTGATCGCCGCGTCGTCCCAGGACGTGATCTTGCCGAGGTAGATCTTGGCCAGCGTCGCGCCGTCGAGCTTCAGGCCGGTGTCGACGCCGCTGACCTTGTACGACGCCGTGATCGCGCCGAGCGCGAACGGGATCTGGATCGGCTCGCCCTTGTTGATGGCGGCCTTGTCCGCGTCGGCCAGCGCCGGGTCGGAGCCCGCGAAGTCGACCGTGCCGGCGGCGAACTGCGAGACGCCGGCGCCGGAGCCGACGCCCTGGTAGTTGATGGTCAGGCCCTTGTCCTTCAGATCGGCGCCGACCTGCTGGTAGATGGGCGCGGCGAACGTGGAGCCGGCGCCGTTGAGCGTCGCCTTGACCGTGGAAGCGGTGGAGGTGCTGGTGCCACCGGACGACGCGCTCGAGTTGCTGTCGTCGCTGCCGCAGGCCGCGAGGCCGGTGGCCAGCGCGCAGGCCGCCATCGCGGCGGGAAGGATTCGGGGGGTCATTTCTCGGTGCTCCTTATCTCGTTGTCGCGCGGCAGGCTGACGCGGCAACGACCACATCCTGTTATCGCGGTGTGGTCGAGTTGTGAAAGACGTGTGAAGCCTCGGGCGAGAAGCGGTATCCGAACCCCACATGGGTGTGGATGAACGCCCACGCCGGCAGCGCGGTCTCGAGCTTCACGCGCAGCTTGTGCACGTAGACGTCGATCGAGCGATCGCCGTCGCGCAGCTCGCTGCCCCACACGAGCGTGTACAGCTCGCCCCGGGAGACGATGCGGCCCGCGCGCTGCATGAGCGCCACGAGCAGCCCGAACTCGCGAACCGAGAGCGTCAACGCCCGGCCGGCCGCCAGGACCAACCCGTCACCCGGGCGGATCTCCAGCTCTCCCGCGTACAACACGTCGTCTGTGTGCGCAGCCTCCATCCCGGGCAGGCTCCCGCGCCGGCGCCCACGTGCCGTTACCGTCCGGTGAATCCGTTGTGAACGAGCGGTGAACGCCTGTCGACGGTGCACCGCACGAGCTAGGCTCGATCTCGGATGGCGCTGTTTCGCACGACCGACACGGGGGTCCTCGACCTTTTCGAGGAGTCTGGACGCAACGTCCAGCGCGCGACGCTGCTGCTGCGCGACCTGCTCGCCGACTACCCCGAGCGCGCAGACCTCGCCCGCGACCTGCTGCTCTCCGAGCAGGAGGGCGACCGCATCACGCACGACATCATCCACCGCCTGAATCGGAGCCCGCCCGCCCGCGCCGGCCGCCCGCCGCTGGACCCCTCCGACGGCCACCAGCTCGCGACGACGCTCGACGACATCGTCGACTTCGCCGAGCAGGCCGCCGACGAGCTGTCGCTCTACGGCGTCGAGGCGCCGATGGAGCAGGCGGCGCTGATCGCCGAGGTGCTCGTCGGCGCGGGCGACCAGGTCGCCCAGGCGCTGCGGTGCCTGCGCTCGGGGTCGGAGATGGCGCCCCACCTGGTCGAGATCCATCGCCTGGAGAACGAGGGCGACCGGCTCGGCCGCGAGGCCGTCGCCTCCCTCTTCGCCACCGGCATCGACCCCATGGTGGTCATCCGGTGGAAGGACATCTTCGAGACGCTCGAGCAGTCGATCGACGCCTGCGAGAAGGTCGCCCACGTGCTCGAGGGCATCACCCTCAAGCGCCGCAAGCGCCGCCGGTAGGGGTGCCGTAGGCGTGGAGATCGAGCGCAAGCTGCTGGTCGACGAGCTGCCCGGCGACCTGGGCGCGTGGGACGCCGAGGAGCTCGAGCAGGGCTACGTCGCGATCACCGACGAGGCCGAGGTGCGGGTGCGGCGCCACGGCGGCGCCGGCGGCCGCGCGCGGCTGACGGTGAAGTCGGCGCCGGGGCTGCGGCGCGTCGAGGAGGAGCTGGAGCTCGACCCAGCGGCGTTCGAGCGGCTGTGGCCGCTGACCGCGGGCCGGCGGGTCGTCAAGGTCCGTCACTCGTGCGAGGTCGGGCCGGGCGTGGTGCTGGAGCTCGACGTCTACGCCGGTCCGCTCGAGGGCCTGGCGACGCTCGAGGTCGAGTTCGACGACGAGCGGGCGGCGGGCGCATGGACGCCGCCGCCGTGGGCCGGGCGCGACGTCACCGGCGACCCCGCGTACGCCAACCAGGCGCTCGCGGTGCACGGCCGGCCGCCGCAGGGCGCCTGACGCGGCGCGGCGCGGCGCCGGCTACCCGGGCGTCGTCGTCTGGTCGCTGAGCGCGCGTGCCGGGGGCGGCGGGGAGGCCGCCGCGGAGCCGGCGGGGAGACCGGCCGGCGCCGGCACGACGGCCGCGCCGACGAGCGTCGACTGCGCCTGCAGCATCAGCGGCTGTCCGCAGCGCCAGCAGTACGCGGCGCCGCGGCTGTGCGGGGCGCCGCACGCGCGGCACTGGCCGCCGACGCCCTGGTCGACCTCGGCCACGAGGCGCTCGACCTCGCCGAGCTCGGCGTCGGCGTCCTGCAGCTCGGCGGCCTTGCGCACGAGGACGTCGAGCCGGAAGTGATCGCGGATCGCCATCTCGTAGGTCAGGCCGCCGAGGTCCCAGTGCAGGGTCGCGACCTTCTCGGCCAGCTCGTCGCGCCGGCGCCGCAGCTCGGCGTGGATGTCTGGAGTGGTGCTCATGTCGGTGCTCGCTATCCGATCGACTGGACGTCGCTGCCGCCGCCGGCGGGCACGCTCTTGTCCACCGGCGGCGGGGCGCCGCCGGTCCCGAGGGTCTTGGGCAGCTTCTTGGACTTCTTGGCGTAGTCGCCACCCGAGGAGCTGTCGAGGCTCTTCAGCGCGCTGTTGGTGGCCTTGGACTGCTTGGCCGACGACGCGGCCGAGCTCTTGCCGGCCTTGCTCGCTCCCTGCTTGGGGGTCGTGCCGGTCGCGCCGGCGTCGGGCGTCGTGGTCGTCGGCGGCGCGGTGGTCGACGGAGCCGCCTGCGGCGCCACGGCGCCCCCGCCCACCGTGATGATCTGCGGCGTGCCGGCGTTGGCCGAGCCGCCGTCGCCGAGGCCGCCGATCAGCACGCCGACCCCGAGCGCCAGCAGCAGGCAGGCGACGCCCGCGACCGCGGCGGCGTTCGTGCCCATCCGGCCCAGCCAGGCGCCGGCGCCGGTGCGCGTCGTCGTCTCGGTGACGGGCGGGCGAGCGCCGCGCTCCCCGGCGCCGCTCTGCCGCGCCAGGATGTCGAGGAACGGCAGGCGAGCCTCGGCGCGGCGGTTGCCGCACTGCAGGCAGTAGCGCTGATCGGCCGCCAGCGGAGCGCCGCAGGTGCGGCACGGCGCGTTGGGCTCCCCGAGCAGCGGGCGGTTGGGGTCGGTCACTTCGAGGTCCCTCCTGAGAGGACGGTCGGCGGGGCGGAGCAGTCGAGCTTCGCGCCCTTCGGGTCGCCGATGAAGAACACGGTGAAGGCGGTCGGCTTCTTGGCCTCGGCCGCCGGCGGGAGGCGCTCGACGACGGCGCGCCCGGCCGCCACGACCTTGCCGCCGTCGGCCGCCACGCAGGCCACGGTCAGCCGCGTCTGGGCGACCGGCGAGTCGTTGCGGATCTCGCCCCTGGCGTAGACGCCGTCCTGATCGCGACCCACCCGGATCGCCGACAGCGTGATCTTGGGCAGCGTTGCGCCGGCCTTGCCCTTGGCCCGGCCGATCTGGGCGACGGCCTTGGCCGCCTTGCCGGCCACGAGGATCTGGTTGTTGACCCAGTAGCTCTCCTCGCCGGCGCGGAGCGCCGACAGCGAGGTCAGCGACGGGTCGAGGCCGGGGACGTCGTTGGCGTACAGCTTCTTGCCCTTGGCGTCGGAGACCGTGACGCCCACCGGCAGCGTGACCTGCGCCGGGCCGGTGTTCTTGACCCGCACGACCGCGGCCACGCCGTTGGCGTCCTGGACCACCGCGGCGAGCTCGACCTTGACCTTCGCGTTGGCCTTGCCCACGGTCTGGCCCTTCTGCTCGTCGGCCAGCCGCCGGCTCGCGACCTTGGCCTTCGCCGCGCTCTTCTCGGGCGTCGTCTGGACGCCGAGGCAGCCGCCGAGCGCCAGCGGGGCCAGCGCCGCCAGGCCCAGGGCGAGCGGACGGCGGTGGTTCACCCGAACGCCCCGCGGACGTAGTCGCGCGTGCGCTGGGCCTGCGGAGCCTCGAAGATCTGCTCGGCGGGGCCGTACTCCACGAGATCGCCGAGGTACATGAACGCGACCTTGTCCCCCACCCGACGCGCCTGCTGCATGTTGTGGGTGACGATCACGATCGCCAGGTCCTCGCGCAGCTCGCCGATGAGCTGCTCGATGACCTGCGTGGAGCGCGGGTCGAGCGCCGAGCACGGCTCGTCCATCAGCAGCACCTCGGGGCGCGTGGCGATCGCACGGGCGATGCAGAGCCGCTGCTGCTGGCCGCCGGAGAGGCGCAGCGCCGGATCGTCGAGCTTGTCCTTGACCTCGTCCCACAGGCCGGCGCGCCGCAGCGCGTCCTCGACCAGCGGCGCGACGACGGAGCGACCCGGCCGCTTGCGGGCCTGCTCGCGCAGCGCGTAGGCCACGTTGTCGAAGATCGACATCGGGAACGGGTTGGGCTGCTGGAAGACCATCGACACGCGCCGGCGCAGCGTGGTGACTTCGAGGTCGTCGACGTCGATGCCGTCGAGGAGGATCGTGCCGCCGCGGCGGGCGCCCGGCGTCAGCTCGGTGAGCCGGTTCAGGGTGCGCAGCAGCGTGGTCTTGCCGCAGCCCGACGGGCCGATCAGCGCGAGCACCTCACCGAGGCGGATCGACAGCGACACCGACTTGACGGCCTCGTTGTCACCGTAGAACACCGACAGCCCGTCCAGCGCCATGCGCTCCGGACCGGGCTCGCCTCGCGCGTGCGCGCGCGCCGCGCTGGTGGCCGCGTGGCCGGCCGGCGCGTGGGCGGCGGGGGCGATCGTCGGCGGCGCGTCGACGACGATCCTGCGGATCGGGGGCGGAGGGCCGCTCGCCCCCGGCGTCTCGGTCGACACGTCCGTGGTCCTGTCGTCGGTGATCATCGACCTGCTCCCAGGCGCGTGCCCTCGAGCCCGGTCTGCGCGCCGCGGCGCGCGAGGAGGTCGACGGCGAAGTTGAGCCCCACCACGATGAGGAGCAGCACGAACGCGGCGGCGTAGGCCTTCTCCGCCGCGTTGCCCTCACCAGCCGGGGAGTTGTTGTACACGTAGCTCGTCAGCGTCGAGCCCGTGCCCTTCACGATGTTGGCTCCGGGGATGGAGCCCTCGTGCTCGAGGCGCAACGTCGCGCCGAGCAGGACCACGACGATCGCCGTGTCCCCCGCGATGCGGCCCATCCCCAGGGCCGCGCCGGTCGAGATGTTCGGCTTGACCGCCGGCAGGAGCACGCGGCGGATCGTGGCGATCCGCGTCTTGCCGAGGCCGTAGGAGGCCTCGCGCACGTGGCGCGGGATGGACTGCAATCCCTCGCGCGTGGCGCCGTAGACCATCGGCAGCGCGATGAGCGACATCATCGCTCCCGCGGTGAGGAACGACCGGCCGAAGACCGCGCCGCCCTCGGCGGTGAACGACATCCAGCCGAACAGGCTGTGCTGGAACAGCGCCAGGCCGAAGATCGCCAGGACGATGTCGGGCGTGCCGGCGACGACCTCGATGCCCGACTCGACGGCGCGCGCCAGCCAGCTCGGGCGGCCATACTCGACGACCCACACCGCGGTGGCCACCGCGACCGGCGTCGCGATGCCGATGCCGATGAGCGTCAGCAGCATCGTGCCGAGGATCGGGTCCAGGAAGCCGCCGGACTTCGACTGGTCGACCTCGCCGCTGGGGTGCGACCACAGCAGGCTCGGCTTCAGGTACTGCACGCCGCGCACCGCCATGTAGCCGACGATCAGCGCGGCGATCAGGCAGAGCCCGATGCCCGCCGCCCAGCAGAGCCCGTAGGCGATGCGGTCGGTCCAGCGCCAGGTCGAGATCGAGTCATAGCTCTTGCGCTTGCGGCCCGAGCCACCGCCTCCGCGCGGCGACTGATCCACGCCGAAGCCGCCGTGCGGCAGCTCGTCGAGCGTGCGCGGATGGGTGACCGACATCAGATGCGCGCTCCGTACTTCTTCATCGGCTGCTTGGCCAGGAAGCCGGCCAGCGAGAGGAACAGGCTCGAGAACAGCAGCAGCAGCGCGAAGGCATAGATGCTCGAGCGCACCGCGGGCGCCTGCAGCGACTCGGCGTCCTCGACGATCGTCGACGCGAGCGGACGCAGCGGCTCGAGCAGGAAGAGCGGGCCGTCGAACGGATTGGGCGCGAACCCCACCGAGCCCGAGACCATGGACAACATGATGGCCTCGCCCAGCGCGCGGGCGGTGGCCAGCACCGCGGCGGCGATGATGGCCGGCCGGGCGGCACGGACGCTGACGGTCCACATGGCGCGCCAGCGGTTGACGCCGAGGGCGACGGCGCCCTCCTTCCAGCCGCGTGGGACGGCGTAGAGCGCATCGACGATGATCGCGATCATGATCGGCACGATCATCACCGTGAGGATCACGACGGCCACGAGCAGGCTCGCGCCGCTCAGCTGCACGACGAACTCCACGGACTTCTTCTGACCGGCCGTCACGACGTGGCTGCCCACGAACGGCACCAGGACGAGGATGCCGATGAGGCCGAAGATGACCGACGGCACGGCCGCCAGCAGCCGCACCACGGGGACGATGATCGCGCGCAGGCGGTCGGGCGCGAACTCGACGATGAAGATCGACGCGAACACCGCGAAGACGAGGCCGAAGGCGACGGCCAGGCCGGTCGTGAGGACCGTGCCCCAGATCAGCGGCCAGGCGCGGAGGTGGTAGTCGTGGCCGCCGTTGACCATCTTGCCGATCTGCTCGTCGACGTTGCCGCCTGGGAGCAGCCACGACAGGCCGTTGTGGCGGAACGTCGGCCACGCCTCCTGCGCGACGAAGACGACCATCAACACGATCGTGAGCAGCACGGCGCACGCCAGCGCGCCGAGCATTCGCTCGGCGCGCTGGTCCGGCCACGGCTGTCGCAGCCGCTGCAGCATTACTTCAGCGGCACCCAGTGCTGGCCCACGATGGCCGCCGCGGTCTTGTTGTTCTGGGTCCAGGAGATGAAGTTCTGGACGACGCCGGTGGCGCGGCCACGCGTCACCATCCAGAAGTTGCGCACGCCGCCGTACTCGCCGGACTTGGCGTTGCGCAGGTTGCAGGCAACGCCGTTGTAGGCCGCCTGGCTGGTGCCGCTGACGAAGTCCAGCGACACGTAGCCGATGGCGTTCTTGTCGGTCTGCACGGCCTGCTGGACCAGCCCGTTGGAGGCCTTCGCCGCGATCGACGAGGTGACCGTCTTGCTCCCCATGAAGATCTTCTGGAAGGCGTCCTGGGTGCCGGAGGCGGCGGTGCGGCCGACGAGGTCGATCGTGCCGGTGATGGCGGCGCCGGGGACCTGGCCCCAGTCGCGGATGTCGCCGGCGAAGATCGACTGGATCGTGCTCTGCGACAGGTTGGCCAGCGGGTTGCCGGGGTTGGTGACCAGGCAGATGGCGTCGCGGGCGATCTTGTTGAAGAAGATGCCGCTCGGATCGCCGGACTTGGGGTCACGCGAGGACATGCCGATGGTCACGCGACCGGCGCCGACGTCGGCGATGCCCACGTCGGAACCGCCCTGGGCCAGCTTGAACTTCACCTTGCCGGGGTGGGACTTGACGTAGGACTTGGCCAGCAGGGTCGCGAGGGGCGCGACCGAGGTCGAGCCGCTCAGGGTGATCACGGGCGTGGCCGAGGCCGTGCCGGGGACGACGGCGGCGAGAACGCCGACCGAGGCCGCGCACACGCCGAGGCGGCGGAGGCGGGTCGTCATGTTCGGAGACTCCTTGTTCGAGGGGTGATGCCGCTGCCGGTGCAAGGGCGGATGAGCTCCGGCGGCACGCTGCGGACGGCAGACTGACCGCCAGTGTGGTTCGCCTTGTGAAGCGCTGGTGCCTTTCCCGTGAACGAGCTGTGAACGCGGGCCGTCGGCCGCGTCCGCCCGGGGGATCACGAGCCGTTCACACCGCGCCCTTCGCGCGCAGGCGACACTGCGCGCCCCGATGCCCGTGCCCTGCCGCAGCTGCCGCTCCCCGCTGGCCGACGATCAGCGCTACTGCCTGGAGTGCGGCGAGCGCCAGGGCGCGCCGCGGCTGGACTGGATGGCGATGGTGGCCGGCAGCGCGGCCGAGGCGCCCCAGGCGCCCCAGGCGCCCGGCGCCTGGCTGGCCGGCATGGCCGATCCGGCGCCGCTGGAGCGCGAGAGCGCCGGGCCGGGCCTGCCCACGCCGCGCATCGCCGCGGCGCTGGTGCTCGGCGTGCTCGCCTTCGGCGTCGTGCTCGGCAACGCCGCCGGTCCGGGCGCCAGCCCCGCCGACGCCGGCGGGCGGCGCAACCTGACCATCGTGGCGAGCGCCGCGCCGGCGCCGGCGCCGGCCGCCGTCGTCCCGCCCGCCGCGTCGCCGAGCCCCCCGGCCACCGACGAGGCGAGCGTCCCCGACGACCTCGGGTCGTCGGCGAGCGACGGCTCGGCGGCCGGCACCGACGCCGCGTCGAGCAGCGGGAGTGCGACCACCGGCGACGCGCCCTCGAGCGACGTGCCCGCCGGCGGCGACACGCCGGCCGCCACGGACGACGGCTCGACCACCACGCCATCCGGCACCGGCGACACCCCGGCCGCGACGCCTGCCCCGCAGCTGCCGCCCGTCAAGCACGTGTGGCTGGTCGCCCTCACCGGCCACTCGTTCGGCGAGACGTTCGGCGCGGCCTCACCGGCGCCCTACCTCGCCACCGAGCTGCGCGCCAGGGGCACGCTGCTGCCCTGGTACCACGCGGCCGGCCACGATCCCGCCGCCGGCGGGGTCGCGCTGCTCGGCGGCCAGAAGGACGCGACCGGCCCGTTCCCGCAGACCACCAAGACGCTCGCCGACCAGCTCACCGGCGCCGGACGCACGTGGAAGGCCTACGTCGAGGGCGCCGCCGACGGGCTGGCCGCGGGCGACGACCCCTGCCGGCGGCCGCCGGAGCAGGCGCCGCGCAACCCGTTCCTGCGCTTCGCCTCGATCACCGGCGCTGCGGAGTGCGGCAGCTCGCGCGCGGGCCTCGACCGCATCGCGCCGGACATCGCCGACGCCGAGTCGGCGCCGGCGTTCTCCTACATCCTGCCGGGCCCGGCCCACGACGGATCGACGTCGCTGGCCGACGCCGACGCGTGGCTGCGCACCACCGTGCAGCCGATCCTCGACTCCAAGGCCTACGCCGACGGCGGCCTGATCGTGGTGACGTTCGACGCCGGCGCCGCCGGGGACGCCGAGGCCGGCGGCGGCCGCGTCGGCGCGCTGCTGCTCTCCCCCTTCGTGGAGCCCGGCGGCACGATCGGGGCGCCGCACGACCCGTTCTCGCTGCTGGCGTCGATCGAGCGGCTCTTCGGCCTGGAGCCGCTCGGCTACGCCAAGGACACGCGTCTGAAGCCGTTCGGGCAGAAGGTCTTCGGGGCCTGGTCGCCGGCCGCCGCTGCCGGTTCCTAGGCGTCGTTCACCAATCGTTCACGCCCGAGCAACCTCGCGGTCACACCGCGGACACCGGTTGCCGCGGAGGATGCGGTCCTACTCGGCCGCTCCCCCGAACGGCCGCCACCCAGTACACGGAGGTCACGAACTTGCACGTCCCCGTCACGCGCCTGCGGTCGCGTCTGAGTCTCGCGCTGGCGGTGCTCGCGGCACTCACCGCCGCGGTGGTCCTGCTGAACCACTCGGCTCCGCCCGCGCCCGCCGACCAGAACCCCAACAACACGCTCTGCAAGGGACACATCACCAAGGGCAAGGCGGACCCGGCCGATCCCACGTCCGGCGTCGTCGAGTACACCTTCGCCTGCTCGCAGGCGATCACGGGCTACTCGATCATGCCCGACAAGGAGGCGACCGCCTTCGAGACCGAGGTCTTCGGCGTCGATCCCGCGACCAAGGAGATCGCCGCCACCGACGCGTTCTCCTGCGCCGGCTCGCAGCCGGGCTGGGGCGTCAACTGCACCGGCACCACGACCGGCAACTGGCACACGATCAGCTCGAAGTTCGACATCGACGGCGACGTCTGCGCCGAGCCGCGCGTCGATCCGCTCGTCCTGGTGACCTACGCCAGCGTGACCGCCGGCAAGGTCCAGCAGTACATCGCCGGCCCGTTCGACCTCGGCCGCCCGCGCGGCTGCCCGAAGTCGGCCAACAGCGGCAAGACCCGCATCCCGAAGGACACCGACGAGCCCACGACGCAGCTCGTGACGCCCGCGAGCTAGCCAGCAGGTTGGAGGTCACCGCGCCGGTCCGGGCCTCTTGAGCCTCGGGCCGGCGCGGTGCGTTGGGGGTGCGGTTTTCGTGGCGCCCGGCGTGGGTGGCGCCCCGCGCGGGCGTGCGGGCACCGCAGGCGTCCGGGAGGGCAATGACGACGCAGGTCGGTGTCACCGCGGGCGCCGACGGTCTGCCGCCAGGTGTGGTGGTCGACGGCGCGGTTCTCGTGGCGCCCCGCGCGGGCGTGTGGGCACCGCAGGCGTCCGGGATGGCAATGACGACGGAGGTCGGTGTCACCGCGGGCGCCGGCGGTCTGCCGCCGGCGCCCCGGGGGGCGTCGTTCGGGCGTGAACGACCACTCGGCGGGACGAATGGCGATTTGACGTTGCATCTCAACGTCAAATCGCCATTCGTCGCGCCGAGTGGTCGCCCCGCGGCCTCCGCGCGGGGCGGGCCCACCCCTCCACCCGAGCCGTCGCGGCAGTCCCCCGGCGCGGAGCGCTCCCTCCCGCTCACTCGTCATCGCCCCCAGACCACGCCCCGCGCACCGACCACGCCGGAGCGGAGCGCCCCCAGACCACGTGCCGGCGCCCGGGGGCGTTCGGGCGCAAATGGTGAGTCGGCGGGACGAACGGCGATTTGACGTTGCATCTCAACGTCAAATCGCCATTCGTCGCGTCGCCCGCGGCCTCCACGCGGGGTGGGCCCGTACGCCGCGGCCACACCGCGCCAAACGGGCCCACCCCTCCACGCACTCATCGGTGGGCCCGTCCGCCGCGGCCACACCGCGCCAAACAGGCCCACCCCGCCACGCGGCCGTCGCGGCAGACCCCCGGCGCGGAGCGCTCCCTCCCACTCACCCGTCATCGCCCCCAGACCACGCCCCACGCACCGACCACGCCCGAGCGGAGCGCCCCGAGCCCCGCCTCCAGGCCGTCGCGGCAGACCCCCGGCGCGGAACGCTCCCTCCCACTCACCCGTCATCGCCCCCAGACCACGCCCCACGCACCGACCACGCCGGAGCGGAGCGCCCCCGACCCACGCCGGCCGTCGCGGCAGACCCCCAGCGCCGAGCGCTCCCTCCCACTCACCCGTCATCGCCCCCCAGACCACGCCCCGCGCACCGACCACGCCGCAGCGGAGCGCCACGGACGACCGCCCCACCTCAGAGCGCCGCCGCGAGCTCGTCGTACGTCACCGCGGCGCGCCTGCGGGCGCCGCGGAGGACGTGCTCCAGCGCGCCGATGCAGCGTGGGTGGTCCAGGTCGGCCGGGTGCAGCTCGAGGCGCAGCAGATCGCCGGAGAGCAGCGCGCCGGCGCGGACGATCGGCGGTGAGGTCCAGCGCTTCAGCGCGGTCGAGGTGCCGAGGCCAAGGGCGGGCGCGGTGGTCGACGGGCGGTCGGCGCGGTGCAGCCGGCCCGCGCCCGCCCACCAGTCGAAGGTCGAGGCGAGCGTTTCGCGCAGCGCGGCGGTGTAGGCGTACGCGGGAGCGACGAAGCCGCGCGGCTGGATCCCGGCCAGGCGCAGCACGCGCCGGCCGGCGAGGACGGCGCGGCGCGTCTCGTCGCCGTCGAGCCCGACGAACTCCGCGGCCTCGCGCCCCTGCACGCGGGCCAGGAGCTGCCGATGCGCGGAGCCGCGGCGCACCTGGCGGTGCTGGAAGCCGTGCTGCGCCACGGCGTCGCCGCCGCGGGCGCACTCGTCGAGCCACTCGGCCATGTCGGGCCGGCGGTCGTGGAACGGATGGAGGTCGGGCGCCGGGATGACGAGCAGCGTCACGCGGTCGACGCCGTGGTCGTTGAGCCAGTCGCGGATCAGCGCGCAGCGCTCGAACGTCGCGGGCTCCACGTCGTGCAGCGACACGGCGATGGCGCCGCCGCAGCGGGTCATCCGAGCAGGTCCCGCAGCGACGCCAGCTCGGCGCGGAAGACGCGGTCCCAGCGGTGGCGCCAGGCCAGCGTGGCCGCGGCGGCCGGATCGGCGGGGGCGGCGCGGGCCGCGACGATCGCGCGGTCCAGGTCGTCGGGATCGCCCGGGACGAAGCCGTGGCCGAGGTCCCCGATGGCGTGCAGCGCCGGCGCCGTGGAGCACGCCGCGACGGGCGCGCCGCACGCGGCCGCCTCCAGCGCCACGAGTCCGAACGTCTCGTGCTCGCCGGGCATGACGACGCAGCGCGCCGCGGCGTAGCGGCGCGCGAGGCGCTCGGGATCCCGCGTGTGCGGGCGGAAGCTGATGCGGGCGCCGAGACCGAGACGCTCCGCCCGCGTGCGCAGCGTCTCCTCCAGCGGCCCGCTGCCGACCAGGCGCAACGGCCAGGGATCGGCACTGCGCGCGGCGGCGTCCAGCAGCTCGAGGACGCCCTTCTCGCGCGACAGTCTCCCGACGTACAGCACATGGTCGCCACGGCGCACGTCGGACCGTGGCCGGAACGCGTCGTGGACGCCGAGACGCAGCGGCATGGTGGCCAGCCGGCCGCAGTCGGCCATCGTGTCGACGTTCGACATCACCGCGTCGACGTGGCGCGCGGCGCGGCGCAGCCACGTGCGCAGCAGCGGCGCGTAGAGGCGCGACGGGCCGGGCAGCGCGGCCGCCTCCAGGCTGCTCGTGCCGTGGTGGACCGCGACGGTGCGCGCGCCGATCTCGCGGGCGCAGGCCGCGACGTCGGCCGGCCACCAGAACGGGTCGTGCAGCAGCACGACGTCGGGCCGCAGCTCGCGCAGCGTGCGCGTCAGCGCGCCGGCGCCGAGCGGCAGGCGATAGCCGTTGGCGGCGACGACACGCACCGACGGCAGCTCGTGGCGGCCGTCCGCGTGGCGCTCGCGCGCGCCGGGGACGAGCACGTGGTGCTCGATCTCGCCCGTGCGCGCCGCGTGCTCGGCCTTGGCGTCGAGGTAGGTGCGGATCCCGCCGCTGCGCCCGCCGTAGAACAGGGCGACGTCGGCGATGCGCAGGGGACGGTCGGGGACGACCGAGAGCCGCGCGCGGCCTGTGCCGCCGGCGACGACCGCGAGCTCAGGCGACATCGCGCACCTCCTCGCCGTGCCGCGCGGACGCGCCCGCCAGCGCGCGGCCATAGCCGTCGGCCAGGCGGCCGAGGGCGCGGTCCCACGTGCGCTCCATCACCGAGCGGCGTGCCGCGGTGGCGAGGCGCTCGCGGGCGGCGGGGTCGGCCGCCAGCGCGACGACCGCCGCGGCCAGCGCGGTGGCGTCGGCGGGCCGCAGCAGGCCCGTGACACCGTCGGCGACGATCGAGCACGGGCCGCCCTCGGCGACCGCGACGACCGGCAGGCCGCTGGACTGCGCCTCGAGCAGCACCTGCCCGAAGGTGTCGGTGCGGCTGGCGAAGAGGAAGACGTCGGCGTTGGCGTAGGCGTCGGCCAGCGCGTCGCCGTCCAACCACCCCAAGAACGTCGCGTGGTCGCCGAGGCGCTCGCGCAGCGCGTGCTCCTCGGGCCCGCCGCCGGCCAGCGCGAGGTGCAGCCGCGGGTCCTGCGCGCGGGCGGCGAGGAACGCCTCGGCCAGCAGGTCGGCGCCCTTCTCCTGCGTCAGGCGCCCGGCGTAGAGGACCGTGATCCGGTCGCCGCCGGCGCCCGAGCGCGGGCGCCGCCGGTCCGGAGAGAAGCGCTCGACGTCCACCCCGCGATCCCAGCGCCCGATGCGCTCGGCGCCGATCCCGAGCGTGCCGAGCACCGCGTCGCTGGCCTCGCTGGGCGAGAGCACGACCGAGCACTGGCCGTAGAACATGGCCATCGCCATGCCCGCGAAGGCCTCCAACATGGGATCGGCGGTGCGCAGCCCGGCGTAGGCGGCCAGCTCGGTGTGGTAGCTCCCGAGCACCGGGATGTCCATGGTCCGGGCGATCAGCAGCGCGGCGACGCCGGCCGGCCCCGGCGAGCACACGTGCACGAGGTCGTAGCGGCCCTCGGCCAGCGCATCGACGATCGCGGGCAGGCTCGGGACGCCCACCTGCAGCCCCGCGTAGAACGGGACCTCGACCTCGGCGACCGCACCGAGCCGGCGGTCGGCGATCAGGTCGGTGGAGACCACCTCGACCTCGAAGCCCGGCACGCCGCGCCGGCGCAGCTCCTCCAGCGTGTGCGTCACACCATGCATCGCGCCGACCCCGTCGGCGACCAGCGCGACCCGCAGCGGCTCGCCGTCGCGGGCGTGCAGCTTGGACTTCTCCTGGCCCAGGAACGCGGCGGCCGGCGCGTAGGGGATCGCGGCGACGCACGCGTCGAAGAGGTGCGCCGCGCCGGCCGCCAGCCCGGCGCCGCCGCTGGTGCGCAGCCCGGTGACGACCTCCTCCACCGCGCGGGCGAGCTTGCGCTCGTGGGTGTGGCGCGCGCGGCGGAAGAGATCGGCGTGGCGGAAGTCGTCGGCCTGCATCCAGGCCAGCAGGTCGGCCGAGCTGAGCCCGTCGAGCTCCACGGCGTCCAGCCACGCGCGCAGCAGCGCGGTGGCGTCGGCCGGCAGCAGGTCGGAGCCCATCGCGCCGCCGCGCGCGTCGCCCTCGCGCAGGACGCGCCGCACCATCCGCAGCACCGTCGCCGGCTCCAGCGTCTCGGGGGCGCCGTCACGGTCCAGCGTGCGGACGGCCAGCGCCATCGCGGCGTGCGTCCACTTCGCGGCGCTGCCCTGGTCGCCGGCGGCGCGGGCGCGGCCGGCCCGCACGTGCTCCAGGAACTCCTGCGGCGTGCCGGCGCGGGGCGTCTCGGTGAACGTCCGGCCGACGTCGACGCCCGCGTGGTCGTCCGAGCCGCCGACGCCGGTGCCGCCGTGGGTCTCGACGTACACGAACGCCGGGAGGTTGAGCTCCTTGGCGCGCGCGCCGTTGCGGACCTCCCAGGCGCCGAAGAGCTGTGCGAGCCGGCGGCGGTGGCGCGGCGCGAGCGGCGCCTCGACGGCGTAGAACGGGTGCGCCAGCGCGCAGGCGATCTCGTGCTCGTGGAGGTACTCGGCGACCGACTCCACGCAGTCGCTGCGGATCTCCAGCTCGGCGAACTGGTCGGGCGTGAGGTCGAAGCACAGCACGTGCACCGCCTGGGGCTTCTCGCGGAACCGGCAGGTCAGCTCCACCGAGACGAAGACGCGCGGGTCGTCCGCGATCTGCAGGACGCCCTCGATCGTGTCGTGGTCGGTGATCGTCACGAAGTCCATGCCTCGCTGCAGCGCGAGCTCCAGGACCTCCTGCGGCGGGGTGGCGCACTCCGGCAGTCCGAGGGCACGCTGCACCCCGAGCTTGGAGCGCTGCGAGGCGGTGGAGTGGCAGTGCAGGTCGGCCCGGCTGGCCCAACTCGGAGTCATCATCGTCTCCCCCTTGCTGATGAGTTCGTCGACACGGACTTTCGCCTGCACGCAGGCCACTTCTGTGAACGGGCGGCCAACATGATGTGACCGCGCGGTGATCGGCGGGTTTCGCGGATCGCCGTAAGCCAGGCTGCTGCGCCGGGTTCTCCTCGCGACACCTACTCGACCAGGAGCTCCCCAGAATGCGCATCAACCGCTCGTCCATCCGTGCCCTCCTCGCCGCCTTCGCGGTCGGCTCCGCCCTCGTCGTCGCGGCCTGCGGGACCGACGACGCCAAGATCAAGGACGTCCAGAAGCAGGGCGCCGACCTGCAGAAGCAGGGTCAGGCCGTCAAGGCCTCGGCCGAGAAGACGGCGGCCGATCTGAAGGCCGGCAAGATCACCGCCGAGGAGGCCCAGAAGCAGATCGAGGCGCAGACCAAGGAGCTCGAGAAGAGCGCCAAGAGCACGGCCTCCGACGCGATCGACGCCGTGAAGGGCAACAGCGCCGTCGACGACGAGACCAAGAAGGCCCTCGAGGACGCGCAGCAGCAGCTCGCCACGCCGTAGTCACCTCGCTGCGTCGAGGGACGACTGAACCACCGCATGCGAGGTCGAGTCGTCCCTCGACGCCCGGCTGAGGTGCTACACCGGCGCCGGCGGACCGTGCTGCGCGACGATCCGGTCGTAGTTGTCGCGCATCAGGCGGATGACGTCCTCGACGTCCTCGTCGCTCTCGATGCGCCGGGCGGCCGGGCCGCGCCGCCCGGGGAACACGGGGTGGTGGACGATCCGGCCCTCGGCGAACAGCTCGTCCCACACGTCCTTCGGGAAGCCGAAGTGCGCCGCGTGGTCGCCGTGCAGGTGGCCGAGCTCGCGCCGGCCGACGCGGAAGGCGAACTCGCCGCGCCGGCCGGGTCCGGCCTCCACGCCGGGCCACGACGTGACCTCGGTCGTGATCCGCTCGCTGGGTCGGGTCTGGGTGGTCATCGGGCGCTCCTTGGGTCCGGGGAGGAAGGGGTCCGGCCCATCGTGCACCTTCAAGTGCACTTGAAGTCAAGGAGCGCCGTCCGGACGGCGCGGGCGCCGGTCAGGCCGCCGCGGCCTGCGCCACGCGCCGGATGCGCGTGGTGAAGTCCCCCAGCGTGTCGAGCGTGATCGCCTGCGGCCCGTCGCAGCGCGCCTGCGACGGGTTGGGGTGGCACTCGACGATGAGCCCGTCGGCGCCGCACGCCGCCGCGGCCAGCGCGAGCGGCTCGACCAGCGCCCGCCGCCCCGCCGCGTGCGACGGATCGACGATCACCGGCAGGTGCGTGTGCTCCTTGAGCACGGTGACCGCGGCGAGGTCCAGGCACGACCGGGCCGGCGTGGCCTTGGCGTGGATGCCCCGCTCGCACAGCACGACGCGCGGGTTGCCCTCGGTGAGGATGTACTCGGCCGCGAGCAGGAAGTCGTCGATCGAGGCGCCCATCCCGCGCTTGAGCAGGACCGGGAGGCCGGCGCGGCCGAGCTCGGTCAGCAGCGGGAAGTGCTGCATGTTGCGGGCGCCGACCTGCACGCAGTCGGCGTACTCGACGACCGCGTCGATGTCGCGCAGGTCGGTCAGCTCGGTCACCACGGGCAGGCCGGTGCGCTCGCGAGCCTCGGCCAGGATCTTCAGGCCGTCGACCCCCAGTCCCTGGAAGGCGTAGGGGCTGGTCCGCGGCTTGAACGCGCCGCCGCGCAGCAGGTCGGCCCCGGCCGCGAGGCAGGCGTCGGCGGCCGCCAGCATCTGCTCGGGCGACTCGACCGCGCACGGACCGAGGATCATCCGGAACTCGGCATCCGGGCCGCCGAAGGCGACGCCGCCGACCTGCACCGCGTGCGGCAGGTCGCCGTGGCGGTGGCGATGCGCCAGCTTGTAGGGCGAGGACACCGGCACGACGCGGTCGACTCCGGGATCGGCGTCGAGCTCGAGGCTCGCCAGGTGGTCGCGGTCGCCGTCGATGACGCCGATGACCGTCTGCTCGGCGCCCACGACGCGCTGGGCGCCGGCGCCGGTGGCGAGGATGCGGTTGACGACGGCGTCGATCTCCGGAGCCGACGCGTCCGGATGGAAGATGACGAGCATGGCGGCACGGTCGCACACTGGTGCCCGCGACGGCGCCTGGCCCCGCAGGGACCCGTCGTACCATCTGGCCATGACGACCAAGGCCGCGTTCAACGCCGAGGAATGGACCGCCGTCACGACCGCGCCAGTCCTCACGGGGATGCTCGTGATGGCCGCCGACCGCGGCGGCTCCGTGCGCGAGTCCGTGGGGATCTCCCGCGCGTACGCCACCGCCCGCGCCGGGTCGCCCGGCGACCTGCTGAAGGAGATCCTCGTCACACCGCCGACGCTGGACCGCGCCACCGTCCCGAAGGACGCCGAGGGCCTGCTGACCCTGGCGTCCGCGAAGCTCCGCCAGGCCGTCCGCGCGCTCGATCGCCTCGCCTCCGACGACGAGGTCGTGGAGTACAAGCGATTCGTGTACGCCTTGGCCGAGACCGTCGCGCGCGCCCACCGCGAGGGCGGCTTCCTCGGCATCGGCGGCACCGAGATCAGTGAGCAGGAGCAGAAGGCGCTCGACGCGGTCGCCGCGATCTTCGACGAGCCGCCCGCGACGCGGGAGGAGCCGGCGCCGGAGCCGGCGGCCGAGGCACCGCCGGAGCCGGAGCCCGAGCCGGCGGCCAGCGACGGCGAGTCGCCGCCGCGCCCGTGACGGCCAGCCCGCCGCCGCGCCCGCTGATCTGGGTCCTGCTCGGGCTCACGTTCACGACCGGCCTGATCGACGCCGTCAGCTACCTCGGGCTGGGCCACGTGTTCACGGCGAACATGACCGGCAACGTGGTGCTCCTCGGCTTCGGCATCGCGGACGATGCTCACGGGTGCGCTCGCCGGCGCGCTGCTGCTGGAGGCCGACCTGTGGATCCCGCTGGCCGCGATCGCCGCCGGCTCCACCGTGCTGGCGTGGGTCGCCCGCGGCGTCGGCGCCCCGGCGGTGCCCCGGAGCGTGGGTCCCTAACCCGCCGCGGGTTTCGCCCCCTGGGCGAACACCCGCAGGGGAACACTGGCCCTCCGGGCCAGTGTTCCCCTAATCCCGCGCGTCGATCGCCAGCGTCGCGAGCGCGGTGATGCCCTCGCGGGTCTGCGCCGAGGCGTAGAAGCGCGCGGTGTGGCAGAAGATCGCGCCCTCGACGCCGGTGACCGCGGCGAGCTCGTCGCCCGTGAGTCCCGCCCACTGCGCGGGCAGGTCCTTGCGGTTGTCGAACGCGCCGAGCGCCTTCGGGACCGCCTGCATCCCCCAGCCGTCGGTCTTGGGATAGACGACGAAGAGCGCGTCGGGCGCGGTGGTCACGACCGCCTCGCGCCACGGCATGTTGCGGTCCAGCTCGATGATGCGCGGGTCGTCGGCGCGGCCGATCGCGGCGTGGACGAGGTCGTGGGCCCGGCGGAACGCCGCCGAGCCGGCGAGCTCGCCCTCGAGGATGCGCGTGGCGAGCGCGACGGCCGCGCCGAAGCGCGCGTCCTCCTCGGCGCTCGTGAGCGACTCGTCCCACGCCGGGTTCATCGCCGCGATCACGCCGCTGACGGTCATCGGCCGCACGCCGGCGACGAGCGACTCGGTGATCGTCTGGCCCGTGTCGTTGGCGTCGACGCCCTGGACGAGGCGCTCATCGATCGCCGCGGCGGCGTCGGCGCTGCCGGCCAGCCGCTCGCCGTAGGCTCGCCAGGCCAGGCCGAAGCTCGCGTAGCGGATGCCGTTGGGGCGCTCGCCCGCGCCGCCCTTCTGATGGTGGTCGAAGTCGCCGGTCGCCGGATCCGAGCGGCCGCCGACGTCGACGCGGACGTCGGCCGCCGCGTGCAGCGCCTCGTCGCGCGTGCGGAGGATCTCCAGCGGACCGTCGGCCACGAGGCCGATCACGGCGATCGCGAAGACGTCGTCGGCGTGGAAGTTGCCGGGATGGGTGGCCACCTTCATGGCCCTCCACGTTACGCAGCCGGCTGCGTCACGCCGCTGCCGGCAACGCCGGCGCACGCTGCAGCAGCGCGGTGGTGCCGGACGCGAGCGTCCCCGGCACCGCACCGTGGGAGCGCTCGACCTCGAGCATGAGCGGCGCGCGGTGCGCGGCGATCATCGGGGCCAGGCGGTCCCACGGCAGGCATCCGGCGCCGGGCGGGAGGTGAAGGTCCAGCTTGAGCGGATCGACCCCGGGGGCGCTGAGGTCGTGGCGCCGCGCGCCGAGGTTGTCGTGCACGTGGAAGAGCACCACGTCGTCCAGGACGGCGCGCACCGCCCGCTCGGCGCTCTCGCCGCGCAGGCTCGCCGTGATGTGCGCGTGGCCGAGGTCCAGCAGCATGCCCATCGCCGGCGAGTCCAGCCGGCGGACCAGGTCGCGGACGGCGAGCGGGTCGTGGCACACCCGCGGCGGGATCGGCGGCACCGGGTACATCGGCGCGAGGTTCTCGATGGCGAACACGACGCCGAGCGCCTCGGCGCGGGCGGCGAAGCGCTGCAGCGAGCGCTCCTCGGCGGCCAGGCGCTCGTCCAGGCGCGCCGCCGCGCTGGAGCCCTCCGCCATCGGGAAGTTGCGCCCGTGGTAGACGACCAGCTCTGCGCCCGCTTCGGCCGCGTAGCCCATCAACCCGTCGAAGGCCCGGTCGTGCTCGAGCGTCCCGGCGGAGAGGTCGTCGGGACCGTGGAGAAGGAGCCGCAGGCCGCACGGCGAGAGGGCGGCGCGCAGCGCACGTGCGTGGCGGCGGCAGCGCTCCCGGTCGGCCAGCATCGGGCGCGGCGGTGTGTGGACCTGGACCCACGCGAAGCCCGCTGCCTCGTAGGACTGCAGCAGCGGGGTGGTGGGCCATTGGTCTCGATGGACGTTGAGGCCGAGGCGGGCGCCGAGCTCGGTCATCACCCGCCGCAGGTTGGCGGTCGACCGATCCGGGGATGTGACCGGTCGGTGATGCGGCGGTGAACAGGCCGTGAAGGCCCCCGCCTGGGAGCGTAGGTCCCTAACCCGCCGCGGGTTTCGCCCCCTGGGCGAACACCCGCAAGGGAACCTGGCCCTCTGGGCCAGCGTTCCCCTACGCCTCGGTCTTCTCGAGGTGCTCCTCGAGCGCGGCGTAGGCATCGTCGACCGCGCGCTTGGCGGCGGTGTGGCGCGCCGTCGACTTCGCCGACTCGTACTGCGTGGCCCAGGCCTCGGGCGCGGCCAGCTCGACCTCGAGCGCCGACAGCGCCTCCTCGGCGGCCTCGACCGCCTTCTCCAGCCTGCCCGTCTCGCGCACGGCGTTCTTGGACTGCGCGGCCGCCGGCGCCGCGGGGGCGGCCTTCGGCAACCCGTTGGCCTTGGCCTTGGCGCCGTTGCCGTTGGCCGCCGCCTTCGCCTTGGGCGGGGCCGCGGCCTTCTTGGGTGGCGGACCCATCGGGTCCTCCCCCGCGGCCTTGCGGTCGTCGCGGATCCGCGCGTACTCGGCCCAGCCGCCGAGGTAGGAGCGCAGCGTCCGGTGCTCCAGCGCGACGGTGCGGTGGCCCACCGCGTCCAGCAGCGCCCGATCGTGGGTCACCAGCAGCAGCGCGCCCTCGAAGGACTTCAGGGCGTCCTCGAGCGCCTCGCGCGATTCCAGGTCGAGGTGGTTGGTCGGCTCGTCGAGGATCAGGACGTTGGCGCCCTGGCTGAGCAGGATCGCCAGCGCCAGGCGCTTGCGCTCGCCGCCGCTCAGGCCGTCCAGTGGCTTGTCGGCCTCCTCGCCGCTGAACAGGAACTTGCCCAGCAGCGACCGCGTCTGGTTGGGGTTCAGGCCCGTGCGCTTGCCCGCCGCCTCGGCGACGGTGCGCGCGGTGCCCAGGCCCTCCAGCTCGGAGTCGTGCTGGCTCAAGTACCCCACCTTGAGGTTGTGGCCGGTGCGCAGCTTGCCGTCGTCGAGCGGGCGGCGCCCGGCCAGCGCCTCGATGAGCGTGGTCTTGCCGGTCCCGTTCGGTCCGACGAGCGAGACGTGCTCGCCGCGCTCCAGCCAGATCTCGGCACCCTCGAGCAGCAGCTTGCGCTTGGGCGCGTCGCCGACCTCCAGCCGCCCGTCCTCGAGCTCGAAGATGACGCGGCCGGTGCGCTCGGGCTTGGCGAACTGGAAGCCCATCTCGCGCGTGTCGCGCGGGTCGCGGGTGATGCGCTCGACCTTGTCGAGGGCCTTGACGCGCGACTGCGCCTGCTTGGCCTTGCTCGCCTTGGCCCGGAAGCGCTCGATGAAGCCCTCCATCCGCGCGATCTCGGCCTGCTGCTTCTCGATCGCCCGGCCGAGTGCCAGCTCGCGCGCCGCCTGCTCGCGGCGCCACGCGTGCCAGGTGCCCTTGAAGTACCGCGAGCGACCGGCCTCCAGCTCGAGGACCGCGGTGCCGACGGCCTCCAGGAACCAGCGGTCGTGGGCCACGAGGACGATGGCGCAGTCCAGCGACGTCAGCGTCTGCTCCAGCCACTCCAGCGATTCGATGTCGAGGTGGTTGGTCGGCTCGTCGAGGAGCAGGAGGTCGGCCTCGACGGCGAGCGCGCGTGCCAGCGAGGCGCGCGTCAGCTGGCCGCCGGAGAACGTGTCGAGCTTGCGGTCCAGCGCGTCGTCGGTGAAGGCCAGGCCGTGGAGGTAGTTGTTGGCCCGCTCGCGCCAGCCGTAGCCGCCGGCGGCCTCGAAGCGCGCGTAGACGTCGGAGTAGCGGACCATGGCGGCCTCGTCGCCGTCGGCCATCTTCTGCTCCAGGACGCCGAGCTCGGCCTCGAGCTCGAGCTGCTCCCGGCAGGCCGAGAGCACGTAGTCGCGCAGCGTGATGTCGCGGTCGCGCGGCGGGCGCTGGTCGTGCAGCGCGACGCGGACGCCCTTCTGGAAGACGATCTCGCCGCCGTCGATCCCCGTCTCGCCCGACAGCATCCGCAGCAGCGTCGTCTTGCCCGACCCGTTGCGCCCGGCGATGGTCAGCCGGTCACGACGCTCGAGCTTGAACGAGACCCCCTGCATGAGGGGCTCGCCTGCCATGTCCTTGGAGAGGTCTGATGCGATGACGACGGCCACGTCCGCACATGGTAGGTCTGCGGGAGGTGCCGCCGCCTCTCCCTCGGACGGCGCGGCTCAGCGGCCGGCGGGGCCACCGGCGAGCCGCTGCACCATCGCGTCCTCGGCCGCCTTGGCGGCCGCCTGGCTGCCGACGTGGTCGCGCAGGATCGCGAAGACCAGCGTGCGACCGCCGACGCGGCACCAGCCGGCCAGCGCGCTCACGCGCGTCTGGGGCAGCGACCCGGTCTTCGCGCGGCAGACGCGGTGCGCCTTGCCGCGGGTCATGCGCGTCGCCAGCGTGCCGTCGACGCCGGCGACCGGCAGCGATGCGGCGAACGCCGCGTTGGTGCGCATCCGCCGGACGTAGCGGGCCAGCTGCCGGGCCGAGCCGCGCGTGCGGGTGTCGACCCCCGAGCCGTCGACCGGCGAGAGCGTCGCGCCCAGGTGCTTGGCGTGCGCGGCGGCGAGCGCGGCGCCCGCGGCGGTCGAGCCCGGACCGGTGCCCGCGGCAGCGGACAGGTCCTTGGCGAGCGTCTCGGCGTAGAAGTCGTCGGAGACCTTGTTGGTGGCCTTGACCACGGCGGTGATGGGCGTCGACACGCGGCCGACGACCACCGCGCCGGGCGGCGTGGCGCCGGCGCGCGGCGTCCCCCGGACGACGATGCCGCGGGCCTCGAGCACGTCGTCGAACCGGAAGGCGGCGGCGCGCGCGGGATCGGGCTGCAGCGGGCCGTTGGGCGCCTGGCGGCCGCGGGCGTAGGTCAGCGCGCCAAGCGAGCCCTGCAGCTCGAGGTCGAACGCACCGCTGGTGGCCGGGCCGCCGCGCAGCGCGTCGAACCGCGTCTCGTCGCCGACCACCGAGCCGGAGATCGCGGTGACGCCGAGCGCCTGGACGGCGTCGGCGAGGCGGGCGAGCTGCGGTTCGTCCAGCGTCGGATCGCCGCCGCCGCGCAGCACGAGGTCGCCGTTGAGCGTTCCCGCGGTGACGCCCGCGGCGGTGACGACCTCGGTCGCCAGCGCGGTGCTCGGGCCGAGCGCGTCGAGGGCGGCACCCGTCGTCAGCAGCTTGGCCGTGGAGCCCAGCGGCGCGACACGGTCGGGCTTCGAGGCGGCCAGCGTCTTGCCACCGGCGCCGTCGAGCACGACGAAGCCACCGCGCCCGCCCGCCCCGCCGGCGAGGCGGGTGAGGTCGGAGGTCAGCGTGCGGTCGGGGCTCGTGGCCGCCGACGCGGGCGCCGCGGCGATCGCGGTGGCGAGCGCGGCAGCGGTCAGCAGGACGGTGTGGGGCAGGCGCATCGGCGATCGCTCCCAGGGGTGCCTTAGCGACACGGTCTCCTAACCCCGGCGGACGCCGCCGTAGGGCAGGCCGCCGCCCACGCGCTGGAACTCGACGATCTCGGCGTTCTCGCGCGACACGCGCTCCTTCGTGTCCTCGTACTCGCGGAACAGCTGCTTGAGGTGGCGCAGGCCCTCGGGCGGGTGGACGGCGAGCTCCCGGGCCAGCGCGATCGCGGCGGCCTCGGCGCCGGCGGCGGGCGCGCGGCGCGCCAGCAGGCCGAGCGCGTCGGCCTCGTCGGGGCCGACGACCCGGCCCGTGAAGATGAGCTCGCGCGCCTTGGAGAGCCCGATCAGCGGGACGAGCCGCGCCGGGCCGACCGGCACGCCGAGCCGGGCGCCCGGGAACACGAGCTTGAGGTTGTCGCCGCCGACGCGCAGGTCGCAGCCCACCGCCAGCTCCGCGCCCGCGCCGACCACGTTGCCGACGCACACCGCGATCGTCGGAGCCGGGAACGCCTCGACGGCCGCGTACAGCGCCGTGAACCGCTCCATCCGCGCGACGCCGCCCGCGCGGTCGAGCTCCTCGGAGACGTCGGCGCCGGCGCACAGCGCGCGCTCGCTGGTCGTCGAGACGACCAGCGCGCGGAGACCGGCGTCGCCGGCCAGCTCCCGCAGCGCACCGTCCAGCTCCTCCAGAAGCGCGGTGTCCATGGCGTTGCGCACCTCCGGGCGGTCGAGGCGCAGCACCTCGATCCCGTCGTCCAGCCGCTCGCGCGTGAGTGCTCCCATGCGCCGCATTCAATACGATGCCCTGGCGATGCGCCGCCTGACCACGACCCTGTTGCTGACGATCTGGCTCCTGGCCCTCATGGTGCCGGTCGCGCTGGCCCAGAACTCCGGCGAGGGCACCTTCGGCGAGACGACCGACAAGGACGTCACGAACGCCGGCTTCATCCTGATCGCCGCGTTCCCGGCCTTCATCCTCGTCATGTCGCTGCTCCAGTACTCCCTGGACAAGCGCAAGGAGCGCAAGAAGAAGGCCATCAAGGCCGCCGGCGGCGACCGTCGCTGGCAGGGTGGCTGGTAGGGCCATCGCCCAGAGGGCGATGGCCTTGCGGGAGATCGCCCAGGGGGCGATTCCCGCGAGCCACGAGCGCCGTCGGGCGTCGTCGTGATCTCGTAGGGTCGGCCCATGTCCGACCCTGTGCGCTACGAGCGCGTCGGCGCCGCCGCCGTCGTCACGATCGACCGGCCCGAGCGGCGCAACGCCGTCGACGGCCCCACGGCGGAGGCCCTGCACGCCGCCTACGTGCGCTTCGAGGCCGACGACGCGGCGCGGGTCATGGTGCTCACCGGCGCGGGTGGCGTCGCGTTCTGCGCCGGAGCCGACCTGAAGGCCGTCGACACCTACGCCGGGCGCCTCGGCCTCGCCGGCGGCCCGATGGGCTTCACGCGCCTGACGCCCAGCAAGCCGACGATCGCCGCCATCGACGGCTGGTGCCTGGCCGGCGGCTTCGAGCTCGCGCTGTGGTGCGACCTGCGGATCGCGACGGCGCCGTCGATGTTCGGCTGCCCTGAGCGCCGCTGGGGCGTGCCGCTGATCGACGGCGGCACGCAGCGGCTGCCGCGCATCGTCGGCCTCGGCCGCGCGCTGGACCTGATCCTCACCGGGCGCCTCGTGGACACTGACGAGGCGCGCGAGATGGGCCTTCTGACCGAGGTGGTGCCCGCCGGCCAGGCGCTCGCCCGCGCGCTGGAGATGGCCGAGGGCCTCGCCTCGTTCCCCCAGGAGACGATGCTCGCCGACCGCCGAGCGGCGATCGAGGGCGTCGGCCTGCCGCTCGCCGAGGGGCTCGCCCTCGAGGCGCAGGCCGGCCCGGCCGTCTTCGCCGACGCCCAGGCCGGCGCCGCCCGCTTCGCCGGCGGCGAGGGCCGCGGCGGCGCCGGCGCCGGCGTCTGACCACGGACCGTGGCGTCGCCCCCTCGCCGTGCGGATAGGATCGCCCGGTCCCGCTGGAGGAGCTGAGGAGAGAGCTGCATGGCGTATTTCGTGACCGGAGCGACGGGCTTCATCGGCCGCCACCTCGTGGAGGAGCTGCTGCGCAACCGCACCGGCGACGTGTACGTGTTGGTCCGCGACAGCTCGCGTGAGCGCCTCGACGAGCTGATCGCCCGCTGGCCCGGCGCCGATCGGGTCCACCCCGTCGTCGGCGACCTCACGCAGCCCGACCTCGGCGTCGACCAGGCGTGGATCGACGAGCACCGCGGCCAGATCGACCACTTCTTCCACCTCGCGGCGATCTACGACATGACCGCCGACGAGGAGCGCAACGAGCGCCTCAACGTCGAGGGCACGCGCCACGCGGTCGACCTCGCCAACGCGCTGCAGGCCGGCATCCTGCACCACACGTCGTCGGTCGCCGCCGCCGGCTCGCACAAGGGCCTGTTCCGCGAGGACATGTTCGACGAGGGCCAGAAGCTCCCGACCGCCTACCACCGCACGAAGTTCGAGTCGGAGAAGATCGCCCGCGAGGACGCGACCGTCCCCTTCCGGATCTACCGCCCCGCCGTCGTCGTCGGCCACTCCGAGACCGGCGTGATGGACAAGGTCGACGGCCCCTACTACTTCTTCAAGGCGCTCCAGAAGATCCGCGGCTGGCTGCCCGAGTGGGCGCCGCTGATCGGCCCGGAGCTCGGCTACACCAACGTCGTCCCGGTGGACTACGTCGCCAAGGCGATGGACCACATCGCGCACGCCGACGGCCTCGACGGCCAGGCGTTCCACCTCGCCCACCCCAAGGGCCAGCGCTCCGGCGACGTGCTCAACGCGTTCGCCCGCGCCGGCCACGCGCCGCACATGGCGATGCGGATCGACAAGAAGCTGCTCGACATGCTGCCCAAGGGCACGCTGTCGATGGTGATGAAGCTGCCGGCGCTCAAGGGCGTCCGCGACTCGATCCTCAAGGACTTCGGGATCCCGCCCGAGGTCGTCGGGCACGTCGGCTTCACGTGCCAGTTCGACACGCGCGACACCGAGCGCGCGCTGGCCGACGCCGACATCACGGTCCCCGAGCTGGAGACCTACTCCGAGAAGCTCTGGGACTACTGGGAGCGCACGCTGGACCCGGACCTCTACAAGGACCGGTCGTTCGAGTACTCCGTCAACGGCAAGACCGTGGTCATCACCGGCGCGTCGTCGGGCATCGGCCTGTCGGCCGCGATGAAGATCGCCAAGGCCGGCGGCATCCCGATCCTCGTCGCGCGCTCGATGGACAAGCTCGAGGCCGCCAAGGCGGAGATCGAGCGCGCCGGCGGCACCGCCTACGCCTACAGCGCCGACCTCTCGGCGCTGGACTCGATCGACGACCTCTGCGCGCGCCTGCTGGCCGACCACGCGTCGATCGACATGCTGGTCAACAACGCGGGCCGCTCGATCCGCCGCTCGATCGCGCTGAGCCAGGACCGCTTCCACGACTTCGAGCGCACCGTCCAGCTCAACTACCTCGGCACGATCAAGCTGACGATGGGCCTGCTCCCGCACATGCGCGAGCGCCGGTTCGGCCACATCGTCAACGTGTCGTCGATCGGCGTGCAGACCAGCCCGCCCCGGTTCAGCGCCTACGTGGCCAGCAAGGCCGCGCTGGACGCGTGGACACGTGTCGCGTCGTCGGAGCTCATCGGCGACAACATCACCTTCACGACGATCCACATGCCCTTGGTGCGCACGCCGATGATCGCGCCGACCAAGATCTATGACTCGTTCCCGACGATCTCGCCCGACGAGGCCGGCGACATCATCTGCGAGGCGATCCGGTCCAAGCCGAAGCAGATCAACACGCGCCTGGGGACGTTCGGCGAGGTGCTGTACGCCGTCGCGCCGAAGGCCGTCGACCAGATCCTGCACATGGCCTACAAGGTGTTCCCGGACTCCGCGGCGGCCAAGGGCGAGAAGGACCCCGACGAGAAGGCCTCGGTCGAGCAGATCGCGATGGCCAACATCATGCGCGGCGTCCACTGGTAGCCAGCCTCGCTGTAGAAACCCGCTACACCTATAGGGGTGACGCCACTGCGCACCCGCAACTACCGCCTGTACTTCTCCGGCCAGCTCATCTCGGTGCCGGGGACGTGGCTGCAGACGGTGGCGCAGGCGTGGCTCGTGCTCCAGCTGACCTCCAGCGGCAGCGCGCTGGGCATCACGGTGGCGCTGCAGGCCCTGCCGGTGCTGGTGCTCGGGCCGTGGGCCGGATCGGTCGCCGACGCGATCGACAAGCGGCGGCTCCTGCTGTTCACCCAAGCCTTCCAGGGCGCGCTGGCCCTCGTGCTCGGCGTTCTGACGATCGCGAACGTCGTGGAGCTGTGGATGGTGTGGGTGCTGGCGCTCGGCCTGGGCGTGGCGCGCGCGATCGACGTCCCGACCCGCCAGGCGTTCGTCTCCGAGCTGGTCGACGACGCGGCGCTGCCGCGGGCGATCAGCATCAACTCGACGGTCGCGGCCGCCGCGCGCATGGTCGGCCCGGCGGCGGGCGGCACGATCATCGCCGCGTTCGGCGTCGGCGCCTGCTTCGTCATCAACGGCGCGTCGTTCGCCGCGCCACTGCTCGGCCTGATGCTCATGGACCCGCGGACGCTGCACCGCCCGGACACGCCGCCGGCGCGGACGCCGCGCGCCGTCCGGGCGGGGCTCTCCTACGTCCAGGGCCGCCGGGACCTGCTGATCCCGCTGTTGATGATGGTGCTGGTGGGCACGCTGGCCTACGAGTTCCAGGTGACGATCCCGCTCATGGCCCATGAGGCGTTCGGCCTCGGCGCGCGGGGCTTCGGGCTGCTGTACGCGGCGATGGGCGCCGGCGCGGTGGCCGCAGGACTGACGCTCGCCGGCCGCGTGGCGCCGCGGGTGCGCACGATCGCCATCGCGTCGCTGGCGTTCGCCGTGACCCTCGGCGCCGCGGCCGTGAGCCCGGGGCCGATCACGGCCGCGATCTGCCTGGCGCTGGCCGGCGCCGCGAGCGTCGTCTTCTCCTCGACCACCAACGCCACGCTCCAGCTGCGCGCCGATCCGGCGATGCGCGGCCGCGTCGTCGCCCTCTACATCGTCGCGTTCATGGGCTCCACGCCGATCGGCGGGCCGCTCGTCGGGCTGATCGGCCAGCTCGCCGGCCCGCGCGCCGCGCTGGGCGCGGGCGCCGTCGGCTGCCTGGCCGCCGCCGCGCTCGCGCTCGCCTACAGCGAGCGGTCGCGGCGCCGCGCGCCGGCCCGGGTGACGGCGGCGACGCTGGCGCGTTAGCGCGCGGGCGCCGGCCGGTCCTCGAGGCCCTCCCACAGGCCGACCATCGCCCGCTCGAAGGCGATGCCGAAGTCCAGCGCCCGCAGCTGCCCGGGCGTCAGCAGCGCGAGCACCTCGGCGCGCAGCGCCTCGTACTCGGCGAGCTTGGCGCGGTGCACGGTGAGCTGATGGTCGGCCACGGTGCCGGGGTCGGCGTCGAAGAACAGCTTCAGGACCCCGGCGTCGCGCAGCTCCGGCAGGTCGTCGGGCGCCTCGTGGCGCCACGCCTGCACGGCGGCGCGCCCGCGGTCGGTGATCGCGTAGAAGCGCCGGCGGCGGCCGGCCGCCTCGCGCCGCTCGGTCACGTAGCCGCCCGCCGCGAGGCGCTCGGGCTCGCGATAGACCTGCGCGTGCGGCGTCGGCCAGAAGTTGTCCACGCTGACGGCCAGTCGCTGCTTGATGTCGTAGGGCGTCATCTCGTCCTCGGGGGAGCCGTCGAGCAGCCCGAGGACGATGTAGGAGGTCGGCGACAGCTTCAGGTCTTGCAACGGTCTCTTTCGGACGGTACGGTTGGCACCATGAGCATCGTATCCGGCACGAGGACCGATCAACGGCTCGGCTTCGCCGACCAGACCGAGGAGGTCCGCGTGGCGGCGCTCGCGGTCTCCGGCGAGGTTCCCGCCTGGCTCACCGGCGGCCTGGTGCGCGTCACGCCGGCGCAGATGGACTTCGAGCGCCGCAGCGTCACGCACTGGTTCGACGGCATGGCGATGCTCAACCGCTTCGGGTTCGACGGCGGCGCCGTCTCCTACGCCAGCCGCTTCCTCGACACCGACGCCCGCCGCGCGGCGCTGGCCTCCGGCGGCGCGGCGATCAACGGCTTCGCCACCGATCCGTGCCGCACGCTGTTCCAGCGCGTGCAGTCGACGTTCCGCCCGGACCTGACCGACAACGCCAACGTCAACCTCACGCGCCTGGGCGACGAGTACCTCGCGATGACCGAGACGCCGATCCCGGTGCGCTTCGATCCCGAGACGCTCGAGACCCTCGGCCACGACCAGGGCGCCGCGGCGTTCGGCCAGCTGACGACCGCCCACCCCCACCACGATCCCGAGCGCGGCGAGCTCGTGAACTTCGCGGCGCACCTCGGGCGCAAGAGCGAGTACCGCGTCTACGCGCGACGCTCGTCGACCGAGAGCCGCACGCTCGCGACGATGCCGGTGCGCGAGCCGGCGTACATGCACTCCTTCGCGCTCACGCCGCGCTTCGCCGTGCTGCTGGAGAACCCGTTCACGGTCAACCCGCTGCGGCTCGCGTTCGGCGGCCGCTCGTTCATCCACAACTACCGGTGGAAGCCCGAGCTGGGCGTGCGCATCCACGCGTTCAGTCGCGCGACCGGCGCGCTGCACCGCTCGTGGACCGCCGATCCGTTCTTCGTGTTCCACACCATCAACGCGTTCGAGGACGGCGGCGACCTCGTCGTGGACCTCTGCGCCCACGCCGACGCCTCGATCATCGACCTGCTGAACCTCGACGGCCTGCGCGCCGGGACCAACGCGCCGCAGGAGGCACAGCCGCTGCGCCTGACGCTGCCGCTGGCCGGCGGCGCGGTCGGGTCGCGCCGGCTGGCCGACGTCGACCTCGAGCTGCCGCGCATCGACTACCGCCGCCGCAACGGGCGCGACTACCGCTACGCCTACGGCGTCAGCTCGGGCGGCTCGCCGTTCCTCAAGAGCCTCGTCAAGCTCGACGTCACCGACGGCACCCACGTCGTCTGGGACGAGCCGAACGCGTGGGCGGGCGAGCCGGTCTTCGTGCCGCGGGTGGGTGGGGATGGGCCCGACGGAGAGGACGACGGCGTGGTGCTGTCGGTCGTGCTCGACGCCGCGGCCGGCCGGTCGTTCCTCCTGGTGCTCGACGCGCAGACCTTCCAGGAGATCGCACGCGCCGAGGCGCCGCACCACATCCCGTTCGGGTTCCACGGCCAGTACTTCAGCGCGGCGTAGCGCCGGCCGCCCGCAGCAGCGCGTCGCCGGCGCGGGTGCGCCCGTAGAGCACATGGCGCCCCTCGCGCCGGCCGGCGACCAGGCCGGCGCGCCGCAGGACGCCGAGGTGCGCGGAGACGCCGGCGGGACTGGCGCGCAGGCGCTGGGCGAGCTCTTGGGTGGAGCTCGGGCGGCCCAGCGCCGCCAGGATCGTCGCCCGCCGGGCGCCGAGGAGGTCGTCCAGCGCGCCGGCGTCGTCGCGCCGCGGCGCCCAGAGGTCGGCGAGGCCACGGGGCGCGTAGACGATCGCCGGCTGCCACGGCGGATCGTTCATGGGCCAGACGTCCGGCCAGGCGAACGCCGCCGGGACGAGCAGCAGCCCGCGGCCGCCGAGGTCGACGTCGTTGTCGGTGCGCGAGTGGACCTCGACCGCGCCGTCGTGCCAGACGACCGTGTCGTGGAGGTCGGCGAAGGCCGCCGACGGACCCTCGGCGGCCAGCCGCCGGCCGCGGTGGGCGACCTCGGATTCGACCATCGCGAGGATCGCCTCCCAGCGCGGGGCGAGGACCGCGTCCCACCAGGCGCGCATCTGGGCGACGAGGCGCCCCAGACCGCGCCCGGGATCGTCGAGGAGCAGCTGCGCCGCGGGCGGGAGGCCGCCTGGATAAGCGCGGTGCAGCTCCGACGCCACCTGGGCGGGGTGGGTTTCCAGAACTCGGCGAAGCTCAGCCTCCAGTTGAGCCTGAGGCTCGCGCGGCGGCGGACTCACGAAATCGGGGTAGGGGCCGGCGGCGTTGTGCGCAGCGCATCCGGGTGGCGCCGGCGCCGGTGGCGTTCCGCGCAGCGCATCCGGGGCCGCGCCGACGCTGGTCTGCGGCAGCGACGAGAGCGAGCGCCCTGGGGCGGCGCCACCGCCGGCGGGCGTCCGCCGGCGCCTCGGCGCGTCGAGGGACGACTGAACCGCCTATATCCCGGTTCAGTCGTCCCTCGACGCTCGCACGCCCAGGGTGGGCCCGAACGCCGCGGCCCCACCGCGCGCAACAGGCCCACCCCCGGCCCCACGCCAGGGTGGGCCCGAACACCGCGGCCCCACCGCGCCCAACAGGCCCACCCCCGGCCACCGACGCCCACGGACGCCCGACGCCGCCCGGCCCTCCCCCACTCTCGCTCTCGTCATCGCCAACAGACCACGCCTCACAGCTCGACCACGATCCGCGCTGAACACCCCACCCCCACCATCGAGGGACGACTCAACCGCGCTATGCGCGGTTCAGTCGTCCCTCGATGTCCCCGCCCCCGCGTACCGTCCTCCACACATGCGCGCGTGGTCACACAGTCGCCTGACGTTCCCGCTCGGCGCCCGGACGCGGTATCCGCTGTCGAAGTACGCGCTGCTGCGGGCGCGGTTGGTGGCCGAGGGCACGGTCGGAGAGATCGGTGAGCCGGTCGCGCTCCCGTGGTCGGCGGTGCAGCGGACGCACGACCCCGCGTTCGTCGCGCGGATGCGCAGCGGCGCGCTCACGGCGCGTGAGCAGCGGGTGCTCGGCCTTCCGTGGTCGGCACGGCTGGTGGCGCGTACGCTCGCCGGCCTCCAGGGGACGATCGGCGCGGCGCACGACGCGCTGGCCCATGGCGTCGGCGCGATGCTGGGCGGCGGGACGCACCACGCGGGCCATGCGACGGCGCGGGGGTACTGCATGTTCAACGACGTCGCGATCGCCACCGGCGAGCTGCGGCGCGCCGGCGTCGCGCGCCGCGTGCTGGTCGTGGACTGCGACGTCCACCAGGGCGACGGCACCGCCGAGCTCCTCGGCCCCGACCCCGAGGCGTTCACGGTCAGCCTGCAGTGCGAGCGCAACTATCCGTTCACCCGCATCCCGAGCGACCTCGACGTCGAGCTGCCCGCCGGCACCGCCGACGACGACTACCTCCAGGCCCTCGACCGCGCGCTCGACGAGGCCCTCGCCCGCTTCCCCGCCCCCGACATGGTGTTCTACGTCGCCGGCGCCGACCCGTGGGAGGGCGACGCGCTCGGCCGCCTCGCCCTCACCAAGGACGGCCTGCGCGCCCGCGACGAGCTCGTCCTCGGCCGCCTCGCCGGCGCGGGCCTGCCGACCGCCGTCACGCTCGCCGGCGGCTACGCGCCCGACGTCCGCGACACCGTCGACATCCACGCGCAGACGATCGCGGTCGCCGCCCTGGCTCAGGAGAACCTTCGCACGACCTCCTCCGCGTAGAACCCCAGGAACTCCTCCTGGTCCGGGCCATGCCCGTCACCCGGCGCCGCGAGGCTTCAGTCTGGGGGCCGCCCGTCACCGACCCGGCTCACCCCTCGGCCGACAGCTCCTCGGCGTAGGCCAGGTACTCCTCCGCCTTGGCAGTCATCCGCACCAGCCCGTAGGTGTCGAGCACCGCCCGCGGCAGCTCGGTCGCGCCGGCGGCGCGCAGCCGGCGCATCAGCTCGGCGACCTCCTCGGGCGGCACCTCGTCCAGCGTCCGCGGGCCGAGCTCGCGCACGCGGACCTCGGCCGTCCCGGCCGGGCGCAGCACCTCGGCACCGTCGTCGAAGTCGATCGCGCCGGCCTGCCGCAGCCGGAACGCCGCGCCCGACAGCGGCGCCCGCGCGATCGACGTCAGCGCCTTGCCGCCGCTGGCCTTCAGGTACAGGCGGTAGGCGCGATCGGCGAGGACGGGTCCCTCGGCGTGCACGATCTCCAGCAGCACCGGCCCGATCGCCTCCCGGCCGGCGCGGCGCGGGTCGGGCACGGCGTGCGGCGCCCACGCGGTGTACGGCTCGAGATCGAGCTGCACGGCGCCCTTGCGCGCCGCGCCCCCGCCGGCGGCGGGGAACAGCCCGTTGACCTGCCGCGCGATCCGCTCGCCCCGCACGAAGATCGCGCCGTAGGCCTTGATCTCCTCGCCCGCCTGCTCGACGACCACCTGGAAGCTGACGAGATCCTCGGTCTCGGCGACGTTCAGCACCTCGCCGAACCGTGGCCGCCCTGCGACGTAGGCGGTGAAGTGCTCGCGCAGGGCGGCCTTGCCGCGCACCGTGCGGTCGAAGCGCACCAGCACGGCGTCCTCGTGGTAGAGCCCGACGAGCGCATCGACGTCGCCGGCCTCGATGAGCCGACGCTGGCGGTCGAAGAGCTCACGTGGCGTGGTCGTCATAGGCGGAAGACCGGCACCAGTCGCTGTTCGTGCTCGGCGTCGATCCGCGCGACGACCTCGAGGTGCTCGGCCAGCGGCGTGCCGCGCAGCTTGGTGCCGAGCCCCTCGTCGACCTGGTAGATCCCCGCGCTGTTGTTCATCTCGATCTCGACGCGCACGGCCTTCTCGCGCCCGGGCAGGATCTTCACCGACTCGATCGCGTAGGACGAGAGCGAGTGGATGTTGGGCAGCAGCTGCTCGAACGGGACGCGGGACCGGCCCTTGGCCATGTCGAGCGCGTCGGCGACGCGGACGATCGCACCCTCGATCGTGAACGGCTGGCCCTTGGTCCGGTGGCTGATGATCCCGTGCGACGCCTCGGCCACCACGACCGACCGCACCGGGTCGTCGTAGATGCCCCTCAGCAGCGTGGGGAGCTTGTCGGCGGTGAGGAAGAGCGAGAAGCGCTCGTGGTCCTCGCGCTGGATGGACATCCCGACGCAGTGGAAGAGCGACGCGGCGGCGATGACGACCTCCGCGTCGCGCTCGGTCAGGCCGTGGTCGGTGACGACCGAGGGAACGATCCCGCGCTTGAACAGCAGGCGCGACAGGCGCAGCGCGATGTTCGTGACGATCTGGATGTGAACCCATGAGTGGTCCGACATGCCGAGGCGCTGGGCGTTGACGCCGGCGACGTGCCACCACGCCTTGACCTGCTCGTCGGCGTTGACCGCGTCGACGAGCTGCTGGAGCTTGCGGTTGCCGCGCGACGGCAGCCGGATGTGCGCTGCGTCGATCCGCTCCTGAAGGCTCTGCGGCGGCTCCGCGGCCGGCTCGGGCGGCGGTTCGATCTCGCTCACGTCGCGGACCCTACCGCGGCCGCGGTCAGTCCCCGCCGGACGCCGGATCGCGCTCGGCGGCGCGGGCCTGGTGCCCGAGCATCAGCTCGCGCTGGAGATCGCGCGGCTCGGGCTCGTCCGGGTCGGGATGGCGGCGCTCCCACGTGCCGTCGGACTTCAGCTCCCACGAGTGCGTGTCGTCAGCGAACGCGCGCTCGAGCGTGTCCAGCAGGTCGTCGCGCAGCACCGGGTCCTCCACCGGCGCGACCAGCTCGACGCGCGTGTCGAGGTTGCGCGGCATGAGGTCGGCCGAGCCGATGAAGACGAGGTGCTCGTCGCCGCGCTGGAACGTGAACACGCGCGAGTGCTCCAGGAAGCGCCCGACGACCGATACCACGCGGATGTTCTCGCTCACGCCCTCGACGCCCGGCACGAGGCAGCAGATCCCGCGCAGGTTGAGGTCGACCGGCACGCCCTGCTGCGACGCGCGGTACAGCGCCTTGATGCAGGCGCGGTCCACGAGCGAGTTCATCTTCATCTGGATGCGCGCCGGCTCGCCGTTGCGGTGCGCCTCGACGGTCTTCTCGATCTGCTCGATGATCCCGTCGCGCAGGTGGTCGGGCGCGACGAGGGCCTTGCGGTAGCGCCGCGGGCGCGCGTAGCCGGTGAGGAAGTTGAACATGTCCGCCACATCGGAGCCCAGGCGCTCGTCGGTCGTGAACAGGCCGAAGTCCGTGTACAGCCGCGCGGTCGTCGGGTTGTAGTTGCCGGTGCCGACGTGGAGGTAGTGGCGCACGCCGTCACCCTCGCGGCGCACCACCAGGATGCATTTGGCGTGCGTCTTGAGCGCCGGATGGCCGTAGACGACGTGGACGCCCGTCTCCTCCAGCTTGCGCGCCCACTCGATGTTCGCGCGCTCGTCGAAGCGCGCCTTGAGCTCCACCAGGCAAACTGCCTGCTTGCCCCGCTCGGTCGCGCGGATGAGGGCCGGGATCAGGGGCGTGTCGTCGGACGTGCGGTAGATCGTGAGCTTGATCGCGAGCACGTCGGGATCGTTGGCGGCCTGGTCGACGAAGCGCCCGACCGACGTCGTGAACGAGTCGTAGGGATGGTGGACGAGGATGTCGCCCTGGCGCATCGCCGCGAAGATGTCGGCCTTCTCGCCGTCCTCCCCGCGCAGCCGCGGCTGGGTCACCGACGACCACGGCGGGTCGCGCAGCTCGGCGAAGCCCGGCAGCTTGACGATCTGCCACAGGTCGGTGAGGTCCAGCAGGTCGTACACCTCGTAGACCTGCCGGTCCTCGACCTCGAGCGCGTCGGTCAGCGCCTCGCGCAGCTGTGGCGACATCTGCGCGTCGACCTCGACGCGCACGACCTCGCCGAAGCGCCGGCGGCGCAGCTCGTCCTCGACGGCGAGCAGCAGGTCGTCGGCCTCGTCGCTGATCTCGAAGTCGGCGTCGCGGGTGACGCGGAAGGTCCCCTGGTCGATGACCTCCATGCCCGGGAAGAGCGTGTGGAGGTTGGCGGCGATGAGCTGCTCGAGCGCCACGAAGGTGGCCGGCTGGCCGTCGAGCGCCACGAACCGCGGCAGCATCTCCTTCGGCACCTTGACGCGCGCGAACGTCGTGTGGCCCGACACCGGGTCGCGCACGAGCACGGCGAGGCTCAGCGACAGGTTCGAGATGTAGGGGAACGGCCGGCCGAGCCCGACGGCCAGCGGCGTGAGCACCGGGAAGATCTGGCGACGGAAGCGCTGGTCCAGCGAACGGCGCTCCTCGGAGGTGACCTCGTCGATCGACAGCAGCCGGATGCCGTGCTCCGACAGCGCGGGCCGCAGGTCGTTGGCGAGCACGCGGCACTGGCGGTCGCCGAGCGCGAGGACCTTCTCGCGGATCGCGTCGATGACCTCCGACGGCGTGCGCCCGTCGGCCTTCGGCGTCGTGATGCCGGCGTCGACCTGGTCGTGCAGTCCGGCGACGCGGATCATGAAGAACTCGTCGAGATTGGACCCGAAGATCGCGGCGAACTTGCAGCGCTCCAGCAGCGTCTGGTTGGGGTCCTCGGCGAGCTGCAGGACCCGGTCGTCGAAGTCCAGCCAGGACAGCTCGCGGTTGAGGTACAGCTCGGGTGCGTCCAGGTCGGACGGCGGGGGCGCCGCCCGTTCCACCGCCTCCACGGCGCGAATGGACTCTTGGGTCAGGGCGGGATCCGGTGGGTTCATGCTGGAGCGTCGGACGCTAGGTCGTCGGTGGGGACTGCCCCGTTACCGTCGTGTGAACGCGATGTGAAGTCCTCGGGGTCGCTGGAGCGTTCGGCGAGGGCGAACTCCAGGCGGGTCCGGAAGCCCTGGCGCTCGAGCTCGTGCCACTGCTCCAGGAAGCGCTCGAAGAGCAGGTCGCGGCGCGCGCGCAGATAGATGTCCAGCGACTCGAGGCCGCGGAACGAGGCGGCGTGCGGTGCCCCGGCGGCCAGCGCGGCGTCGAGGTCGGTGGCGTCGCCGGCGAGCTGACGCACCTCGGCCGCGTCGCGCTCGCGCAGCTCGGCGAGCAGCGCCTCGACGCGTGGCAGGGTCACGTCGCAGTCGTGGATCTCGCCGACCAGGTCCTGCAGCTTCCTGGCCTTCTTGGCCGCGGTGGCGGCGTACGGGCCGAACGAGGGCGCGAACAGCTCGAGCACGTAGCGCAGCCGCTTGGCGGCGATGCGCAGGTCGTGCAGCGCGGTGACCTCCTGCGGATCGGCGGCCTGCGGCATGAACCCGCACAACTCGTCGAGCCGGACCGAGACGATGCGCGCGACGTTGTCGGCCAGCAGGCCGTCGGGGTCGAGGTGCTTGACCTTGCGCGGCTTCATGCGGCGCGCTCGGGATCCGCGTCGGCGGGTGCGGCGACGAGCGCGCGGACGCGACCCGCCAGGTCGTGCTCCTTCGTCGCCTGCAGCGCGGCGGCGAGCGTCAGGTTGCCCTGTGCCTGGTCGACGCGGATGCGCTGGGCGAAGACGTCCAGGCCCGGCTGGTCCTCTTCGGGCATCGACCGCGCGAGCGCCTCGAGCGCGGCGAGCTGGACGTCGGGGTCGCGCCGGGCGCCGAGCGCGTCGGCGAGCCGCTTGACGTCCCGAAGCACCGCACGGTGCTCGGCGCGGTCGAACGCGGCCTCGAAGACCTCGAGGACCGCGCGCAGCCGGCGCGTCGCGACGCGCATGTCGTGCACGCGCTCGATGTCGTCGGTGTCCAGGACGCCGCCGGCGTGCTCGAAGACCTCCCGAGCGCGCACCGCCACGGCCTCGCGCCCCGCCTCGCGGAAGGTCATCCGGCCGTCGATTCCCGGGATGTCTCGTGCCTTGGCCATGTCGCGTAGCTAGGTGTACCCGACCTGGGCGAGGAGGTCGAGGATGACGCCTTCCCGGAGGCCGCCCGAGCCGACGTGCAGCGGGCATGCCGCGGCGCGAGCGACCTCGGCGAGCAGGACCAGGCCGGCCGGGAGCAGGCGCACGCGCTCGACGTGCAGGTCGTACAGCAGCGCGGCGTCGATCGCCGGCAGCGCGACGAGCTGCGCGAGCGCGTTGTCCAGCGCGGCCGCGGTCAGCTCGGCGCCGCAGAGCCGCCGCAGCGACGTCGCGCTGCCGCCCACCGCCCAGGCCACGTCGGCCTTCGGGCACCCGGCCTCGGCGATCGCCGCGGCGGCCGCGGCGCGCGCCGCGGCGATCGCGGCCGGTCCGGGCGGGTCGGCGTGCAGGTAGGCGTCGGCGAGCACGCCGGAGCCGATCGCCAGCGACGCCCACCAGTCCGGCCGCCCTCCCGGGGCGCCGGCGGCCAGCTCGGTCGAGCCGCCGCCGACGTCGGCGACGACCACGCGCTCCGCGCCGCCGTCCAGCGGCGCGGTGGCGCCTGCGAAGGCGAGCCGCGCCTCCTCCTCCCCGCTGAGCACCTCGACCTCCACGCCCGCCGCGGCCGACAGGTGCGCCAGGAGCGCCGCACGCCCCGGCGCCTCGCGCAGCGCCGCGGTGGCGACCACGCGCAGCGCGTCGATGTCGCTGGCCCGCGCCGCCAGCGCCTGCTCGGCCACGGCCTCGGCGATGGCCTGGACCTTGATCGGCGGGAGGCCGTCGCGCCGCTCCGAAGCGGTCAGCCGGACGAACGCGCGATGGGCCGCCACCTCGATCAGGGCGCCCGGACGGTCCGGGTCCGGCTCGGCGACGAGCAGCCGCGTGGTGTTCGAGCCGATGTCGATGCAGGCCGCTCTCACGTCAGGGAGACCGATCCTTGCAGGTAGGCGCACCGCGCGTGCGACGCCGACCTTCTCCGCCAAGGTCGCCTCGCGCGCAGCGCGGCGCACCGCGCGGGGACGCCGGCGCCCTCCGCCAAGGTCGCCTCGCGCGCAGCGCGCCACTGCTTGAATGAAGGAGTGTCTGCCGCCGCCCCCGCGATCCTCGTGCGCGATCTGCGCAAGTCCTACGGAAGCTTCGCGGCGGTCCAGGGCATCGACTTCGAGGTCGCGCAGGGCGAGGTCTTCGGCCTGCTGGGCCCCAACGGCGCCGGCAAGACCAGCACCGTCGAGATCCTCGAGGGCTATCGCCAGCGCGACGGCGGCATCGTGTCCGTGCTCGGCCACGACCCCGAGCAGCGGCCGCGCGACCTGCGCCGGCGCATCGGCGTCGTCCTGCAGTCCACCGGCATGTACCGCCACATCACGGTGCGTGAGGCGCTGACGCATTGGGCCCGCTTCTACCCACATTCGCGCGACGTGGACGAGGTCCTCAAGCTCGCCGGACTGCAGGAGAAGGCCGACGCGATCGCGCGCACGCTGTCGGGCGGGCAGATGCGCCGCCTGGACTTCGGGCTGGCGCTGATCGGCGATCCCGAGCTGATCTTCCTCGACGAGCCGACCACCGGCTTCGACCCCGCGGCGCGCCGCGCGGCCTGGGACGTCGTCCGGTCGCTGCAGGACCTCGGCAAGACGGTCCTGCTGACCACGCACTACCTCGACGAGGCCCAGGCGCTCTGCGACCGCGTGGCGATCATCAAGGAGGGCCGGATCGTCGCGGAGGGCCCGCCCGCCGAGCTGGGCGCGTCGTCGTCGCGCTACCGGGTGGCGTGGCGTTCGTTCGAGACCGGCGCGATCGAGACGCGCGAGACCGAGGACCCGACGGCGCTGCTGCACCAGCTGACCTCCGCGGCGCTGGCCCGCGGCGAGGGGCTGCGCGACCTGTCGGTCACGCGGCCATCGCTCGAGGACGTCTATCTCGAGCTGACCGCCGAGCCCGCCGCCGCCGAGGAGGAGCCCGCCAATGCCTGACTCCCTGACGCTCGCGTGGTACCAGTTCCGGCTCGAGCGCCGGATGTTCTGGCGCAACCCGAGCGCCGCGTTCTTCAACTTCCTCCTGCCGCTGCTCTTCCTCGCGCTCTTCGGCGCGATCTTCAGCGGCAGCCAGAAGGACCTGAACGTGATCGTGCCCGGCATCGCCGGCATGTCCATCATGTCGACCACGTTCAGCGCGCTGGCGATGAACCTGACCTTCCTGCGCGAGCAGGGCGTGCTGAAGCGCATGCGCGGCACGCCGCTGCCGGAGGGCTCCTACCTGCTCGGCGTCTTCGCCAACGCGGTGACCAACGCGTGCATCCAGCTGACGATCGTCGTCCTGGCCGGCAAGGTGCTCTTCAACATCGACTGGCCGAAGGACTGGATCGAGTTGATGGTCTACCTCGGCGCCGGCGTGACGTGCCTCGCGGCGCTCGGCGTCGCGTGGTCGCACGTGATCCCGAACTTCGACGCCGCCCCGGCCTACACCAACATCATCTTCCTGCCGGTGATCTTCATCTCCGGCGTCTTCTACGACGTCGGCAACGCGCCGCAGTTCCTGCGCGACATCGCCCAGGCGCTGCCGCTCACCCACATCATCGACGGCCTCTCGGGCGCGCTGGTGAGCGGCCGCTCGCTGCAGGACAACTGGTCGGGCCTGGTCGTCATCGCGATCTGGGCCGCCGTCGGGATCTTCTTCGCGATCCGCGGCTTCCGCTGGGAGTCGCGCCGCAGCGACTAGGGGAATGGCCCAGAGGGCCAGGTTCCCTTGCGGGTCTTCGCCCAGGGGGCGAAACCCGCGGCGGGTCAGGGACCCACGCGCCTAGGTCGCCGGCACGGGCTCGTCCATCAGCCAGGCGGCGGGCGGCGCGCCGATCGCCGCGACGCGGACGTCGTGCAGCGGCGTGGCGGGCCAGTCGGTGCGCAGGAGGCCGAAGACCTGGACGTCGAGCTGGCGATCGCCGTGCCGGTGCCAGCCGCGCAGCGTGCCCTCGCCGAGGAAGCCGATCTTCTCCAGCGCACGTGCGCTCCGCGCGTTCTCTGGGTTGGAGTAGGCCCCGAGGCGCTCGAGGGCGCAGACGCCGAACGCGAGGTGCGCGAGCAGCGCCTTGGACTCGGCGTTGGCGCCGGTGCCCCAGTGCGCGCGACCGAGCCAGGTCCCGACCATCGCGCGGCGGTCGCGGCGGCTCAGCTCGGCCAGGCCGGTGATGCCGATCGGCCCGTGCTCGCGATGGTGGACGACGAAGTCGAGCTGCTCGCCGGACTCGCGCCTGGCCTCCTGCTCGGCGATCCAGCGCAGGGGCTCGTCGACGCTGCCGTACGGACCCCAGGAGAACCAGCGCGTGACCTCCGGATCCCGGGCCAGCGCGAAGAGCGCCGGCGCGTCCTCGGGCACGGGCAGGCGCAGCGTGATCTCTGGTCCGCGAAGCTCCATCGCGGGCATCATGGCGAATCATGCTCGCGATCCTGTACGACATCCACGGCAACCGCCCCGCGCTGGAGGCCGTGCTCGGTCACGCGCGGGAGCAGGGCGCCGAGCGCTTCGTCCTCGGCGGCGACTACTCGGCGTTCGGTGCGTGGCCCGTCGCGTGCGTGACGATCCTTCGCGGGCTGGCCTACACGACGTGGATCCGCGGCAACTGGGAGCGCTGGCAGGCCGAGCCCGGCGCCGTCCCCGACGACGCCGTCCTCCAGGGCGCGGAGGCGTGGGTGCGCAGCCACCTCGGCGACGAGCTCGTGGCCGAGCTCGCCGCGCTGCCGCCGACGGCCGTCGTCGGCGACACGCTGTTCTGCCACGCGTCGCCGGCCTCCGACATCGATCCCTTCCCGCGTGAGCCCGATCCCGAGGGCGACGACCAGCTCCTGGCCGGCGTGACGCAGCGCCGCGTGGTGTTCGGCCACACGCACGTGCAGTTCCGGCGCCGCTCGGCCTCCGGCATCGAGCTGGTCAACCCGGGGAGCGTCGGCCTGCCCTGGGACGGCGACGTCCGGCCGGCCTACGCAACCCTCGACGACGACGGCACGATCGAGCTGCACCGCGTCGAGTACGACATCGAGGCCGCGTCCGCCGCGCTGGAGAAGATCGGCGAGCCGTGGACGGTGCGGACGCGCGCGCGGCTGGAGCGGGCGCGGTTCGCCGTGGAATAGGCGAGAAGCGTTCAGCCCGCCGTGGCCGCGCGCGGCGTGCCCGGCACGGTCGGCGCGTCGGGCAGCAGGGTGTGGAAGGCGCTGCCGGAGTCCACCGAGGACTCGACGTAGATGCGGCCGCCGTGGCGCTCGGCGATCCGGCGGCAGATCGCCAGGCCGATGCCCGTGCCCGCGTAGGTGTCGCGGCCGTGCAGCCGCGTGAACATCGCGAAGATCCGCTCCTGGTCGGCGTCGGGGATCCCGATCCCCTCGTCGGCGACCGTCACCACGGTGCCGCCGATCGTGCGCCGCGCCGTCACGCGCACGACCGCGGGGCGATCCGGCGCGTGGAACTTCACCGCGTTGCCGATCAGGTTCTGCAGCAGCTGGGCGATCTGCCCGGGCTCGGCCTCGAGCGTCGGCAGGTGGCCGACCTCGATGGTCGCGTCCTCCTGCTCGATCGCCGGTCCCAGGATCTGGAGGACGTCGGCGACCAGCTCGCCGAGGTCGACCTGCTGGCGGCGCGGCTCCTCGTTGGCGACGCGCGAGTAGAGCAGCAGGTCGTCGATGAGGTGGCGCATGCGCCCGGCGCCGTCGAGCGCCTGGCGCAGGTACTCACGCCCGGACTCGTCGAGCCCGCCGGCGCTGCGGCGCTCCAGCAGCGACAGGAAGCTCGCGACCATCCGCAGCGGCTCGGACAGGTCGTGCGACGCCGTGTAGGCGAAGTCCTGCAGCTCGGCGTTGGTGCCCTGCAGCCGCTCGGCGCGCTGGGCCAGCTCGTGCTCCATCGCCAGCCGGTCGCTGACGTCGCGCCCGACGATGTAGAACGCCTCGTCGCCTGGCGCGCCGCTCCACGCCATCCAGCGGATCGACCCGTCGGCGCACAGCAGCCGGCAGACGTACTCGGTGACCGTCTCGCCGGCGGCCAGCCGCGCGATCTCGCGCTCGGTCGCCTGGCGGTCGTCGGGATGGACGATCTCCAGATAGGGCCGGGTCCCCAGCTGCGCGCGCGTCCAGCCGAGCTGCTGCTCCCACGCGTCGTTGAACTCCTTCAGCAGCCCGTCGAAGCCCGCGGCGGCCAGGAGATCGGGCGACATCGCGAAGAGTCGCGCCAGATGACCGGCCGCCTCCGGGGCGACGCTCGACGGTGCTGCGGCTGTGTGCAGGCGTTCCATGCCCTCGGCTCCTCCGGCGCCATCCTCTCACAGGGTCCGGTGGCTGGGTCAAGCGCCGATCTCCGTCGAGCGCGTGGCATCCTGCGGGCATGGACGACGCCGACGAACCGATCGACCTCGTCGCCTCGGTCGGACCCCTCGACGCGGTCGTCGAGACGCTGCGAGACGTGCTCCACCGCTCGGGCGCACTGCGCGTCGCGGTGGTCGTCGACCTGCCCGACCGCGCGCCCGCACTCATCGACGTGGGGCGCCTGACGCCCGTCGAGGTGCGCCTGGGCGACCGCATCCTCCACCTCCCCCACGCCATCGAGCTCGAGGCCGAGTCGCTCGGCGGGGCCATCGAGCTGCGCCAGCTGCCGCCGTTCGAGGTCGATGCGGCCAGCGGTCAGGTCGTCGGCACGATCGGCGGGCTGGACATGCTCGCCGACGCGATGCGCGACCTCTCGGAGCTGCTCGGCGGCCGCTCGGTCGCGATGGCGCAGTACCAGACCGTCACGCCCGACGTGTCGCTGACTGTGACCGCGCGGTTCGGCGAGCCGGTGCTCGTGACGCTCGGCGACGCCGAGTGGGAGCTGCCCGACCGGTAGCCGTATGCTCGCCCTGCGCGGCGCCGGATCCCGAGCCGACGCGGACCGCCTTCGGGCGGCGACGCGTCTCTCCGGGGCCACCCCGGGGATCCAGTGGAACCACCGCACGGCAACGCGTGCCCGTGGCTGCGCATCGCTGCAGGTCTGGGCACGCACGACGAGGGAGCGTCGGGGCCGGCGTCGCGCGCCCGAACCCCGCCGATGCCCGACCACCGCACCCGCCGCTTCCTCGCCAGGGCGCTCGCCGCCGCGTTCCTCGCGGGCGAGTGGGACCGGGCCGGTTTGACCGAGCGGGCACGCGCGACGGTGATCCCGCCGCCGCGGCGGCTGCGGCACGTGGTCGACCGCGTGCTGGCGGCCTACCCCCGGCCGCCCCGCGACGCGCCACGCGAGCTGGCCGCCTTCGTCGAGGTCGTGCTGGACGCCGTGCGCGGTCGCGCGGGACCGCCTCCGCCGCCGGCGCACGTGCGCCGATGGCTCCTGGACACCGGCGCGATGGGCCCGCGCCGGTGGCCCGCCGTGCCGGACCTCGCGACCGTCGCCGACCTCGGCGCCTTCCTCGATCTCGACGCCGGCCGGCTCGCGTGGCTCGCGGACGTCCGCTCCTGGGAACGCGCGGCGCCCGACCGGCGGCTGCGCCACTACACCTACGCCTGGATCGCTCGGCCCGACGCACCGGTGCGCCTGCTCGAGCAGCCCAAGCCCCGGTTGAAGGCGATCCAGCGCCGGCTCCTGCACGAGGTGCTCGCGTGGATCCCGGCCCATCCCGCGGCGCACGGGTTCGTCGCCGGCCGCTCGGTCGCCGGCCACGCCGCCGCGCACTGCGGCGCGCCCGCGGTCCTGCGCTTCGACGTGGAGGACTTCTTCGTCTCGCTCGCCGCCGGCCGCGTCTGGGGCGTGCTGCGCACCGCCGGCTACCCCGAGGCGGTCGCGCACGCTCTCACGGGCCTGATGACCAACAGCGTCGCGGCCGGCGCGTGGGCGGAGATCCCGGCGCCGAGCGCGCCGCACCTGCGACGGGCCCACGCGCTGCTCGGCCGGCGGCTGGCCGCGCCCCACCTGCCCCAGGGCGCGCCCACGTCGCCGATGCTCGCGAACCTCTGCGCCTTCTCCCTGGACCGGCGCCTCGCCGGGCTCGCCGCGCGCCTGGGCGCGACCTACACGCGGTATGCCGACGACCTCGTGCTGTCCGGTGGCCCCGGGCTCGCTCGCCGGGCCGAGAAGGTCACCGCCACCGTGCGGGCGATCGTCGCCGACGAGGGCCTGCGCCTCAACGAGCGCAAGACGCGGGTCATGACCGCGGGTGGCCGCCAGGTGGTCGGCGGCATCGTCGTCAACCAGCGCACCAACGTGCCGCGCGAGGAGTTCGACCGCCTGAAGGCGATCCTCCACAACGCCGCGCGGCACGGGCCGGCCTCGCAGAACCGCGCGGGCGTGGCCGACTTCCGCGCCCACCTGCTGGGCCGGATCGCGTGGGTCGCGGCGCTGAACCCGGCGCGCGGCGCGCGCCTGCTCCGGGTGTTCGACGCGATCGACTGGGACGCCGCCGCCGCTCGGTGACGCTCAGCGCAGCTGCGCCGACGACAACCCCAACAACTGCCGCGCGATGATGAGCAGCTGGATCTGCTGGGTGCCCTCGAAGATGTCGAGGATCTTCGCGTCGCGCGCCCACTTCTCCAGCAGCAGGTCCTCGCTGTAGCCGAGCGTGCCCGCGAGGCGGACGCAGCGCAGCGCCACGTCCACGCAGGTCCTCCCCGCCTTGGCCTTGGCCATCGAGGCCTGCAGCGAGTTCGGCGTGCCGTTGTCGGCCATCCACGCCGCCTGCAGCGTCAGCAGGCGCGCGGCCTCGTAGTCGGCGTCCATCGCCAGGTACTCCGCGGCCGCGGCGGTCTGCCGCGCCGCTGGGCGATCCCAGTCGACCTCGACGCCCGCCTCGCGCAGCAGCGCCCGCGTCTCCTCCAGGCACGCGCGGGTGAGCCCGACCGCCATCGCGGCGACCAGCGGCCGCGTGTTGTCGAAGGTCTGCATCGCGCCGGCGAAGCCGTTGGTGACCTCGATGCCGGGCGGCCCGAGCAGGTCCTCGCGCGGCACGCGGCAGTCCTCCAGCCGGAACGCCGCGGTGTCGGACGCGCGGATCCCGAGCTTGTGCTCGAGCCGGTCGAGCACCAGTCCCGGGTTGCTGCGCTCCACCACGAACGACTTGATCGCCGCGCGGCCCACCGAGCGATCGAGCGTCGCCCAGACCACGACGAGCTCGGCGCGCTCTCCGGCGGTGACGTAGATCTTCTCGCCGTTGAGGACGTACTCGTCGCCGTCGAGCACCGCGGTCGTGCGGATCGCGGCGGAGTCCGAGCCGGCGTCGGGCTCCGTGATCGCCATCGCCGCCCAGCGGCCGGCGTAGCGCTGCAGCTGAGCGTCGTCGGCGACCGAGGCGATCGCCGAGTTCCCCAGGCCCTGGCGCGGGACCGACAGCAGCAGCCCGACGTCACCGCGACACAGCTCCATGACGCTCAACGCCGTCGACAGGTTCGACCCGTTGCGGTTGCCCTGCGGGCCGTCGCCGTTGGCGGAGCGCCGCACGCCGGTCGCGCCCGCGCCCCCCGTCTCGCTGCCGTCGGTCATCCCGTCGATGACCGCGGCGAGCATGTCGAGCTCCTTGGGCCGCGCGTGCTCCTCGCGGTCGTACTTGCGCGAGATCGGCCGGAACACCTCGTCGGCGACCTGCCGCGCCTGCGCGACCAGCGGTCCGAACTTGCGGGGCACTTCGAGGTTGATCATGCGAGCAGGACGCCTTCCATGAGTCCGACCGCTCGCAGGTCCCGGTACCAGCGCTGCACCGGGTGCTCGCAGACGTAGCCGTGGCCGCCGAGCAGCTGCACGCCGTCGGAGCCGATGGTCGCGGCGCGCTGGTCGCACAGCATGCGTGCCAGGGCGGCCTCGCGGGCGAAGTCGAGGCCGGCGTCGGCACGGGCGGCGGCCCGCAGCGTGACGAGCCGCAGCCCCTCCAGCTCGATCGCGATGTCGCTGACCGAGAACGCGACGGCCTGGCGGTGGCTGATCGGCTCGCCGAACGCGACGCGCTCGTTGACGTAGGGGATGACGTGGTCCAGCACCGCCCGCGCCACCCCGACCGCGATCCCGGCCCACGCGACGCGGCTGCGCGCGAGACACTCGGCGTAGACCGCCGGGTCGGCCTCGCCGAGCAGCGCGCCGCGGTGCACGCGCACGTCCTCGAGGACCAGGCGCCCGGGCGCGGCGCCGCGCAGGCCCATCGCGGGGTCGGGCCGGACCAGCACGCCACCGTCGGCGGGTTCGACGACGAACAGCGCGGGGCGCGCGTCGTCGACGCGCGCCGCGACGACGAGCAGCTCCGCGTCCTCGGCGCGCGGCACGAGCGCCTTGGTGCCCGACAGCACGTAGCCGCCCGCGGCCGGGCGGGCCACCGTCTCCAGATGCTGCGGATCGAAGAGCGCGCGCGGCTCGGCGATCGCCAGCGCGGCGGCGGGCACGTCGTCGCCCACCAGCGCGGGCAGGTAGGTGGCCTGCTGGTCGGCGTCGCCCCACAGCGCGAGCGCGGTCGCCACCGCGGCGGGCGCCAGCGCGCCGACGGCGAGCCCGGCGTCGCCGTGGGCCAGCGCCTCGGCGGCGAGGATCGCGGTCACGGCGGAGCGCTCGCTCACGGCGCCGCCGAGCTCCTCGGGCACGCCGAGCATCGTCAGGCCCAGCGCGTCGGCCTCGCGAAAGGTGTCATGCAGCGTCGCGCGCTCGGCCTCGTCGGCGCGCGGCCGCAGCTGCTCGGCGGCGAAGTCGCGCCACGCCGCGACGAGCATCTCCTGCTCGTCGGTCGGCGCGAGGTCGAAGAGGCCGCCGCTGCCGCCCGTCGTGGGCAGGCGCGCGGGGGCCGAGCCGCGCCGGGCGGCGGCGAAGGTCCGGCCGGCGCGATCGACGACGCGGAAGCCGTCGCGCGTGGCGCGGTAGACCGCACGCTCGGCGGGCCGGCGCACGCCGAGGCGATCGACCACGTCCGAGCCCGCCAGGCGGGTCAGGGCCCGCAGCCCGAGGCCCATCGAGCGCTCGGCGACGCTCATCGGGTCTGCGACCCCTCCGGGGTGGCTTCAGGGGCATGGTGGTCTGCTGCCGGCATGGCGGCCGACCGTAAACTGAACGCCGACGTCTTGTCAATTGGCCGCCGGCGTTCGGATGACCCGATCGGGCTAGTGGGTCGCGCGGGGACGTTCGCCGGGAAATCCCGTTCGGCGGGGTCGGGGATCAGCGACGAGAACGCGCGCCGGGCTGGGCGCCGGCGGGTGGTGTCTCCGCGGGCGCCTCGGGTGGGGTGGGCCTGTTCGGCGCGGTGAGACCGCGCTCGACAGGCCCACCCCGAGCCAACAGCGACAGGCTCGGGCGGACGCCTTGAGGCATCTACACCGCCGTCTCGGCCCCCAGCCGCACCGGCAGGGTCTTCAGCTGGTTGATGAACGGCGACTCGGCGAACTCGGGCTGGCCCGCCAGCTCCATCGCCGGGTAGCGCGCGAGGGTCTCCTCCAGGAGGATCTGCAGCTCGAGCCGCGCCAGCGCCGTGCCGAGGCAGAAGTGCCGGCCGCCGGCGCCGAAGGCCTGGTGCTCGGGGTTGCGCCGCACATCGAAGCGGTCAGGGTCCTCGTAGCGGGTCGCGTCGCGGTTGGACGACACGTACCACATGACCACCTTGTCGCCCTCCCGGATCTGGGCGCCGTTGAGCTCGACGTCGCGCGTCGCGGTCCGGCGGAAGTGCGCGAAGGCAGGGAACATCCGCAGCGACTCCTCGACCGCCGACGGGATCAGCGACGGGTCGTCGAGCAGCAGCTGCCGCTGGTCGGGCGCCTCCAGCAGCGCGCGCATGCCGCTGCAGAACGTCGCCTTCGTGCTGTCGTTGCCGGCCGCCACGAGGAGGAAGAACCCCATGACGATCTCGTGCTCCTCGAGCTTCTCGCCGTCGATGTCGGCGTGCACGAGCACGCTCATCAGGTCCTCGGTCGGGCGCTCGCGCCGCTCCGCGATGAGCGCCGCACAGCGGGCGAAGATCTCGGGGACGTCGCGCTCCATGACGGTCTGCACGCCCTCGGGGTTGAGGTCGGGATCGCCGGCGCCGAGCGTCGTGTTCATCAGGCGCGCCCAGATCTCGTCGTCCTCGGGCGCGGTGCCCATGAAGCTGCCGATGACGCGCGCGACCACGGGCTGCGCGACGTCGGTCACGAGGTCGCACGCGTCGCGGCCGTCGAGGCGGTCCAGCACGCCGCGCGCGATCTCCCGGATGGCGGGCTCGTGCTCGGCGATGCGCTTGGGCGTGAAGCCGCGCTGGAACAGGGCTTTGAGGCGGTCGTGCTTGGGCGGGTCCATCCCGATGAACATCGCCTGGCCGAGCTCGAGCGGGAGGATCGCGTTGGTCAGGGCGGTGAAGCCCGTCGCCGACGAGTAGGTCTCCCAGTCGCGGCTGACCGCGTGGACGTCGTCGGCCGTCGTGACCGACCAGAAGCCGTCCTCCTCGGGGTACTCGGTGATCTCCGAGGTCCAGTGCACCGGGCACTCGCCGCGCATCCGCTCGAACACGGCGTGTGGCGGACCGTCCTGCCACAGCTCGCGCTCGGTGACGAGCGTCTCTTCGAGGGGAACGGGATCGGCGGACATGTCTGACCTCGTGCTCGGGACCGGCGGACAGCGTTGACACTATGTCAAAGGGCGCTCGAACACCAGCTCTCTTCCGTCCCGCTCGTCCCATTGCTCACCGGTCCGCTCGAAGCCGAACGACGCCGCGAGCGCCAGCGAGGGCGCGTTGCGGGGCGAGATCGATGCCCGCGCGGTCCGGGCGCCGTGCTCGCGGGCGAAGTCCAGCAGCGCCGCCAGCGACGCGCGGGCGTAGCCGCGGCGCCGGTGTGCGGGCACGATGCGGTACCCGACCTCGACCATCCCGTCGGCGTCCGGCTCGCCATGGAAGCCGGCATGCCCGACCGCGGCGTGCCCCGGCCGCGGCACGACCGCGCGCACGAGCCACGGCGCGCACGCGGGCTCGCCGATCAACTGGCCCAGGCGCAGCGACCAGAGCCAGGTGTCGTCGAGGAACTCCGCCGGCAGCGCGACGCCCGCCTCGGCACTGGCGCCGGCCAGGTCGGCCGCGACGAGCGCCTGCAGCGCGTCGGCGGAGAGGATCACGAGCTCGATGTTCGCGGACGTCACGCCGTCATCTTGGCGCTTTGCCGGCTAGGGGTGCCGTAGGCGGCCAGCGAGGCCGAGGCCCACGATGGCCAACCGTCGCCGCCGGAGGTGGGTCCCCAGTCGCGATAGCGACACAGTCTCCTACGGCTGCCCGGGCGGCGCCGCCTTGGCCTCGCGCAGCGCGGCGACGAACGTCGCGAACTCCTCCTGGAAGGCGTGCGGGACGAAGTCCTGACCGGCGCCGTCGGAGGCCTCCGAGACCGCCGCCGGCGCGGCCGACTGGCGGGCGCGGCGCGCCTCCGCGCGCCAGCGGTCCATGGCGTCGTGCAGGTCGCCGCGGTCCGGCAGGTCGGTGCGCACCGTTTCCTGGAGGACCTCGCCGAGGTCGTTGGCGCGCTGGACGCGCTGCGGCATCGCGGCCAGCGCCGCGTTGGGGTCGTCGGCGAACGCCGTGAGGATCGTCTTGACGAGGGTGGCGTGGTCGAACAGCCTGTGGTTGACGTGCCGCTTGACCCGCGGACCCACGACGATCGCGGGAACCCGGACGCCGTAGGTGGAGTACTTGCCACCGTCACCGTCGTCGACCGGCGGCGGCACCTGGTGGTCGAAGAAGCCGCCGTGCTCGTCGTAGACCAGCACCAGCAGCGTGTCGTTCCAGTCGCGGCTGTTGACCAGCGCCTCGTAGACGTCGAGCACGAGCGCCTGGCCGGCCTTGACGTCGGACGGCGGATGGTCGTCGTTGGAGTTGGGGTCGAGCACGTGCAGGTCGATGAAGTTGGGGTCGATCCACGACACCTGGCGCAGCTCGCCCTTGGCGGCGTCGTCGAGGAAGCTGTCGCGCGTCGTGATGATCGACTCCAGCAGCTCGGTCGCGAAGCTCACGCGCTTGCGGTCGAAGTAGGTGAAGTTGTCGCGGTACAGCTTGGTGGGGTCGCGGTAGCGGCCGTCGGCCGCGCGCAGCGTGCCGGGATCGTGGGAGTACCAGCGCCACTGCTCGTCGCGCAACCGGCGCGTGAACGCCGGCACGTCGAAGATCGGCGCGCCCTGCAGCCTGTCCCACAGCTTGCTGTTCTCGAGGCCGTGCGCACGCCCGAACGCCTCGGCGACGCGCTCGCTCTCCTGGCCCGCCAGCGCGTACTGGCGGTTGGGCCATGTGTCGCCCGGGACCGAGCTGTGCCAGGCGTCGCAGACGCAGAAGTGCCGGGCCAGGTGGTCGTAGACCGGCAGGTGGTCGGCGGTGTAGTAGCCCATCACGAGGTCGCGCCGGGCGAACGCCTCGTCGCTGCGGCTGGCGATGAACTGCGTGACGAAGCCCTGGTTCCCGTCGGCCAGCTGCAGCGCGACGCCGTCGGGCCCGTGGTCGGGGTCGTAGGAGTGGTCGTACGGCTTGCCCGCAACGGTGAACGCGGTCTCGCCGGCGCCGAACGGATGGATGGGGACGGCGACGCCCTCGGCGTCGGGGTTGGACATCCCCTCGACCAGCCCGTTGACGCCCTCGAGCTTCCAGGGATCGAGGTTCAAGTACCCCAACATCTGGTCGAACGACCGGTTCTCCATCATCAAGACGACGATGTGCTTGATCGGGGCCAGCGTGCCGCGTTCGGGTGCCATCAGCGCTCCTCGGTCTGGAATCCGGCACGACCGTATCCGACGGCGGGCGGCCGGTGCAAGATGTTCACCAACCAGTACCGGTCGCCGTGGCGGTAGCTTGGAGGGGTGACCGGCCCCTCGGTGTTCGACGAGCTCATGGGTGAGCTCGACTACCCCATGTTCATCGTGACGGCGGCCGCCGGCGGCGAGCCGGCCGGATGCCTCGTCGGGTTCGCGACCCAGACGAGCATCCATCCCTCACGGTTCCTGGTGTGCCTCTCGCGCCGCAACCACACGACGCGCGTGGCGGCGCAGGCGGAGCGCCTCGCGGTGCACTTCGTGCCCGACTCCGCCGTCGAGCTCGCCGAGCTGTTCGGCGGCACGACCGGCGACGACGCCGACAAGTTCGCCCGGACGGCGTGGCATCCCGGGCCCGGCGACGTGCCGCTGCTCGACGCGTGCGAGAACTGGTTCGCCGGCCGGATCCTCGTGCGCCTGGACCTGGGCGACCACATCGGCCACCTGCTGGAGCCAGAGGCGTGCCGGCACGGCGCGACCGGCCCGGAGTTCACCTTCCACCGCGCTCGCCACATCCACCCGGGACACGAGGCATGAGCGGCGCGCCCGCGTTCACGATCCGCGACGCGACCGGCGCCGACTGGCCGGCGATCTGGCCGTTCTTCCACGAGATCGTCGCCGCGGGCGAGACGTACGCCTACCCGCGCGACGTCGGCGAGCAGGGCGCACGCGCGATATGGATGGTCGCCCCGCCGGGGCGCACCGTCGTGGCGGTCGACCGCGACGACGGCACCGTCCTCGGCTCGGCGAGCATGTACGCCAACCGGATGGGGCCGGGCGCGCACGTCGCGAGCGCGAGCTTCATGGTCGACCCGGCCCACGGGCGCCAGGGCATCGGCCGCGCCCTCGGTGAGCACATGATCGCGTGGGCCCGCGCGTCCGGCTACCGCGCGATCCAGTTCAACGCGGTGGTGCAGACCAACGCCCCTGCCGTGGCGCTCTGGCGCTCCCTGGGCTTCGAGATCATCGGCACCGTGCCCGAGGCGTTCGACCATCCGGCCCTGGGCTACGTCGGGCTGCACGTGATGCACCGCCGGCTGTGAGTCGCGGGTGCGCGGGCGCCCCGAGTGTGGCCGTACTTTTCCCGCTGAACATCAGAGCAATTAGTTCCCGAACCCTGATCTTTGCGCACGGACGCTCGCGCATCGCAGCGGCCGCGGCCTGCATCGCGGGACTCCTGCTTCTGGCTCTCGACCTCCCCAGAGCACATCGCGACGGCGTCGCAGCGTTCGAGGTCAAGGCTGCCGGCGTGCTCTCGATCACCGTCGGATCCGAGACGCGCCACCTCGCAGTCATGCCGTACGAGCCCGAGCGAGGGTTCTACCGCGACTGCGGCAACGGCCGCATCGTGAAGGTCGGGAGTAGGCGGGACATGGCCGAGGATCGACGCGCGGCGGTATGCAGGTAGATACACCGCCGTCGTGAGCACCCGCCGAAGGCACAGCAGTAAGCGACCCGTCGGTCGACGCGCGACGGTGCAGGCGGCGGACGCCCGCGCCGCGTTCACGGCAGGATGGGAGCGAGATGGCCGCCTCGCGCAATCTCGTCAATCTCAAGGACGTCGACAAGGGGTACGGGAGCCGGTCGGTGCTGCGCGACGTCACGCTCGGGGTCGCGGCGGGAGACCGGATCGGGATCGTCGGGCGCAACGGCGACGGCAAGTCGACGCTGCTGCAGCTGATCGCGGGGCTGGAGGAGCCCGACGCAGGGGCGATCACGCGGGCCGGCGACGTCGGGCTCGCGCTGCTGGGCCAGGGCGACGAGCTCGACGACCGGCGCACGATCCGCGAGGAGCTCATCGGCGGGCGCGCCGACCACGAATGGGCGGGCGACGCGACGTTCCGCTCGGTGCTCGACGGCCTGCTCGGCGGCGTCGCGATGGCGCGCTTCCCGCAGGGGCTCGACACGCCCATCGCGCCGCTGTCGGGCGGGGAGCGGCGCCGGATCGCGCTCGCAAAGCTCCTGCTCGACGGCCCGGAGCTGCTGCTGCTCGACGAGCCGACCAACCACCTCGACGTCGAGGGCGTCGACTGGCTGGCGCGGCACCTGGCGGCCCGCCGCGGGTCCATGCTCGTCGTCACCCACGATCGCTGGTTCCTGGACGCCGTCTGCACCGCGACCTGGGAGGTCTCCGACGAGGCCGTCCACCAGTACGAGGGCGGCTACGCGGCCTACGTGCTGGCGCGGGCCGAGCGCGACCGGCAGGCGTCGGCGCGCGAGGACCGCCGCCAGCAGCTCATGCGCAAGGAGCTGGCGTGGCTGCGCCGCGGGCCTCCCGCCCGCACCGCCAAGCCGAAGTTCCGGATCGAGGCCGCCAACGCGCTGATCGCCGACGAGCCCGAGGTCCGCGACCGCGCCGAGCTGCTGCGCTTCGCCACGTCGCGCCTGGGCGACAAGGTCCTCGACGCCGTCGACGTCTCGGTCGCCTACGGCGAGCAGCGCGTCCTGCGCAAGGTCACCTGGCGCCTCGGCCCCGGCGACCGGGTCGCGCTCGTCGGCGTCAACGGCTCCGGCAAGACCACGCTGATCAACCTGCTCAGCGGCGAGCTGGCGCCGAGCACCGGCGAGGTCGACCGCGGCGCGACCGTCCGGATCGCCCACCTGTCGCAGGACACGGTGGAGATCCCCGGTCACCAGCGCGTGCTCGAGTCGCTGGAGGCCGTGCGCGGACGGGCGACGCTCAGTGGCGGCGAGGAGATCACCGCCGGGATGCTGTGCGACCGCTTCGGCTTCCGCGGCGACCGCGCGCGCACGCTGGTGCGCGACCTCTCCGGCGGCGAGCGGCGGCGGCTGCAGCTCATGCGCCTGCTCATGGACGAGCCCAACGTCCTGCTGCTCGACGAGCCGACCAACGACCTGGACATCGACACGCTCACCGCCCTGGAGGACCTGCTCGACGGCTGGCCCGGCACGCTCGTGGTCGTCAGCCACGACCGGTACTTCGTCGAGCGGGTGACCGACGACGTCTACGCCCTGGCCGGCGACGGCGGCCTCCAGCACCTGCCGGGCGGCATCGAGCAGTACGTCGAGCTGCGCCGGTCGGCGGCGGAGGCCGCGGCCGCGCCGGCGCCCGGGTCCGGGTCCGGGTCCGGGTCCGGCGCGGCGAAGCCCCCGCCCTCCGGCGCGGTCGTGCGCGCGGCGCGCAAGGAGGTCGCGCGGCTGGAGCGCGCGCTCGACAAGCTCACGGCCCGCGAGGCGCAGCTGCACGAGGACATGGCCGCCAGCGCGACCGACCACACCCGCCTGCGCGAGCTCCAGTCCGAGCTCACCGCCGTCCTGGCCGAGCGCGAGGAGCTCGAGTCGGCGTGGCTGGAGACCGCGGAGTCGCTCGAGGGCTGAGCGGGGCCGCGGTCAGTCCCGCAGCGAGCCCGGGTCCGACGGCACGTCGACCGCGTGCTCCTTGAGCGCCTCGATCGGCACGACCTCGAGCGCGCGCTCGTGGGTGGACGCCAGGATGACGTAGGCGGCAGCGCCGTCCTCGTGGGCCTGCAGCCAGTTCGCGGCGGTCACGCACCAGCGGTCGCCGGGCACGAGCCCGGGGAAGTTGTAGGCCTCCATCGGCGTCGTCAGGTCGTTGCCGATCGAGCGCTGATGGGCGAGGAACTCCGCCGTCACGACGGCGCAGATCGTGTGGCTGCCCCGGTCCTCGGGGCCGGTGGTGCAGTAGCCGTCCCGGTAGAAGCCGGTGACGGGGTCGATGCCGCAGGACTCCAGCGGTCCGCCCAACACGTTGAGGTCGCTCACGCCAGCAGTATCGCGGGGTAGGATCGCGTCGTGCCCGACGCCCTGCATTTCACCGACTCAGACGAGGCCAACGCGCTGATCGCCAGCGACCCGATGGCGCTGCTGGTCGGCTTCGTCCTCGACCAGCAGATCACGGTCCAGAAGGCGTTCGCCGGACCGCTCGCGCTCCAGGAGCGCCTCGGCGCGATCGACGCCGCCACGCTCGCCGGCGCCGACCTCGAGCCCGTCTTCCGCCAGAAGCCGGCGATCCACCGCTTCCCGGGATCGATGGCCCAGCGCGTGCACGACCTCGCCGTGTACGTCCGCGACCACTACGACGGCGACGCCGCCCGCGTCTGGACCGACGCCGCCGACGCCGACGCGCTGCGCGCCAACCTCCAGGCGCTGCCCGGGTTCGGCGAGATGAAGATCAAGGCGCTGGGCGCGGTCCTGGCCAAGCGCTTCGGCGTCGAGGTCGCCCAGGACCTGGTGCCGTGGCACCCGACGCTCGGCGACGTGGACTCCGCACAGGCGCTGGCCGACTACCAGGCGGCCAAGCGCGTGCACAAGGCCGAGTGGTCCAAGGCCAAGGCGTAGAACCGAGCACTTTCGGAGAAGACACGGCGCGGAGCGTCGATTACCTTCGCCCGATGTGCCATCACCTCCTCCCCGCCGGTGCCCTCCTGCGTGACGCCGACGCGCTGATCCCCACGGCCCTGCCGCGCATCGACGGCGTCGTCGAGTGCGCCACGCCCGAGTTCCTCGGCATCCGGACCAGCGACGGCGGCTACCGGCTCATCCACGCCGAGCCGGCTATGGCCGGACCTCCCCCAGCCCCAGGTCGCGCCCGATGATCTCCTTCATGATCTCGTTGGACCCGGCCCAGATCTTCGTCACGCGCGCGTCCATCCACGCGTGGGCGACCTCGTACTCCTCCATGTAGCCGTAGCCGCCGTGGAGCTGCACGCAGGCGTCGATCACGACGTTCTGGACCTCGGCGCTCCACCACTTGGCCTTGGCGGCGTCGACCGCCGACAGCTGATGCGCGACGTGCGCCTCGATGCAGCGGTCGACGAACGCCTGCGTCACGTCGACGCGCGTCTGCAGGTCGGCGACCAGGAAGCGGCTGTTCTGGAACGTGCCGACGGGCCGGCCGAACGCCTTGCGTGACTTGATGTACTCCAACGTCACGCCGAGGATGTGCGCCGCGTTGGCGAGGTTGGAGATCGACGACCCCAGCCGCTCCTGCGCGAGGTGCTCCATCATGTGGTGGAACCCGCGGTCGACCTCGCCGATCAGCGCGTCGTCGGTGACGCGCACGTTCTCGAAGAAGAGCTCCGCGGTGTCGGCCTCGTGCTGGCCGACCTTGTGGAGCTTGCGCCCGCGGGTGAACCCCTCCATCCCCTCCTCGACGGCGAAGAGCGAGATGCCGCGGCCCTTCGGGTCGGTCGCCGTCCGCGCGGCGACGATGACCATGCCCGCGTGGGCGCCGTTGGTGATGAACGTCTTGGAGCCGTTGATGACCCACTCGCCGGGGTGCGCGGGATCGCGCCGCGCGGTGGTCTTGAGGCCCTGCAGGTCCGAGCCGGCCTCGGGCTCGGTCATGCCGATCGCGGTGATCATCTCGCCGGAGCAGAACTTCGGCAGCCAGCGCGCCTTCTGCTCGTCGGTCGTCAGGCGCGTGAGGTACGGCGCGCAGACGTCGGAGTGGATCGTGAAGGACGAGGAGTACGCCATCCCCGCGCGCGAGAGCTCCTCGTTGAAGATCGCGTTGTAGCGGAAGTCGACATCGCTGCCGCCGTGCTCCTCGGGGACGGCGACGCCGAGGAACCCCATCTCGCCGGCGGTCAGCCAGAGCTCCGCCGGGATGCGCCGGGCCTCGCGGATCTCCTCGGCGCGGGGCAGGATCTCGCGGTCCACGAACGCCGCGGCGGACTCGCGGAACAAGCGATGGTCGTCGTCGAACAATGTGCGGGTCAGCGACATGCGGCGGGACCTTAGGGCGCCCGCGTCCGACGTGCCTTCCGGGGCTTTCCCTACATTGTTGGTCGAAATTAGGTAGGTTGCGCGGCGTCGCATGTCGGACACCACCGCCACCCTCCCCCGCACTGCCACGGACGACCGGCCGCGCCGGTCCGCCCGGCGGCTCCTGACCGCGCCGCGGACGCGCCGCGTCGCGCTGCGAACGCTGTCGCTGGGCGTGTTCCTCGGCGCCTGGTGGCTCATCGCCGAGCTGAACGTCTGGTCCGACCTGTTCGTCCCGGATCCGAGCGCCGTCTTCGAGCGGCTGATCGACGGCGAGACCACGCACGACGGCGCCCGCGGCCTCAGCGGCTACTACCTCCACGAGCACCTGTGGCACAGCCTCTGGCGCATCATCCGCGGCGTCGGCTGGGCGATCGTGGTCGGTGTCCCGCTCGGCCTGCTGCTGGCGACCGTCACGCCGTTTCGCGTCATCTTCGAGCCGTACGTCACGTTCGTGCGCGCGCTGCCGCCGCTGGCGTACTTCAGCCTGCTGATCATCTGGTTCGGCATCGAGGACGCGTCGAAGGTCTGGCTCCTCTTCCTCGCCGCCTTCCCGCCGATCACGCTCTCGGTCCTGCACGGCGTGCGCGGCATCCCGCGCCGGCAGATCGACGGCGCCCTGGCGCTCGGCGCCAACCGCTGGCAGGTCACCCGCTTCGTCGTCCTGCCGTCCGTCCTGCCCGAGCTGTTCACCGGCGTCCGCCTGGCGATCGGCTTCGCCTGGACGACGATCGTCGCCGCCGAGACCGTGGACGGCATCCCCGGCATCGGCGGCCTCGCCTGGGAGACCAAGAAGTTCCAGCAGACCGACGTCGCGGTGCTCTGCATCGTGCTGATCGGGCTGTCGGCCATCGTCCTCGACCAGCTGGTCCGAGCGCTCGAGCAGCGCGTCGTCCCCTGGCGCGGCAAGTCCTGACCAAGGAGACCCACCCCATGACCCCGAGACCCTTCCTCCTCGCCCTGCTGCTTGCCGGCACGCTCGCCCTGGCCGCCTGCGGCTCCGACGACGGCGGCAGCGCCGGCGGCGCGCAGGCCGACGCCAAGCCCGCGACCAGCGCCCCGAAGAAGATCACCATCGCCTACCAGGCGATCCCCAACGGCGACCTCGTCGTCAAGCACGAGCAGTGGCTGGAGAAGGCGCTGCCCGGCACCGAGATCGACTGGAAGCTCTTCGACTCCGGCGGATCGGTCAACGAGGCCGTCGCCGGCGGCAGCGTCGACATCGGCCTGGCCGGGTCGAGCCCCGTCGCGCGCGGCCTCTCGCAGCCGCTGCCCTACGAGGTGCCGTGGATCCACGACGTGATCGGCAAGGCCGAAGCGCTGGTCGTCAAGAAGGACATCACCTCGATCGACCAGCTCAAGGGCAAGAAGGTGGCCACGCCGCTGGCGTCAACCTCGCACTACTCGCTGCTCGCCGCGCTGCAGGGCGCCGGGCTGTCGGCCAAGGACGTCAAGGTCATCGACGCCGAGCCCGACGACATCGCGGCCGCCTGGAGCCGCGGCGACATCGATGGCGCCTACGTCTGGAACCCGAACCTCGCCAAGCTCATCAAGGACGGCGGGCACGTGCTGATCAGCAGCGCCGACCTCGCCCAGCAGGGCAAGACCACCTACGACCTCGCGGTCGTGACCAAGGACTTCGCCTCCAAGTACCCCGACGCCGTCAAGACCTGGGTCGCCCAGCAGGACCGCGCGGTCAAGCTGTTCCGGTCAGATCCCAACGCGGCCGCGACGGCCGTCGGCGCCGAGCTCAACGTCGGGGCGGAGGAGGTGCTGCCGCAGATGAAGGACCTCATCTTCCTCACCGCGGCCGAGCAGACCGGTGCCGACTACCTCGGCGGCGGGCTGGCCAAGAACCTCCTCGCCGCGGCGGAGTTCAACAAGTCCTTGGCCCAGATCCCGAAGGTGCAGCCCGAGGCGTCATACGCGTCGGCCGTCGACGCCACATTCGCCAGTGCCGTCGGCGGCTGAGCCCGTCGCGCTCCGGGGCGTCGCCCACACCTACGACGGGCGCGGTGCCGAGGTGCACGCCCTCGGCCCGCTCGACCTCGAGATCGAGGCGGGCGAGCTCGTCGCGCTGGTGGGCCCGTCGGGCTGCGGCAAGACGACGCTGCTGCAGCTGCTGGCCGGCTTCCTGACGCCGTCGACGGGCGAGGTGCTCGTCGGCGGCGCGCGGGTCGCCGCGCCGGGGCCCGAGCGCGGCGTCGTCTTCCAGCAGCCCAACCTGTACCCGTGGCTGAGCGTGCGCGAGAACGTCGCGCTCGGCCCGCGGCTGCGGGGCGCGCGCCGGGCGCAGCGCCACGCGATCGCCGACGAGCAGCTGGCGCGGGTGGGCCTGGCCGAGTTCGCCGCCGCCGCGCCCTACGAGCTCTCGGGCGGCATGCAGCAGCGCTGCCAGATCGCCCGCGTCCTGGCCAATGACCCGGCGATCATGCTGCTCGACGAGCCGTTCGGCGCGCTCGACGCGCTCACGCGCGAGCGCCTGCAGGCTGAGCTCCTGCGCGTCTGGCTCGGGTCGGGCAAGACCGCGCTGTTCATCACCCACAGCGTCGAGGAAGCCGTCTTCCTCGGCACCCGCGTGCTGGTCATGTCGCCCCGCCCGGGCCGCATCGTCTTCGACGAGCGCCCGCCCTTCACGCCCGAGGACCGCACCGACGGGCTGCGCGGCGACCCGTCGTTCGTGGCCTTCCGCGAGCAGGTGCGCGCGGCTATCCGGGAATGACCGCGCCGGCTTCGATCTCCTCGGCCAGGTTCGCCACGGAGTCGACGATGCGGGAGGGGCGGAAGGGGAAGCGCTCGGCGCTCTCGCGGGTGGCGACGCCGGAGAGGACGAGGACGGTCTCCAAGCCGGCTTCGAGGCCCGAGACGATGTCGGTGTCCATCCGGTCGCCGATCATGGCGGTCGTCTCGGAGTGGGCGTCGATCGCGTTCAGCGCCGAGCGCATCATCAACGGGTTGGGCTTGCCGACGTAGTAGGGCTCGACGCCCGTGGCGCGGCTGATCAGCGCCGCGACCGAGCCGGTGGCCGGCAGCGGGCCGTCGGGCGTCGGACCGGTCGGATCAGGGTTGGTGGCGATGAAGCGCGCGCCGGCCGCGATGAGGCGGATCGCCTGCGTGATGCGCTCGAACGAGTACGTGCGCGTCTCGCCCAGGACCACGTAGTCGGGTGAGCGCTCGGTCAGCGTGTAGCCGGCCTGATGCAGCGCGGTGGTCAAGCCCGCCTCGCCGATCGTGAACGCCGAGCCGCCGGGGCGCTGCTCCTCCAGGAAGCGGGACGTCGCGTTGGCCGAGGTCCAGATCGCGGTCTCGGGCACCTCGAGGCCGGACGCGCGCAGCCGCGCCGACAGGTCGCGCCGCGTGTAGATGGAGTTGTTGGTCAGCACCAGGAACGGGATGCCGCGCGCCTTCAGCCCGTCGAGGAAGCGGTCGGCGCCGGGGATCGCCTGCTCCTCGTGGACGAGCACGCCGTCCATGTCCATCAGCCAGGACCTGATCTCGCGGCGATGCATCAGACGCGCTCCAGGAACGCGACGACGGCCTCCGAGCAGGCGCCCGGCTCGTCGTCGTAGACGAAGTGGCCGGTTCCCGGCACGACGTGCAGCTCCGCGTCGGGCAGCTCGCGGGCGAAGCGGTGCGCGCCGGCGACGGGCGCGAAGGGATCGTCCTCGCCCCACAGGAGCAGGGATGGGACCGCCAGCTGGGAGAGGTCGTACCGCGCGAGCTCGGAGAACTCGCCCGAGCGGTACAGCTCCAGCTGGCCGCGCCGGGCCTCCTCGGAGGCGTAGGCCTTGAAGTACTCGTCGATGCTGCGGTCGTCCAGGTTCGGGCTCACGGTTCGCAGCATGCCCGCGAACCCGTCGCGGTCAAGTCCGTCGACGAGCTGTTCACCCTGACCGGGTGTGCGCAGCGCCTGGGCCATGCCGTGCCATTTGCCGTCGGGAAAGAAGCCCGTGTCGCTGATCACCAGCGCCCGGACGGCCTCGGGGTGCTCGCACGCCCAGCGCAGGCCGATCAGCCCGCCCCAGTCGTGGACGACCAGCACGACGTGCCCCAGCTCCTGCTCGCGGTGGAACGCGTCGACCGCGTCGACGTGCGCCTGCCACGTGCCCGAGCCCCCGTAGGGCGAGTCGCCGTAGCCCGGCAGGTCCGGGGCGACCGCCTGCCAGCCCGCGTCGGCGACCGCCTCCAGGAGGTGGCGCCACATGTAGGACGACTCGGGGTAGCCGTGCAGGCACAGCACCGTTCCGAACGGCTCCTGGACCGGGACCGTCTCGCGATAGACCAGCGGCATCGGGGCAGCCTATCCACGGCTCGTCTGCCGCAGGCGGTCGGGTCGGCGACGGCCCGGCGACGGGTAACTTGCCGGGCGTGACCCGCGTCCTGAAGCTCCTCGCCGGCCCGCTGTTCGTCGTCGCCGGCGCCCTGCACTTCGTCAAGCCCCGGATCTACGAGTCGATCATGCCCGACTACCTGCCGGCGCGGCGCGGGCTGGTCTACGCGAGCGGCCTCGCCGAGGCGGCCGGGGGTCTGGGGCTGCTGCACCCGTCGCCGAAGGTGCGCCGCTGGGCGGGCCGGTGGCTCGTCTCGACGCTGGCCGGCGTCTTCCCCGCCAACCTGCACATGGCGCTGAACCCGGAGCGGTACGCGCAGATCCCCCGGCTCGCGCTCTACGCCCGGCTCCCGTTCCAGCTGGTCTTCGCCCGCTGGGTCCTGGCGTCGGCCGAGCGCGACGCGTGAAGGCGCGGCTGATCGCGGCGGCGCGCGATGCATTGCGCGCTCGCGGCGTCGAGGTCCGGCGCACCGGCGGCGGCGGCCCGCGGCGGACGCTGCCCGAGGTGCTCGAGCACCTCAAGCGCCGCGGCGTCGCGCCGCAGACGATCGTCGACGTCGGCGTCGCCCGCGGCACGCCCGAGCTGTACGCCGCGTTCCCCGGCGTGCCGCTGCTGCTCGTCGAGCCGCTGGCCGAGCACGAGGGCGACCTGCAGCGCATCGTCGCCGGCCGCCCCGGCTCGCGCTACGCCCTCGCCGCCGGCGGGGCCGAGCCCGGCGAGCTGGAGATCTCGGTGCACCGCGTCACCGCGTGCTCGTCGGTCCTCGGCGACCGCGACCCCGACGGCGAGCCCGGGCAGCGGCGGACCGTCCCGGTCGTCCGCGTCGACGACCTCGTCGCCGAGCACGCGCTCGCCGCGCCGTTCGTGGTCAAGGTCGACGTCGAGGGCGCCGAGCTGCACGTCCTCGACGGCGCCCGGGGGACGCTCGCGCGCGCCGACGTCGTGCTGCTGGAGGTGTCGTTCTTCGCGCTCGTGCCGGGCGGCGCGCAGTTCGCCGACGTGATCGCCTGGATGGCCGAGGCGGGGTTCAGCGCCTACGACATCTACGCGGGCCACACGCGTCCGCTCGACGGCGCGCTGGCCCAGGTCGACATCGCGTTCGTGCGCACCGACGGCCCGCTGCGGGCCGACCACCGGTACGCCACGGCGCAGCAGGCCGACGCGCTGTACCGCAGCTGGGGCCTGTAGCGCCGCGACCCCGCAGAGCGACGCCCAGGATGCCCGCGCGGGCTGGTATCAGACGTTACGGTGACGCGCTGCGCCGGGCGGGCGGTGCGCGCCTGCGGTCCGAAGAGCCCGGTGACACCGACCCACGGGACAGGCGAGGCGCCGTGGTCTTCGGGGGATTCTTGGCCGGCATCGTCAACGGCCCGTACCCGCCCGCCTCACCTCCGGAGGACTCCTTGCGCACGACGAGACGTACGAAGTGGACGACGAAGTGCGCTGGCGGCGGGGCGGGCCTGCTCGCCGCATTGGCCATCGCGGCGCCCGGGAGTACGGCAAACGCGCAACCGGCCGCCGACTCGCCGATGGCGGGATTCCCTGCGACACCGGCGCTTCCGCCGCCGGCGACCGCCGCCGCAGACTGGGCCCTGGAGGGCGGGCTGGCGACTGTGCCCGTGCCGGCCGTGCCACTCGGTGGCCGGCTCGTCTTCGGCGGCTATTCCATCGCAAATGTCCTCAACGGTGGCACGTCGGTGGTCGTTGCCAACGGCGGGCCTGTCTACAGCGGCAACGTGATCGCGTCGCCCTGACGTCACTGCAGCCGGCCGCGACGCGTCACCGGCACGGGCGTGCGCGGCCGGCTGCGCACCAGCGCGGTGTCGCAGGGCTCGAGCTGCTGAGTCAGAGCAGCAGCGCGATCGCCACGACCACGCCCAGCGTGATGACCGCGGCGCGCAGCACCGGGTCGGGGAGGCGCCGCGCGACGCCGACGCCGACGCGCCCGCCGACCAGCGTCCCCGCGCCGACGATGAGCGCCGAGAGCCACGCCACCGGCCCGAAGAGCGCCACGGCCACGGCGCTGACGATGGCCACCGTCAGCGAGAGCACCTGCTTGACCGCGTTGAGGCGTTGCAGCGTCTCCTCCAGCGTGAGCCCCAGCGCGGCGAGCAGCACGATGCCCAGACCGGCGCCGAAGTAGCCGCCGTAGATCGACGCGACCCCGACCGAGATGACCAGCTTGCGCGGCGCCGGGTGCGCGTGCGCGGTCGAGACCCAGCGCGCGACGAACGGCTGGAGCGCCAGCAGCGCGCAGGCCAGCAGGACGAGCCACGGCGCCAGGGACGCGAAGAGATCCTGCGGCCCGACCAGCAGCAGCGTCGTGCCGACGACCGCCCCGGCCGCCGCGGCGGCGGCCAGCGTCCGCAGGCGGGTCCGCTGTCCGACCAGCTCGTCCCGCGAGGTGGCCGCCGCGCTGACGTAGCCCGGCAGCGTCGCGACCAGGTTGGTCACGTTGGCCGACAGGGGCGACAACCCCGTGGCCAGCAGGGCCGGGAACGAGACCAGCGACCCACCGCCCGCGACCGCGTTGATCGCGCCGGTCGTCAGACCGGAGGCGGCGAGCAGGGCGGCATCGGCGGCGTCCATCGGCGCGGAAGTCTGCCGGTCCGCGGCCCCGGGAGCCGTCCCCGTGCGTCGTACCGGGCGCCGACGCCGAACTGACGTTGCCAAAGCACCCCCGGTGGGCAAGGGTGCAGGGATATGGCACAGCACGCGCTACGCGGCGGAGTCGACCTCGGCGGGACCAAGATCCAGACGGTGGTGGTCGACGCCGAGCACCAGGTGCTGGGCCAGGCCCGCCGGTCGACGCCGACCGACGGCGGCCCGCCCGACGTGATGGGCGCCATCGAGGAGGCCATGCGCGAGGCGACCGATCAGGCGGGCGTGCCGCCCGGCAACCTGAACGGCGTCGGGATCGGCGCGCCCGGGGCCATCGACGAGGAGTCGGGCTCCCTCGCCCGCGCCGGCAACCTGCCGGGATGGCGCGAGGCGTACCCGCTGGCCTCCGAGCTGGGCGCTCGCCTCGGCACGAGGGTGCTGCTCGGCAACGACGTCCAGGTCGCCACCGACGCGGAGTTCACGCTCGGCGCCGGTCGCGAGTTCGATTCGGTGCTCGGCGTCTTCTGGGGCACGGGCGTCGGCGGCGGGATCGTCCTGGACCGCCGCCCCTGGCTCGGGCGCGGCGCGGCGGGCGAGATCGGGCACGTCGTCGTCAAGCCGCACGGCGCGCACTGCCCGTGCGGGCGGCGCGGCTGCATGGAGGCCTACGCGGGCCGGCGCGCGATGGAGAGCCGCGCTCGCAAGGCGCACGACGAGGGTGAGAAGACGATCCTCTTCAAGCTGATGGAGGAGCGCGGCCGCGACCGGCTGACCAGCGGCGTCTGGTCGCGGGCGATCGAGCGCGGCGACGAGCTCGCGACGCGCCTGGTCGACGAGGCGGTCGCAGCGATGGGCGTCGGCGTCGCGTCGACGTGCAACGTCCTCGACGTCGACGCCGTCATCATCGGCGGCGGGATGGGCGTGCGCTTCGGCGAGCCCTACGCCCGCCGGATCATGGACGCGATGATGCCCCACCTGTTCCACGACGACGCGCCGCCGGCGATGCGGGTCGCCGAGCTGGGCGACCTCGGGGGCGCGCTGGGCGGCGCCCTGCTCGTCGTCGACGCCGTCCCGGCGTGACCGAGGACCTCGAGGCGCTCAAGCGCGCGGCCGCCGAGGCCGCCGCACAGCTCGTGCAGGACGGCATGGCGGTCGGCCTGGGCACCGGCTCGACCGTGCGCCACCTGCTGCCGGCGATCGCCGCGCGACAGCTGCGGGCGGTGCGCTACGTCGCGACGTCGCCCGCGACCGCCGAGCAGGCGATGGCGCTGGGCCTGGCGATCGAGCCGTTCGACACGCTCGACCGGCTGGACCTGGCCATCGACGGAGCCGACCAGGTCGCCGCCGACGGCGCGCTGGTCAAGGGCGGCGGCGGCGCGCACGTGCGCGAGAAGGTCGTGGCCGGGGCGGCCGACCGGTTCGTGGTGATCGTCGACGCGACCAAGGCGGTCGAGGCGCTGGTCGCCCCTGTGCCGCTGGAGCTGCTCGCCTTCGGGCTGCGCGCGACGCTCGCGCAGATCGCTCCGGCCGCCGTGCGCGACGGCGCGGCGCTGAGCCCGGACGGCAACGTCATCGCCGACTACACGGGGCCGGTGGGCGATGCCGCCCCGCTGGCGGCGCGGCTCGACGGCGTGCCGGGCGTCGTGGGCCACGGCCTGTTCGCCGCGGCGATGGTCTCCGACGTGTTCGTCGGCGGGAGCGGAGGCGTCCAGCACCGCACCGTGCGATCGGGCCGCTGACCCCTACCCGCGGGCGAGCTTCAGCGTGTACGGCGCGTCGAACGAGCGCGCGGCCAGGCTCGGCGCGACGATCGCGACGTAGTAGGTCGCGGCCCTGCCGGCGTGGTTGCCGACGCGCACGACGTCGGCGTGGCCGGTGCCGCGCTGCGACTTGGCCAGCGGCGTGGCGGCCAGGGACTTCGCCTTGCCCGGGTACACGCGGAGGTCGGCGTTGCCGGCGCTCGGCGTCAGCGTGAACTTCGCCTGCCGATGCGCCTTGATCCGGACGCGGTAGACGTCGACCGGATCCTCGACGGGATCCACCGCGGCCGTCACCGTCTTGGCCGCGCCGCCGTCCCACAGGTGCTTGTCGGGCTTGGAGAACACCGCGCCGTCGACGAACGAGATGCCGTCGTTGGGCTCCAGCGGGTCGACGGGCGGGGTCGGCGCCTGCAGCGCGGCGGCGAGGTTGACGAGCCCGAAGCCCGTGTCCTTGTCCCAGCCCGGCGCGCCCAGGTCCCGGGCGCTGCGGCGCAGCATGTCGGAGTACTGCCCCGGCTCCAGGCCCGGCCGGGCGCCGATGAGCCACGAGGCGACGCCTGAGACGATCGGCGCCGCGAAGCTCGTGCCGTCGGCGCGGGTGATCCCGTCGGCGGTGCCGTCGAGGTCGAACGCGAGAGGGACCGCGACGGGCACGGACTCGCCCGGCGCGGCGAGGTCGACCGCCGCGTTGGCGGTGGAGAACGAGGCGGCGGCCAGCGTCATGTCCAGCGCGGCGACGCTCAGGACGTGCGGGTAGGCGGCCGGGTAGACGATCGGGTTGCCCGCGCCGAACTCGTTGCCCGCGGCGGCGACCACGAGCGTGTTGGTGGCGAACGCGTCGGCGACCGCCAGCTGGAGCGCGAAGCAGTCCTCGGTGGCCCCGAAGCTGAGGTTCAGCACGCGCGCGCCGCCCTCGGCGGCGGCCAGGATGCCGTTGACCGCCTCGGCGCACGACAGGTCCTTGAGGCCGAACGACAGCAGCGGCGCGCCGGGCATGATGCCGACGACCCCCGTGCCGTTGAGCTGCGCGGCCGCCGCCGAGGCGACCTCGGTGCCGTGCCCGTCGAGCACCTGCGTGGTCGCGCTGCCCTTCAGGAGCCTGGCCTGGGAGACGTCGGGCAGGCTGGCGTCGACGACGTCGTCCACGATGCCGATCGTCCCGGGCGTGGCCGGCGGCACGAGGTCCGGCGCGACGACCGGGCCGCGCGCCCAGCCCGTCTCCAGGCCGTTGCCCTCGTAGGCCGAGCTGCGCGCGACGGCCGTGTCGGCCTGGCTGTAGCGCAGCAGGCCGCGGGCGCGCAGCGCGGCGGCGAGCGCGCGGGCCCGGGCCGCCGGCACGCTGTAGGCCCCGGCCAGCCGCAGCGGGCGTGCGCCGTGGGCGCCGGCGATCCGGTCCGCCGCGGCGCCCGGGCGGGCGCCGACGATCCAGCGCGCCGGGCCGGCGGCGGCGGCGTGCGCGCCCGGCGCGGGAAGCGCGTGGGGCACGTGGTCGGCCGCCTGCCACCGGGGCTCGGCCCCTCCGGCGGGCGCCGCGAGCAGCAGGAGCGCCAAGACGACGACGGCGACGGGATGGGACAGCGTCGTCCGTGGCATGGTCGCGGCAGGGTACCGGAGGGTCGCACCGAAGAAGGCGGGCGTGGAGGAGGCGGCGGGCGTCCGCATCGAGGAGGTTCGGGCCGCGGTCGTGCGTCCGCTGCGCCAGAAGGTGCTGCGCCCGCACCAGACGCTCGCGGACCAGGTCTACCCCGGCGACTCGCCGCCCGGCGCCCGGCACTTCGCGGCGTACGGGAAGGACGATGCGGTGCTGGGCGTGGCGTCGATCTCGCCCGAGCCGTATCCACGAGCCGGCGGGTCGCCCGGCCCGGGCGACCGGCGCATCCGCGGCATGGCGACCGAGCCGGCCGCCCGCAGACGAGGGATCGGCGCCCTGCTGCTGGCCGCCTGCCTCGAGGTCGCCCGCGCCGACGAGGGTGCGACCCGCGTCTGGTGCAACGCACGCTCGGGCGTCCGGGGTTTCTACGAGCGCGAGGGGTTCGTCGCCGACGGCGAGGAGTTCACGCTGCCGGAGATCGGGCCGCACTTCTTGATGTGGTTGGCGGTGTAGGGCATCGCGCCCCGCTCCGGGCGCCGCCGCCGGTTAAGGTCCATCCGATGGAACGCCAGGTCGCGCTGCTGCGCGGGATCAACGTCGGCAAGAGCGCGCGGCTCGGCATGGCCGATCTCCGCGCGCTCCTGCAGGACGCCGGCTACGAGGACGTCAAGACGCACCTGCAGAGCGGCAACGTCGTCCTCACCGCCGACGCGACGGGCGCCGACCTCGAGCGCGCGCTGGAGCTCCTGCTCCGCGATCAGCTCGCGAGCCCGATCCGCGTCGTCGTCCGCAACGCGACGCAGCTGGCCGAGATCGTCGACGCCGACCCGCTGGCCGAGGTCGCCGACAAGCCGTCGCTCAAGCAGGTCAGCTTCCTCGGCGACGAGCTCGACTCCGCGATCGCGAAGGAGCTGGAGGCCGCGGCGCCCGACCTCGCGCCCGAACGACTCGTCGTCCGCGGCCGCGAGATCTACACCTGGCATCCGGACGGGATCCAGTCGTCCCCGACGGCCAAGCTGCTCACCGACAAGCGGCTGCAGACGACCGTCACCGCCCGGAACTGGAACACCGTCACGAAGCTCCTGGAGCTCGTGACGGCGTAGCCGCTGCGCGATCGCGAGGGATCGCCCGGCGGCTACTTCATCCGGTAGACGATCCGCCCGCGGGTGAGGTCGTACGGGCTGACCTCGACGCGCACGCGGTCGCCCGGGAGCACGCGGATGCGGTTGCGGCGCATCTTGCCGGCGAGGTGCGCCAGCACCTCGTGGTCATCCATGTCGAGCTGGATGCGGAACAGCAGGTTCGGCAGGGACTCCACGACTTCGCCTTCGAGGGCGACCTTGTCTTCTACGGCCATGCGGCCTCCTTCAACGTTCGAGATTGCGCACGCGCGAAGAAGCGCCGCGAAGGCCGCGGCCGGTCGAACCTCATCGCGCCGAGAGGGTGGAAACCGCGCGGGAACACGGGATCCGACACTCATTGTACCCCGCCTGAGCGCCGGATCCCACCCAACTGGCCGGTCGGCCAGCGAAACCCGCCTATGCGGCAGCCGGCTGCAGGCGCGCCGCCAGCAACCTGGCCAGGCGCGCGCGATGCACGCCCGAGCCGCCCAGCCAGGCCGCGTCGACCTGGGCCCGCTTGTAGAGCCAGTGCACGTCGGCCTCCCAGGTGAAGCCGATGCCGCCGTGGGCCTGGATCGCCGACGCCGTCACGTCGCGGCCGCCGTCGGAGGCCGCCGCCTTGGCCAGCGAGGACGCCTCGGCGAGGAAATCGGCCCCACCCACCCCCGCGTCGGCCGCCCAGGCGGCGAAGTACGTGGCCGACCGCGCCCCCTCGGTGTCCTTGAGCATCTGCGCGCACTTGTGCGAGACCGCCTGGTAGGCGCCGACCGGCGTGTCGAACTGCTTGCGGTCCTTGACGTAGGCCAGCGTCATCTCGAGCGCCCGCTGCGCGACGCCGACCAGCTCGGCGGCCACGACCACGGTCGCGCGGTCGACGGCCGCCGCGGAGTCGCCGCCCAGCGGCTCGCCGTTGGTTGGTGGTGCGTAGACCCGCGCGGCGCGCCGCGTGGGGTCGATCGAGTCGACCGGCGTGACGTCGGCCTCGGCCCGGGACAGCACGCGCGCCACGCCGTCCTCGCCGATCAGGACGATCACGGCCGCCGCATCGGCGTCGGGCACGAGCCCGTCGACCGAGCCCAGCGTGCCGGTCGCCTCGCCGGAGGCCAGCAGCGGCAGCCACCGCGCCTGCTGCTCGGGCGTCCCGGCGACGCCGATGGCCTCCGCGGCCGCGACGGTCGCCAGGAACGGCGACGCCGCCACGGCGTAGCCCAGCTCCTCGCTCAGGATCGCCAGCTCGACGGCGCCGAGCCCCTGGCCGCCGTGCTCCTCGGCGATCGCGATGCCCGGCCAGCCGAGCTCGACGAGCTCCTTCCACAGGCCGTCGTCGTAGGACTTGGCCTCGGCCGCCGCGCGGACCTTCGCGAGCGACGAGCGGCTGCCCAGCAGCTCGCGCGCCGTCTTCTTGATCTCGTGCTGGTCCTCGGTGAAGTCGAAGTTCATGCTGCCCCCTTCAGTCGCGGCAGGCCGAGCACGCGCTCGGCGACGATGTTCTTGAGGATCTCGGTCGTCCCGCCCTCGATGGTGTTGCCGCGCGAGCGCATCAGCTCGTAGGCCCAGCGGTTGCCCGCCGTCAGCGCGTCGGCGCCGAGGAGGTCGGCGGCGAACTGCGCGAGCTCCTGGTTGGTCTCCGACCACATCCACTTGGTCAGCGAGCCCTCCGGGCCCGGCGTGCCGTACTTCTCGATCGTGGTCAGGCCGCGGTAGGCCGTCAGGCGCAGGATCTCGGCCTTCATGTGCAGGTACCCGAGCCTGTCGGCGACGACCGCATCGTCCAGCAGCCCACGCTGCGCCGCCTCCTCGATCAGCTCGTCGAGCAGCTGGCGCAGGCGCACCTGGAGGAAGAACGCCAGTCCGGAGCGCTCGTTCATCAGCGTCGTCAGCGCCACCTTCCAGCCGTTGCCGATTCCGCCCAGGACGTTCTCGTCGGGGATCCGCGCGCCGTCGATGAACAGCTCGTTGAACTCGGGCTCGCCGGTGATCTGCACGAGCGGGCGGATCTCCACGCCCTCCTGCTCCATGTCCATCAGGAAGTAGGTCAGGCCCTTGTGCTTCGGCGCGTCGAAGTCGGTGCGGGCGACCAACATGCACCACTTGGAGTGCTGCGCGCCGGAGGTCCAGACCTTCTGGCCGGTGACGACCCACTCATCGCCGTCCTTTACCGCCTTGGTCTTCAGCGCGGCGAGGTCGGAGCCGGCGTCGGGCTCGCTGAAGCCCTGGCACCAGACCTCGTCGGCGGTCAGGATTGGCGAGAGGTAGCGCTCCTTCTGCTCGTCGGTCCCGTAGGTCATGATCGTCGGGCCGGCCAGCAACAGGCCCAGGACGTTGGCCGGCAGCGGTGCGCGGGCCCGGCCCAGCTCCTCGAAGAAGATGGCCGACTCGGTCATCGTCGCGCCGCGCCCGCCGTACTCGCGCGGCCAGTGGACGCCGGCCCAGCCGCCCTCGGCCAGGCGGCGCTGCCAGTCGCGGCGCCAGGCGTAGGCGGCGTCGTCGCCGGACGGCTCGACGCCGGGGTCGTTGGTCGCGAACCAGGCGCGCAGCTCGTCGCGGAACGCGGCCTCGGAGTCGGAGAAGGTCAGGTCCATGGGGTCAGGAGGCTCCCTCGGGAGTGGTCGGGTCGATGGCCGCGGCGAACCCCCGCGATGCGGGAAACGGCACTTGTGCCGCGCCTTCGAGGAAGGCGACGGCCGTGAGCGTCAGCTCGTCGGTGAGGTCGGGCAGCTGCGCCAGCGCGCCGGCGCGCACCCTGGCGCACACGAGCTGGTCGACGCCGGCCGACAGGATGAAGAGGGCGTCGTCGGAGGGCATCCGCAGCTCGGGGCGCTCGCGCAGGGAGGCCCTCCGCCCACCGGCTTTCGCGTTCTCTTCCTCCCGTTCGCGCAGGGCGGCGCGGAACGAGGAGCGGTAGCGATCGGCGAAGGCGCGCAGCGCGGCGTCGCGCTCGGCGCCCGCGCGCGGGCCCGCGAGGTGTACCTCGAAGAGGTGGGTGCGGGCGAAGCGCGGCTCGCCGGCGAGCGTCTCGAGGTAGGAGCGCAGGCCGGTGCGCAACCGGGCGACCCAGTCGCCCTGCTCGGCGCGGATCGCGGCGCGGATGCGCTCGACGATGACGTCGATGCCGTACTTGTAGGCCTCCAGGAAGCACTCCTCCTTGGAGGCGAACTGCGCGTAGAACGTGCCACGCGAGACGCGGCCGGCGCGCACGACGTCGGCGACCGTCGCGGCGGCGTAGCCCTTCTCGGCGACCGCCTGGATCATCCCCTCGACCAGCCGCGCCCGCTGCGAGCCGCGGGCGTCCAGCTGATGCCCGACATCGGGATGGGCGGCAACGAGGGACGGGTCTGCCACGAGGTCCCGTACCTTAGAGGTACGGGACCGTACCCGCAAGGTACGGGCCCGGTCCGGGGGCTGACCGGCTCCGTTGACGGGTAGAAGGAGGAGCCGTCCCATGGCCGCCAGCGCCGCCGACCCCGCCATCTCCCCCGTCCCCGATCACCGCCGCGTGCTGGTCGTCGCCAGCGGCCTGATGCTCGTCATGCTGCTGGCGTCGCTGGACCAGACGATCGTCTCCACGGCGCTGCCGACGATCGTCGGCGACCTCGGCGGGCTGGCGCACATCTCGTGGGTGGTCACCGCCTACCTGCTGGCGATCACCGCGGTGACGCCGCTGTACGGCAAGCTCGGCGACCTCTACGGCCGCAAGGTCGTCCTGCAGGGTGCACTGGTCCTCTTCCTGATCGGCTCGGCGCTCTGCGGCCTCGCGCAGGGCATGACCGAGCTGATCGTCTTCCGCGCGATCCAGGGCCTCGGCGGCGGCGGGCTGATGGTGAGCGCCCAGGCGGCGATCGGCGACGTCGTCGCCCCCAGCGAGCGCGGCCGCTACTCCGGGCTGTTCGGCGCGGTGTTCGGCGTCTCCAGCGTGGCCGGCCCGCTCATCGGCGGCTTCCTGACGACGCACGTCTCGTGGCGCGCGATCTTCTACGTCAACCTGCCCCTCGGAGCCCTCGCCTTCGCCGTGCTGGCGGTCACGCTGCCCTCCGTCGCAGAGCGGCGCCGGCACCAGGTCGACTACGCCGGGACCGCGCTGCTCGCGCTCGGGCTGAGCGCGCTCATCCTCGCCACGAGCCTCGGCGGCAACACCTACGCCTGGGCGTCGCCCGAGATCGTCGGGCTGGGGATCGCGTGCGTGGTGTCGCTCGTCGCGCTCGGCTTCGTCGAGCAGCGCGCCGCCGAGCCGATCCTTCCGCCGTCGCTGTTTCGCAACCGCGTCTTCGTCGTGTGCGCGGCCGTGAGCCTCGTCGTCGGCTTCGCGCTGTTCGGCGCGCTCACCTACCTGCCGCTCTTCCAGCAGGTCGTGCGCGGGCTGAGCCCGACCGCGTCCGGGCTGCAGCTGATCCCGGTGATGGGCGGCCTGCTGACCTCCTCGATCATCTCGGGCCAGATCATCTCGCGCACCGGCCGCTACAAGGCCTGGCCGATCGCGGGCACGGCGATCGCCGCGCTGGGCCTGTGGATGTTGTCGTCGTTGGACCAGACGACCTCGACGGGCGCCGCGGCGCTGCACATGCTCGTGCTGGGCCTCGGCCTCGGGATGGTCATGCAGGTGCTCGTCCTGGCGGTCCAGAACTCGGTGTCCTACGAACAGCTCGGCGTCGCCACGTCGGGCGCGACGCTGTTTCGCTCGATCGGCGGCTCGCTCGGCACCGCGGTGCTCGGCGCGATCTTCACGGGCCGCCTGACGCACGAGCTCTCCGCCAAGCTGCCGTCCAGCGGCGGCGCCGTGGAGGGCGGCGTGAACCCCGCGCAGATCGGCCGGCTGCCCCAGCCGATCCACGACGCCTACATCTCTGCGTTCACCGACGCGCTGCACGTGGTCTTCCTCGTCGCCACGGCCGTCGTGGTGGTCGCGTTCCTGCTCTCGTGGCTGATCGAGGAGCGCCCGCTGCGCGCGACGGTCGAGACCACCAACATCGGCGAGTCCTTCGGCGCGCCCGTCGACACCGACTCGCTGCGCGAGATCACGCGCGCCCTGGCCCGCGCGGTCGGGCGCGACCGCACGCTGGACTTCCTGACGCGCGCCACGGCGCACGCCGGCGTCGACCTCTCCCCCAGCGCCTCGTGGCTGCTGCTGCGCGGCGGCGCGTCGCACGCCCCGCCGCTGCCGGAGCTCCGCACGCTGCCGAACGTCGACACGGTGGCGTTCGACCGCGCGCTCACCGAGCTGCTCGAGCGGCGCCTCGTCGCCGGCGGCGTGCTGACGCCGGCCGGCCACGCGGTGCGCGACCAGCTCGTCGCCGCGCGCACCGACTGCCTGCGAGCGCTCATCGAGGACTGGGAGCCCTACCGGCACCCGGAGCTCGACCCGCTGCTGGAGCGCCTGTCGGCCGAGCTGGCCGAGCCGCCGCGCACCAACGCGCGCGCCGCGACCACGCCCTCCTAGGAGACTGTGTCGCTATCGCGACTGGGGACCCACCTCCGGCGGCGACGGCTGGCCGTCGCGGCCTCGGCCTCGCTGGCCGCCTACGGCACCCCTAGCGGCAGCTACAGCCCGCCCTCGCCCGGCGTCACGCGCAGATCCGCCTCCTCGATCCGCTCGTCGTTGATGCTCGCGAAGCGGCGGGCCATCAGGCCGCCGGCGTCGAACTCCCACAGCTCGTTGCCGTGGGAGCGCCACCACTGGCCGTCGGCGTCGCGGCTCTCGTACTCGAAGCGCACGGCGATGTGGTCGCCGGTGAACGCCCAGAGCTGCTTGCGGAGGCGATAGTCGCGCTCGCGCTCCCACTTGCCGGCCAGGAACACGCGGATCTCGTCGCGACCGCGCAGGAACTGGTCGCGGTTGCGCCACTCGGAGTCCTCCGTGTAGGCGAGCGCCACGCGGTCGGGGTCGCGGGTGTTCCACGCGTCCTCGGCCGCCTGGACCTTCGCGGCCGCGGTCTCGGCCGTGAACGGGGGGCGGATGTCGGTCGGCTTGGGCATCCCTACAGCTTGACCACCAGCGCCAGGGGCGAGCGTCGAGGGACGACTGAATCTCGCTGTACGAGATTCAGTCGTCCCTCGACGCTCGTTGGGCGGGCTCAGCCGGCCCGGCCGTCGCCCGCGCGCTCCTGGAAGACCACGTCGCGGGCGGCGTCCAGGGCCGTGGCGATCGCGCCGAGGACGATCGCCTCGGAGCCCAGCTCGGACAGCACGACCGGCGGGCGCAGCGGCGTGAGGCGCTGCACCGCGGTCTCCAGCAGCGGCAGCAGGACGGCGGCGTTGGCGCCGATCCCGCCGCCGAGGACGACGAGCGCGGGATCGACGATCGCCGCGACGGCCGCGACGACGACCGCGAGGCGCTGCGCCTCGGCCGCGACGGTCGCCAGCGCCGTCGGGTCCCCGGCCGTGGCCGCGTTGAAGATCCGCTCGGCGGTCAGCGTGCCGCGCAGGCCCATCGCGCGGCCGGTCCGCACGACGCCGCCGGCCGCCGCGGCCTCCTCGAGCGCGCCGCCGCGCGCGCGGCTCGGCCCGGGGGCGTCGGCGCCCAGGCCGCCGCCGGCCAGCGGCAGGAACCCGACCTCGCCGGCGGCGCCGCGGGCCCCGCGGTACAGCTCGCCGCCGACGACGATCCCCATGCCGATGCCCGTGCCGATCGACAGGTAGACGAAGTCGTCGACGTCCCGCCCGCGGCCGTAGGCGCGCTCGCCCAGCGCGGCCAGGTTGGTGTCGTTGTCGATCGCCAGGCTCGGGGTCAGCGCGGCGCGCAGCTCGCCGACCAGGCCCGGGCGGCTCCAGCCCGGCAGGTTGGCCGCGTAGCGCAGCCGCTCGGTGCCGGGATCGAGCACGCCCGGGCTGCCGACGACCGTGTGGACGACGTCGTCCCACGCGACGCCGGCGCCCGCCACGACCTCGTGCGCGAGGTCGTGCACGCGGCCCACCAGCGCGGAGGCGCTGCGGGCGCGGCTGCGCTCGTCGCGCCGCCCGACCACCTCGCCGCCGAGATCGGCGACCGCCACGCGGACCCAGGTGCGCCCGATGTCGACGCCCGCGACGTACGCCGCGGTGGTGTCCAGCTCGTAGAGCAGGGCCGACCGGCCGCGCTCGCCGAGCCGCTGCCCGGCGGCCCGCACGAGCCCGGCGCGCTCGAGGTTGGACAGTGCCTGGCCGACGGTCGGCTTGGAGAGCCCGGTGCCGTGCGCCAGCTCGGTCCGCGACCGCGGCCCCTCGGCGCGCAGCCGTTCGAGCACGGCGCGCTCGTTGATCGCCCGGAGCAGGCGCGGGCGCCCCGGTCGCAGGTGCTCGTCGGCCGACACCGCGCAGAGCGTACACGCCATTTCGCAAGGAACCTGACGAACCCGCTTGACGTCGCGCGCATTCGGAAAGTAGGTTTCCTATCTCCGGATGACGCCCAACTCCTCCTCCCCCGACTTCGTCGTCGCCCTTGACTTCGGCGGCACCAAGCTCGACGTCGCCACCGCGACGCTGGACGGCCGTCTCATCGCGTCCGAGCGCCTGCAGACCGACGCGGACGGCGGCGCCCACCAGGCCGTCGAGCGCGCGCTGGAGTGCGCCCGCTCGCTCGGCGACGCCGCCACCGCGGCCACCGGCGGCCGGCTCGTCGCGGCCGCCGCGTCGAGCCCCGGCATCGTGCTCGACGACCGCATCCTGCTGGCCCCCAACGTCCCCGGGTGGACCGAGCTCCCGCTGGCCGCCCGCCTGCGCGAGGGCCTCGACCTCGCGACCGTCGTCACCGAGACCGACGTCAAGGCCGCCGCGCTGGCCGAGTCGCGCTGGGGCGCGCTGCGGGGCGCCGATCCCGGCGTCTTCCTCAGCCTCGGCACCGGCATCGCGGCGGGCATCGTCGTCGGCGGCCGCGTGCTCCACGGCGCCAACGGGGCCGCCGGCGAGATCGGCTACGCGCTGCGCGGCGTGCACGACGACGCGGGCGCCGCGAACGGCCGGGCGCCGCTGGAGGAGTACGCCGGCGGACGCGCGATCGGCGAGCGCGGCAGCCGCCTGCTCGGGCGGCCGGTGAGCGCCGCGGACCTGTTCACGCGCGCCGAGACCGACCTCGACGCGCGGATGCTCGTCGACGAGACGCTGGCCGAGCTGGCCGTCCACGTCGCCAACCTCGCCGTGCTGGTCGATCCCGCGCGCATCGCGGTCGGCGGCGGGCTGATGAACAGCTCCACGCTGATCCTCGCCGCGCTGCGCCGCCGCGTCCGCCAGGCCGTCCCCTTCCCACCCGAGGTCGTCGCGGCGCAGTTCGTCCACGACGCGCCCCTGCGCGGCGCGATCGCGCTGGCGATCGACGCCAGCCGGCATGCCGGCGTCCCCGCGCCGGCCGCCATCGCACCGGAGGCGACCGCATGAGCGGCCACCGAGACCCACTGATGCACGAGGAGGAGCAGCACCCATGAGACTCACCCCCAGAAGTGCGTTGACCGCGCTGGCGTGCGTGGCGGCGACGGCGGGCCTGGCGGCCTGCGGAAGCGACGACAGCAGCAAGGGCTCCGGCACGACGAGCACCGCGACGGCGGCGTCCAGCAGCGGGAAGGGCGGCTCCATCGCGCTGCTGCTCCCCGAGACCAAGACGACGCGCTACGAGCTGCACGATCGTCCGAGCTTCGTGGCCAAGGTCCAGGCCCTCTGCCCGGACTGCACGATCGACTACGCCAACGCCAACCAGGACCCGGTCCGCCAGCAGCAGCAGGCGGAGGCCGCGATCACCAAGGGCGCCAAGGTCCTCGTGCTCGACGCCGTCGACGCCAAGACCGCCGTGGCAACGGTCAACCGCGCCAAGGCGGCGAACATCCCGGTCATCGCCTACGACCGCCTGATCACCGGCGCGCCGATCAGCTACTACGTGTCGTTCGACAACGTGAAGGTCGGCAAGCTGCAGGCCCAGACGCTCGTCGACAAGATCGGCGCCGCGGGCAAGGGCAAGTCGGTGGTCATGATCAACGGCTCCCCGACCGACCCGAGCGCCGGCGACTACAAGAAGGGCGCGCACTCCGTGCTCGACACCGCCGACGTCAAGATCGGCAAGGAGTACGACACGCCCGACTGGTCGCCGGACAAGGCCCAGCGCGAGATGGAGCAGGCGATCACCGCGCTCGGCAAGAGCCAGATCGTCGGCGTGTACTCCGCCAACGACGGCATGGCCGGCGGCGCGATCGCCGCGATGAAGGGCAACGGCGTCGACCCCAAGACGCTGCCCGTCACGGGTCAGGACTCCGAGCTCGCGGCCATCCAGCGCATCCTCGCCGGCGAGCAGTTCATGACCATCTACCTGGCGATCAAGAAGCAGGCCGAGACCTCGGCCGAGATCGCCGTCGCCCTCGCGCAGGGCAAGCCGGTCCCCTCAGGCCTGGTCAACGCGAAGACCGACAACCAGTCGGGGCAGGTCCCGTCGGTGCTGCTGGCCCCGACCGCGGTGACCAAGGACAACATCAAGGACACGATCATCGCCGACGACTTCCTCAAGGCGTCGGAGATCTGCACCGGCAAGTACGCCTCCGCCTGCATGGCGGCCGGCATCCAGTAGCTCCACCCGAGTCCCCGCCCCGCGCCGCGCCGGTCGATCGCCGGCGCGGGGCGCCAGAGGATTCAGCCCTCGCCGACGGCTGCCGGGCGCAGCGCCGCCGCGCCCGCGCTGACCAGCGCGGTCAGCGCGGCGACGACGACGAAGGCGCCGGGCAGCGAGACGACGGCGGCGATCCCGCCGATCGCCCCGGGCGCGGCCAGGCCGGCGCCGTAGGAGACGGTCGCCACCGCCGCGATGCCCTGCCCCGCGTGCGGCACGGCTCGCCCGCCGGCGGCGAACGCCAGCGGCACGACCACCGCGATGCCCAGGCCGATCAGGGCGAAGCCCGCGATGCCGAGCACCGGCGTGCGGGCCGCGACCACCAGCAGCGCGCCGGCAGACGCGAGCAGCCCGCCGATCCGCACCGCGCGCACGGCGCCGATGCGCCGCACGACCGCGTCGCCGCGCAGCCGCCCGGCGGCCATCGCGGCCGCGAAGCCCGTGTAGGCGACGGCCGCGGTCCCCGGCGCGCTGCCCATCACGTCGCGCAGGTACACCGCACACCAGTCGGCGCTGGCGCCCTCGGCGAACACCGCGCCGAAGCCGACGGCGCCGATGAGCAGCACGGGCCGCGACGGCCACGCCAGCGCCAGCGGCTCGTGGCCGGCACCGGCGGGCGCGGGCGGCGCCTCGAGCAGGCCCCGGCACGCCACCAGCGCGACGGCCAGCAGCGCGACGGCCATCGCGCCGAGGTGCACGCGCGCGTCGAGGCCGGCGTGCGCGGCGAGCGCGCCGATCGCCCCGCCGGCGATGCCGCCGATCGACCACGCCCCGTGCAGCCCGGACATGATCGAGCGCCCGACGCACTCCTCGACGAGCACGCCCTGCGTGTTCATCGCGATGTCGGCCATCCCGCCCAGCGCCCCGAAGACCAGCAGCGCCAGGCACAGCCAGCCGAGGCTCGGCGCCAGCGCGGGCAGCGCGAGCGCGAGGCAGAACGCGCCCACCAGGATGCGGGTGATCGTCCGGCCGGGGAAGCGGTGCACGAGCGCGCCCGTGGCCGGCATGGCGAGCAGCGCCCCCAGCGCCGGGACGAGCAGCGCGAGGCCGAGCGCGCCGGCGCTCAGCCCGAGGCGGTCGCGGATCCACGGGATGCGGGTGGCGAAGCTGCCGGCCACGGCGCCGTGGACGGCGAAGGCGACAGACGTCGACACCCGCGCGCGGCGGGTGGTTGCGTCCGCAACCACCTCTGTTATAGTTGCGCTAGCAAGCAACTTGAACGGACGGCCACATGCGGCTCGAAGGTCTACACCACATCACCATGATCACCGGCGACGCGCAGTCCAACGTGGCGTTCTACGCCGACGTCCTCGGTCTCCGCCTGGTCAAGAAGACCGTCAACTTCGACCAGCCGAGCGCCTACCACCTGTATTTCGGCGACGAGACCGGCGCCCCCGGCTCGATCCTCACGTGGTTCGAGTTCGCCGGCGCCCAGCGCGGCCGCGCGGGCCTGGGCATGATCCACACGCTGCAGCTCGGCGTCCCCTCCGCCGCCGCGCTCGACTTCTGGGAGTCGCGCCTGAAGGCCAAGGGCGCCAACCCCCGCCGCGGTGAGACCTCGCTGCACGTCGACGATCCCGACGGCCTCGCGCTCGAGCTCGTCGTCGCCGACGGCGGCAACCCGCCGCTGCGCGCCGAGCACCCCGACGTGCCGGCCGAGCACGCCGTCACCGGCCTGGAGGGCGCCCGCGCCTACGCGGCCTACGCCTCGGTGACCGAGGGCGTCCTCACCGAGGTCCTGGGCTTCACGCACCTCGGCGAGGGCGAGTACCGCCTCGACGGCGAGCAGCGCCACTTCCACTGGGCCTACGACCAGGCGCCCGACGTCAACCCCGCGCCCGGGTCCGGCACCGTGCACCACATCGCGTGGGCGTCGCGGGACGAGGACCACCTCGTGTGGCAGTCGCGCATCGCCGAGGCCGGCGGCTACGTGACCGACGTCAAGGACCGCGACTACTTCCACGCGATCTACTTCCGCGAGCCGCGCGGCGTCCTCTTCGAGATCGCCACGCTCTCCCCCGGCTTCGCGGTCGACGAGGCGCCCGAGCACCTCGGCGAGGCCCTGCGGCTCCCGCCCCAGCACGAGCACCTCCGCGCCGAGCTGGAGCAGTCGCTGATCCCGGTGGTCAACCCGCGCGCCGCACGGCGCCAGGAGCAGTCGGCATGAGCGCGCTGGCCTTCGAGGAGCGTCCGGCCGCGGGTGAGGCGGCCGGGCTGCTGGTCCTCCACCACGGCCGCGGCGCCGACGAGCACGACCTGCTGAGCCTGGCCGACGTGCTGGACCCCGAGCAGCGCCTGCACGTCGTCACGCCGCGCGCGCCGCTGACCGTCCCGGGCTGGCCCGGCAACCACTGGTACCTGGTCCCGCGCGTCGGCTACCCGGACGCCGACTCGTTCCGCGCCGCGCACCGGCGCCTCGCCACGTTCCACGACGAGCAGTGGGAGCGGACCGGCACCGCCCCGGAGAACACCGTCTTCGGCGGGTTCTCGATGGGGTCGGTCATGAGCTACGCGCTCGGCCTCGACGGGTCGCGCCCGGCGCCCGCCGGCGTCCTGGCCTTCTCCGGCTTCGTGCCGACGGTCGACGGCTGGCAGCCCGACGTCGCCGGGGCTGCGGCGAGCGGCCTGCGCGCGTTCGTCGCGCACGGGCGCAACGACCCGGTGATGGACGTCGCGTTCGCCCGCCGCGCCCGCGACCTGCTCGAGGCCGGCGCCGTCCCCGTCGAGTACCACGAGTCCGACGCGGCCCATCACATCGATCCCGACCACGTGCCGGCGGCGGTGCAATGGCTGTCCGCGACGGTGTAGCCGGCTGGAGCCCCGACGAGGCCGACGCGTGGATCGGCCTGCTGGAGGCCCACAAGCAGCTGACGCGCGCGCTCGACGCCGAGCTGGACGCGGCGCACGGCCTCGGGCTGAGCACGCTCGAGATGCTCGGGCGCCTCGCCGCCGCGGGCGACCGCTGGCCGCGCCTGTCGGAGCTGGCCGCCGAGACGGGGCTGAGCCTCAGCCGGGTCTCGCGCCACATGGACGCGCTGGAGCGCCGCGGCCTCGTGCAGCGCCGCCGGTGCGAGACGGACTCGCGCGCCGTCGAGGCGCACCTGACCGGCGCGGGGGCCGCGCTGCAGCGGGAGGCCGAGGCGGCCCACGCCGGCGCGGTCCGCGAGCGGTTCCTCGACCAGCTCAGCGAGGAGGAGCTCGCCGCGCTGGCGACGGTGTTCCGCCGCTTCGCCCCGCGCGCCGCGGCGGCCTGCGACGCGGTGCCGGCGACGGGCGAGCAGGACTAGGAGCGGCGGGGGTCCCTAACCCGCCGCGGGTTTCGCCCCCTGGGCGAACACCCGCAAGGCAACCTGGCCCTCTGGGCCAGTGTTCCCCTAGGACTCGGGCGCCGCGTCGTCGCCCAGCACGGGCGGGAACCGCGCGAGCGCCCACTCGTCGGTCAGCTCCTCGCGCATGTAGGGCCGGCCGGCGATGAGCACGTACTCGCCCGTCCGCGGGTCCATCGGCAGCTGCCGCTCGACCGGGTACCACTGGTTGTGGTCGCGGATGAGGTCGTTGACGTCCTCGAACGAGTGGCGGGCGACGCGCCGGCGCCACGCATCGGCGAACCCTTCGGGATCCTCCGCATGGTCCTCGCGCTCCTGGGCGTAGGCCTCGGCCAGCGCGCGCCGGTGCTCGTCCATGCCGCGGTGGATCTCCTTCAGGCGCTCCATCCAGCGCGGCATGACGGCGCCACGCAGGTAGCTCTCGACGGTCCGCTCGCGCAGCAGCTCCTCGTTGGGGATCCGCCGGCCGCGGCGATCCTCGCCGTCGAGGCTGCGCATGACGCGGCGCTCGACGGGCGACAGGGTGGGCGGCTCCTGCGCCCGGTGGTCCTGCGAGCGTCGATCCTCGGGCATGGCCCATTCCAAGTTAGCGCCCGCGAAATGACCGCTCGCGGACCATCGCCGACCACGCGTCTCGGCGATGATGCGTCGCCTCGATGACCCCCACGCACAGCAACCACGACGCCGTCGTCGTCGGCGGCGGCCACAACGGCCTGGTCGCGGCCGCCTACCTGGCGCAGGCGGGCCGCAGCGTGCTGCTGCTCGAACGGCGCGCCGAGCTGGGCGGCGCCGCGGTGTCGGAGATCGCCTTCCCGGGCGTGGACGCGCGCGTCTCGCGCTACGCGTACCTGGTCAGCCTGCTGCCGCGTCTGATCGTCGACGAGCTGGGGCTGGACCTGCGGCTCGTCCGCCGGCGCATCGCGTCCTACACGCCCGACCCGCGCGCCGGCGGCCGGCACGGCCTGCTGGTCGACCACGGCGACGCCGCGGCGACCCGCGCGTCGTTTGAGCGGGTCACCGGCGACGGCGCGGACCAGGCGGCGTGGGAGGCGCTGTACGCGCAGACCGCCCGGGTCGCGGAGCGCGTGTTCCCGACGCTGACCGAGCCGCTGCGCTCGCGCGAGGAGCTGCGCGCGATCGTCGGCGACGACGAGGCCTGGACCATGATGTTCGAGACGCCGCTCGGCGACACGCTGGCGCGCACCTTCGGCGACGACCTCGTCGCCGGCGTCGTGCTGACCGACGCGCTGATCGGCACGTTCGCCGCCGCCCGCGACGGCGACCTGCGGCAGAACCGGTGCTTCCTGTATCACGTGATCGGCGGCGGGACCGGCGACTGGGACGTGCCGGTCGGCGGCATGGGCGCGGTGTCGGGAGCGCTGGCGCGCGCCGCTCTCGGTGCCGGCGCCCAGCTGCGCACCGGTGCCGAGGTGCTCGCGATCGACGCCGACGACGAGGGCGGGGCCGAGGTGCGGTTCGTCGAGGGCGGCGGTGCGCAGCGCACCGTGCGCGCGCGCCACGTCCTGGTCAACGCGGCGCCCGCCGAGCTCGACCGCCTGCGCGGCCGCGTGCCGGCGTCCGAACCGCCCGAGGGCGCGCAGCTGAAGGTCAACCTGCTGCTCTCGCGCCTGCCGCGCCTGCGTGATCCGGATGTCACGGCCGAGCAGGCCTTCGCGGGGACGTTCCACGTCAACGAGACCGCCGCGCAGCTGCAGCGCGCCTACGCGGAGGCGGCCGCCGGTCGCATCCCGACCCTCCCGCCGTGCGAGACCTACTGCCACTCGCTGAGCGACCCGTCGATCCTCGGACCGCAGCTGCGCGCCGCGGGCGCGCAGACGATGACCCTCTTCGGTCTGCACATGCCGGCGCGCCTGTTCCGCGGCGGCGCGGCCGCGCACGACGCCGCCCGCGCGCAGGCGCTGGCCGCGACGCTGCGGTCGATCGACGCCGTGCTGGCCGAGCCGATCGCGGACTGCGTGCTGCGCCGCCCCGACGGCGAGCCCTGCGTGGAGGTCCGCACGCCCGTCGACCTCGAGGACGAGCTGCGCCTGCCGGGCGGCAACATCTTCCACCGCGACCTCGCGTGGCCGTTCGCCGAGGACGGGGGCGAGGTCGGGACCTGGGGCGTCGAGACCGCCGACCGCTGCGTCCTGCTCTGTGGCGCGGGCGCGCGGCGTGGCGGCGGCGTGTCGGGCATCCCGGGCCGCAACGCGGCGATGGCGGTGCTCGGCGCGCCCGTGCACGCCGCACTTGAACCTGATCCCAGGTTCAGGTAGAACGACCCGGTGAACGCCGTCGAGAACGACCTGGCCGCCGGCCGCGAGCCGCCGCGCACCGCGCGCGGCGCCCGAACTCGCGCAGCCTTGGTGACCGCTGCGCGGACGGTCTTCGAGCGCGACGGCTACCTCGACGCCCGGCTCACCGACATCACGGCCGAGGCGCAGTGCTCGACGGGCTCGTTCTACACGTACTTCACGAACAAGAAGGAGGTCTTCGCCGCCGTCCTCGAAGAGGCGCAGGAGGAGATGCTCCACCCGCACGTGCGCGAGGTCGCCGGGGCCGAGGACCCGGTCGCGGTCATCGAGGCCAGCAACCGCGCCTACCTCACGGCCTACCAGCGCAACGCCAAGTTGATGCGGTTGCTCGAGCAGGTGTCGACGATCGACGCCGACGTGCGCGAGCTGCGCCGCCGCCGCGGCGCCGCGTTCGCCGAGCGCAACGCGGCGTCGATCCGCGACCTGCAGGCCCGCGGCCTCGCCGACCCCGGGCTCGACGCCGCCATCGCCGCGCAGGCCCTCTCTGCCATGGTCGGCCGCACGGCCAACGCCGTCTACGTGCTCGGCGACGACATCCCGTTCGAGGCGCTCGTCGCCACCCTCACGCGCCTGTGGGCCAACGCGCTGCAGCTCGAAGTGCCGCCGGCGCGTGCGGCGAAGAAGCCGCGCGCGCGGCGGGGCGCGGCGGCCAAGGCGTAGGCGTCCGGCGAGGTCCGTCGAGGGTCCGGGTCGATTCGTGATGAATAGGTCCCCACGAGGCGACCCGGACCTCGAAGAGTGGCGATGCACGCCCGAACGATTCCCCCACGGCGCCGGCGCCACCACTCCAGGGTCCCCCGGCGCCCGGGCTCAGGACCCCGCGGTCGCCGTGGCGGAGTCGGCCGGCGCCGGCGCGTCGCGGCGGGCGGCGAAGAACGCCTGCGGGTTGCGGTGCATCATCTGGTCGATCTGGTCCTCGGTCACGCCGTTCTCCAGCAGTCCCGGGATCAGGCTGCCCTGGATGAAGCCGTAGCTCCACTCCGGGAGCGCCGCGCGGACGCCCTCCTCGGGGAACCAGTCCGACGTGCAGTGGCGGTCGTGGGACAGCACGATCTGGCCGGCGTAGCCGCGGCGGCACAGCTCGGCGAGCGTCTCCTGCTGGTCGGCCAGCGGCTGGTCGATCTTCAGGCCGCAGCGGTCGAAGCCGAGATAGGAGCCGGCGTCGAGCACCTCCATGAGGTAGTCGAGGTCGGCGGTCTCGTTGGAGTGGCCGATGAGCACGCGCGAGAGATCGACGCCCTCCTCGCGCAGGATCCGCTGCTGGTCCAGGCCGCGCTTGGACTTGGCGTGCGTGTGGGTCATGATCGGCACGTCGGTGCGCAGCTGGGTCTTGGCGACCGCGCGGATCAGCCGTTCGATGTCCTCGGTGACGCCCGGGAGGTCGGTGCAGCACTTCACGACGCCGGCGCGGATGTCGGTGCCCTCGATCCCCTCCTCGACGTCGCGGACGAAGAGGTCGACGAGGAACGCGTCGTCGGGGTCGTTGTTGAACAGCTTGCCCGGGCCGTTGTACTTCATGGGGAACGGCAGGTCGGTGTAGGTGTAGTAGCCGGTCACCACGATGATCTGCAGGCCCGTCCCCTCGGCCGCGCGGGCGACGCGCTGGACCTGGCGCCCGAGGCCCGGCACCGTCATGTCGACGATGGTGTCGATGCCGGCGGCCTTCAGCCCCTTCAGCTTCTCGCGGGCGCCGGCGATCGCGGCCTCCTCGTCCCAGCCCATGAACCCCGGCCATGCCTCCTGCAGCTCCGGCGTGCGCACGAAGACGTGCTCGTGCATCAGCGTGTTGCCGAGCTGCGAGACGTCGATCTCCCCACCGACGATCGGGATCCGCGTCATGGGACTCTCCTCCTGGCTTGGGACGGTGACCGGCCGCGAACGTAGCTGAACTTGAATGCAGACTCAAGTCCTAGTACGAATGGATCCCGCGCCGCCGTACCCAACAGGAGGAGACCCATGTCGAACGCCGCCCAGGCCGCCTGGGACCACGCGTCAGCCACGCCCGACCGCATCGCCCTGCGCGGCGCCGATCACCCCTGGTCCTACGCCAAGCTGCGCGAGCGCGTGGCCGCCGTCGCCGCGCGGCTGGCCGAGGCCGGGATCGCGCCGGGCGACCGCGTGCTGCTGATCGCCCCCAGCGTCCCTGAGTTCGCCGGCGCCTACTACGGCATCCTCGCCGCAGGGGCCGTGGCGGTGACGGCCAACACGATGTCGACGCGCCCCGAGCTCGAGTACGCCGGCACCGACGCGGGCGTCAAGCTCGTGCTCGGCTGGCACGACGTCGTGCCCGCGCCGGCCGACGCCGCCGCCGCCCTCGGCGTCCACTACTGGCCGCTGACCGACGACCTGGGCGACTTCCCCGCCGGCGCGCCGCGCGACGCGCCACACGCCACCGCCGACGACGACAACGCGGTCATCCTCTACACCTCGGGCACCACCGGCCGGCCCAAGGGCGCGCAGCTGACGCACGGCAACCTGATCGCGTGCGCCGAGATCTTCGGCGAGGTCCTGGCCTTCGCGCCGGAGGATCGCTTCGGCACCGCCCTGCCGCTGTTCCACGTCTTCGGCCAGGCCGTCGTCATGGGCACGACGATGCACGCGGGCGCGACGCTCTCGCTGCTGGAGCGCTTCGGCGCCGAGGACCTGCTGGACCTCCTGCGACGCGACCGACTCACCGTGATGGCCGGCGTGCCGACGATGTGGAACGCGCTGCTGCACGCGCCCGTCGGCGAGACCGACGCGGCCGACTTCGCCAGCCTGCGCCTGGCCGCGTCGGGCGGCGCGGCGATGCCGGCCGAGGTCATGCGCGCCTTCGAGGAGCGCTTCGGCTGCGTCATCCTCGAGGGCTACGGCCTCTCGGAGACGGCAGGCGCCGCGACCTTCAACGGCCTCGGCCGCGAGCGCAAGCCCTCGTGCGTCGGCATCGCGCTCCCGCGCTGCGAGGTCGCCGTCCGCGGCGACGACGGCGCGGACGTCGGCGAGGGCGACGTCGGCGAGGTGTACATCAAGGGCCCGGTCGTCATGAAGGGCTACTGGAACCGCCCGGAGGCGACCGGCGAGGTGCTGCAGGACGGCTGGCTGCGCACCGGCGACCTCGGCACGAAGGACGCCGACGGCGACATCCGCATCGTCGACCGCAAGAAGGACCTCATCATCCGCGGCGGCTACAACGTGTACCCGCGCGAGGTCGAGGAGGTGCTCTACGAGCATCCCGACATCGTCGAGGTGGCCGTCATCGGCGTGCCCGACGCGCACTTCGGCGAGGAGGTCGCGGCCGTCATCGCGCTGCGCCCGGGCGCCGAGCTCGACCCGCCGGCCCTCCGCGCGTGGGCCAAGGAGCGGCTGTCGGCCTACAAGGTCCCGCGCCTGTTCCAGACGCTCGACGCCCTGCCCAAGGGCCCGACGGGCAAGATCCTCAAGCGGGCCATCGACCCCGAGGAGGTCCGCGCGGCCTCGGCGGGCGCTGCCCGGGACGCGGCGGCCGGCGCCACCGGGGTCGCGCCGTGAAGCTCGACGGCAAGGTCGCCGTCGTCACGGGCGGCGGCGGCGGGATCGGCGGGGCGCTCTCGCAGCGGCTCGCCGGCGCCGGCGCGTCGGTGGTCGTCGCCGACCTCGACGGCGACCGTGCCGCGGCGGTGGCGTCCGGGCTCGGCGACGCCGCGGTCGCGATCGGCTGCGACGTCTCGTCCACCGACGACCTGCGCCGCGTGCTCGACCTGGCCGAAGACCGCTTCGGCCCGGTGGACGTGTTCTGCGCCAACGCCGGCGTCCCGGGCACCAACGGCCTCGGCGACGGCGACGCGTCGTGGGCGCACACCATCGACGTCAACCTGCTCGCCCACGTGCGCGCCGCGCGGCTGCTCGTCGGGCAGTGGCTGGAGCGCGGCTCGGGCTACTTCGTCTCGACGGCGTCGGCGGCGGGCCTGCTGACGCAGATCGGCGCCGCCGAGTACTCGGTGACCAAGCACGCGGCGGTCGGCTTCGCCGAGTGGCTGTCGGTCACCTACGGCGACCGGGGCATCGGCGTCAGCTGCCTGTGCCCGATGGGCGTGGACACCAACATGCTCAACGACGGGCTCGACGCCGGCGACGAGGCCACGCAGCTCGCCGCCAAGGTGGTCGCCCACGCCGGCGAGGTCCTCCCGCCCGGCGAGGTCGCCGATCGCGTGCTGGAGGCGATCGCCGACGAGCGGTTCCTCGTGCTCCCCCACCGCGAGGTGCTCGAGTTCTACCGGCGCAAGGGCGCCGACTACGACCGCTGGCTGCGCGGCATGCGCCGCCTGCAGGGCACGGCGACGATCGCATGAGCGACGCCGGGCGCACCGCGCTGCTGGTCGACTTCGGCGGCGTGCTGACCACCAGCGTCCACGCCGCGTTCCGGGCGTTCGCGGCCGAGATCTCCGACGACCCGGAGCTGGTCCTGCGGTTGCTGGGCACCGACCCGGAGTCCTCGAAGCTGCTGGTCGACAACGAGTCGGGCCGCATCGACGACGAGGCGTTCGAGCGCGGCTTCGCGCTGCGGCTGGCGGCGCACGGCGCGCCGGTGGAGGCCGCCGGCCTCCTGCGGCGCATGCAGGCGGGCTTCCGCGCCGACCAGGCGATGGTCGGCGCGCTGGCGGGCCTGCGCGCCGCCGGCGTGCCGGCGGCGCTGGTCACCAACGCGTTCGGGCGCGACTGCTACGAGGGCTTCGACCTCGCCGCGCTGGCCGACGTGGTGGTCGTCTCCTCCGACATCGGCGTGCGCAAGCCGTCGCGCAGGATCTACGCCATCGCGTGCGAGCGGCTCGGCGTGGCCCCCGAGGCGGCGGTGATGGTCGACGACATCGAGCACAACCTCGCCGGCGCGGCGCGGCTGGACATCGCCGGCGTGCTGCACCGCTCGGCCGCCGAGACGCTGGCGGAGCTGGACACGCGCTTCGGCATGCGTCCCGGTAGACTTGAATCCGAACTCAACTTCGAGAGGTAGACGAGCATGAACTTCGAGCTGACCGATCGCTGCAAGGACTACCAGGCACGCGTGCAGGCCTTCATGGACGAGCGCATCTACCCGGCCGAGGCCGTGTACCACCAGCAGATGCACGACTCCGGCGATCCGCACCACCAGCCCGCGATCCTCGAAGAGCTCAAGGACGAGGCCCGACGCCGCGACCTGTGGAACCTGTTCCACCCGCATGAAGCGTGGGGCCCCGGCCTCACCAACGCGGAGTACGCGCCGCTGGCCGAGATCATGGGCCGCAGCGCCCATCTCGCGCCCGAGGCGATGAACTGCAGCGCGCCCGACACGGGCAACATGGAGGTCTTGACGCTCTTCGGCACCGAGGAGCACAAGGACAAGTACCTGCGCCCGCTGCTCGACGGGGAGATCCGCTCGGCCTTCGCGATGACCGAGCCGGCCGTCGCCTCCTCCGACGCCACCAACATCGAGACCCGCATCGAGCGCGACGGCGACGAGTACGTCATCAACGGTCGCAAGTGGTGGACGTCCAACGCCCTGCACAAGAACTGCAAGGTGCTGATCGTCATGGGCAAGACGAATTCCGGCGGGCCGAAGCACCAGCAGCAGTCGATGCTCGTCGTCCCGATCGACGCGCCCGGCGTGACGATCGTCCGCGGCCTGCCGGTCTTCGGCTACCAGGACCGCGAGGGCCACGCCGAGGTCGTGTTCGAGGACGTCCGCGTCCCGGTCACCGCGCTGCTCGCCGGCGAGGGCGAGGGCTTCATGATCAGCCAGGCCCGCCTCGGGCCCGGCCGCATCCACCACTGCATGCGCTCGATCGGCATGGCCGAGCGGGCGCTGGAGCTCATGTGCCAGCGCGCCCAGCAGCGCGTCACGTTCGGCAAGAGCGTCGCCGAGAACGCCAACATCCAGGACTGGATCGCCGAGTCGCGCATCGAGCTGGAGATGATCCGGCTGCTGACGATGAAGACCGCGTGGCTGATGGACACGGTCGGCAACCGGCACGCCCGCGTGGAGATCGCGGCGATCAAGGTCGCCGCGCCGCAGGTGGCGCTGAAGGTCATCGACCGTGCGATCCAGGTGCACGGCGGCGGCGGCGTCTCCGACGACTTCCCGCTGGCCAGCATGTACGCCCACCAGCGCACGCTGCGCCTGGCCGACGGCCCCGACGAGGTCCACAAGCGCACGATCGCCCAGCACGAGCTGCGCAAGTGGGAGACGACCACCCCGGCCGGCACCGGCGCGCGTCCCGCGGCGGTGGCCGGCTGAGACGGCCGCGCGAACGCCCCTGCTCTTGCGCCAGCCGCGCAGGGGCGGCACGAGCACCTCGACGGCGTCCTCGCGCGTCAAGCGCCCAGGATGGGCTGAGCAGTAGGTCTCCGCGTCCACGCGGCAAGGCTCAGCGGGCCGGCGGGTGTCCTCGCGCGCTGTCACACGCGCGCTCGATCCGTCATACAACGGGGTGGATGGAGCTGGAGCGACTCAGCGACGAGGAGCTGTTGGTGGCCGCCCGCGACACCCCGCGGGCGTTCGGCGCGTTCTACCGCCGTCACGTGCACGCCGTGCAGGGCTACTTCCGCCGGCGGGTCTTCGACGTCGAGACCGCGTTCGACCTGACCGCCGAGACGTTCGCCGCCGCGCTGCGGGCGGTGCCGCGCTACGAGCCACGGCCCGAGCCGGCGCGGGCGTGGCTGTTCGGCATCGCTCGGAACACGCTCTCCGACGCGCTTCGCCGTGGGCGGGTGCAGGATCGCGCACGGCGGGCGCTGGCGATGCAGCCGATCGTGCTCGACGAGGCCGACGTGGCGACGCTGGAGCTGCTGGCCGAGACGCCGGCGGTCGAGGCGATGACGAGCCTGCCCGACGACCAGCGCGCCGCGGTGATGGCCCACCATGTCGACGGCGAGTCCTATGCGGAGATCGCGCAGCGACTCGCGTGCTCGGAGAGCGTCGTGCGCCAACGGGTCAGCCGCGGGCTGCGCACGTTGAGGACCCGGCTGGAGGAGGGTCGCTGATGTCGCGCCCGACCCCGTTGGAGCGGCTGGGCGGCGAGCTGGAGGCGGCGGCCGCGCGCCAGGTCGGCGCGGCCCCCGCCGTTCCCCGGCGCCGGCGGTGGCGGTGGCAGGGGCTCGCGGTGACGATCCTGGCCGTGGGTGCCGGCGCGGGCGCGGCGGCCTGGGCCGGGACCTCGCTGCTGTCGTCCGGCTCGCCCGTGCCGTTCCAGCGCGGAGCGCCGATCGCGGGCCGCGCTCAGGGTGCGCCCATCCCCGGCACGGTGAAGCTGCTGACCGACGACGTCGCCGATCCCGGCGGCGGGGCCCCGTGGGGGCTGCGCTACTGGGAGACCGACCGCAAGTACGGGTGCCTGCAGGTCGGCCGCGTCCACGCCGGCGAGCTCGGCCAGATCAGCGGCGGCAAGGTCTTCCACGCGCTGCGCCTCGGCGTCACCCGCGGCGGGCTCGGCGGCTGCTTCGTGCTGGACGGCGGCGGTCACGCCTTCACCGCGATTCACACCCACGCCGAGCGCGGCGCGCAGCCGCAGCCCTGCCCCGGCAGCTTCCGGCCCGGAACGGAGCTTCGTGGGCTGCATGGCGCCGTCACGCGGTGCGAGACGCCGGACCGCACCGTGGACTTCGGCCTGCTCGGCCCGAACGCCAAGAGCCTGACCTACCGGGCCGGCGGCGAGGACCACACGACGACCCCGCTCGGCGGTGTCGGCGCCTACCTCGTCGTGCAGAAGCGCCTCCAGCCGGTCATCCGCGAGTTCGGCTTCCACCATCGCGATCCCAAGCTCAACCTGCGCGGGCCGGCCGAGCCGTACATCGGCCTGACGCCGGGCTCGCAGGTCATCAAGCGCATCACGTACACGCGCGGCACCTGCGTCGTCCACGTGACGGCCGGGCCCTACGGCGCGTGCAACGCCATGGCAGGCTTCGTCCCGATCCCGCAACCGCAGGTCGGCGACGTGCGGGCGCCGATCCGAGCCTTCGCGGCGCCCGCCGGCCGGGGGATCCGCGTGCGGTTCCGCGCGCGCCAAGCCGTCGTCGACGGTCGCAGCGGCTACAACATCGAGGTCCGTCCCGTCGGCGCCCGCGGCTTCATGACGCAGACCTACTCGCGCAACGTCGAGGCCGGCGACATGGTCCGCACGACGGTCGACCTCTACAACAAGCGTCGCGGGCCCTACCGCATCGTCGTGAGGTACCGCACGGTCAGCGCCCTCCCGGGCCCCTACGCGAGCCTCGGCTACCCGGGACTCCTGGTCGGACAGGCACGCGTGGATGTGCGGTGATGCGGAGGGTTGCGGGCCGTACGGGACTGCCGGGGCGGGAGGCCCACAACCATGAGGCGCCGCGGATGTCCTCAAGCGCCCGTGTGTATCCCAGTCTCTACCCGTTTATACCGGGATCGGCTATAAATGGGTAGAGACGCCGATAACGTGATCAGCCGTCGAACGGGTAGTTCCGCCGGACGAAGCGCGCGCAATGCGGAACCGTGAAGTCGACGAACCCGCGGTTCGGTGCATAGATCACAGCGGTTCGCATCAGATCATCACGCACCGGCGACAGCGACGTGGTCGTTCGCCCCATCAGCTCAGCGATGTCGCGGACACGTTGAGGGCCGTCGCCGAGATGAGCGAGCGCCGATGCGTACAGGCGCTCGGCGTCTGTGAGCTTGCCGATGCGGTTCTCGTAAAACTCCTCGTCCAGCTCGGCCTCCACGACGGGTTGGGCGCCATCGACGTCGCTGCGAGTGATCCGGGGCGAATCGTCAAGACGCCAGACGCGGCGACCGTACTCCTGAAGGAAGAACGGATAGCCCTCGGTGAGTTCGAGCACTCGGTCGACGGCCGCGTCGTCCCAGCGGACGTCCAGTCGCTCGGCCGGCAGCATCAACGCTGCGCGTGCGGCCGCCCGCGGAAGGGCTCCCAGCTTCGGAAACACAAACATACGCTCGGCGTAGGACTTCGCGTCCGTCGTCAACGCCGGAAGCAACGGCAGGCCTCCGCCAACGAACACCACGGGCAGCGCCTTCTGCTTGGCGCGGTGCAAGGCCATGATCAGGGCCTCGTACTCGTCCTTGGTGGCGTTCTGCAACTCGTCGAGGATCAGGGCGAACCCGACGCCGCTCTCCTCGGCCGCCTGTCCTACCGCGACGAGCAGGTCGCGCATGTCCTCTGCAAGCACGCCGGAATCCGCGACACCGGCGAGCGCGTCCACCTCTACCTTCAGCGTCGCGGCGCCGAGGATCGAGATCTCAAAGGACTTCAAGGCGCCAAGCGCGCGCCGCAACTTCGCCCCGGCGCGCTTACGTGCGTCCATGTCGAGGAGTGCAGTTCGGGCAACTCGGCTCACCAGGGTCACCAGAGGTGTGGTGCGCCCCACCTCCTTGGTGTCGGCGTACCACCCTGCCTCCGCGCACATCGTCTCGAATTCGTTGAGCAGCACGGTCTTGCCGACGCCGCGCAGGCCGGTGATCAGGACGAGGCGCCTCGCGCGGCGACGCGCCGGACGCGAGCGCGGAGACGAGTAGCTCCGCGGCGTCCAACGTGTTGACGGGCCGCCGCTGGGAGAGCATCGGAATGGATCCCGATTCCTCGGGATCCATTCCAGTGTGCTTGTGCTCCTTGTTACTCACCGAATTTGGCTCTGGAGCTGGAGTGGAGACGGTGGGAATTGAACCCACGTCCGCAATCGCGTATGAACGGCTTCTACGAGCGTAGTCGGCACTCTGATCTCGTCTCCCGATCGCCTTGCCGACGGGGTTTCGGGAGACCAGCCTCCTGAAGATGTCCCCGGCTTGGCAGAGGCGTACCGCCCCGGGTGAAGCTGACTTGTTTGATTCCGCACACTCCGCGGTCAGCAGGCGGAGGGCGAAACCTCACTCGCTTAGTCTGAGACTAGGCAGCGAGGGCGTACTCGTGAGAGTCCGCACATATGGTTTTCCCGGTGTTTTACGAGGCCTCCGGGACCTCGGCTCGCAACCATCCCTACGGAACCGACCACGTCGAAGCCTGTCGTCCCCGGGGATGAAGCACGTTCCATTGTAGCTCGTGTCACGCGGTCGCGACCGCATCCGACGCGATTCCGAGCACGTTGACGCGCATGTTCGCGCCCGTGTGGAACCGGTCGGGCCGCGCGGTCATCCCGAGCTTCTCGGTCACGCGCAGCGACCGCACGTTGTCGGGGTTGACGATCGCCAGGATCTCGCGCATCCCGTGCGCCGGGCCGAAGCCGAAGGCCAGCGCCGCCCGTGCCGCCTCGGTCGCCAGGCCCCGGCCCCAGGCCCGGGGTGCGAGCCGCCAGCCGACCTCGACCGCCGGCAGCAGGTTGGGCAGGAACATCGGCACGGTCAGCCCGCAGAACCCGAGCAGCTCGCCCGGCGCCGCGCGCTCCTCGACGGCCCACAGGCCGAACCCGCGGTCGGCCCACTCCCGCTCGAAGCGGCCCAGCAGGTCGTCGCTCAGCCCGCGCCCCAGCACCGCGCCACGGCCGATGAAGCGCATCACCTCGGGATCGGCGTTGATGGCGGCCAGCGGCGCGGCGTCGCTCGGACGCCAGCGGCGCAGCACCAGGCGGTCGGTCTCGACGGCGGTGGCGGCGGCGGCTCCCACCCCCTGAACCCTGCCAGAGACAAAGGAGACGCAGGACCGGTCCGCCTGGAGGACCCGCTCGCCCTCGCGCCCCGAAGGGCCTGCGTTGGGCGGCTGGTGGCGGGCCTCGCACCTCACGGCCTCGCTCTTTCGCGGTCCGGTCCCGCGTCTTGAGCGCAACGCTACGCCGGGTGCGTAACGGGTGTCAACCGCGACTCCCCGGAAGTCATGCATCGTGCGATGAATATCGTTGGGGGATGACCACGACCGCACCCGAGAGCGTCGCCTGGGACCTGGAGCCGCTCGTCGACGGCGAAGGCGAAGCCGGCGCCGACCGCCTGCTCGCCGAGGCCGACCGGCGCGCCACCGCCTTCGCGCAGCAGTACGCCGGAAAGGTCGAGGCCCTCGACGGCCCCGGCCTCGTCGCCGCGATGGACGAGCTGGGCACCATCTCCGAGCTCGTCGGGCGCGTCGGCTCCTACGCCGCGCTGCGCTTCAGCACCGACACGGCCGATCCGGCCAACGGCGCGCTGATGCAGCGCGTGCAGGAGCGCGGCACCCAGATCGAGACCCAGCTGCTCTTCTTCGAGCTGGAGTGGGCGGCCCTGGACGACGAGCGCGCCGACGAGCTGCTCGGCGCCGAGGGCCTCGACCACGCCCGCCATCACCTCCGCACCGCGCGCCGCTACCGCCCGCACCTGCTCACCGAGCCGGAGGAGAAGATCTCCGCCGAGAAGTCGGTCACCGGTCGCGACGCCTGGTCGCGCCTGTTCAGCGAGGTCACGAGCGCGATCACCGTCACGCTCGACGGCGAGGACGAGCCGGTCGCGCTCGACGTCGCGCTGGCCCGCCTCGCCTCCTCGGACCGCGAGGTGCGCGCCCACGTCGCCGAGCGCGTCACCGAGGCGCTGCAGCCCACGATGCGCATCCGCGGCTACATCTTCAACACGCTGCTGGCCGACAAGTCCACCGAGGACCGCCTGCGCAGCTTCGACACGTGGATCTCCTCGCGCAACCTCGCCAACGAGGCCAGCGACGAGTCGGTCGCGGCGCTGGTCGAGGCCGTCCGCGACAACTACGAGATCCCGCGCCGCTGGTACCGCCTGAAGGCACGGCTGCTCGAGATCGACCGGCTCGCCGACTACGACCGCATGGCCTCGGTCGTCGAGGGTCCCGAGCCGGAGTACGACTGGGACGAGGCGCGCCAGATCGTCCTCGACTCGTTCGCCGACTTCTCGCCGACGCTCGCCGACGGCGCCCGCCGGTTCTTCGAGGAGAACTGGATCGACGCGCCCGTCCGGCCGGCGAAGCGCGGCGGCGCGTTCTGCGCGTACACGGTGCCGAGCGTCCACCCCTACGTGCTGCTCAACTACACCGCCAAGCGCCGCGACGTGCTGACGCTCGCCCACGAGCTCGGCCACGGCCTGCACGCCTACCTCGCGCGCGACCGGGGCGTCTTCGAGCAGAACACGCCGCTGACGCTCGCCGAGACCGCTTCGGTGTTCGGCGAGACGCTCGTCTTCCGGCGCCTGCTCGACGCCGCCGACACGCCGGAGTCGCGCCTCGCGCTGCTGGCCGAGAACATCGAGGGCTCGATCGCGACGGTGTTCCGTCAGGTCGCGATGAACCGCTTCGAAAACCTCGCGCACACCGCCCGTCGCGAGGAGGGCGAGCTGAGCCTGGACCGCATCGGCGAGCTGTGGACCGCGTCGCAGGAGGAGCTGCTCGGCGACGCCGTCGAGGTGACCGAGGGCTACCGCGGCTGGTGGTCCTACGTCCCCCACTTCATCGCGACGCCCGGGTACGTGTACGCCTACGCCTACGGGCAGCTGCTGGCGCTGTCGGTCTACGGCAAGTACCTCGAGGAGGGCGAGGGGTTCATGCCCAAGTACCTCGAGCTGCTGAGCGCCGGAGGCTCGCGCAGCCCCGAGGAGCTGGCGGCGATCGCGGGCCTGGACCTCACCGACCCCGGCTTCTGGCGCGCCGGCCTCGACCTCGTCCGCGAGCAGCTCGAGCTCGCCGAGCAGGCCGCCGAGGAGGTCCTGGCCCAGCGCAGCTGAGGCCTACACTCCAACCGGTGACCGACGACCGCTGGCTTCCGCCCAGCGCCCCCGCCTCCGAGCCGCCGATGCCGCCCGCGTCCGCGGCGCCCGAGGGTCCGCGTCGCGGCCCGCAGGGCGGCGATCACCGCGGCCTGCTCGGCCGCCTGGTCGCCCCGCTGGTGGCGATCTTCGCGTTCTTCGGGAAGATCAAGATCGTCCTCATCGCCCTGACCAAGGTGAAGTTCCTGGTCACGGCGGGCTCGATGGCCGTCTCGATCGTCGCCTACGCGTCGATCTGGGGCTGGACGTTCGGCGTCGGCTTCGTCCTGCTGCTGCTCGTCCACGAGTACGGCCACGTCGTCCAGCTCAAGCGCGAGGGCGTCAAGGACGTCAGCGCGCCGCTGTTCATCCCCTTCCTCGGCGCGCTCATCTGGGCCAAGGAGCTGGGCGGCAACGCCGCCGCCGAGGCGCGCGTGGGCCTCGCCGGGCCGATCCTGGGATCCGTGGGCGCGCTCGCCTGCCTGGTCGTCTACGCCTTCACCGGTGAGGACTTCTGGCGCGCGCTGGCGTTCACGGGGTTCTTCCTCAACCTGTTCAACCTGCTGCCGGTCAGCCCGCTCGACGGCGGGCGCGCGGCCGCGGCGCTGAGCCCGTGGGTCTGGCTGCTCGGCGTCTTCGGCATGGCCCTGCTCGTCCTGACGATCCCGAACCCGATCCTCATCCTGATCGCGCTCGTCTCGATCTACCAGACCTACCACCGCTTCAAGCAGTTCCGCTCCGCCGACCCGGCGGTGGCCGCCTACTACGCGATCGCCCGGCGCGACCGCATCATGATCGGCGCGACGTACCTGCTGCTGATCGTCGCGCTGGCCGGCGCGATGTCGGCCACGCACTTGGAGCGCACGCTTTAGGAGCTGTGTCGCTATCGCGACTGGGGACCCACCTCCGGCGGCGACGGCTGGCCGTCGTGGGCCTCGGCCTCGCTGGCCGCCTACGGCACCCCTAGCGATTGACTTCGCGCAGGGCGCGCTGGACGTCGCGCTCCTGCTCGCGCTTCTTCAGCGACTCGCGCTTGTCGAAGCGATCCTTGCCCTTGGCCAGGGCGATCTCGACCTTGGCCCGCGAGTCCTTGAAGTACAGGCGCGTGGGGACGAGCGTGAGCCCGCGCTCGGTCGTGCGGCCGGAGATCTGGTCGATCTCGCGCCGGTTGAGCAGGAGCTTGCGCGGGCGCTCGGGCTCGTGGTTGTCGCGCGACGCCGGGCCGTACGGCGGGATGTGCACGTTGTAGAGCCACACCTCGCCCTCGCGGATCGAGGCGAAGCCGTCCTTGAGCTGGGCCCCGGACTCGCGCAGGGCCTTGACCTCGGTCCCCTGCAGCACGAGACCGGCCTCGAACTTGTCGAGGAACTCGTACTTGTGCGACGCCGTGCGATTGCTCGCGACGTCACCCGGCGCCACCTTGCGTTTCTTGCCCTTGGCCATACGGCTTTCGAGTCTAGGGCTCGGTGGTCGCGCGTGGGCGACGCTCGTGGTCGATGCTGCCGCGGTGTAGCGCGGGGTGGCGCGGGCGTCGTTGGCGCGCAGTGCGGACATGTCGGGGGCTGCGCGGCGTGGTTCGTCGGCGATGACGAGTGCGCGCTGTGGCCGAGCCGGCGTTGGTCTGTCCTCCGCGGGCGCGCGCGGTGCCTCGGGCTGGGCGTCCGTGGGATGGATGGCATCTAGACCTCGCATATGGAGGTCTAACTGCCATCCATCATCGGCCGGGAGATGGATGGCCCGTAGGGGTCGATATACGACCCTCAGGTGCCATCCGTCTCCGTTCACGCCCGAACGACCCGCGCCCCCGGCGCCGGCGGAGGACCGAGGACGCCGGCACCCCGGGAGACCGCACTCGTCATTGCCGACAGACCACGCCCCGCGCCTCCAGCCACGCGACGAGCGGAACGCCACCGACGCGCGCACCCGATCACTCACGCCGCCACGTCCAGCTCCACCCGCCCCCGCGGCGCTTCGACCTTCCGCACCGCCACGCGCACGGCATCGCCGATGCGGATCGAGCGGCCGGAGTCCTCGCCGGTGAGGATGGTTCCGACCTCGTTGAGCTCCCACCAGTCGCCGCGCAGGCGGCGGGCGGGCAGGAAGCCCTCGAAGCCGTCGCCGAAGGCGACGAAGGCGCCCGCGCCGACGAGCCCGGCGACCTCGCCGTCGAACTCGCGCTCGTGGCTGTTCTCGAACAGCTCGCGCTCGAGCAGGAACGCGCGCGCGACGTCGTCGGCGCCGCGCTCGATCGACATCGCGTCGCGCTCGCGGCCCGAGGTCCACTCGGCGACCTCGTCGAGCGTGGAGGCGCGCGGGGCGTCCTCCCCGCCCCCGACCGCGGACATGAGCGCGCGGTGCACCACGAGGTCGGGGTAGCGGCGGATCGGTGAGGTGAAGTGCGTGTAGGCGCTGGAGTGCAGCCCGGCGTGACCCTTGTTCTCCGGCGCGTAGCGCGCCTGCTTGAGGGCCCGCAGCACCAGGGACGTCAGCCCCAGCCGCCCGCGCCCGCCGCGCCGGCGGATCTCCTGCGCCACCAGCTGCGACGCCGCGGCGATGACGTCGGCCGCCTCGCCCGGGCCGATGCTCTCCGACGCCGGAGGAGTCGGCACCCCGAGCGACTCGAGCTGCTCGAGCAGTCGCTGCGCCGCCGCGGGCGCGGGGCGCTCGTGGATGCGGTAGAGCGACGGGACGCCGCGGTCGCTGAGCAGCCGGGCGACCGCCTCGTTGGCGGCGATCATCAGGTGCTCGATCACCTGGTGGGACTCGGTCTGGACCGAGGCGGCCGCGGAGGCGACGTGGCCGCCGCGGTCGAAGCTGAACTCCGGCTCGCTGGACTCCACGGCCAGCGCGCCGGCGGCCTCGCGGCGCTCCCGCAGCGCAGCGCTCGCCGCGCGGGCGGCCGCCAGCGGCTGCGCCCACGGAGCCCGCGCGGGCTCCTCGCCGGCGAAGATTTGGTCCACCCGGTCGTAGTCCAGCCGCTCGTCGGAGCGGATCCGTGACCGGTAGAAGGCGCTGCGCACGACGTCGGCGCCCTCGAGCTCCAGCTCCACGGTGACCGCCAGGCGCTCCTGGCCGGGCACCAGCGAGCAGGCGCCGGCCGACAGCACCTCGGGCAACATCGGCTCGACGGCGCCCGGGACGTACACCGAGGTGCCGCGACGGTAGGCCTCGCGGTCGACCGGCGACCCGGGCTTGACGTAGGCCGACACGTCGGCGATGTGGACCCACACGCGCCGGCGGCCCGGGTGGGCGGGATCGATCACTTCGGCGCTGATCGCATCGTCGAAGTCCTTGGCCGTGATCGGGTCGATCGTGAAGGTCGGCAGGTCGCGCAGGTCGCGGCGAGCCACCTCGACGTCATCGCCCGTCGCGTCCTCCATCCGCTCCACGGCCTCCTTGGCCGCCCGCTCGACGCCCGGCGGGAACTGGCGGCGCAGGCCGCGGTCGAGCATCAGCGCCTCGACGACGTCGCGCGCCACGTCCGGGCGCCCGATGACCTTGACCACCTTGGCCCGCGCCTTGCCACGCCCGCCGGCCCGGACGAGCACGAGCTGCCCGGGGCGCGCGTTGCGCCCCGCGTCGACGACCGTGCGCTTGCCCCTCCGCGCGTCGAAGAACGGCTCGGCGACGACGAACCGGCCGCGCTTGGCCAGCAGCCCGACGGTGAAGCCGTCGCCGTTCATGACCTGGCCGCTAGGACATCGAGCGCCCTGTCCAGCGCCTCGTCGACCTTCGGGGTCTTGGGATCGTCGGTGGCGGCCACGTCGGGCGTCAGCCCGCTGCCCGTCGAGGTCCCCTTGCCACCGAGGTTGCGGCCCGACGGCAGGAAGTACTGGCCGGCGGTGATGTCCAGCGCCCCGCCGTTGGAGAGGTCGATGACCTCCTGGAAGACGCCCTTGCCGAACGTGCGGGTGCCGACGAGCGTCGCCCGCTTGCGGTCCTGCAGTGCGCCGGCGACGATCTCGGCGGCCGAGGCGCTGTTGCGGTTGACCAGCACGACCATGGGCGTCTTGGGGGCGACGGGATCGCCGGTCGCGCTCAGCGTGCGCGACGGCACCGCGCGGCCCTTGGTCGTGACGATCTTGCCGTCCGGGAGGAAGGCGGAGGCGACGAGCTGCGCCTCGGTGACCAGCCCGCCCGGGTTGTCGCGCAGGTCGAAGACGATGCCCTTGGCGCCGGCCTTCAGCTCCTTGCGGACGGCCTGAGCGACCTCGGCGTGCGCGCCCGAGGAGAACTGCGCGAGCTTGACGACGCCCAGCTCCTTGCCGCGCACGGTCTTGTCCTTCGACGCCACGACGGGGACCGAGATCGTGGCGCGCGTCAGCGTGACCTCGCGAACGGTGCCCTTGTGGCGGACGCCGAGCCTGACGTCGGTTCCGATTCGCCCCTGGATCAGCGCGACGGACTGCTTGCTCGTGCGGCCCTTCAGCGACGTGCCGCCGACGCGGAAGAGGACGTCGCCGACCTCGACCTTGGCGCGGCTGGCCGGCGAGTTGTCGTAGACCTCGGCGACGCGCAGCCCGTCGGCGACCTCGGTCACCTGCACGCCGATGCCGGCGAACTCGCCGCTCTGCTGCTGCTGGAACTTCGCATACTGCTGCGGATCGAAGTAGTTGGAGAAGCGGTCCTTCAGCGACGCGACCATGCCCCTGATCGACGCGTTGGCGAGGTCCTTGTCGGGGATCTCGCGGTAGTAGGTGTTGTGGACCTGGTCGAGCGCCTCGCCGATCACGCGCGTGTCCTGGTCGCCGACCAGCGGATCCCGCACGAAGCCGGGCAGGCCGCTGGGGTGGCCGCCGAGGTAGATCCCCGCGCCGAGCAGGACGAGGACGAGGACGAGCGAGGCGAGGACGCGACGGATCATGATCGCCGCACAGGCTAGGGGTCCGACGGCGGTGCTACGCCGCCGTGAGGAAGTCGACGAGCAGGCGGTTGACCGCCTCGGGCTCGTCGTGCTGCACCCAGTGGCTGGCGTCGGGCAGCCACGCCATCCGCGCATCGGGCACGAGCGCGGCAGCGGGCTCGGCCCATTCGGCGCCGAGGTGGCGGTCCTGGCGGCCCCAGATGACGAGCGTGGGCGCCGGGATCGGCCGGTGGAGCCGGGCGAGCGTGGCCGGGTTGCGGCGCAGCGCGGCCCGGTACCAGTCGATCGGGCCCTTCATGCCGCCAGGGCCCAGCAGCGCCTGCTCGTAGCGGTCGAGGTCGGCCTCGGTGAACGCGCCGGGGCGCGCGTCGCCGTAGATCTTCTCGAGGGACCGGCGCCCGCCCGCGCGCAGGAGGCGCTCGGGCAGCCACGGGAGCTGGAAGAAGAGCATGTACCAGCTGCGGCGCAGCTGCCTGGCCGACGTGCGCAGCGCGCGCTCCATGCGCTCGGGGTGCGGCACGTTGAGGATCGCGAGGCGCTCCACGCGCTCGGGATGCAGCGAGGCCAGCGTCCACGCCACGGCGGCGCCCCAGTCGTGGCCGACGACGTGCGCGCGCTCCTCGCCCAGCGCCGCGATCAGGCCATCCACGTCGGCGGCAAGGCGCTCGACGCGGTAGTCCCGCCAGCTGCGCGGCCGGTCCGATAGCGCGTAGCCGCGCTGGTCGACGGCGACGACGCGGAAGCCCGCAGCGACGAGCGCCGGGATCTGCCGCCGCCAGCTCCACCAGAACTCGGGGAAGCCGTGCAGCAGCACGACCAGCGGCCCCTCGCCGGCCTCCACGTAATGCAGGCGCACGCCGTCGACGACGACGAACCGGTCTTCGAGCTCCTCGACCCTCATGGGCCGGCAGCCTATGGACCCGGACGCGCCGGCGAGCCGGCACGCGGGCGCCGTCCGCCGCTCAGACCCGCAGGAACTTGCGCAGCGAGATGCTCGACCCGGCGGCCGACACGCCCACGCTGGCGACGAGCAGCAGCACGGCCAGCAGGCCGAAGCCGATCGTCTCCGGCGCGGCGATCAGTGCGAAGTCCGACGACAGCGGGTCCAGCAGCGCCACCTTGCCGACGCCGAGCAGCAGCACCGCCACGACCCCGCCCAGCGCGCCGAGCACGATGCCCTCGATCACGAACGGCCAGCGGATGAACGAGTCGGTCGCGCCGACCAGCTTCATGACCTCGACCTCGCGGCGCCGCGAGAACAGGCTCAGGCGGATCGTGTTGGAGATCAGCAGCACCGAGGCGACGATCAGCAGGATCGCGAGGCCGCCCATGGCGAGCTTCACCACGCGCGTCGCGGTGAGGATCTTGGTGGTCTCGTCCTTGCGGTTCTTGACCTGCTCGATCGACGTGTCGACCGGCGCGCGCCGGGTGGGCGGGCCGGACACCGCCGCGGGCATCAGCGCGTCACGCAGCTTCAGCACGTTGTCGGGCTTGTCGGGCGTGACGCGGAACGTGTCGGGCAGCGGGTTGGCCCCGAGCAGCTGGTAGGCCTCGGGGTTGCGCTTCTTCTCCTGCGCGTAGGCCTGGGCCTTGGAGACGTACTCGACCTTGCCGACGTGGTCGACCTTGTCGCGCAGCAGCCCCTGGACGCGGGCGATGTCCGCCTTGGTCGCGTGCTTCTTGAGGTACACGTCGACGAGCACGCGGCCGCGCACCTCGTTGGCGGCGCCGGTGGTCGCCTGGACCACGGGGATGAAGACGCCGAGCACGAGCACGGTGACGAGCACCGACGCCATGGCGGCGAACGACGGGATGGCGTTGCGCGAGATCGAGCGCATCGCCTCCTTGACGAAGAAGGCGGGCTTCATGACTCCGAGGGGAAGATGTCGTCGAACTCATCGCGGTCGCGACGGGCCGCGTCGCGGCTGCGCTGGCGGTCGGCCTGGGGGCCGCGCTTGGGCTCCGGGGCCGGCTCGCGCAGCAGCGCGCCGAACTCGGCGGTGTTCATGTCGCTGCGCGCGTACTGCGCGTCGAGCTCGTCGCGGACCAGGCGGCCCTGATGGAGCTCGAGCACCCGGCGGCGCATGCGGTCGACCATCGTCGCGTCGTGCGTCGCGACGAGCACGGTCGTGCCGGTGCGGTTGATCCGGTACAGCAGCTGCATGATGCCGACCGACGTCTCGGGGTCGAGGTTGCCCGTGGGCTCGTCGGCCAGCAGCAGCGGCGGGTGGTTGACGAACGCGCGCGCCACCGCGACGCGCTGCTGCTCGCCGCCCGACAGCTGGTCGGGGAACGAGTGCAGCTTGGTCGCCAGCCCGGTCAGGCGCAGGATGTCGGGGACCTTGGCCCGGATCTCCTTGCGCGAGCTGCCGGTGACCTGCAGCGCGTAGGCGACGTTGTCGTAGACCGTGCGGTCGAGAAGCAGCTTGAAGTCCTGGAACACGATCCCGATGTTGCGCCGGTAGTACGGGACCTTCTTGCGCGTGATCTCCGAGAGGTCGCGCCCGGCGACGCGGATCGTGCCGGCGGTCGGCTCGATCTCCTTGATCAGGAGCTTCATCAGCGTGGACTTGCCCGAGCCGGTGGACCCGACCAGGAAGACGAACTCGCCTCGCTGGATCGAGAACGACGCGGTCTCGAGGCCACCGTTGGTGGGCCCGTAGTTCTTGGAGACGCCGCGGAACTCGATGACGGACGGCGCGCGGTCCCGGGGGGCCGCGCTGCGCTCGAGCTCCTGCTTGTGGCGTTCGACGATCGCCATGGTCCGACTGACCTTAGCCCCGGTGGCGCCGATCCCTGCCGAAGCATGCGTTCGTGCAAGCTAGATTGCGTGTGTGCCTTCCATCACGAGCGAGACCCTCGCCAACGGTCTTCCGCTGCACCGCGTAGAGCTCCCCGGGACGCGTGCGGTCACGATCCTCGCCGCCTTCGACGCCGGGGCGCGCACCGAGCGCCCCGAGGAGAACGGCATGGCGCACTTCCTGGAGCACCTCGTCTTCAAGGGCGGGGAGAAGTACGACCACTACAAGAAGGTCAACGAGACCGCCGAGCGCATGGGCGGGACGCTCAACGCGTACACCTCGCACGATCTCGTGGCCTTCCACATCACCGTCCGCGCCGAGGCCGCGCTGGAGGCCATCGACCTCCTGACCGACTTCGTCGGCCGGCCGCTGCTGGACGCCGAGGAGCTCGACCGCGAGCGCGGCGTCGTCATCCAGGAGATCCAGCGCTACAAGGACCAACCGTCGGCCGTCGCCGAGGAGCTCATCGACCGCGCCGCGTTCGGCGAGCACCCGCTCGGCCGGACCGTCCTCGGCCCCGAGGAGCACCTGCGCACGTTCAGCCGCGACGCGATCGTCACGTTCCGCGAGCGCCGCTGGGCCGGGTCGCGCGGCGGGGCGTTCATCGTCGGCAACATCGACCACGTGCCGGCCAACGGACAGGTGTCCGAGCTGTTCGAGCGCTTCCCGACGCTCGTCGCGCCCGAGCCGTTCGACCCCGCGCCGAGCCTGCAGCAGGAGGTGCTCGTCGAGCGCCGCGACTCCAACCAGTCGCACCTGCGCCTCATGTACGCCCCGCAGGTCGACGTCACCGATCCGGCGCAGCGCGCGGCGATGACGATCTACTCGACGCTGCTGGGCGGTTCGATGGGCTCGCGCCTGTTCGACGAGATCCGCGAGCAGCGTGGCCTCTGCTACTCGGTCTACTCCGTCGACCACTCGCTGGCCGACGCGTCGATCCTCCAGCTCGGCGCCGGCCTGGACTCGTCCAAGACCGGCGAGGCCTACGGCCGCATGCGGGAGATCGTCGCCGAGCTGCACCGCGACGGCCCCACCGAGGAGGAGGTCGAGCGGGCCCGCGCGTACGCCGCCGGGCGCCGCGTCCTCGCCTTCGAGAACACGAACGCCGTGGCCCGCTTCGCGGCGTCACAGGCGATCGTCTTCGGCGAGGACATCGATCCCGACCGCGCGATCGACGCGCTGGACGCCGTCACGTTCGACGACGTCGCCGCCATCGCGCGCAACGTCGATCCGGCCACCGCCGCCGTGGCGGTCGTCGGGCCGCACGACGAGAGCGAGTTCTGAGCTCCGAGCCGGCGTCACACAAGGAGTGGCGCCGGCTCGCGCGTTCTGCGACAGTCATCCGTCGTGGTCGTGGCGAGAGAACGATGACTGCCAGCCCGCCATTCGTGGCCGAGATGCTGAACGAGCGCGAGCTGCACCGGTACGTCCAGCGCGTGGACGGCCGCTGGCCGCTGGAGCGGGTCATCCTCGGCGGCGCGCGCGTGCTCGACCTGCAGGGCGCCCCGCCCCAGCGCGAGCGCGGCAGCGAGTACGTCGCGATCCTCATCTCGGAGTACTTCGCGGGCGTTCCGTGGCTGGAGCGCGTCTACCAGGCGGGCAACCTCTGGGACGCCTCCGAGATGGGCGGCACCGCGGACGTGCACTGCTACACCCCCGGCGAGTTCGAGCGCAAGCGCGACACGTTGCCCGTCGTGCGCCAGGTCGCCGACCACGGCATCGAGCTCATCGACGCCGCCCCTCCCCAGAACTGAGGACCCCCGGGCCGGACGCGCGGCCTAGATCGCGGGCCGTTCCGTCAATGCCTCGGGCCGGACGGCCGAGGGGAGGGGCACGATGCCTGCCGCCCCCCTGATGCGCGTCCCTGCGCTGGCCGTCGTCGCAATCGCCGCTCTCGCGCTGCCTGCGACCACCTCCGCCAAGAAGAACGCCGCGCCCAAGCTCCCCACGAAGTTCCAGCAGCGCTACCACGTGAAGTCCGCCGTGGCCGACCCCGACAAGGACGGCCTCACCAACTACACCGAGTACCGCGCCCACACCAACCCGAAGCAGGCCGACTCCGACAAGGACGGCACCCGGGACGCCGGCGAGGATCGCGACGGCGACCGGCTCGACAACGCCTCCGAGCAGCGCGCCGGGACCAACCCCGACCAGCGCGACTCCGACCGCGACGGCCGGGCCGACGGCCGTGAGGACGCCGACCGCGACGGCCTGAGCAACCTCTCCGAGCAGCGGACCGCCAACGACCCCGGCGATCCCGACTCCGACGACGACGGCACCAAGGACGGCAGCGAGAACGCCGGCCAGGTCGTGTCCTTCGCCGACGGCGACCTGACCGTGCGCCTCGCCTCCACGGGCAAGACGGTCACCGCCGCGGTCGACGTCCAGACGACCGTCGAGTGCAACGCGACCGGCGCCTTCGAGGCGGGCTACGACGACTCGGCCGCCGGCGACACGTCCGCGACCGACGACGCGACCGGCGACCACGGCAGCGCCGGCGACGATCCCGCCGCGACCGACGACGCGAGCGCCGACTCCTCCAGCGCCGACGAGGGCGACGACGCCACCGGCGACGCGTCGGCGTCCACCGCCTCGGCCAAGCTGCTCTCCGGCTACCACGGCCTGGTCCCCGCCGCCGACGACGGCTCCGACCCGCTCGCCGACGACGCGACCGACGACGGCTCGGCGGACCCGTCCGGCGACCCGTGCCTCGACGAGGTCCTCGGCGCCGGCGCGTGGGTCCACGAGGCCGAGCTCTCCACCGACGAGGACGGCGCCCGCCTGTTCGACGCGGTCGCGCTGGTCGACGACCAGGGCTGATCCTGCCGCCGTGAGCGCTACGATCCACTGAGGTAGTTGCTCACTCAACGAAGGAACCGGTCGTCGTGAACGTCGAGATCTGGTCGGACATCGCCTGCCCGTGGTGCTACGTGGGCAAGCGTCGCTTCGAGGCAGCAATGGAGAGCTTCGAGCACCGTGACGAGGTCACGGTCACGTGGCGCAGCTTCGAGCTCGATCCGGCCGCGCCGGCCGAGGTCGAGGGCGAGCGCGCCGCGCGCCTGGCCGAGAAGTACGGCGTCTCGGTCGACGAGGCCCGCGCGATGGAGCAGTCCATGACCGACACCGCCGCCCGCGACGGCCTGGACTTCCACTTCGACCGGGCGCGCTCGGGCAACACGTTCGACGCGCACCGCCTGGTGCACCTCGCCGCGACGCACGGCCGGCAGGACGCGATGAAGGAGCGGCTGTTCGCCGCCTACCTCACCGAGGGCGAGCTGATCAGCGACCACGACACGCTGCGCCGCCTGGCCGCCGATGTGGGCCTGCCGGCCGACGAGGTCGCCGGCGTGCTCGCGAGCGACCGCTTCGCCGACGAGGTCCGCGGCGACGAGCGCACCGGCAGCTCGCTCGGCATCCGCGGCGTGCCGTTCTTCGTCATCGACCGGGCCATGGGCGCCTCGGGCGCCCAGCCGCCGGAGGTCCTGGCCGACTTCCTGCAGCAGGGCTGGGACGCCCGCCCGCCGCTGGCGGTGGTGGCCGACGGCGCGACGTGCGGCCCCGACGGCTGCTGAGCCGCCCTCAGGGTGCGAGCGCCAGCACCGCGGCGAGGTCGTCGGCCTCCGCCGCGGTCTTGTCCTCGCGATAGCGCAGCACGCGGGCGAAGCGCAGCGCGACGCCGCCCGGGTAGCGCGGCGAGGTCTGCACGCCGTCGAAGGCGATCTCCACGACGAGCTCGGGGCGGACGTGCACGGTGATCCCGCGCTGCTCCACGGCGAGCTCCTGCAGCCGCTCGGTCTGCCAGGCGAGCATCGCGTCGGTGAGGCCCTTGAACGTCTTGCCGAGCATCACGAACCCGTCGCCGTCGACGGCCCGCGCGCCGAGGTGCAGGTTGCTCAGCCAGCCCTGGCGGCGGCCATGGCCCCACTCGGCGGCGAGGATCACGAGGTCGAGGGTGTGGCGCGGCTTGACCTTCAGCCAGCCGGCGCCGCGCCGGCCCGCGGCGTACGGCGCGTCGAGCGCCTTGACGACGACGCCCTCGTGCCCGGCCGCCAGCGCGGCGTCGAAGTGCGCCTGGGCGGCGGCCGGATCGCCGGTCACCACGCGGGGTACCCGCAGCGCCTCGGGCGCCGCGGCGTCCAGCGCCTCGGCGCGGCGGGCCAACGGCGCGTCGAGGAGGTCCTCGCCGTCGAGGTGCAGCACGTCGAAGAGCACGGGCACGATCCCCGGCGCGCCCGACGCGATGCGCGACGAGGTCACCTGGAACGGCTCCGGCCGCCCGTCGGCCCGGAGCGCGATCGCCTCGCCGTCGAGCACCACGCGACGCGCGGGAAGGGCGCGCGCCGCCGCGACGACCTCGGGCAGCCGCGCCGTCAGGTCGTCCAGCGAGCGGCTGTAGACCGCCACGTCGTCGCCGTCGCGGTGGACCTGGATCCGGGCGCCGTCGAGCTTCCAGTCCACGACGCCCTCCCCCACCCGCTCCATCGCCTCCTCCAGCGACGCCGACGGCGACGCGAGCATCGGCCCCAGCGGCCGGCCCACCTCCAGCCGGAACTGGCCGAGCCCGGCCTCGCCCTCGCGCAGCGCGACCTCGGCCACCGCGCGGGCGTCGCCGCGCAGCATCGTCGCGCGGTCAACCGCCGCCCGCGGGAGCCCGGTGGCGGCGGCGACGGCATCGGCCATCACGCCGGCCAGCGCGCCCTGGCGGACCTCGCCCGAGATCAGCGCGCGCAGCAACGCCTGCTCGGCAGCGGTCGCGCGCGCGAACAGCGCGGTGATCGCCTCGCGCCGCGCCGCCTGCGACCCCGCGCCCGAGAGCGCGGCGATCCGCTCCAGCGCGCCATCGACGTCGCCGACCTCCAGGCTCGGCTCCACGGCCGGCGCCGGCAGCTCGCGCAGCGCCGCCCAGCCGACGCCGGTGCGCCGCTGGCGCAGCTCGCCGCTGAGGTACGCCACGCCGGGCTCGACCTCGGCGAGGTCGAGCTGCCGCAGCGCGGCCCCGAGCAGCTCGGCCTTGCGCTTGCGCGAGCGGGTGTCGCGGACGGCGGCGGACGTGGCGGCGAGGTCGGCGAAGAGCACCCGAGCATCGTGGCGCACGCCACGCCCCCGCCGTACGCTGACCGGCGTGCGCCTCGACGCGATCACCCTCGCCGACCTCGACGAGCTGATCGTCGAGGCCTGGCTGGCGCGCGCGCCGAAGCGGCTGTCGAAGGCCTACCTCGACGGAGCGACCTAGCCGATCGGCCTAGCCGATCGCGACCATGCGCTCGATCGGCAGGCGCGCGCGCTCGGCGAGGGCCGGGTCGACCTGCACGCGGCCGCTGAGGTCGCGCAGGCAGTCGCGCAGCTTCGGCAGCGTGATCATCTTCATGTAGCGGCAGGAGGCGCGCTCGTTGGCGGCGACGAAGTCGACGTCGGGCGCGGCCATGCGCAGCTGGTGCAGCATGCCGGTCTCGGTCGCCATGATCGCGGTGCCGCCCTGGCCGGCGTGCTCCTTGGCGTAGTCGAGCATCCCGCCCGTCGACAGCATGTGGACGCCCTCGGTCGCGATGTCGCCCGCGGCCACGTACTCCATGACCTGGGTCGAGCAGCCGCACTCCGGGTGGATCAGGAAGTCCGCGTCGGGGTGCTCGGCGCGCATCGTCGTGATGTCCTTGGGGCGGATGCCGGCGTGCACGTGGCACTCGCCGTCCCAGACGTGCAGCGAGCGGCCGACCTGCTTCTCGACGTAGGCGCCCAGCCACATGTCGGGGCCGAACAGGATCTCCGCATCGGCACCGCGCTCGGCGAGGATGTGCTGGACGACCTTGACGGCGTTGGACGACGTGACGCAGTAGTCGGTCAGCGCCTTGATCTCGGCCGTCGTGTTGACGTACATGACGGTCACCGCGTCGGGGTGCTTGGCCTGCCAGGCCGTGAGCTGCTCGGGGGTGATCGAGTCGGCCAGCGAGCAGCCGGCGTCGAGGTCCGGGATCAGGACGGTCTTCTCGGGCGACAGGATCGACGCCGTCTCGGCCATGAAGTGCACGCCGCAGAACGCGATGACCTCGGCGTCGACGGCGGCCGCCTTGCGGCTCAGGCCGAGGCTGTCGCCGACGTAGTCGGCGGCGTCCTGCACCTCGGGCACCTGGTAGTTGTGGGCCAGGATGACGGCGTTGCGCTCGGCGGCGAGCGCGCGAACCTCGGCGGTCAGCACGCTGATCTCGTCGGCCGTCAGGGCCTGCGGGGCAGTGGGGCTGGGGGCCATGGGGAGGTTCATGGCAGACGCTCCAGGATGAGGGAGAGGTCGAGGGCTGGTGCGGAGTGCGTCAGCGCTCCGACCGACACGAAGTCTACCCCCGTGCCGGCGGCGTTCCGGACGGTGTCGAGGTTGATGTTGCCGCTGGCCTCCAGCTCGGCTCGGCCGGCGACGTCGGCGGCGATCGCGCGCATCTGGTCCGGGGTCATGTTGTCGAGCAGGATCCGGGGCGCGCCCGCCTCCAGCGCCTCGGCGACGTCCTCGCCGGTCTGCGCCTCGACCTCGATCGGGAGGCCGGCGAACCGCTCGCGCGCCGCGCGCACCGCCGGACCCACGCCACCGGCCGCGGCGACGTGGTTCTCCTTGATCAGCACCATGTCGAACAGGCCGAAGCGATGGCTCGTCCCGCCGCCGGCGACGACGGCCGCCTTCTCCAGCGGGCGCAGCGTCGGCGTGGTCTTGCGCGTGTCGAGGATCTTGGCGCCGGTGCCCTCGATCGCGCGGACGTAGCGGGCCGTCAGCGTCGCCACGCCGCTCAGGCGCTGCAGGAAGTTGAGGGCCGTGCGTTCCGCGACGAGGATGCCGGCGGCCGATCCGGTGATGCGCAGGACCGGCGTGCCGGGTTCCTGCCACGCCCCTTCCGGGCACAGGCGTTCGATCAGCAGCTCGCCGTCAGCCTGCCGGAACGCCTCCTCGGCGACGTCGAGGCCGAAGACCACGCCCGGGGCCTTCTGCGTGATGGTCGCGACCGCCCGGGCGCCGTCGGGGACGGTGGCCTGCGTGGTCACGTCGCCGGCGCCGACGTCCTCGGCGAGCGCGCGGGCGACGACATCGGCGACGAAGCGGGGATCCAGGGCCATGGGTCCACGAGGATAGGTGTCGGGTGCCCGACCACGACCTCCCCTTCGACCTCGACGCCTGGCTCCCGCAGCCCGCCGTTCGCACCCGGCATCGGCGCGTCTCGCACGCGAGGCCCGACGCCCTGTGGGACGCCGCGGCGGCGCTCCGCCTCGACGAGACCGGCCGGCTCGGGCGCCTGGTGCGCTGGCGGATCCCCGACCTGCCGCCGGGCGTGACGTTCCGGGCGATGTTCGCCGCGCCGCCGTTCGCCGTGCTGGCCGAGGACGAGCGCTGGTCGGTCTCCGGGCTGGTCGGGCGGATCTGGACGATCCGGCGCGACTACCCGCGGCTCGACGGCGCCGAGGCGTTCCGCGCGTGGCACCGGCCCGGGACGGTCCGCGTGCTCTTCGCCCACGGCGTCGTGGACGACGGGCCCGGCCGCAGCGCGCTGATCTCCGAGGCCCGCATCGCGCCGGTGGACCGCTCCGCGGCCCTGCGCCTGCGCGCGCTGTGGGCGGTCGTCGGCCCGTGGGAGCGCCTGATCGGCGGCGAGGCGCTGGCGCGCGCCGTGCGGCGGGCCGAGCGCGACGGCTGAGCACCGGTCCTTCACGCGCCCACCAGCGTCGCCTCGCTACCGTCGAGGGGGATGACGCTGACCGACGCCGCTCCCCGCTGGATCGACCTGGAGGGCGCCGTCAACGCCCGTGACCTCGGCGGCGTGCCGCTGTGTCAGGGCGGGGCGATCGCGCCCGGACGCCTCCTGCGGTCCGACAACCTGCAGGACCTCTCGGCCGCCGACGTCGCCCATCTGGTCGACGACCACGGCGTCCGCGCGGTCGTCGACCTGCGCACGGGCGTCGAGGTCCGGCTCGAGGGCCCCGGTCCGCTGCTGGCCCACGACCGCGTGGTCGTCGAGCACCGGTCGCTCTACCCCGAGGCCGGCGAGCACACCGACGTCGTCGACGCCGACACGATCGTGCCCTGGCAGATGGGCATCGGCGGCGCTCCGATTCCCGGCGAGTCGCCGACGGTGCAGACCTACATGGGCTACCTCGAGCACCGGCCCGACTCCGTGATCGCCGCGCTGCGCACGATCGCCGACCCGCCCGAGGGCGGTGCCGCCCTCGTGCACTGCGCCGCGGGCAAGGACCGGACCGGGATCGTCGTCGCGCTGGCGCTCGACGCGGCCGGCGCGGACCGCGACGCGATCGTCGCCGACTACGCGCTGACGGCCGAGCGGATCGAGGCGATCGTCGCCCGCCTGGCGTCGTCGCCCACCTACGCCAGGGACGTCGAGGGCCACGCGGCCGACCGCCACGCGCCGCGCCCCGGGAGCATGCGCCGCATCCTCGAGCTCCTCGACGAGCGCCACGGCAGCCCAGCGGCCTGGCTGCGCGAGCAGGGCTTCGAGGACGAGGCGCTCGCTGCGCTGCGGGCGCGGCTGACGGCGTAACCGCGGCGAGGGGGCCCCGGGCGTCGAGGGACGACTCAACCGCGTATAGCGCGGTTCAGTCGTCCCTCGACGCCTGCGTCGCCCGTCCCGGCCCTCCCGGCGCCCCTCACCCCGCCGATCACCCCGCCCCCCGCTCCAGCCCCGCCAGCCGCGACGTGCCCTCGTAGAGCGTGCGCCCACGGCGGCGCAGGACCACCCGCAGCTCGCCCGCCAGGTGCTGGGACGCGGCGTCCTCGCGGTGGCGCCGCTGTGCCGGAAGCGGGATCGGCAGCCGGTGGGGCGCCGTGCCGTTGGCGTGGCCCTCGACCTCGACCGACACGCCGCCGGCGGTGCGGCCGGAGAACCGCCACCCGCGCGCGTCCACGCCGACGCGCAGCGGCTGAAGCGGCCGCACGAGCCGGACGAGCTCGCCGCCGGCCCGCACCACCAGCGAGGTCGCGAGCATCCGCAGCGGCCCGACCCCGGCGCGGCCGCCGGCGAACGCCACGCAGGCGTGCTCGTCGGTGTCGAACGCGTGCGCCTGCCCCCACCACCACGCCTCCGGGAAGCCGCCGTTGGACCAGTTCTTCTCCGCGTAGGCGATCGCGCCGTCGAGGTCGATCCGCACCCCGCCGGCGACCGCGTGGCCCCGCACGCGCGCCTGCAGCAGCCACGGGTGCCAGTACTGGCTGAGCCCCGGGATCGCCTGCGCGGCGCCCAGCCCGCCGAACGCGCGCCGCGGCCACGGCACGGCCGCGTCGAGCTCGACCGAGAGCTGGGCGTCCGGCCCGAGGTCGAGCCGCACCGATCGAGGGTCGGCGTGTAACGCCTGGCCGATCGCGATGGACGAATCGACACCGACCTCGGCGCTGTCGACCAGCGCCGACCGTGAGAACCCGCCCGGATGGGCCGCCAGGCCGACGGTCCCCCACGCACGGCCGTCGGCGGCCCGGTTGACCCCCGCCAGCGCCACCACGACCGCCCCGCTCCGGGGCTCCGTGATGCGCCAGAACCAGCCTTCCATCGCCACCCCATGGGGTCGGCGCGGATCGCCGAACGGGGGGTCGGCACCGGAACGTCGGTAGGCGGACAGCATGAGGCGGCATCCTCTCACGACGCTAGACTTAAGTGTGTTCGACTGAGATTTTCTTTCTGAGAGACGAGAACAAAGTTGCCTGAACAGCCCAACTTCAACGCCGTCCCCTGCGCCGTCTGTGGCGAGCGCCCCGGGACGATGCACATGGTCGTCGCCACCGAGACCGGCCGCCACGCGGCCGCGATGTGCGACGTCTGCGCCCGCGGGCTCATGCAGGGCTTCGGCCAGGCCGGCGTCAACCCCGCCGACGTCGGCGCCACGCCGATCGACGGCGCCGGTATCCCCGACCCCTCCCAGACCCGTGTCCAGACCGAGCAGCAGCAGTCGGCCACGCCGGCGCTCGACGAGTTCGGACGCGACCTGACCGGCGATGCGCGTGAAGGCCGGATCGACCCGGTCATCGGCCGCCGTGAGGAGATCGAGCAGACCGTCGAGATCCTCGCCCGCCGTCGCAAGAACAACGCCGTCCTCATCGGCGAGGCCGGCGTCGGCAAGACCGCCATCGTCGAGGGTCTCGCCCTGCGCATCACGCAGGACGACGTCCCCGACACGCTCCGCGACGCCCGCGTCGTGGCGCTGGATCTCGGCAGCCTGGTGGCCGGGAGCCAGTACCGTGGCCAGTTCGAGCAGCGCCTCAAGGCCGTCCTCTCCGAGGTCGTCGCCTCCGAGGGCCGCATCGTGCTGTTCATCGACGAGCTGCACACCGTCCTGGGCGCCGGCGGCGCCGAGGGCGCGATGGACGCCGCGAACCTGCTCAAGCCGATGCTCGCCCGTGGCGAGCTGCAGATGATCGGCGCGACGACGCTGTCGGAGTTCCGCCGGATCGAGCGTGACGCTGCGCTGGCGCGCCGCTTCTCGCCCGTGATGGTCGAGGCCCCGTCGGTCGACGAGACCGTGGAGATCCTCCGCGGCCTGCGCTCGGCCTACGAGGAGCACCACGGCGCCGACATCACCGACGACGCGCTGAACGCGGCGGCCCGGCTGAGCGACCGCTACATGACCGAGCAGCACCTGCCCGACAAGGCCATCGACCTGGTCGACCAGGCCGCCGCCAAGCTGCGTCTGCAGACGCCGGCCCCCGCCGACGTCGAGGCGCTGCGCGACGAGCTGCGCATCGCCGTGGAGGCCGAGGAGTACGAGCGGGCCGCGACGATCAAGCGCCGCCTGGCCGTCGCGGCCGAGGCCGGCCCGGAGATCCCCGAGCGTCCCACGGTCGACGAGACCGCGGTCGCCGCGGTGGTCGCCGCGCGCACCGGGATCCCGGTGGGCGAGCTGGTCGCCGGCGAGCTGCAGCGGCTGGTGGACCTGGAGGACGACCTGCACCTGCGCGTCGTCGGCCAGGACGAGGCGGTCGAGAAGGTCGCCGACACCATCCGCCGTGCCCGCGTCGGGCTGTCGGAGCCGGACCGGCCCCTGGGCTCGTTTCTGTTCCTCGGCCCCACCGGCGTCGGCAAGACCGAGCTGGTCAAGGCGCTCAGCGAGCGGCTGTTCGCCACCGAGGACGCCCTGGTCCGGATCGACATGTCGGAGTACCGCGAGCCGCACACGGTCGCGCGCCTGATCGGCTCGCCTCCGGGCTACGTCGGCTACGGCGACGGCGGCCAGCTCACCGAGCCGGTCCGGCGCCGTCCGTACAGCGTGATCCTGCTCGACGAGATCGAGAAGGCGCACCC
>NZ_DATHDY010000030.1:0-94846 GCF_035318805.1 Baekduia sp.
ACCTCGGTGTGGACCTCGTAGGCGAAGTCCAGCGGCGTCGCGCCGGACTGCATCGACTTGACCTCGCCCTTCGGGGTGAAGACGAAGACCTCCTCGTCGAACAGGTCGACGCGGAGCGTCTCCATGAACTCCTTGGGGTCATGGAGCTCCTGCTGCCAGTCGAGCATCGACCGCAGCCACTTGAGCTTGTCGTCGGTCCCCGGGCCGCCCTCGGCGCCCTTCTTCTTGGGGTCCTGCTTGTACATCCAGTGCGCGGCGACGCCGAACTCGGCCATGTCGTGCATGTCGCGCGTGCGGATCTGGATCTCCAGCGGCAGCCCCTCCGGTCCGATGACCGTCGTGTGCAGCGACTGGTACATGTTGAACTTCGGCATCGCGACGAAGTCCTTGAAGCGGCCGGGCAGCGGCTTCCACAGCGAGTGGATGACGCCGACGGCGCCGTAGCAGTCCTTCACCGAGTCGACGACCACGCGCATGGCGGTGAGGTCGTAGATCTCGTTGAACTCCCGGCCCTTCTTGGTCATCTTGGAGTAGATGGAATAGAAGTGCTTCGCCCGCCCGGAGATCCGGGCCGCGATGCCGAGCGCCTCGAGCTCGCGCGACAGCTCGTCGCCGGCGCCCTTGACGTAGTCCTCGCGCTCCTCGCGCTGCTGGTTGACCAGGCCCTTGATCTCCTGGTACTTGCGCGGGTGCAGGGCGGCGAACGCGAGGTCCTCCAGCTCCCACTTGATCGCGTGGATGCCGAGCCGGTGCGCGATCGGCGCGTAGATCTCGAGGGTCTCCTTGGCCTTCTCGATCTGCTTCTGCTTGGGCATCGCGTCGATCGTGCGCATGTTGTGCAGCCGATCGGCGAGCTTGATCAGGATGACCCGGATGTCGGAGGCCATCGCGACCATCATCTTGCGGTAGTTCTCGGCCTGCGCCTCGTCGCGCGAGGTGAAGGTGATGCCCGTGAGCTTCGTGACGCCGTCGACCAGCGTGGAGACCTCCTCGCCGAAGAGCTCCTTGACCTCCTCCAGCGACGCCGAGGTGTCCTCGACGGTGTCGTGCAGCAGCGCGGCCACCAGCGTCTCGGTGTCCAGCCGCATGCCGGCGCAGATCTTGGCGACGCTGACCGGATGGACGATGAAGTCCTCGCCCGACTTGCGGCGCTGGTCGGCGTGGTGCTCGCAGGCGAAGACGAACGCGTCCTCGACGCGGCTCCGGTCGATCGGGAGCGCCGCCTCCTCGGCGTGCTCCTCGATGATCGCGAACAGGTCGCTGAGCAGGCGCCGCTCGTAGTCGGTGAGGTCCGGACGGGCGACCGGACGGTGCTCTTCCGGATGCGCGACGAGGTCGACGGGCGTGCGATCGGGGTGCTCGGCGGGCACCCCGCCGGTCATGCCGCCCGTGAGGTCGCGCTCGCGCTGGTCAGCCATCGCAGCCCCTCCGCGTGGCGCTGGGCCGCAGCGCGGAACGCCGGGGAGCGCTCGAGGTCGGTCGGCTGAGCCGGCGGGACGCTGACGCCGCCGGCGCCGTCGAGCTCGACGAGGCCGAGCTCGACCAGGACGGCGAGCAGGCGCCCCGCCGGGGCGACGGCGCGGTCGCCAAGCGCCGCGGCCAGCGCGGCACCGTCGCGCAGGGCGCGATAGGCGGCCACCAGACTGGGGCGCAGAGCGAGGTCTCGGTGCAGGACATCCCTCCCAAAGCGTAGCTCAGGGTCTCCCCAAGCCAGGTGGGCCATGCCCTCCGGGCCGCCGGCGAGCAGCAGCGCCTCGTGGTCGGGATGCAGCGGGGGATCGAGCGCCACCACATGGGTGTAGGCATCGGCCAGCGCGGGATCGCGCTCCAGCGCATCCCAGCTGCAGATCGAATAGCCGCCGAGGCGGCCGGTGAGCTGACGCCGGCGGACGACGGCGTCGGCGCACACGACCAGCACCGGCTCTCCGGTGTAGGCGAGCGCCGCCACCGTCCCGGCGATGCCGGCGTTGCGCCGGTCGCGGACGGTCCGGCGCCCAGCGGCCCGGCCGCGGGCGCGGTCGGCGAGCGAGGTCAGCGTCGCGCCGGACGTCGCTCCCGCGAGGGCGCTGGGCGGCGCGCCGCCGGCCAGCGCCACCGGGCCGTCGCCCCCGCCCGCGGCCACCAGCACGCGCTCCGGCGCCGCGGCCGCGATCACCGCGGCGTGCCACGCGGCGCTGCCCGGCGCGGGCTCGCCGACGAGCACCGGCGCCTCGGCGTCGGCGGGCAGCAGCTTGCGCAGCACCAGGCGCGGCTCGACCGCGCCCTGGTACTCGTTGAGCTCCAGCGTGAAGGTCGCGTGCAGGCGGCCCTCCTCGGCGCCGTCGGGCAATGCGCCGAGCCCGAAGGCGACCGCGCGCGCCCGCACGCCGCCGGCCTCGACGGTGAACCGCACGTGCTTGCCCTCGCTCATCGGGTGCGGGTCGACGAGCCGCGCGGCCGGCACGAGCAGCGAGACCGACGGGTTGCCGATCCCGAACGGCGCCAGGCGGCCGAGCTCCTCGGCCAGCTCCTGGCCCAGCTCGTCGCCGGAGACCACGGCGTCGACGCGCTCGACCGGCACGAGGTCCTCGGGTTGCAGCACCGCGGCGGCATGCGCGGCGAACGCGGCGCGGAACGCCGGGAGGTCGGCGCGGCGGATCGTGCAGCCCGCGGCGGCGCGGTGGCCGCCGTGGCGCAGGAGGTGCTCGGCCGACGCGTCCAGCCCGCCGAGCAGGTCGAAGGACGGGATCGAGCGGCCCGAGCCGGTGCCCTCGTCCTCCCCTGCGCGCAGCGCGACGAGCACGGTCGGGCGGTGCGTGCGCTCGGCGATGCGCGAGGCGACGATCCCGATGACGCCCTGGTGCCAGCCGTCGGCCCAGAGCACGTAGGCCGGCTGGTCGCCGAGGTCGGCCACCTGCGCCTCGGCCTCGAAGAGGATCCGCTGCTCGACGAAGCGCCGGTCGGCGTTCGCGCGGTCGAGCTCCTCGGCGATCTCGGTCGCGCGGCCCTCGTCGTGGGTCAGCAGCAGCTCGAGCGCCGCGTCGGCGCGGTGCAGGCGCCCTGCGGCGTTCAGGCGCGGCGCGAGGCCGAAGCCGAGCGCGCGGGCGTCGACGCGCGTCGGGTCCACGCGCGCGACACGCATGAGCGCGCGCAGGCCGACCTTCTCGGTGCGGCCCATCGCCAGCAGGCCGGAGCGCACGAGCCGGCGGTTCTCGCCCTTCAGCGGGACGCAGTCGGCGACGGTGGCCAGCGCGACGAGGTCGAGGTCGGCCAGCGCGATCGCCGCGTCGTGGCCGGCCGCCTCCAGCAGCGCGCCGGCGACCTTGTGCGCGACGCCGCCGGCGCACAGGTCCGGACACGGGTAGCCGCACACGGCCGGGTGGACGATGGGCGCGTCGGGCAGCGAGCCGTCGGCGCGCGGGCTGTGGTGGTCGGTGACCACGACGTCGAGCCCGAGCGAGGTCGCAAGCGCGACCTCGTCGACCGACGTGATCCCGCAGTCGGCGGTGACCAGCAGGCGGGTGCCGCGCGCGGCGAGCTTCTGCACCGTCGCGGCCGCGAGGCCGTAGCCGTCCTCGCTGCGGCTGGGCAGGTACCAGTCGACGTCGGCCCCGACGGCGCGCAGGGCGCGCACGAGGATCGCGGTCGACACCACGCCGTCCACGTCGTAGTCGCCGTGCACCGTGATGCGCGTCCCCGCCGTGGCGTGGCGCAGCAGGACCGCGATCGCGACGTCGAGGCCGCGGAAGTCCGAGGCGGGGTGCTCGTCGGCGCCCGCCATCCACGCGCGCGCGTCGTCCACGTCGGCGATGCCGCGGCGCACGAGCACCTGGGCGACCGGGAACGTCGTCCCGAGGTCGCGCGCGAGCGCCAGCGCACGGGCGCTGTCACACGGCGGGACGTCCAGTCGTGGCGTGAGCACCGTCGGAGAGTGGCAGCGCGACCCGACGGAACGGGCGCGCGTTCCCGCTACGTGCAGGGTTTCGGTGCGCGGGCGGACGGATCGCGCCGAGGCGGTCGGGGGGGCGCCGGGCGCGGGGCGCCGGGGCGCCCGGGCGCGGGGCGCCGGGCGCCGGCGTGTTGGCCGCCCGGCGCGGGGCGTCGGTGGTGCTGTGTGGCGTTGGAGAGGGCAGTGACGACGGAGGTTCGTCCGGGCCTGGGCGCCGTCGGTCTGCCGCGGCCCTCGGGGGCGGGTCGTTCGGGCGTGAACGGTGGGCGCGGTCGACGGACGGCGATTTGACGTTGCATCTCAACGGCAACTCGCCATCCGTCCGACCCTGGGTCGGCGAGCGGCACCTGGCCGTTGCATCTCAACGTCCAGGTGCCTTTCGCCGGCCGGACCGAGGACGGATGGCGAGGAGGGGTCGTATGCCGACCCCGGATCGCCATCCGTCTGCCGTTCGCGGCCGAACGACCCTCTCCGGCGCACGCGGAGGACAGCCGGCGCTCGCGCCCCGATGACACACTCGTCATCGCCGCCGAACCCCGCCCGCTCACCGGCCACGCCCGAGCGGGACGCCACCAGCCACCAGCCCTCCCACCTCGGCGCGCGGCGAGCCCCCGACCGAGTCCTACAAGTCGAGCGCCGGGATGCCCCGGCGGACGCCCGCGAAGTACACGGCCGCCATCCCCAGCACGGCGCCGGGCGCGGCTTCGATGGCCTGGAAGACGTGCGTGTCGCTCTGCCCCGGGATCGTGAAGCCGTTGACCAGCAGGCCGAAGATCGCGGCGCCGAACAGCGCGCCGAGGAACGCCCCGACGATGCCACCCCAGAACCGGTCCGGGATGAAGATGGCGAAGTGCCAGAGGGCGATGCCCATCATGATCCAAGCGAACATCGCCATCAGCGTGGCCTCCCGTGACGCTTGTTGCGTGCGCGCTTCGGCTTGTCGCGCTTGGGTTCCTTGAGCACCAGGTCCTCCGGCGCCGCGTCGGCGGTCGGATCCGGCGTGGGCTCGGGCTCCTGCTCGGGCTCGGCGTCCTTGCGGCGGGTCTTCGACGCCACCGACGAGGGCGCCGTCTCGTGCGCGATGTCGGCCACGAGCTCGTCGAACTCGCGCTTGGAGACGCCGCGCTCGGGATCGTCGGGCGTCGTGATCCGCCGCGACGGACGCTGCGGGCCCTTCGGGTCCACGGTGATGCCGTGGCCGGCCGTCGCGTAGGCCGGCACGATGCCGCCGCTCTCCTCGGCGATGCGGAGGCGACGGCGGCGGTAGACCTCCTCGCGCTCCTTCCAGTGCGCGAGCACCGGGGAGGCGATGAAGACCGACGAGTACGCGCCCGAGATGACGCCGATCAGCAGCGCGAAGGCGAAGTCCTTGAGCGTGGCGCCGCCGAAGAACAGCAGCGCCGTGATCGGCAGCAGGGTGCAGAACGAGGTCGCCAGCGATCGCGTCAGCACCTCGCTCATCGAGCGGTTGACGATCTGGGTGAACGCCGCACGCGGCATGCGCGGGATGTTCTCCCGGATCCGGTCGAACACGATGATCGTGTCGTACAGCGAGTAACCGAGGATGGTCAGCAGCGCCGCGACCGTCGACGTCGTCACCTCCCGGCCGGTGAGCGAGTACACGCCTGCCGTGATCAGCAGGTCGTGCATCAACGCGATCAGGACCGGGACGGCGAACTTCCACTCGAACCGCAGCGCGATGTAGAGGCTGATGACCAGCAGCGACGCGATGATCGCCTTGATCGCCGAGGACGCGACGGTCTTGCCGAACGTCGGCCCGATGGAGTCCGCCTGGTAGGCGCGTGTCGCCCCGAACCTCGACGTCAGGACGCGCTCGACGCCCGCCGCCTTCTGGCCGGTCTCGCCGAGCGAGATCTGCAGGCCGTTGGCGCCGAGCTCCTTGTCGCCCTTGACCTTCTGGACCTCGGGGTTGTTGAAGCCTGCCGCGCGCAGCGCGCTGCCGACCTGGTTCTCGGACGGGGTCTGCTGGACGAACGCCACCTTGGCGCGGGTGCCCGACTCGAAGTCGATGCCGAAGTTGAGGCCCTTGCCGCCGATCGCCAGCGCGCCGATCAGCAGGATCACGCCGGACATCGAGAAGAACCACTTCGACGCCCCCATGAAGTCCTGGGTCCACCGGCGCTTGGTCTCGCCGGCGCCGAGGGCGGCCGGATGCGAGATCCAGCGCGAGCGCTGCATCGTGCCGAGCGTCGCCTGCGTAGCGAGGACCGCGGTGAACAGCGAGGTCAGCGTGCCGATGCCCAGCGTGAAGGCGAAGCCCTTGACTCCGGCGGTCGCCAGGACGAAGAGGATGAACGCGACCATGAACGTCACGACGTTCGCGTCGATGATCGCCGCGATGCCCTTCTTGTAGCCCTGGGCGATGCCCGCGGGCACGGATCTGCCCGCGCGGATCTCCTCTTTGACGCGTTCGAAGATGACGATGTTCGCGTCGGCCGCGACGCCGATGGTCAGGATCAGCCCCGCGATGCCCGGCAGGGTCATCGTGATCGGGATGAGCTTGATCAACGCGAAGAAGTAGATCGCGTAGACGAACAGCGCCAGGACCGCGATCACGCCGAGGATGCGGTAGAAGGCGAGCAGGAAGAGCGCGACGATCGCGAAGCCGACGATGCCGGCGATCAGGCCCTGGTGCAGCGCCTGCTGGCCGAGCGTCGCGGAGACCTGCGACTGCGAGATGAGCTCGAGCTTGATCGGCAGGGCGCCGGTCTTGATCAGGTTCGCCAGGCGCTGAGCGGACTTGATGGTGAAGTTGCCCGAGATCTGCGACCCGTTGGAGCCGTCGATGCCGTCCGGGTTCTGGCGCGGATCGATGTACGGGACCGAGATGAGCCGGCCGTCGAGGACGATCGCGAAGTGGTTGGCGACCGCGGTCGAGTCCACCCCGGGCAGCAGCTGGTCGGCGCCGCGCTGGGCGATCGCCCGCGTGGTCTTCTGCCACTTCTTCTGGCCGGCGCTCGTGAAGTCGAAGGTGACCGTCGGCTGGCCGTTGCCGCCGGCGCCGTTGTCGACGTTCTGCTCGGGGTTCTTGATGTCGGTGCCGAGCAGCGCCGGGTCGTCCTTGAGGATGAAGTAGGCGTCGGCCGCCGTGGCCTGCGCGGCCTTGTCGTTGTCGTCGGCCTCGGCGCGGACGATGATGTAGCCGCGCGGCACGTTGACGTAGCTCGTCGGCTTCTTGCCGGCGGTCTGGCACGCCTCCGTCGCGTCGGCGACGGTCTCCTGCGGGCCGCAGAGGACGGTCTTGGCCTTGTCGTCGACGCCGTAGACGAGCCCGTTGGTCGTGTCGTCGGGCTCGTTGGTGGCCGGGAACTTCGAGGCGCGCTTGACGGCCTCGTAGTAGGTCTGCGTCCCGGCGCCGGGCTGGCCAGCCTGCTGGCCGCCCGTGACCGCCGTGTCGAGCGGATGGGACTTGCCGTCCGGCCCGAGGACGCTCTTCTCCCAGTCGTAGAACAGGAGCTGCGCCGTCGTGCCGACCTGCTGCTGGGCCTGGTCGGCGTTCTTGACGTCCGGCAGGGAGACGTCGATCTGGTCAGAGCCCGACCGCTGGATCTCCGGCTCGGCGACGCCGAGGTTGTCGACCCGCTGCCGCATGATGTCCATCGTGCGGTTGATGGAGTCCGACGTGACCTTCGCAAACCGGGTCGGCTTCGCCTGGTAGACGAGCGACACCCCGCCCTTGAGGTCAAGGCCCTGACGGGTCGGCTTGGACAGCGGCGACCCCGGGATGATGACCGCCAGGGAGGCGACCAGCAGCGCGGCGACGAGGCTGAGGATGATGAGATTTCGGCGGCGGTCGGTCATGCGGAGCGGACGGCAGGGTAACTGCTCGGGGCAGGGCTGACGCGACGGACTACTTGTCCGGCGTCAGGATGAGCAGCATCCCTCCGTCGTCATCGTACGCGGGGAAGAGATCGGCGGTCGCGTGGGCGGGCAGGTCGCCCTCCGCGTTGACCTGCACTGGCTGGCGGAGCTTGCGCACGCCCCACTCCAGGACGGTGCCGACCGGATCGTCGCCGTCGCCGAACCGCAGGCCGAGGACGTCGCGCACCGGGCGCCCGATGACCTTCTGGTCGTCCAGACCGGTGAGCTCGAAGGAGCCGCGGCCGCAGGCGATGACGTTGCCGTGCTGGTCGCAGGCGAAGAACGCCGCGTCGGGCGCGGGGTAGTAGTCGTCGAGCAGCTCGAAGAGGAAGCCGAAGCCACACTTCGCGCAGCCGCGGGCCTGGCGGCGGAAGCCGGCGTTGCGTTCGCTCTCGGTGGTGCGGTTGCCGCAGTTGGGACAGATGAAGAGATGAGCCATGTTCCGGCGTCGAAGGGTATCCGGGCGGGCGTCGTGGTTCGCGAACATCGACGTGCAGGCTTCATCTCCGCTCAACACGACCGCGGCCGGCGGACTCCTTCGCCGCCCGGATGAGGACCGTCAGGACGTCCAGCGCCAGGCCCTCCCGCCGGGTGCTCTGGTAGACCCCGGCCCATGGAAAGCTCCGGGCAACGGCCCGCAGAGCCCGAAGTCCCCCTGGCCGACGCCGCCATCGCGACGGAGATCGCGCATGCCGCCGCGCGCGGCCGTGGCGCCGACCGGGCCCCGACGCTCGAGCAGCTGCTGGCCGCCTTCGGCGAGACCGAACCCACGTCGGATGCCCGCCGCCGCGTGCGCGCCGCCCTGCAGGTCGCGGGCATGGGCGTGCGCCCCGACGTGCTGAACGCCGAGCCGGGACAGCGCCTGCTGCTGCTGCCGCCGGGTGCCGGCGGCAACCGGTCCCGCGGGCGCGCGGTCGGGGGTCTGCTGGCCCTCCTGGCGATCCTCGGGATCGCGGTCGGCGCCGCGGCCCTCATGGGCGGCGGCGGCAACGGGCAGCGCGCCAGCGACGACCTGCCGTCCGAGACGAGCGGCTTCCCGGTGCAGGGCGGCAGCCAGGCGAGCACGACGGCGCCGGCCGGCACGGAGACGACCGGCACCGCGACGGCCACGGAGACGACCACCGAGACCACGCCCGCCGCGACCGAGCCCACCGCCGCCGAGGTCAAGGCCAAGCGGCACGAGCGCGCGGTGCGGATCCGGCGCGAGCGGGCGGCCCGCCAGCGCGCCGCCGCGGCGAAGAAGACCGTCACCGTGCGCGTGGACGCCACCGCCCGGCCCACGTTCCTCTGCGTCGACGACGGCGCCGGCAAGCAGCTGTTCGGCGGCACGCTCACCGGCAAGCAGACCTTCAAGGGCAAGCGCGTGCGCCTCAACATCGGGCTCGCGTCGACCCTCGTCAGCGTCAACGGCACCCCGGTGCGCCTCGACGGCAGCCCCGCGGGGCTCGACGTCACGCGCACGGGCGGCGCACGCGCGCTGCCGGGCGGCAAGCGCCCCTGCAGCTGACCGGGGACTGTCCCCACCCACCCGATCGCAGACGACCCGCGACCCGACGAAGCCAGGGACTGTCCCCACCCCACCCGGGCGAGCGCTCAGAACAGCCCGGGGTCGCGCGGCGCCTCGAGGCCCAGATGGGCCCAGGCGCGCGCAGTGGCCACGCGGCCGCGGGGCGTGCGCTTGAGGAAGCCGCACTGCAGCAGGTAGGGCTCGTAGACGTCCTCGATCGTGTCCTGCTCCTCCCCCACCGTCACGGCGAGGGTCGAGAGGCCGACGGGACCGCCGTCGAACTTGGTGCAGATCGCGTCGAGGATCTCGCGGTCGAGGCGGTCGAGCCCGAGGTCGTCGATCTCCAGCAGGTCGAGCGCCGCGTCGGCGGACGACTGGTCGACGACGCCGGTGCCGCGCACGTCGGCGAAGTCGCGCACGCGCTTGAGCAGCCGGTTGGCGACGCGCGGCGTGCCGCGGGATCGCCGCGCGATCGCGGCGGCGCCGCCTGGGTCGATCGAGCAGCCGAGGATGTGGGCGCTGCGGTGGACGATCGTGGCCAGCTCGGGCCCCGTGTAGGGCTCGAGCCGGTGCTGGATGCCGAAGCGGTCGCGCAGCGGCGTCGTCAGCAGGCCCGCGCGTGTCGTCGCACCGATGAGCGTGAACGGCGGCAGCGGCACGGTCATGACGCGCGCCCCCGCGCCCTGGCCGACGGTGATCGGCAGCTCGCGATCCTCCATCGCCGGATAGAACGTCTCCTCCAGCGCGCGGCTGAGCCGGTGAAGCTCGTCCACGAAGAACACGCTGCGCGGCTCCAGCGCGCTGAGGAACGCGGCGATGTCGGCCTTGCGCTCCAGCGCCGGGCCCGCGGTCTGCACGAACGGGACCTCGAGCTCGGCCGCGAGGATCTGCGCAAGCGACGTCTTGCCCAGGCCGGGAGGTCCCGCCAGCAGCACGTGGTCCAGCGCCTCGCCACGCAGGCGCGCGGCCTCCAGCGAGACCTGCAGCTGGGCCTTGAGCGCGTCCTGGCCGACGAAGTCCCGCAGCGTCCTGGGGCGCAGCGAGCGGTCGAGGTCCTCCTCGAACTCGGCGTCGGGCGTCTGGATGCGCATCAGGCGCGTGCCGCCTTCAGTGCCTGCTGCAGGAGGTCTTCGGGCGTTTCGCCCACGGTGCCGGAGAGCAGCCGCTCGGCCTCCTCCAGGCTGAAGCCGAGCTCCACGAGCCCCTCGCGGGCCAGGCTGCGCGGATCGTCGGCGCGCCGCACGGTGATCTCGCCGCCGGCGACCGGTACGTCGTCGACGGTCACGACCTTCTCGCGCAGCTCGACGATGATCCGCTCGGCCGTGCGCTTGCCGATGCCCGGCACGGCGGTGAGCCGCTGGACGTCGCCGGCGGCCAGCGCGGCGACGAGCTCGCGCGGCGAGCCCCCCGACAGCACGGCCAGCGCCATCTTGGGCCCGACCGACTGCACGCCGATCAGCAGCAGGAAGAGGTCGCGCTCCTCCTCGGTGGCGAACCCGTAGAGCGCCAAGGCGTCGTCGCGGACGACCAGGTGCGTCAGCAGCGACACCGACTCGCCGGCGGCCGGCACGTGGCGCAGCGTCTCCGCCGAGACCGCGAGGCGGTAGCCGACGCCCGAGGCGGTCTCGACGACGACGTGGTCGGCGCGGCGGACGTGGACGTCGCCGGCGACGAGGGCGATCATCGGGCGCTCGCCATGGCCTGCGCCAGCGGCGCGTGGTTGGCGTGGCAGACGCCGACGGCGAGCGCATCCGTCGCGTGGTCGGGCAGCGGCTCGTCGGGCAGGCCGAGGACGGCGCACACCATGCGCGCGACCTGGTCCTTCGCCGCTCGGCCCGAGCCGCAGACGGCCTGCTTGACCTGCTGGGGCGTGTAGGACGCGCACGGCACGCCGCGGCGGCCGGCGGCGAGCATGACGACGCCACGCGCCTGGCCGACCGCGAAGGCGCTGCGGGCGTTCTGGCCGAAGAAGAGGTCCTCGAGCGCGACGGCGTCGGGCTCGTGGCGTTCGATCAGCGCGTCGATCTCGGCGAAGATCGAGACGAGGCGCTGCTCGAGCGGGACGCCGGCGCGCGTGGTCACGACGCCGCCGTCGAGCGCGACGAAGCGCGCCCCGCGGCGTGCGACGAGGCCGTAGCCCGTGTTGGCGAGGCCGGGATCGATGCCGAGGACATTCACAGAGGACTGCATTCTGCGGTTCGCTTCGGATGCCTCCCGCGCTGGACGCGGCGCCGCGCCTCGGCGATGTGTCCACGGTTGCGCCCGCGCGCACGAGCCCGGGTCCCTCGCCGCCGAAACGGGAAGGGTGTCGGGCGCACGCGATCTCAACAAGGACGGCCTCGGCGGCTGGGCGAAGAAGCCCTTCTCCGAGACGCGTCGACTCCGCGACGAGCTGCGCGTCTCGCACGCGCGGATCGCGTCGCTCGAGGCAGAGCGCAACGACTACCTGCGCCGGGACCGCCGTGCCGGCGTCCTGACCCACGACGCGTTCCGCGAGGCCGCGGCCGCCGCCCTGCGCGGCTCGCAGCGCCGGGGCGAGCCGGCCGCCGCCGTCCTGGTCGACATCGACGGGTTTCGCGCCCTCAACGGCCGTCGCGGCGCCGCCGCCGGCGACGCTGCCCTGGCCAGCGTCGCCGCCCGGCTGCGCGAGCTGGTGCGTGGCGGCGACGTCGTCGGGCGCACCGGTGCCGACGAGCTCGCCGTGATCATGCCGGGCGCGACGCTGGCCGGCGCGCGCGGCGTCGCCGAGCGCCTCGTCTCCGTGCTGGAGCAGCAGGGCCCCGTGACCGTCTCGGCCGGCATCGCGGTCGACGGCGGCACCGCCCAGCTCGACGGCCTGCTGGCCGACGCCGCGGCGATCCTCGAGCGAGCCCGCATCGCGGGCGGCGGACGCGTGGGCGCCCCCGGGCGCCAGCCGACGCCGGAGCCCTCGCGCGGCGCGATCGGCGCCCTGGCGCTCGCGCTGGCGGAGCGCGACCGCGGCACCGGCGAGCACGCCGAGAAGGTCGTCGCGCTGGCCGGCGCGGTCGCCCGCCGCCTCGGCATCGACGGCGAGGAGGTCGAGCGCATCGCGGCCGCCGCGCTGCTGCACGACATCGGCAAGGTCGGTCTCGCCGACTCCATCCTCAGCAAGCCCGGCGCGCTGAACGACGAGGAGTGGGCCGTCATGCGGCAGCACCCGATCGTCGGCGAGCGGATCCTGCGGGCCGTGCCGGGCCTCGGCCCCGTCGCGCGCATCGTGCGCCACGGCCACGAGCGCTTCGACGGCACCGGGTACCCCGACGGCCTGCGCGGCGAGGAGATCCCGCTCGGCAGCCGGATCGTCCTGGCCTGCGACGCCTATGACGCGATGACCTCGCACCGCCCCTACCGCGACGCGATGACCCACGAGCAGGCCGCGGCCGAGCTGGTGGCCGGCGCCGGCACGCAGTTCGACCCCCGCGTGGTCGACGCGCTGCTGCGCTACGTCGCCGACTGCCGGCCGCTGGACTACGCCGCGCGCGCCACCGACGCCCAGAGCGCGGCCGGCGCCCTCTAGCCTCGCGGAGCGGCCGGGAGCCGTTCCCAGCGTAGGGTGCACGCTGTGGACTTCGAGGCCGAAGGGTTCTACGAGGGTCTCGACGAGCAGGCGCGGGCCGAGCGTGAGGACCTCCTGCACTGGCTCGTGGAGCAGGGCTTCTCCGACCCCGAGCTGCGCCGCGCGCACCGCCGCGGCCTGCTGATCTTCCTGGCCGCCGAGCGCGAGGTCGGCGGCGAGCCGAAGTACACGGCGCAGGACGTCGCGGCGGCGTCCGGCGCGCCCGCGGAGCTGCTGGCCCACCTGCGCCGCGCGCACGGCCTGCCGGTGCCCGAGCCCGGCGCCGTCGAGCTGACCGAGGTCGACCTCGAGAGCGCGAAGGTCTCGCAGCGGTTCGTCGAGATGGGCCTCACCGAGGACCAGATGGCCGGGACCGGCCGGGTGCTCGGCCGCAGCCTCGCCACCGCGGCGGAGGCGATGCGCGCCGTGATGCTCGAGATCGTCTCCGAGCCGGGCAGCACCGAGCGCGACCTCGCCGAGCGCTACGCCGCGGCCGTCCGCGAGGTCATGCCCCTCGTCGGGCCGCTCGTGCTCGGCATGCTCAGCCAGCACCTGCGCAACATGGTCCAGGGCGAGGCGATCGGCGCGGCCGAGCGCCAGGCCGGGACGCCGCTGCCCGGCGCGCGCGACACGACCGTCGCCTTCGCCGACATGGTCGGGTTCACGCGCCTGGGCGAGGAGATCGCGCCGGAGGATCTCGGCTCGGTCGCCGAGCGGCTGTTCTCCCTGACGCGGGACGTTGTCGAGCCGCCCGTGCGGCTGGTCAAGACGATCGGCGACGCGGTCATGTTGACCTCGCCGGATCCCGCCGCGCTCGTCCGCGCCGCGCTGCGCCTGGTGGAGGCCACCGACGCCGAGAGCTCCGACGGCGCGTTCCCGCAGGTGCGCGTCGGCCTGGCCTACGGCCCGGCGGTGCCGCGCGGCGGCGACGTCTTCGGCCGCGCGGTCAACCTGGCCAGCCGCGTCACGTCGATCGCACGCGCCGGCAGCGTGCTCGCCACCCGCGACGTGCGCGACCAGGCCCCCGGCGACTTCTCGTGGTCCTCGGCGCGGGCGCGCCGCATCAAAGGGCTACCGGATCCGGTGCCGCTGTACCGGGCGCGGCGGCTCTAGGAGGCTCCTGAAATCAGGCGGTCCGGTCAGATGTGGTCGTGGACCGAGCCAGGCGCCGCACGATTCCGCAGGCAAGGCTTCCGCCTTGTCAAGGGATCGGGTGGCGATCTGGCGATGTGTCCACGGCCGCAGCTGGCCGCAGCGCCATTTTCAGGGGGCTCCTAGGCAGGTCGCGCACCGAGCGCACCGCGAGGCAGCCGATCGCGGCGGCCACGCCGATGACGGTCATGGCGGTGAGCGTCTCGTGGATCCCGACCGCCTCGGCCACAGGCCCGGCCACGATGATGCCGAGCGGCATCATCCCCGCGCTGGCGACGTAGTCGTAGCTCGACACGCGCGACAGCGACCCCTCTGGGATGTGCTCCTGCAGCGACGTCTCCCACAGCGCGAAGAACGCCGAGACGCCGATGGCCGCGCAGAACTCCACCGCGGCGATGGCGAGGATCGGCAGGCCGCTGCCGATGATCACGGCCTGGCAGGAGGCGAGCATCAGCGCGATGGCCGCGGCGCGCAGGGCGAAGCGCGGCCGCCAGCGCAGCAGCAGCAGGTCGGCGACGATCGAGCCGAGGCCGAACGCGGTGACGATGATCGCCCACGACGTCGCGCCGTCCAGCTCGTCCTCCATCAGGACCGGTCCCAGCACGTAGATCGAGGGCAGCACGACGACGTGGTAGGCGATCATCGCCAGCAGGAACGACCACACCCAGGAGCGCGTCCGCACCTCGCGCCAGCCGCCCTTGAGGTCGGCCGCGAACGGCTCCGGGTCGCCGCGCTCCACGACCCGCGGGCGCAGCGCCAGCAGGCAGAGGACCGACACGCCGAACGTCCCCGCGTCGACCAGCAGCGCGCCGCCCTCGCCCAGGGCCGCCACGAGGATGCCGCCGAGCGCCGGGCCGACGATCGAGCCCGTCGAGAACGACATGCCGCGCAGCGCATTGGCGGGCTGCAGGTGATGCGGCGCGCTGATCGTCAGCGGCATGAGCCCGCTGAACGCCGGCGAGAAGAACGAGTCCGCGGCGCCGAAGATCGCCGTCAGGACCGCGAGGTGCCAGATCTCGGCCTGGCCGGTGACCAGCAGCAGGCCGGCGATGCCCTGGCTGGCGAGGCGCACCAGGTCGGACGCGACGAGGATCCGCCGGCGCTCGACGCGGTCGGCGATGACGCCGCCGACCAACCCCAGGAAGATGAACGGCAGGAAGCCCGCCGCCGCGACGATGCCGACGTCGGTGACCGAGCCGCCGATCGACAGCACCGCGAACGGCAGGACGACCTGCGTCATGCGGTCGCCGACGACCGACAGCGCCTGGCCGAGGAACAGCAGCCGGAACTGGCGCTCCTCGCGGAGCACCGCGGGCAACATGGTGTTCTAGGAGGCGGCCATCAAGCGCTCGAGGACCTCGGCGTCGACGTCGAAGTTCGCGTGCACCGCGTCGACGTCGTCGTTGTCCTCCAGCGCGTCGACCAGGCGCAGCAGCTTGGCCGCGGTGTCCTCGTCGACCGGGACGAGCACCTTCGGGCGCTGCGTGACCTCGGCGTTCTCCAGCTCGACGCCGGCGTCCTCCAGCGCCTTGCGCACCGCCGTCAGGTCCGACGGCTCGGTGATGACCTCCCAGGCGTCGTCCTCGCGCGAGATGTCCTCGGCGCCCGCGTCGATGGCGACCATGAGGTCGTCCTCGCTGTAGCGCTCGGCGTCGACGACGATGACGCCCTTCTTGTCGAAGTTGTAGGCCACCGATCCCGGCTCGCCGAGCGAGCCGTTGCCCTTGCTCAGCGCGTGGCGCACGTCGGCGCCCGTGCGGTTGCGGTTGTCGGTGACCGCCTCGATGAGCAGGGCGACGCCGCCGGGGCCGTAGCCCTCGTAGAGGATCGTCTCCAGGGCGGCCGCGTCGGCGCCCGCGCCGGTGCCCTTGGCGATCGCGCGCTCGATGTTGTCCTTGGGCATCGAGGCGTCGCGCGCCTTCTGCACGGCCAGCGCGAGGGCGGGGTTGCCGTCGATGTCGCCGCCGCCCTCCTTCGCCGCGACGGTGACCGCCCGCGCGAGCTTGGTGAAGAGCTTGCCGCGCTTGGAGTCGACGATCGCCTTCTTGTGCTTGATCGAGGCCCACTTGGAATGTCCGGACATACGCCCCCGATTCTAGAGGGCGCGGCGGCCGAGGCGGCGTTGTCAGACCGCGAACCTGCTCGCGGAAACGCTGAAGGTGAGGGCTGTTCAGCCGATCACGGTGGACAAGTCCCACAGGCGTTCGGGGATCGACACCGATGGCCGCTCAGCGCTCACCCATGCCCTCGTCGTGCCCGCCCCGCCACCCGGTCCGCGCACGGACGCTCACGATCCTCACGGGGGCGGCGATCGCCCTCGGGCTGGCCGACCTCGCGGTGCTCGCCGGCGTGCGCCTGGCGTCGGACAGCATCGGGACGATCGCCCTCCCCGCCGCCACCGCCCTGGTGGCCGCCGGCCTCGCCGGCGCGCGCCTGGCGTGGTCGCGCGACGACCGCACGATCCTGGTGCTCCTGTGCGGCGGCCTCGCCGCGACCATGGCCGGCGGCCTGGCCGCCACGATCCTCGGCGGGCACCTCGACCGCGCCGGCGCGCCCGACGTCTTCTGGCTGGTCGCCTACCCGCCGTTCTACGCCGCGCTGATCGTGCTCGCCCGTCGCTACCTGGGCGGCGCCCACCGGTCGTTCTGGCTCGACGGCGTGCTGATCGGCCTGTGGTCGGCGTCCTACGTCAGCGCGCTCTTCCTCGACGACCTCACCGGCCTCGACGGCGCCTCGCTGGTGGTCAACGTCGCCTACCCCGCGGCCGACCTCGCGCTCCTCGGGATCCTCGTCGGCACGCTGCTGATGATCGGCCGGCCGGCGCCGCAGAGCCTCGTGCTCGCCGGCGGCCTGACGTGGACGCTCGTCTCGGACGTCCTGCGCGTGGTCGGCCTCTCGGCCGGCGACGGCGCGCTCACCCCCGCGATGGCCGTCACGTGGAGCCTGGGGCTGCTGATGATCGCCGCGGCCACCTGGGCCCCACCGGCGCCCGGCCGCGTCCTGCCCGTCGGCGGCTGGTGGGAGCTGACCTCGCCGGCCTGCATCGCCGCCATGGCGTGCGGCATCCTCGTCGCCGACCACTTCTCCCGCCTGCCGACGGCCGCGATCCTCCTGGCCGCCGCCACGTTCGCCTGCGCCCTTGCCCGCCTGGTCTGGACGCTGCGCGAGGTCCGGTCGCTGGCGCTGCACCGCCGCGAGGCGCTCACCGACGACCTCACCGGGCTGCCCAACCGGCGCGCGCTCTTCCGCGAGCTCGAGGTGCTGACCGCCGCCGGCGAGCGCTCCTCGCGCCGCCTCGCGTTGCTGCAACTGGACCTCGACGGCTTCAAGGAGCTCAACGACACGCTCGGGCACCACGCCGGCGACGACCTGCTGATCGCGGTGTCGCGCCGCCTGGAGGCCGTCGTGCCGGGCACGCTGGCGCGCCTGGGCGGCGACGAGTTCGCCGCGATCGTCCCCGAGGGCCACGACGCGCGCGCGATCGCCGAGGCCGTGGGCGTCGCGCTCAGCGCGCCCCTGGCCATCGAGGGCGTCGGCATCGCGGTGACCGCGAGCGTCGGCATCGCGCACTTCCCGCAGGACGCGCACGACTCGCGCGAGCTGGCCCGGCGCGCCGACGTCGCGATGTACGACGCCAAGCGCCTGGGCACGGTCGTGGCCGGCTACAGCGCCGAGCACGACGAGCACTCGCTCGACCGCCTCTCGCTCGCCGCCGACCTGCGCAGCGCGTTCGAACGCGACGAGCTGTGGCTGGCCTACCAGCCGCAGGTCGACATCCCGACCGGGCGGATCTCCGGCGCCGAGGCGCTGATCCGCTGGCGCCACCCCGTGCGCGGCGACGTGCCGCCCGGGATCCTGCTCCCGATCGCCGAGCGCACCGGCCTGATGCCGCAGCTGACGCTGTGGGTGCTCGACAACGCCGTCGCGCAGGCCGCCCGGTGGCGCCGCACGGGCCTGGACATCCGCGTCGCCGTCAACGTGTCGGCGATCGTGCTGGTCGACGCGGGGCTGCCCGATCGCATCGCCGAGACGCTGCGCCGCCATCTGCTGACGGCCGACAACCTCGTCATCGAGGTCACCGAGGACGCGGTCATGCGCGACCCCACGCGGGCGATCGACATCCTCAACCGCATCAAGGCCTCCGGCGTCGACATCGCGGTCGATGACTTCGGGACCGGCCAGTCGTCGCTGGAGCAGCTCAAGAACGTGCCGGCCGACGAGCTGAAGCTGGATCGCTCGTTCGTGCTGGGGATGGTCGACGATCCGCAGGACGCGGCGATCGTGGGCTCCGTGATCGGCCTCGGCCGCGCCCTCGGGCTGCGCGTGGTCGCCGAGGGTGTCGAGACGCCCCAGTCCTTCCAGCGGCTGGCCGAGCTGGGCTGCGACGTGGCGCAGGGCTTCGGCCTGGCGCGCCCGATGCCCGCAGGCCAGTTCGAGCGCTGGGCGCGCGAGCCGTCGGACCGCGCGAGGCTCCTCGTGCCGCAGCTGCACACGTCGCGGTCGGCGTGGCGGCGGCGGGCGCGGGTGGCCGCGGGGTCGTAGCCGGCCCGTCTCGGAGACTGTGTCGCTATCGCGACTGGGGACCCACCTCCGGCGGCGACGGCTGGCCGTCGTGGGCCTCGGCCTCGCTGGCCGCCTACGGCACCCCTAGCGGGTCGCCCGGTACCACTCCAGCGTCCGGCGGAGCCCCTCCTCGAGCTCGACCTGCGGCGTCCAGCCGCAGACGCGCTCGATCTTGCCGATGTCCACGTGCTGGCGGCCGAGCTCGCCGGGCGTGGCGTGCGTGGGGTCGTAGACGACGTCCAGCGGCGTGCCCGCCACGCGGCCGAGGGTGTCGACGACCTCGCGCACGCTGGTGGGTCGCCCGCTGCCGGCGTTGAACGCCTCGCCCCGGGCGCTGGGGCCGCCGTCCTCGCGGTCCAGCGCGCCGGCGAGCGCGAGGCAGGCCGCGACGGCGTCGCCGACGTGGAGGAAGTCGCGCTCGGGCGTGCCGTCGGAGCGGACCTTCGGGGCGCGGCTCCCGAGCGAGGCCGCGACGAGCTCCGGGATGAGGCGGGACGCGTGGCGGTCCCCACAGCCGTACAGGTTGGTCAGCCGTGCGACGGCGACCGGCAGGCCGTAGGCCGGCCAGTAGGAGCGGGCGATCAGGTCGGCCGCGGCCTTGGACGCCTCGTACGGCGCGGCCGCCCGGAGCGCCAGGTCCTCGGTGGACGGCTGCGCGGCGTCCGCGCCGTAGACCTTGTCGGTCGAGGCGACGACGGTGCGGGCGACGCCGCCCGCGCGCGCCGCTTCGAGCACCGCGACGGTGCCGCCGACGTTGGTGGCGAACGTCTCGGCGGGCGCGGCGCGCGCGACGCCGGCGATCGTCTGCGCCGCGAGGTGGAACACGGTCGCGACCTCGTGCTCGACGACCGTCCGGGCCAGCAGGGCGCCGTCGGCGACGTCGCCGACGACGACGTGGCAGCCGTCGCGCTCGGTGGCGGCGCGCTGGAGGACCACGACGCGCTCGCCGCGCTCCAGCAGCGCGTCGACCAGCCGGCGGCCGAGCATCCCGGAGGCGCCGGTGACGAGGGTCGCGCGGGGGCTCACGGGCCGGTCCACGTGCGCCAGGGCGGCGTGCCGGAGGCCCACAGGTCGTTGAGCAGGACCGCGTCCTTGTAGGTGTCCACGCACTCCCAGAACCCGTCGTGGCGGAAGGCGCGCAGCTCGCCGTCGGCGGCGAGGCCCTCCAGCGGCTCGCGCTCGAGGACGTGGCCCGGCTCGAGGCGCTCGAGCACCGGCGTGTCGAAGACGAAGAAGCCGCCGTTGATCCAGTGGTCGGACCGCGGCTTCTCGCGGAAGCCGACCACGCGCGCGTCGCCGTCGAGCTCGGTCACGCCGAACTGCAGCTGGGGCCGGACGACGGTCATCGTCGCCGCCCCGTCGTGCGCGGCGTGGAAGCCCAGCAGCGTGCGCAGGTCGACGTCGGCGACGCCGTCGGCGTAGGTGGCGCAGAACGTCGGGCCCGCGTCGAGATGGCCCGCGGCGGCGTGCAGGCGCCCGCCGGTCGGCGTCTCGACACCGGTGTCGACGCAGGTGACGAGCACGCCCTCGGGCCACGCGTGATCGGCGACGAACGCCTCGATCTGCTCGCCGAGGTACCCCGTGCACAGCACGAACTCGGCGAAGCCCGCATGCGCGTAGAGCCGGATCACGTGCCACAGGATCGGCAGCCCGCCGATCTCGACCAGGGGCTTCGGGATCGTTCGCGTGTGCTCCTGCAGCCGGGTGCCACGCCCGCCGCAGAGGATCGCCACCGGTGGGGTCCGCTCCATGCGGCGCGAAGGATGCCCGACGGCGCCGCGCCGCGGGGTCTGACCCCGTCACGCGGATTGGTGACGAGGACGTAGGATCCTCCGTGACATGAGCGTCCCTGCCGAGATCTTCAAGGCCTACGACATCCGCGGCATCCACGGCGAGCAGCTGGGGCCCGACGACGCCGAGCAGATCGGCCGTGCCTTCGCCCGGGTGATCGGCGAGCTGGAGGGCAAGCCGACGACCGAGCTGCGCCTCGGGCTGGGCCGCGACATGCGCCTGTCGGCCCCCGAGATGGCCGCGCGCTATCGCGACGGGATGGTCGCCGAGGGCGCGACGGTCATCGACGCGGGGCAGGTCGGCACCGAGATGTTGTACTACCTGGTCGGCTCGCGCGATCTCGACGGCGGGCTCATGTGCACCGCCTCGCACAACCCCAAGGCCTACACCGGGGCCAAGCTGGTCAAGCGCGGCGCGATCGCGCTCAGCGGCGACGAGGGCATCCAGGACATCCGGCGGATGGTCAACGCGGACCCGCCCGTCCTGGGCGACGCGTCCGCGGGCGGGCGGGCCGGTCTCGTCGAAGAGGTCGACATCTACGACGAGTTCCAGGCCGCGGCGCTGAAGGCGATCGACGCCTCCAACGTCAAGCCGCTGAAGGTCGTCGTGGACGGCGGCAACGGGATGGCCGGCCCGATGGCGGGGCCGCTGCTGCGCGACCTCGGCCTCGAGCTCGTCGAGACGTACTTCACGCCCGACGGCAACTTCCCCGACCACGAGCCCAATCCGATGTTGGAGGAGAACCGGCAGTTCATCATGGACAAGGTCGTCGGCGAGGGCGCCGACCTCGGCATCGCCTGGGACGGCGACGCCGACCGCTGCTTCTTCATCGACGACACCGGCCGCTTCGTGGACGGCGACTTCCTCACCGCGATCCTCGCCCAGCACCTGCTGCAGAAGCGGCCGGGCAGCCACATCCTCTACGACGCGCGCGCCTCCCGGGCGGTGCCCGACACGGTCGAGGCCGCCGGCGGCACGCCCCACATCAACCGCGTCGGCCACGCGTTCTTCAAGACGCGCATGCGCGACGAAGGCGCGATCTTCGGCGGTGAGGTCTCCGGCCACTACTACTTCCACGACTTCTACAACGCCGACAGCGGCACGCTGCCCGCGCTGCTCGTGCTGGAGAAGCTCAGCGTCGAGGGCAAGCAGCTCTCCGAGCTGCTGGAGCCCTACAAGGCCAAGTACTTCATCTCGGGCGAGATCAACTCCGAGATCGCCGACGCGCCGGCCAAGATGGCCGAGCTCGAGGAGCACTACGGATCGATGGACGGCGCGACGGTGACGCACGTCGACGGCGTGTCGGTCGACTTCGACGACTGGCACTTCAACGTGCGCGCGTCCAACACGGAGCCGCTGCTGCGCCTCACGCTCGAGTCGCTCGTCTCCCCGCAGGACATGGAGGCCAAGCGCGACGAGCTGCTGGCCCGGATCCGCGCGTGACCACTGCGCGCGCGATCCACGCGCTGCCCGTCCCCACGCCGTTCGCCGTCGGCCGCGTCAACTGCTATCTGATCGAGGACGACCCGCTGACGCTCGTCGACGCCGGCCCCAACTCCGGCACGTCGCTGACCGTGCTGGAGGCGGCGCTGGCCGAGCACGGCCGCCGAGTCGAGGACCTCGAGCGCATCGTGCTGACCCATCAGCACATCGACCACATCGGCCTCGCGCAGATCCTCGCCGACCGGTCGGGCGCCGAGGTGGCCGCGCTCGCATCGCTCGGCCCGTGGCTCGCGCGGTTCGGCAAGGAGATGGACGACGACGACCAGTTCTCGGAGTCGGTGATGCTGCGCCACGGCATCCCGCGCGACATCGCGATCGCGCTGCGCGCCGTCACCGCGCAGTTCCGCGCCTGGGGCTCGTCGGTGCGGGTCACGCGGCCGCTGGCCGAGGGCGACCTCCTGGAGTTCGCCGACCGCTCCTGGCGCGTGCACCACCGGCCCGGCCACTCGCCGTCGGACACGGTCTTCCTCGAGGAGGCCACGGGCGTGCTGATCGGGGGCGACCACCTCATCAAGCACATCTCCTCCAACCCGCTGATCAGCCGCCCGCTGGAGGGCGGCCGGCCGGAGGACCGCCCGAAGGCGCTGATCACCTACATGCGCTCGATGAGCGCGACGCGCAAGATGGACTTGAGCATCGTCTACTCCGGCCACGGCGACCCGGTCGAGGACCATCGCACGCTGATCGACGAGCGCTTCGACGGGCACGAGCGCCGGGTCCGCAAGATCGCCGGGATCCTCGCCGAGGGGCCGAAGTCCGGCTTCGAGATCGCCCAGCAGATGTGGGGCAACGTCGCCGTGACGCAGGCCTACCTCACGCTGTCGGAGGTGCTCGGCCACGTCGACCTGCTGCTGGAGCGCGGCGAGGTCGTCGAGGTCGAGGACGAGGGCGGCGTGGTCCGCTTCGCACCCGTGTCATGAGGCAGGCCGGGCCCGACGACGTCGCGGCGGTCGCGGCGCTGGTCGAGGCGGCGTTCGCCGTCCACGTCGCGGCCGTCGGCCGGCGGCCCGCGCCGATGGACGCCGACCACGCCTGGCACGCCGCGCACGGGGAGCAGTACGTGCTCGACGGCGCCGACGGCGAGCTGGTGTCGAGCGTCGTGCTCGTCGGCCAGACGGACCACCTGCTGGTGCACAACGTGGCGGTCTCGCCGGCCCATCAGGGCGCGGGCCGCGGCCGCGCGCTCATCGCCTTCGCCGAGGACGAAGCGCGCCGGCGCGGGCTGCCGGAGCTGCGGCTGCACACCAACGCGGCGATGGCGTCCAACCTCATCATGTACCCGCGGCTGGGGTTCGTCGAGACCGGTCGCGCGTTCGACGAGGGCTTTCACCGCGTGTTCTTCGTCAAGCAGATCTGAGCTGCGCGGCCGCGCGGCGGCGCCCGCTCACGCGACGATCTCGGCGAGCAGCGCGTCCATGGCGCGTGCGGTCGCGTCCCAGGTCAGCGGCGCTGCCTGCGACGGACCGGCCGCGCGCCACGGCGCGGGATCGTCGAGGGCCCGCTCCAGCGCGGCGGCGACCGCCTCGGGGTCGGTCGGGTCGACGAGCTGGGCGGCGTCGCCGCAGACCTCCGGCAGCGCGCCGCGGGCGCCCGCGACCACCGGCACGCCGGCGGCCAGCGCCTCCAGCGCGGTCAGGCCGAAGCCCTCGTACAGCGACGGCAGCACGAACGCGGCGGCGCCGGCGTAGAGCCCAGGGAGCAGCGCGTCGTCCACGTGGCCGAGCGTCAGGATCCCGGCGGTGTCGGCCTCGGTGCGAAACTGCGGGCGGTCGCCGCCGGCGGCGACGAGGTCGACGCCGCGCGCGGCGAGGCGGCGGGCGGCCAGGTCGAGCACGCCGAGGTTCTTGCGCGCCGTGCGGCTGGCGACGGTCAGGACGTAGGGTCGCTCGGTCAGGCCCAGCGCGGCGCGCGCGGGACCCGCTGCGGCGGCCGGCGTGAAGCGCTCGTCCACCCCGCCCGGCACGACCGCCACGCGGTCGGCGGGGACGCCCAGCAGCTCGACGACCTCGTCGCGCGAGAACGCCGACGGCGTGACGACGAGCCGGGCGCGCGCGGCGATGCGCGGGAGCACCGCGCGCTGCCAGCGCACGTACAGGTCGGAGTACCAGCCGGGCTCGCGCAGCGGCGCGACGTCGTGCAGCACCACCACGGTGCGGCGACTGGCCAGCGGCGCGAGGTTGGCCGGGCACAGGATCGCGCGCGCCCCGCGGGCCGCGGCCTGCGCCGGCAGCACGAGCTGCTCCCAGGCGTGGCCCGCACGATGGGCCAGCGCGGCGGGCGGCCGGGCCACGGCGTAGCGGTCCGGAGCCAGCGCCGGGAGCCGCGCGGTCAGCTCCCTCGCCCATCGCTCCACCCCGCCGAGCTCGGGCCGCGCGGCGGCACGGGCGTCGATGAGGACGGGCGCCGTCAGCGCGCCTCGATGTCGGCCAGGTGCGCGACGTTGGCCGCGTCGGCGGGATCCTCGCTGGGGCCGGCGGCGAACCACGCGTCGAGGATCTCGGCCAGCTCGGCGACGGAGGTCGTGCGCAGCGACAGCGCCAGGACGTTCGCGTCGTTCCAGCGGCGCGCGCCCTCGGCCGTGGCCGCATCGGCGCAGAGCGCGGCGCGGATCCCGCCCACCTTGTTGGCGGCGATCGACGCGCCGGTGCCCGTCCAGCAGCACACGACGGCCTGGTCGGCGCGGCCGTCGGCGACGTCGCGGGCGGCGGCCTCCGCGCACCACGCCCAGTCCTCGCGGGCGTCGGGCGCTAGCGCGCCGTGGGCGGCGACGACCTCGTGGCCGCGCTCGCGCAGCGCGCCGGCCACGGCGCCGGCGACGCCCGTCCGCTCGTCCGCTGCGACCGCGATCCTCATCCGCCCGAGTATGACGGCCTCGCCGCAACCTCCACCGCCCGCCGAACGCTCGTCCGCAGCGCCGCGCGCGTGCCGTGGCCCCGGTCCCCGAAGCGCCGCCGGCGCCCGTGACGGATGTCACGCGCAACCTCGTACGACCGCCACTACCGCGCCGCCGCAGCGCGCGCGATTATCCATGGATGGCCCTCCGCCGCCCATTTCCCGGTACGTCGGCGCTGGACGGTCGTCGTAGCGGAGCTGACGGATCGCCCTCGGACCGCCACCATGTCGCTGTGAGCACTGGGTGCACCGATGTTGCGATGCAGAAGTTGGGGGCCCATTGCCGGGCCGAAGCGGTGCGAGTGGCGGAGGACAAGGGATGGCTGTGACCGAGGGCCTGGACTACATGCCGCTGGAGGGCCGTCTAGGCTCCGCGACGATGGAGGGCTCGTCCAACGCTGCGGGAGTGACGCCGGAAGGCGTTCGCGCCGGGGATCGCGCCGCGCTGCAGGCGCTGGTGGACCGCCGCGGACCCGCGGTGGTCGCGTTCTGCATGCAGGTGTGCGGTCCGCAGGCCGCCGACCGCGCGGCCGCCGAGGCGTTCGCGCGCTTCCGCGCCGCGGTGCGCGACGCGCCCGAGCTACGGGGCCTGGATCCCGAGGCGCTGCTGCGCGGCGCCACCCGCCACGCCGCCGCGTCGATGGCCCGCCAGCCGTCGGGCCCGCCGCCGCACGGCCGCCTGCTCAGCCGCGGCACGCAGACGTGCGAGCACGTGCCGACGATGCTCGCCGCGCGTGCCAACGGCGCCCTCGGCGACGCCGATCTCGACCGCCTCGCCCGCCATCTCGACCGCTGCGAGCGCTGCGACGCGCTCGCCGAGATCTTCCGGCGTGCGGAGCTGGCCTACCAGGACCCGGTCGTCGACACGCTGGGCACCGACACCTCCACCGTGCTGCTCGTCGCCCTGCAGTCGGTCTCCGAGCACGGCGTCGGCACCGCGCCCGCGCCGTCGCCCGACGCCCCGGCCGCCGAGCCGCTGGACGGCGCGTTCGGCCACCTGCCCGACCTCGACGACGAGGTGCCGATCGAGCCGCCGGCGCCGCTGGAGACCACGCAGGTCGACGAGCTCGCCGCCGAGCCGCTGGCCGCCGAGCCGTCGCCCGCGGACACGCCGCCCGCGCCGGTCATCGCCGCGGCGGTCGAGGGCGAGATCGCGTTCTTCGCGACCGGCGAGCACGACGCGGTCGACCCCGGCGCGACCGTCGAGTGGGACGAGCTCCCCGACGTCGCCCCCGAGCACGAGCCCGGCGTCGTCGAGGGCGGCGGCCCGGCCGCCGGGCTGCTGGAGGGCGGACACACGCGCCGCACCCGGCCGCGCCCGCTGTTCGTCGCGCTGCCCGTGCTCCTGATCGCCGCCTGCGCCGCGGGCGCGCTGGCGCTGGCCGGCGTGTTCGGCGGCAACGACGCGACGCCGCCCGTCGAGCGGACCGCGCCCGCGCGGGTCCAGGCGCCGGTGACCACGCCGCTGCCGGTCACCGTCAAGGCGGCGCCGCCCGCCGCGACCGCCGGGGCGGGCACGACCGGGGCCGCGGGGACGGCCACGACCGGGGCGGCCGGGACGGCCAGCACCCCGACTCCCGGCGCCACCGCGCAGGGCGCGCCGGACGCCAGCAGCACGACACCCTAGAAGCGAGTAGAACGCGCCGCGCGCCCGTCCGCAAGTACGCTCGCGGACATATTCGCCGGTGGCCCCACACACCACACCCCTGCGGATCAGGCGCCGCCGGCCCGCTGCGCGTCGTGGCCTGCGTGCCCGCCGGACCTGACCGAGCTCCCGCCGTTTCACAACGAGCCGGTCCTCGACCTGACCTCGGCCGCCCAGCGCGAGCAGCTGCGGGCCTGGAGGTCATGCGCGTCGCCGCCGAGGTGGTGCCCGGGCAACGTCACCTCAAGCGGACGGTCGTCGAGATGGGCGGCAAGAACTGCGTGATCGTCGACACCGACGCCGACCTCGACGGCGCCGTCCACGCCATCGTCCACTCGGCGTTCGCCGACGCCGGGCAGAAGTGCTCCTCGGCGTCGCGCGTGCTCGTCCACGAGGCCGTCGCCGACGCGGTCGTCGCGCGGCTCGCGCACGCCGTCGACCGGCTGCGCGTCGGCCCGGCCGACGCGTTCGACACGTCGGTGGGCAACCTGTACGTCAACCGCGCGATCACGGGGGCCATGGTCGGGCGCCAGCCGTTCGGCGGCAACCGCCTGTCGGGCACGGGCTCCAAGGCCGGCGGCCCGGACTACCTGCTGCAGTTCGTCGATCCGCTGGTCGTGACGGAGAGCACCGTCCGCCACGGCGCACCGCGCTGAGAACGTCACGGCGCGAGAGCAACCGGACTCGCGGGTCCGGTTCGCTAAGGTATCCGGACTCCAAGGTCCATTTATGCCCCATCTCACTCCCCACGCCCGTCCCAACCCCATGCGCAGCCTGCTCATCCTGAGCACGGCCGCCCTCGCCTTCGCGCTCGCCCAGACGACGCTCATCCCCGCCCTCGGAGATCTCAAGACCCAGCTGCACACCGATTCCTCCGGCGTCGCCTGGACGCTCACCGGCTACCTCGTCGCCGCGGCGATCTTCACCCCCCTCTTCGGCCGCCTCGGCGACATGTTCGGCAAGCGCCGGATGCTCGTCGCCTCGCTGGCCGCGTTCGTCTTCGGCTCGCTCGTCGCCGCGCTCGGCTCGTCGCTGGAGATCGTCGTCCTCGGCCGCGTCCTGCAGGGCGTCGGCGGCGGCATCTTCCCGCTGTGCTTCGGGATCATCCGCGACGAGTTCCCGCGCGACCGCGTTGGCCAGAGCATCGGCCTCATCTCGGCCACGCTGGGCATCGGCGGTGGCCTCGGCCTGGTCATCGGCGGCCTGCTCGTCGACCATGCGACCTACCACTACATCTTCTGGCTCAGCGCCGTGATGTCGGCCGCCGCAGCCGTCGCGATCTGGCTCTACATCCCCGAGTCGCCCGAGCGCACGCCCGGCAAGGTCGACCTCCGCGGCGCCTTCGTGCTCGGCGTCGGGCTCGTGCTGCCGATGATCGCCATCTCGCGCGCCAACACGTGGGGCTGGAGCGCGCCCGAGACGCTCGGCCTCATCGCCGCCGGCCTGCTCGTCCTCGCCGCCTGGGTGCAGCTGGAGCGCAAGACCGAGGAGCCGCTGGCCGACGTCACCGTGCTGGCCTCCGCTCCGGTCCTCATGACGAACGTCGCGACGCTGTTCATCGGGTTCGGCATGTTCGGGTCCTACATCCTGATCCCGCAGCTCGCCGAGGCGGCCAAGTCCACCGGCTACGGCTTCGGGCTCTCGGCGACCGCCGCGGGCGTGCTGATGCTGCCCTCGGCGCTGGCCATGTTGTTCGTCGGCCCGCTGTCGGGCATCCTGGGCGCACGCATGGGCAACAAGGTGCCGCTCACGCTCGGCGGTCTGGCGACCGGCGCCGGCATGATCCTCATGGGCTTCATGCACGGCTCGGTGGCCGAGATCCTGATCTTCAACACCATCACCTCGGTCGGCGTCGGACTCGCCTACGCGGCGATGCCGAACCTGATCGTCGACGCGGTCCCGCGCCACCAGACGGGCCAGGCGACCGGCTTCAACGCCGTCGTCCGGTCCGTGGGCTCGTCGCTCGGCTCGCAGGTGACCGCGGCGGTGCTCGCCGGCAGCGTCCTGGGCGCGACCGGCCTGCCGGGCGACAGCGGCTATACCGCCGCGTTCGTCATCAGCGGCGTCGTCGCGCTCGTCGCGGCGGGCGCGGCCGTCCTCATCCCCCGCACCAGCCACGGCCACGGGACCGTCGGCGCCGAGATCGGCGCGGCGGCTCCGCTGGGCGAGCCGGTGCCGGTCTACGCCAACGCGGAGCGCTGAGCCATGGCCCTCGCCACCGATCCCCGTCCCCGCCGTGCCGACGCGCTCCGCAACCGCGAGCGCGTCATCCGCGCCGCGGCCGCGGTGTTCGCCGAGAAGGGCATGGAGGCCGGGATCCCGGAGATCGCCGAGCGCGCCGGCGTGGGCAAGGCCACCGTCTACCGCAGCTTCCCCTCCAAGGAGCACCTCGTCGCCGCGGTGGCCGCCGAGCGCCTGGACTGGATCACGACGCTCGCGACGCAGGCGCTGGCCGAGGAGGACGCGGGCGCGGCGTTCGAGCACGTCATCCTGGCCATCGCGGAGCGGCAGGCCGGCGACTGCGCCGTCGCCGGCAGCCTGGCCGCCGACATCCACCTGCCCGAGCTCGACGCCGCGCGCGCGACGGCCCACGCCAGCCTCGACGCGCTCGTCGACCGCGCTCGCCTCGCCGGCGCCCTGCGCGACGACGCAGGCGCCGAAGACCTCCGCGTGCTCTTCACCGGCGTCGCGCACGTGCTGCGCTCATCCAGGGAGCACGACCCCAGCGTCTGGGGCCGCTACGGCGAGCTGATCGTCAACGCGCTGCGCGCGCGCTGAGCGCGGGCGCTAGGAGACTGTGTCGCTATCGCGACTGGGGACCCACCTCCGGCGGCGACGGCTGGCCGTCGTGGGCGCCGGCCTCGCCGGCCGCGCCTACGGCACCCCTACCCGGCGGCCGACACGCGAGCTCGAACCCGGTCCAGGAACTGCGCGTGGAGGCGGTGCTCGCCGGAGAGCTCGGGGTGGAAGGCGACGACGGTGATGTCGCCCTCGCGCGCTGCGACCGGGTGGCCGTCGACCGAGGCCAGGATCGCGACGTCCGGACCGTGGTCCTCGATCCACGGCGCGCGGATGAAGACCGCGTGCACGGGCTCGTCGAGGTCCGGGAAGTCCAGGTCGGTCTCGAAGGAATGCAGCTGACGGCCGAACGCGTTGCGGCGTGCGGCGATGTCCATCAGGCCGAGGTGGTCGCGGTCGAGCATGATCAGCCCGGCGCACGTGCCGAGCACCGGCGCGCCGGAACGCACGAGCGCGGCCAGCGGCTCGGCCAGGCCCTCGCGGGCGATCCCGAGCGTCATCGTCGTCGACTCGCCGCCGGGCAGCACGAGGCCGTCCAGTCCGTCGAGGTCGGCCGGCGTCCGCACCTCGCGCACGCCGGCGCCGAGGTCGCGCAGCATGCGCGCGTGCGCGTCGAAGCCGCCCTGCAGCGCCAGGACGCCGACGACCGGAGCGCCGCTCACCGAGGCGCTACCAGCCGCGATTGGCGAGGACCTGCGACGCGTCCAGCTTGCGCACCTCGAGCGACTGCATCGCCTCGCCGAGTCCCTCGGACACGGCCGCGACGCGCCCGGCGTCGGCGAAGTGCGTCGTCGCCTCGACGACGGCGCGGGCCATAGCCTCGGGGTTGGACGACTTGAAGATGCCGGAGCCGACGAAGACCGACTCGGCGCCCAGCTGCATCATCAGCGACGCGTCGGCGGGCGTGGCGATGCCGCCGGCGCTGAACAGCGGCACGGGCAGCTTGCCGGCGCGCGCGACCGCGCGCACGATGTCGTAGGGCGCCTGCAGCTCCTTGGCCGCGACGAACAGCTCGTCCTCGTCCAGCGTCGTGAGGCGGCGGATCTCGCCGCGGATCGAGCGCATGTGGCGCACGGCCTCGACGATGTCGCCGGTCCCGGCCTCGCCCTTGGAGCGGATCATCGCGGCGCCCTCGCCGATGCGCCGCAGCGCCTCGCCGAGGTTCGTGGCGCCGCAGACGAACGGCACGTCGAACGCCCACTTGTCGATGTGGTTGGCCTCGTCGGCCGGCGTCAGGACCTCGGACTCGTCGACGTAGTCGACCTCGAGCGCCTGGAGCACCTGGGCCTCGGCGAAGTGGCCGATGCGGGCCTTGGCCATGACCGGGATCGTCACGGCCTCCTGGATGCCCTTGATCATCGCGGGGTCGCTCATGCGCGCGACGCCGCCGTCGCGGCGGATGTCTGACGGCACACGCTCGAGCGCCATCACGGCAGCCGCGCCGGCGTCCTCCGCGATCTTGGCCTGCGCGGCATCGACGACGTCCATGATGACGCCGCCCTTCAACATCTCCGCCAAACCGGCCTTGACCCGGAACGTCGCTTCGTCTCGCATACGAGCCCCATGATAGGGGTCCTCCGCGGCGACCAGCCTCCGCCAGTTACTTCAGGCGGAAGGCTTTGATCCGATCGGCGTACTGGTCGGCATCCCGGCTGTACACGCCGTACGCCAGCGCCTGGATCGTCGACAGCAGCGCCGTGTGCGAGCGCACGTAGGCGGGCGAGTTGCTCGAGTAGTACAGCTTGATCTGCGCGAGCTTCGCGACCTCCGACAGCGTGGCGTCGACCACCGCCAGCGTCGGCGCCTTGCGGTGGCGGGCGAGCTTCATCGCACGCACGACCAGCGGATGCGGGCGGCCGGCGCTGAGGCCGATCACCAGCGTCCCCTCGTCGATGCGGCCGAGGCGGCTGAGCGCCTCCTGCGACGGGCTGGCGACGATCTCGGCACGCAGGTCCAGCAGCATGAGCAGGTGGCGCATGTAGCTGGCGAAGAACGCCATCTGGTCGGTGCCGCAGACCAGCACGCGGTCGGCCGCGACGATCGCGTCGATCGCGGCCTCGACGTCGGAGCGCGAGACGCGCCGCGCCGTCTCCTCGACGTTCTGGTAGTCGGCCGCGATCGCGGTCTCGAACTCGTTCTGGTCGAGCGAGAACAGCGGCTCGGGCGAGGTGGTGCCCGCGGGCGCCCCGGCCGCACCGGCCGCCACCTTGCGGCGGTACTCCTCCCGTGCGGAGTGCTGGAGCTCGGGGAAGCCCTCGAACCCGAGCGCCTGCGAGAACCGCACGACGGTCGAGCTCGAGGTGTTCGCGCGGCGCGCTAGCTCCTCGGCAGTCTGGAAAGCCACCTCGTCCAGGTGATCGACGATGTACTGCGCGACGTCCTTCTGGGATCGCGAGAACTCGTCGAAGCGTGCCTGGATATAGGCGGAAAGGGTCTGGTGGCCGCGCGCCTCGTGGGGCGGGGCCGTGATCGTCGCAGCCGTCCTCTTCATGGGCGACCGGTCTTTCGACACCCCGGAGGCGGAGTCCTCCAAAGAGCGTGCCGAAGATCCTCGCGGGCCGCTCGCAGACGACGCGCGCCCGGCGGTGGCCGGGCGCGACGTCGCTGTGCGTGCGAGCCCTCGCCGCTTCCGCCAATCGGGGCTCGCAGGAGGGACGCAGGCGGGGGGTATGGCGCCGAACGCATCCCTCAGTTGGTGTCCCTATGGGCTCCCCGCCGGCGCGGCGTCGGGAACCGACTCCGGCGTCCGGGTGTCCGCCGTGGGACGCCGGCTGTGCTTGGGTAGGAGCGTCACGTGAGCTCGCGCCAGGTCATCGAGGATGCGGCGGAACGGTCGCGGGTCACGTTCCACGACCGCGTCGCGCGCCTGCGCGCGCTGGCCCCCACCCTGTTCATGGGCGCGATCGGCGCCGGCATCGCCTGGCTCGTCGCGACGCACATCGTCGGCGAGACGGGAGCGTTCTTCGCCCCGGTCGCCGCGATCATCACCCTCGGGCTGACCGTCGGCTCGCGGCTGAACCGCGCGATCGAGCTCTCGATCGGAGTGCCGCTCGGCATCGCGCTGGCCGACGTCATCGTCCTCGAGGTCGGGTCGGGCACCGTGCAGCTGATCTGCATTGTGTTCCTCGCCACCTCCCTGGCGGTGTTCCTCGGCGGCGGGCCGCTGCTGGTCACCCAGGCGGCGGTGTCGGCGATCCTGGTGGTGACGCTGCAGCCGCCCACCAACGGCCTCTCCTTCTCCCGCGCGGCCGACGCGCTCATCGGCTGCAGCGTCGCGCTGATCCTCAACTTCGTCATCGCGCCGATCGACCCGGTGGCCTTGGTCCGTCGCGAGGCCGCGCCCGTGCTGCGCGAGCTCGCCGGGGTGCTGGAGGACATCGTCGCCGCGCTCGAGACCCGCGACCGGGAGGCGGCGTTGACCGCGCTGGGCCGGGCGCGCGACATCGACGCCTACACCCAGCGCTTCCTGGAGTCGCTGACGATCGGACGCGAGACGGCGGCCGCCGCGCCGCAGCGCTGGTCGGACCGCGGGCCGCTGGCGGTCTACAGCGAGGCCGGCGGCCAGATCGACCTCGCCGTGCGCAACGTGCGCGTGCTGGCCCGCGGCGTGGTGCGGGCCATCGAGGTCGGCGACCACGTGCCGGCCGAGGTCGGCGAGGCGATCGGCGAGCTGGCCGGCGCCGTGCGCAGGCTGGAGCCGTGGCTGGACGACCCGCGGCGCGCCACCGGGGTCGTCGAGCCCGCCGTGCGGGCCGCCCGCCACGCGAGCGCCGTGCTGGAGCAGACGACCAACCTGTCGGTCAGCGTGATCATCGGCCAGATCCGCTCGACGGCGGTCGACCTCCTGCGCAGCGTCGGCATGTCGCCCGACGACGCTCGCGCCCTCATCCGCGGCGACCCCGCGCCGATCGTGGACGCGTAGCCTTCAGACCCGCTCGACGGCCAGCAGCACCGCATCGTCCTGCGGCTCGCCGCCGGCGAACGCCACGAGCGCGTCGCGCACGGCGTCCACGAGCTCGCCCGCGCCCGCGCCGGGGCCGGCGGCCTCCAGCGCGGCGCACAGCCGGTCGAGGCCGAAGCGCTCGTCGCCGTCGGTCGCCTCGGTGACGCCGTCGGTGAACAGCAGCAGCACGTCGCTGCGCCGGACCTCCACGTCCTCGTGCGCGCGGCCGTCCTCGGACTCCGGCAGGCCGAGCATCCGCCCCACCGGCCCTACGGCTCGCGCCCGTCCGTCGCGTACGAGCACCGGCGCCGGGTGCCCGGCGCACACGATCCGCGCCCGCGCGGGCCCGCCGCCCTCGCCCTCCTCGAGCACGACCGCCGCCGCCGTGCACAGCACGCGCTCGGGCTCCGGCTCGGCGGCGAGCGTCCGGTCCAGCAGCGTCATGCCGTCACGGGGATCACCGGTGAGCGCCGTTGCGGTGGCGATCGTGTGGCGGATGCGCGGCGTCAGCGCGGCGGCGCCCACGCCCTTGCCGACGACGTCGCCGACCAGCACGAGCCAGCGCCCGTCGCCGGCGGGTTGGATGTCATACAGGTCGCCCCCCACCTCGTTGGCCTCGCCCGCCGCGCGATGGCGCAGCGCCGCGCGCCACCCGGGCGGCTCCGGGAGCTCGCGCGGCAGCATGCTGGCCTGCAGCACGTGGGCGATCTCGCCGCGCTCGGTGTAGAGCCGCGCGTTGTGGACCGCCGCGCCGGCCCGGCGTCCCAGCTCCTCGGCCAGCGCGACGTCGCTCGGGGTGAACCGCCGCGCGCGGTCGGTCAGCACCAGCGTCAGCGCGCCGATCACGCGGCCGGTCACCTCCAGCGGCACGATCAGCGCCGAGCTCAGGCCCACCCTCCGCAGCACGGCCAGGTGCTCCTCGTCGCGGGCGATGACCGCGAGCATCTCGTCGGTGACGTCCTGGGTGAGGCTCGTCGCGCCCTTGCGGATGACGGCGGCCACGCCGGCGCGATCGGACGGCGCGATCGGGTACCGCCTGCGGAACTCGCGGGCGAGGCGCACCTGGTCGGGATCGACGTGCGCGACCGCGACCTGCTGGATCTCTCCGCGGCCGTCGAGCAGGTCCACCGCGCACCAGTCGGCCAGCGTCGGGACCGCGAGGCGCGCGACGTGCTGCAGGGTCTGCTCGTAGTCCAGCGACGACGCGAGCGTGCGCGCCGCCTCGTCCAGCACGCGCCGGACGATGTCGGCGTCGGCCGCGTCCGTCACGTCCTCGATGACGTTGACGGCGCCGACGAGCGCCCCGTCGTCGTCGAGCAGCGGCGTCGCCTTGACCAGCGACCACCGCAGCTCGCCGGCGGTCACGTCGATCCAGCGCACGAGCTGCGGCTCGGCGCTCTGGCCCTGCAGCACCCGCCGCCCGGGCAGCTCGCCGGCCGGCAGCGGCGTGCCGTCGGGTCGGTACTGGCGGTAGCGGGCCAGGAGCGTCGCCGGGTCGGAGGCCAGGAAGTCGTCCAGCGTCGCGAAGCCGAGCATGTCGAGCGCCGCGCGGTTGGCGAACCGCAGCCGCCCGTCGGCCGACTGCACGGTCACGGCCTCCGCGAGGGTGCCCAGCGCGGCCGCGAGCTGGCGCTCGGTCAGGGCCAGCGACCCGGTCCGCGGTCCGATCATCGACGGATCATGCCGTGCCGGCGGCGTCGAGGTCCAGCACCGTCTTCAGGCGCGAGGCGGCTGGCTGCAGCGCACGGCGCGGTCCTTGCCCTGGGCCTTGGCCGCGAGCAGGCACTCGTCGGCGGCCTTGAAGAGCGCCGCGACGGTCCCGGCGTCGCCGGGGGCGACCGCCACGCCGGCCGAGGCGGTGATCGGGCCGGCGACCGACCAGGTGGCGGCGCGCACCGCCTCGACGAGCCGGTCGGCGCAGCGCGCGGCCTCGCCCTCGTCGGCGTTGGGCAGGATGACGCCGAACTCCTCGCCACCGGTGCGGCACACGACGTCGCCGGCGCGGACGTGGTCCTCCAGGACCTCACCAAAGCCGATCAGGACCTGGTCGCCGACCGGATGGCCGTGCACGTCGTTGACGCGCTTGAAGTCGTCGACGTCGAGCAGGACGAGCCCGACGGGCGCCTCGTCGCGCTGGGCGCGCGCGAGCTCGGCGGCGAGCCGCTCGTGGAAGTGGCGCCGGTTGAAGAGGCCGGTCAGCTCGTCGGTGCGGGCCTGCTCGGAGAGCAGCTCGCGCCGGCGCGCGTTGTCGTAGGCCAACGCCGAGAGCATGGCGAAGCGCTTGATGAGCTGCGCCTCCTCCGGCGAGAAGGTCGGGATCGTCCCCTCGAAGCCGGGCGCGGAGTCCTCGCGCCACACGTTCAGCGTGCCGATCACGCGGCCCGCGACGATCAGCGGGCAGAACACGATCGCCTCGAGGTCCTGGGGCGTGCCGTCGATGATGTAGCGGCCGAACCACGGGTGGCCGGGCTCGAGGTGCACGAGCTGGCGCGACTTGACGACCTTGCCGGTGATCGAGTCGTCGAGCTTGGGCGCGTCGGCCATGGTCTCCTCGACGAACTGGCCCTCGGCGAAGACGGGGACGAGCGCGTGGCGCTCGAAGTCGACCTCGTAGATGGCGAGGCTCGTGTAGGGCACGATGCCGTTCAGCGCGCGCGCCATCGAGGACAGCGTCGCGTCCAGCGACTGCTCGGCGAGGACGCCGGCGACCGCGTCGATGATCGACTCGAGACCTCGTACGACCCGGGTGGCGGAGACGAGTTGCATGCGCTCCCCCCGAGGATCGGCCGGCCGGGGTCTCAGATTGAGGCGGCGGGTACCGGTGCGAACGTTGTTGCGAGCTTTGGGCAGGGTCGGACATGGCGTGTCCGAACGCGTTGACCATCGTTGCTTCAGCAACTATTGTGTGAGCAAGCGTGATGCCCGACGCCCTCAGCCCTCGCCACCTCGCCCAGCGCGTGGCCCAGATCGCCGCGCTGGTGATCGTCGCCGTCCTGCTGCTGGCGACGCTGCCGGGCCTGAGCGAGGTGCGCGACCGGTTCAGCGACGCGCGCGGCGGCTGGGTCGCCGCGGCGCTCCTGCTCGAGGTCGGCTCGATCGTCTCCTTCGTCGTCGTGTTCCGGGGCGTGTTCTGCGTCCGGATGCCGTGGGGCTTCAGCGCGCAGGTCGGCCTCTCCGAGCAGGCGGCCAACGTGCTCCTGCCGGCCGGCGGCGCGGGCGGACTCGCGCTCGGCGCCTGGGCGCTCAACCGCGCCGGGATGTCGTCGGGCCACATCGCCCGCCGCACCGTCGCGTTCTTCCTCATCACCAGCTCGACGAACTTCATCGTCGCCGTGCTCGCCGGCATCGGGCTGCTCACCGGGATCCTGCCCGGCGAGGCGACGTTCGCGCTCGCGGCGGTCCCGGCCGGCCTCGCCGTGCTGACGATCTCCATCGTGCTGCTCCTCCCCCGCGTCCTGCCAGCGGGCTCCGGCGCCGACGGCAAGGTCCGCCGCGCCGCGGCCACGGTCGCCGAGGGCGTGCGGGACGCCGGTGCGCTGGTGCGCTCCGGCCGCCCGTCGGTCATCGGCGGCGCCGCGGGCTACCTCGCCTTCGACATGGCCGCGCTGTTCGCCGCGTTCCACGCCTTCGGCCACGCGCCGGCCGCCGGCGACTTCCTCTTGGCCTACGTGATCGGCCAGCTCGGCGGCCTCGTCCCGCTGCCCGGCGGCGTCGGCGGCACCGACGGCGGCCTGGTCGCCGCGCTGGCCCTCTACGGCACCCCGCTGGCCTCGGCCACTGCGGCCGTCCTGGCCTACCGCGCCTTCCAGCTCGGCCTCCCGGCCCTGACCGGGACCGTGGCGTTCGGCCGCCTGCGCCACACGCTCTCGCGCGACACGCGCGCCGCCGCCGGCTGCGAGCCGCTCGCCGCGCCGCTGCGCCAGCCGGCGGCCGCGCCGGTCGCCCAGCACGTCGCGGCCTGAAGCAGGAGCGTGGGTCCCTAACCCGCCGCGGGTTTCGCCCCCTGGGCGAAGACCCGCAAGGGAACCTGGCCCTCTGGGCCAGTGTTCCCCTAGGACTTCCCGACGGCCGGTGTCGTGAGCCAGGCCTCGAGCTCGGCGAACGGCATCGGCCGGCCCAGGAGGTAGCCCTGGGCGAGGTCGCAGCCGAGGGCCCGGAGGAAGGCGAGCTGCTCGGAGGTCTCGATGCCCTCGGCCGTGACGGTGCGGCCGAGCGCGTGGGCCATGCCGACGACGGCCGCGACGATCGCGCCGCTGCTGGTGTCGGCGGGTAGCCCGGCGACGAACGAGCGGTCGATCTTGATGCCGTCGATCGGACGCTCCTTGAGCATCGACAGCGACGAGAAGCCCGTGCCGAAGTCGTCGAGGACGAGCTGGACGCCGAGCGCGCGCAGCTCGGCGAGCGTGTGGGCGGTCGCCGGATCGGATCCCAGCAGCGCGGTCTCGGTGATCTCGACGACGAGCCGCTCGGGCCGCAGGCCGCTGTCGCTCAGCGAGGCCTGCACGCCGGCCGCGAAGGCGGGATGGCGCAGCTGGCGCGGCGAGACGTTGACGCCGAGCGCCAGCGCGGTCCCGGTCGCGCGATGCACGTCGGCGATCGCCGCACAGGACTCGCGCAGGACCCACGCGCCGATCGCGTCGATCAGGCCGGTCTCCTCGGCGATCGGGACGAACTCGTCCGGGCCGACCTCACCGAGCTCGGGGTGCGTCCAGCGCAGCAGCGCCTCGACGCCGTGCGTCGAGCCGTCGAGGAAGCGCGCAACCGGCTGGGCGACCAGGTGGAACTCGCCGCGGTCCAGCGCGCCGCGCAGCGCCGCCTCGACCTCGAGGCGCCGGCCCGCGCCTTCGGCGGCCTGGCCGGGGCCATGGCGATGGCGGTTGCCGCCCTCCTCCTTGGCGGCGTACATCGCCTCGTCGGCGCGGCGGATCGCCTCGTGCGCGTCGACCTCGCCGCCGGGCACGACCGCGATGCCGACGCTCGCGGTCGGCGACATGCCGCCCGCGGCGCCGCGCTTGGCGGCCATGACCGCCTCGATGATCCGATCGGCGATGACCGTCGCCCCGTCCGGGTCGATGCCCTCGCAGACGGCGATGAACTCGTCGCCGCCGAAGCGCGCGACCGTGTCGCCCGGCCGGACGCAGCCCGAGATCCGCTCGGCGACCTCGCGCAGCACCGCGTCGCCGACCTCGTGGCCGAGCGTGTCGTTGACGAGCTTCAGCCGGTCCAGGTCGATGAACAGCACCGCCAGCGACGTGCCGCTCCGGCGGCCGCGGGCGAGCGCGTGCGTGAGCCGGTCGAACAGCAGGGTGCGGTTGGGCAGGCCGGTGAGCGGGTCGTGCGTGGCGCGGTGCACGAGCTCGTCGGTGGCGCGCTGGCGCTGGATCGCGATGCCCGCCAGGTGGGCGGCGTCGCGGATGAAGCGGCGGTGCTCCTCGGTGGGCTCGCGCGGGGCCGATCCGTACAACCCGAAGGTGCCGAGCACGTCGCCGCCGGCGCCGAGGATCGGGAACGACCAGCAGTGGCGCAGCCCGTGCTCGCGCGCCAGCTCCCGGAACGGCGCCCAGCGCGGGTCGGTCTCCAGATCGGCCGAGACGACCTCGACGCCGTGGAACGCGGCCGAACCGCACGAGCCGACCTCCGGCCCGATGACCAGGCCCTCGAGTTTGGCGAGGTACTCCGGCGGGAGCGTCGGGGCGGCGCCGTGGTGCACGGTGCGCAGGACCGCGTCGAGCAGCAGGACCGAGCCGCGCAGCCGCGGGTCGTAGCCCTCGATGCTCAGCACGACCTCGTCCAGGATCTCGCGCAGCGGCGCGTCGGCGCTGATCAGCTCGTGGATCCGGTTGTGCGCCGCGACGAGCGCGTTGGCGCGGCCGAGGGCCCCCGCCGCGAGCCGCAGGGCGATCTCCCCAGCGATCGCGTCGCTGAAGTCGCCGAGCAGCGCCAGGTCGGCCGCGGTCCACCCGCGGGGCTCCTGCTGGGTGACGCACAGCGAGCCGACCGGCTGGCCGTGCACCGTGATCGGCGTGCCGGCGTAGGCCACGATGCCGTGCTCGACGACGCCGACGTGATCGGCCAGCTGCGGATGGTCGCGCGCGTCGTCGACCGCCAGCGGGCTGGCGCCGGAGATGACGTACTGGCAGATCGACAGCTGCGCCGGGGCGGTCCGGATCGGCTCGGCGCCCTCGAGCCCGATCACGCTCTTGAGGTATTGCCGGCGATCGTCGAAGAGCGTGATCAGCGCGATCGGGGCACGCAGCGCGCGGGCGGCCAGCGCCGCCCAGCGGTCGAAGGCCTGCTCGGGCTCCGAGCTCATGAGCCCGGTGCGGTCGAGGACCGCCAGCCGCGCGGGATCGGCCAATGCGGCCGCAACGCGCTCGGGATGGAACCGTTCAGGATCGAAGGACACCGCTTCCCCTGTCATCGGTCAGTCCTGCCCAGCGTCGCATCCCTCGGTCAGGGGAGAGCGGCGCCGCGGGCTCAGAGACGGAAGGCCGCGATCGCGTCGCGCAGCTCGCTCGCGGTGCGCGCCAGCTCGTGCGCGGACGCGGCGACCTGCTGCGTGGAGGCCGACGTCTGCTGCGTCGAGGCCGACACCTCTTCGCTGGCCGCCGAGGAGTCCTCGGCGACGTTGGCGATCTCGGCGACCTCCTCCTGCACGCGCGCCAGCTCGCCGACCACGCGGTCGGCGGCGTCGGCGATCGAGTTGACCTGGCGCGTGACGTCGTCGACGGCGCTGCCGATGGCCTCGAAGGCGGCGGCGGCCTGCTCCACCGTGGCGCTGCCCTCGCCGGTGCGCTCGGCGCCGTGCTCGACGGCGCGAACCGCCCGGCCGGTGCCGTCCTGCATCTCGGTGATGAGCACCGAGATCGAGCGCGCCGCGACCTGGCTCTCCTCGGCGAGCTTGCGGACCTCCTCGGCGACGACCGCGAACCCGCGGCCCTGCTCGCCGGCGCGGGCGGCCTCGATCGCGGCGTTCAAGGCCAGCAGGTTGGTCTGCTCGGCGATGCCGGAGATCGACGCGACGATGCCGCCGATCTGCTCCGACTTGCCGGCCAGCTCGCGGATCGCCTCGGTCGCGTCGCCGGAGGCGTCGCGGACGGCGGCCATGGCCTCGGTGGCGGCGTGCGCGGCGGCGACGCCGTCGCCGACCACGGCGGTCGTGCGCTGCGCGGCCTGCGCCGTGTCCTGTGCGGTGCGGGCGCTGTCGCGCACCGCGTCGCCGACCGAGTCGGTGCGCTGCCGCGCGCTCGCGACCATGCGGGTCTGGCGCTCGGCACCGTGGGCGACGCCCTCGACCGCCGTGGCGATCTCCTGGACGGCGCGGCCCGTCTGCTCGGCCGTGCTCGACATCTCGTGCGACGCGGTGCTGAGCTGGTCGGCGCTGCGCGCGACGCCGCCGATCATGTCGGCCAGCGCGGCGCGCGTGCGCTCGTAGGCGCGCAGCGACTCGCCGGTGCCGGCGATCGCCTCGTTGAGCGTGCGCCCGGCGCGGGCGATCTCGTCCTCGCCCCTGACCTCCAGCGGCTCGGTGGTCGAGGTGACGGGCTTGGTCAGGTCGCCCGTGGCCATCGCGCCCATGCCGTCAGACAACGCAGCGATGTCGACCGCCGACAGCTGGTCGAGGCGCTCGACGAACGCGCCGATCGGCCGGGTCAGCCGGCGGGCGATGACCATGACGGCGCCGACGAGCAGGATCAGGGCCAGCAGGCCGACGGCCAGCAGTTTCTTGCGCAGCGCGCTGACCTCGGCGAAGACCTCGCTCTTGGGCGCGACGGTGATGAAGCCCCAGCCGCCGGTCTTGACCGGCGACCAGGTGATGAGCACGCGACGGCCGGCGTGGAACGGATCGTCGGCCTCGACCTGGCCGGCGCGGCCGGCCTTGACGCCGGCGGCGACGCGGGCGAGGACCGGGGCGTCCTCCGACCGCGCGACCTGCGCGAGCGTCTTGGTGCCCACAAGCTTCTTGTCGGGCGCCGACGCGAACGTGCCGTTGTTGGACACCAGCATCGCGTAGCCCGACTGGAGGACCTTGATGCGACCGACCTGGGCGTTGGTCTGGTTCAGCGCGCGGTCGATGCCCACGACGCCGATGAACTTCCCGCCGCGCAGGATCGGCATCTCGTAGCTGGTCATGAGCGTGCCCTCGTACAGGTAGGGCTGGACCACGAGCGGCTTCTTGGTGGCCTTGGGCACGTCGTAGTAGTCGTTGCCCTCCATCGAGTCGACCGGCACGTTGGCCAGCGCGCCGCCGGCACGGGTGAAGTAGGGCGAGAACCGACCGGCCTTGGCCTGGCCCGGGACGCCGGCGAACGCCGCGTCGCGGCCGTCGAACGCGTTGGGCTCGTAGCCGAGCCAGAAGCCGAGGAGGTTGGGATGCGCCCGGGCGACCTGCTGCAGCATGCGCTGCGCCTCGGCGCGGTCGCCGTGGTGGTAGGAGGCCATCAGCGCCGCGAGGTTCACGCTCGTGTCCTGCTGCTCGCGGAAGTTGCTGTCCTCGGCGGCCGCGTGGCGGCCGGTCAGCTCGGCGAGGCGGCCCGAGACCGCCTTGCGCTGCGACTTGTCGGCCGTGTCGATGGCGATGAGCGTCAGGGCGGCGATCGCCACGACCGCGATCGGCACGATCGCGAGGATGAGCTTCAGGCGCAACGAACGCAGGGGCGGCATGCCCTGGGAGGTCGGCCGCTACACGGACAGCTTGAACCGCCCGGCCAGGCGGTGCAGCTCGCGCGCGCTGCCGGCGAGCTCCTCGGCGCCGGAGGCGATCTGCAGCGTCGAGGACGAGGTCTGCTGCGTCGAGGCGGCGACCTGCTCGCTGGCGGCCGAGGACTCCTCGGCGATCGACGCCACCTCCGCGATGTCCGCGGTCATCTTGGCCGAGCGCACGGCGATCCCGCCGACCGCCGCGGCGATCTCCGCCACGCGCGAGCTGGTGACCTCGACGGCCTCGCCGATGGCGGCGAACGATGTCCGCGCGGCCTCGACCGTGGCGACGCCCTCCTCGGTGCGGGCGGCGCCGTCTTCGACGACCTGCACCGCCCGCTCGGTCTCGGTGCGGATCTCGCCCACGACCTCGGCGATCGACCGCGCGGCCTTCTGGCTCTCCTCGGCCAGCTTGCGCACCTCGTCGGCCACGACGGCGAAGCCGCGGCCCTGCTCGCCGGCGCGTGCCGCCTCGATCGCGGCGTTCAAGGCCAACAGGTTGGTCTGCTCGGCGATCCCGCCGATCGTGTCGACCATCGACCCGATGCGCGAGGAGCGCTCGCCCAGCGCGCGGATCGTCTGCGTGACCTCGGCGGACGCGCCGCGGACCTCGGACATCGCCTCGGTCGCCGCGCCGACGGCGCTGGCGCCGTCGTGGGCCAGCTGCTGGGCGCGGCCGGCCTCCTCGGCGGCCTGCTGCGCGTTGGCGGCCGACTCCCGCGTGGAGGCCGAGACCTCGGTCGACAGCGCGCGCACGGCCTCGACGGAGCGGACCTGGCGCTCGGCGCCGTGGGCGACCTCGCCGACCGCACGGGAGATCTCGTCCACGGAGCGGCCCGACTCGGCGGCCTCGCCGGCGACGCGCGAGGACAGGTCCGAGACGCGGTCGGCCGCGGAGGACACCTCCCCCACCATCGCGCGCAGGTTGGTGGTCATGCCCGCCAGCGCGCGGCGCAGCTCGTCGTCGCCGGAGTGCGGACGCAGCTCGCCGGAGAGGTCGCCGCGCGCGATCCGGTCGGCGTGGGCCGAGAGGCCGCGCAGCTCGCCGAGCAGGTGGGCGAGCGACAGGGCGAGGCGGCCGGAGTTGTCGTGGTCGGAGACGTGGAACGCCTTGACGTCGGGATGCAGGTTGCCCTCCGAGATGGCCTGGGCGACCGCCGACATCGGCACGAGCTGGCGCTTGGTCTCGAGCATCGACCAGACCGCCAGGAGGACGCCCATGAGCAGCGCGGCGACCGAGCTGATGACGAACACGGACCGCAGGTGCGCGGCGTCGCCGGCGACGGAGTCGGCGTGCACCGACTTCATGCCGTGCGCGATGACGGCGACGAGGACGGTCTGGGCGACCAGGTTGGCCACCAACACGGTGTAGACGCGCAGGTGCGCGGACTGCAGACGGCTGACCCGGTGGGCCTCGGGCGGCAGCGCGGGCTCGGCGGGCTTGTTGGTGTTCATGGTCTGCGTCTCCCTCTCAGGCGGTCAGCGTGAAGCGGTTGGCCAGGTGGTGCAGCTCGGTCGCGCTGGCGGCGAGCTCCTGGGCGCTGGAGGCGATCTGCTGCGTCGACGCGGTGGTCTGATGCGTCGAGGCGGCGACCTGCTCGCTGGCGGCCGAGGACTCCTCGGCCACCGCGGCGACCTCGGCGATGTCTGCGGTCATCCGCGCGGAGCTGAGCGCGATGGCGCCGACGGCGGCCGCGATCTCCGCGACGCGCGAGCTGGTGATCTCGACGGCCTCGCCGATCGCGGTGAACGACGCGCGGGCGGTCTCGACCGTGTGGACGCCGTCCTCGGTGCGCTGGGCGCCCACCTCGACGACCTGCACGGCGCGATCGGTCTCGCCGCGGATCTCGGTGACCAGCGCGGCGATCGAGCCGGCGGCCTGGCGGCTCTCCTCGGCCAGCTTGCGCACCTCGTCGGCCACGACGGCGAAGCCGCGGCCCTGCTCGCCGGCGCGCGCCGCCTCGATCGCGGCGTTCAAGGCCAACAGGTTGGTCTGCTCGGCGATCCCGCCGATCGTGTCGACCATCGACCCGATGGCCGACGAGCGCTCCCCGAGCGCGCGGATGGTGCGCGTGACCTCGGCCGAGGCGCCGCGGACCTGCTCCATGGCGTCGGTGGCGGCGCCGACGGCGGCCGCGCCGTCGTGGGCGAGCTGCTGGGCGCGGCCGGCCTCGTCGGCGGCCAGCTGCGCGGTCGCGGCGGAGTCCTGGGTCGAGGCCGAGACCTCGGCCGAGAGCGTGCGGACGGCGTCGACCGAGCGCACCTGGCGCTCGGCGCCGTGGGCGACCTCGCCGACGGCGCGCGAGATCTCCTCGGCGGAGCGCCCGGACTCGTCGGCCTCGGCCGCGACGCGGTCCGAGACGCCGGAGACCTGGTCGGCGGCCGCCGTGATCTCGCCGACCATGGCGCGCAGCCCGTCGGTCATGCCCGCCAGCGTGCGCCGCAGCTCGTCCTGCTCGGAGCGCGGGGCCAGGTCGCCGGAGAGGTCGCCGGCGGCGATGCGATCGGCGTGCGCGGCGACGGTGCGCAGCTCGTCGAGCATCGTCCGGATCGCGCCGGCGGCGCGGCCGAGCTCGTCGTACTCGTGCGCGACGAGGTCGCGCTCGGCGGCCGGGTGAAGGTCGCCGGCGACGATCGCGGTCGTGACGTCGTGCAGGGCGACCAGCCGCGCGTTGAGGTCCCTGGACGACTTGACGCTGACGATGCTGCGCACGACGAGCACGCCGATCGCCAGGACGAGGTAGACGACGAACAGCCAGCCGAGCTTGTGCTCGTAGTTGGCCTTGGTGAGTCCGCCCAGCTCGTGGGCGACGAACACGATGTAGGTGATCTGGACCGCGATCAACCCCACCATCATCACCGCGAGGTTGCGCGTGGTCGACGCGCGGGCCCCAACCCGTGCGCCGGGCTCCTGCTCCTGCTGTGCGTGCACCCTGGCTCCTCCGTGAATACGGGCTACGCCCGGGTAGTCGGTCACCCGATCGGGTGACTTGAGGGGCCGCGTCAGGCCACGTCGGAGACCGGCTGGAAGTCCAGCAGCGGCACCAGCGGCTCGTCGAACGGGCGGTCGTGGCGGTCCAGTTTCAGCGCGGCGAAGGCCTCGACGCAGGCGGGATCGAACTGCGTGCCGGCCTCGGCCTGCAGGCGCGCGACGGCCTCGTCGTGGCCGAGCGCCGGGCGGTAGGAGCGGTCCGAGGTCATCGCGTCGTAGGCGTCGGCGACGGCGAGGATGCGCGCGTCGAACGGGATCGCCTCGCCGGCGAGGCCGTCGGGGTAGCCGCGGCCGTCGTAGCGCTCGTGATGGTGGCGGGCGCCGGGGACGTAGATCGCGAAGCGGGCGACCGCCCCGATGATGTGCGCCGACAGCGCGGGGTGCCGGCGGACCTGCTGCCACTCGTCGTCGCTGAGCGCGCCGGGCTTGTGCAGCACGCTGCGCTCGAGGGCGACCTTGCCGACGTCGTGGAGCATGCCGGAGAGGTGGATGCGCTCGCAGTCGACGTCGGGCAGGCCCAGGGCGTGCGCCAGCTGCACGGCGTAGCCGGCGACCTTCTCGGAGTGCCGAGCGGTGTAGGGATCGCGCGCGTCGATGGCGCGCACGAACGCGAAGATGGTCTCCTGGTTGAGCGCCTCGAGCTCCTGGACGCGCTCGAGCAGCGAGCGCGTCAGGCTGCCGCAGACCCAGCCGACGAGCATCATCGCGCCGCCGCGCACCAGCCAGGCCTGGTCGACCTGGTCGGACTTGCCCAGCAGCGCCAGGGCTCCGGGCTCGGCCAGCGCGGCGCAGGTCGCGCCGGCGACGAGCCCGACCCGCGGGCCCCAGAGCACGGCCGCGAGGACCACGGCGATGTAGTACAGGTGCGTGATCGGCGTCGGCGGACCGCCGACGGCGACGACCAGCCCGGTGATGAGCACGACCGCCAGCAGGACGGCGGCGACCGCGACGGGGCGCCTGCGCCAGGTGGCGAGGACGTGCGCGATCTCCGGTTGCGGAAGGTTCATGCGCAGCGTCACCCACGTGGTCATCGGCCACCGACCGCCGCGGCTTGACCCGCCGGGCGACCACCTCGGCGTGTGGTGGGTGTGGCTCGGCGGAAGCGTTCGCCGCTACGGCCCCTGGAGATACGCCGCGATCAGCGCATCGAGCCCTTGGGCGGCGGCGCGGTCGGCGATGAGCTTGCGGTCGAGGTCGGCGACCGCGTCGGTGACGGCCAGTCCGTCGCGGGTGTCGAGGCGGTCGAGGTTGGTCCGGGCCAGGTCGTAGCGGCGGCGGCGAAGCTGCTCGACGTGGCCGGCCGTGAGCGGCACGTCGACGGTGCCCGAACCCGGGTCGGGCGCCCAGCCGAGGGCGTCGAGGACGGCGATCGCATCGCGGTAGATCGACACCAGCGCACGCTGGGCCGGCGCACCGAGGGTGGCGATGTCCTCGAAGTACTCGTGGTTGGCCTCCAGGACCACCAGGGTCTGGAGGCGCAGGATCTCGCCGAGGTATGGGTCGACGGCGATGACGCGCTCGTCGTTACGCTGCGTGGTGCTCACGGAGTACGCGCTCCTTGGGCCATGCCCCCGGCCGCTGACACGGCGCGGGGGCGCTTTGTTGATGAGGTTGCGCCATGCTACTCAGCGGCGCGGACCGCTTGTCAAGGGACGGGCGGGGTCCTGCCGGTGCGGCGCTCGCTCGACCCGTGCGCCATGGGCATGAGGGTGGCGACTCGAGCGTGTTGGCCCTACTCAGCCATCCTTGTGCCGATTCGTACGATCTCGTTGGTCGAGAGATGCGGAGTTTCGGCAGCAAGTTGGGGACCCGCTCGCCGAGCAGAGCCAGCTGCCGCCCGCCGTCTTAGCCTGGATCCCGTTCCATCCGGTGGTAGTGGTGAGGTGACCTCCCAGATCGGGCGCGCGGGCGCCACCGGGCACAAGCTGCTGCGCGCCCGCCGACTCGGGCTTTTGGAACCGGAAGATCATGGCCAGGTTGCAACGGCGGGCTGGACCTACTCGATCGGCGTGCGCCAGCAGCAGCACATCCAGGCCGCGACCGCCGCGATCGATGAGACCAACTGGGAGCCGCGCTTCCCCTCAGGCAAGTTCTACGCCAACGCCCGGAAGGTGATCGCCGCGCTGGCCCACAACCTGTTGCGCTGGACGCATCTGATCGCGCTGCCCGGCTAACCCGTCCGGACGGCCCTCACACACCCCCGACCAGATGCCCAAGCCTCCGACCCCGCCGCTCACCCCGCCCACACGCCGATCAAACGGTGGATCGAGGCTCAGCAATGGAACCATGGCCGTCAGACGCGGGCTCGGCGTTCAGAACGCCGAGCCCGCAGACCCAACTTCGCTACTGCGTGGCCTTCCGGACGGCCGCGAGCGGGTTGCAGTTCGGACCCGCGACCTCCGCCTTGAGCGCGCTGAGATCACCGGCGCTGATCCCGTCTGCGACGCGGGCGGAGCGCTGAGCGATCTCGCCTGCGATCTCGGAGGACTTGAAGACGCCCCATCGGGGGACGTCCGTCGCGATTGTTCGGGCGACGTCGGCGGCATCGGGATCGTCGAGCGCCGCGTTGTACCAGTCGCAGCGGAGGTTGTTGAGGATTACGAACTCGAGCAGGCTCGCGCTCGTGCCGCCTTGGTCGGCTGCGGCGACGAGGCCGACGTCGTCGAGGCTGTCGGCTTCGGGCAACGGGAGCGTTGCGGCGAACTGGTCGGCGTAGGCCTTGATCTCCGTGTACGTCTGGAGGTACGGCCCGGCGTTGAGGTCGGCCGGGGCCGGCCTCTCCTTCAGCTGCGCGGACTTGGCGATGAGGGCGGCGTTGGCCTCGGCACGGGTCGGCTTCTGGGCCTCAGCGGGCAGGCCGATCGCGGCGGCTCCGATCAGGAGGCCAGCAGCTGCGGTGAGTACTGCGTAGCGCTTCATGTGACCGTTCTCCTAGTAGATGGCGGAGCCGTCGTGGTCGGTAAACGAGCTGCCTAGCGAACGACCCCGGATGACGAAGCAGGTGCCGTTGGTGAAATAGTATCCGGAGCCTCCGGCTGAGCTGATGTTGATGTACTGGTACGAAGTCGAGCCCGTCGAGAAGTCATTGTACTGGTAGGCGGAGTAGTCGCTGCAGTAGTTGTAACTGATGCGGCTCGGCTGCGGCGGGGAGTCCAGCCACCGGTAGCGCTGGTCGGGGTAACTCCCGATCGTGCGGTTGCCGCCGTAGGTCGTGACGGTGGTCCACATGTCGAAGTTGGGCAACAAGGCGTCGGCTTGGGCGACGGACGTCATCGACAGCGCTAGCGCGACGACGCAGGCGCCCGCAAGCAACATCTTGAGCACGGCTGCTCCTTCGGTGAGGGGTTGGTGATGAACAGGAAGCGCGCGCAGCCTATAGGAGGGGTGCTTAGCGGTCAACCGTTCTCTTCTTATTTAGCTCAAGGCCACGGCCGCGCGCGCTGTCGTCCGCGGAGCGCCGGGAGGAATCGGTCGCGCTCCGGCATCGGGGACGAGAACCATCATCATCGCTCAGGGTCGTGAACCGTGGACGCGGCGACTGGCGCCCCGCTCCGGTCCAACGCGGCAGGAGCCCGGGTGCCAGCAACGCCGAACCGAGGGACGGAACTCCGACAACGCCCAAATCACAGGTTCGAGTACTTCTGGTACATCGCGACAAAGCCCAGCACGAGCCCTACGACCCCGCCCACGATGCCGCCCGAGACGGCGGCGTGGGCCAGCTTGCCCGCGACGAACACCCCGGCCGCGGCGAGCAGTGCCGCGAGGACCAGCGGAAGGAGCCCGGCGTCCGTGGATCGACCCTCCGCGGCGCAGGCCGCTTCGCGCGCTGTGACCAGTCCGACCACGACGACGAACGCGAGAACAAGACGCGCGGCATGGGACGGCCTCCGGTCGCCTCCGTGCCGCTGGACCGGAACGACCGTATCCCACTTGCTGACCATCTCCCGGGAACCCGGGTGCACGGTCGGTGCAACGTCCAGCTCGGAGCTCAATCAGAATCCGGAGATTGCAGGACTTGCCCCATGGGCCGGCCGGGAGTCGAACCCGGATCTGATGGATTATGAGTCCACTGCTCTTCCCATTTGAGCTACCGGCCCGCCAGCGATCCTAGGGGACCCGAGCGGGTGGTCAGACCTACTCGTCCTTCGGTGGATCTCGGGGTTCGAGCTGCAGCTCGTCGTGGGCCGGGAGGCCGGCTTCGAGCTCGCGGCCCCGCTCCAGCTCGGCGTTCAGCTCGGCGCCCACGAGCACCGCGATGTTCGAGATCCACAGCCATACGAGGAACGCCACGACGCCGCCCAGGGCGCCGTAGGTCTTGTTGTAGGACGCGAAGCTCGCGACGTAGACCGCGAACGCGGCCGAGGCGATCAGCCAGATCACCAGCGCCACGAGCCCGCCGACGGTGATCCACCGGAAGCCGGGCTGCTTCACGTTCGGCGCGGCGTAGTACAGGATCGAGAACATCGTCGCGACGACCAGGGCGATCACCGGCCACTTCGCGATGTCCCAGGCCGTCACCGCTACGCTGCCGGCGCCGATGACGTCCCCGAGCTGCCGCGCGACGGGACCCGTGACGACGACCGCGATCGCACACAGCGCGAGCAGCAGGATCATCACGGTGGTGACGGCCACCTGGATGGGGCGCAGCTTCCAGAACGGCCGGCCCTCCCCCACCTCGTAGATCGCATTGCACGCGCGGGCGAACGCCCCGACGTATCCCGAGGCGCTCCAGATGGCCAGGACGAGCCCGACGACGAACGCGAGGCCCGCGCTGCTGCGGCCGTTGGCGACCTGCTTGATCGCCCCGGAGAGGATCTCGTTGGCCGGGCCGGGCGCGAGCTTGCCCAGGTTGTCGAGCAGCGGCTGGGTCGCCGACGGGCCGACGAGCCCGATGATCGACACCAGCGCGATGATCGCGGGGAAGATCGCCAGCACCCCGTAGTAGGTCAGGGCCGCCGCCCAGTCGGTCAGGTTGTCGGCCTTGAACTCCTTGAAGGTGCGCTTGAGCACGCCGCCCCAGGAGCGGGCGCTGAGATCCTGCGGGCTGTCGGGGACGTCGTGGTCGCGCTGCGCGCCGGTCGTCGGGCCGCCGTCCTTGGTGAAGCGGCGCTCGGGAACTGAGGGTCGAGCCATGCCCGCGGCGTACCCGGCGCCCCGCCCATCGCGAACCAGGGCTCGACGCCTGGCGCGTCGCCGCCCTACGTCCCGGCCGTCACCTTCGCCACGGCGCGCTCGAGCTCGCCCGGCGAGAACGCGCCCTCGAAGCGCGTCGAGACCACGCCGTTGCGGTCGATCACGAACGTCCACGGCTCCGTCTGCAGGTGGAACGCCACGAGCTGCGGCCGCAGGCCCTTCGAGGCGTTGTTGTCGGCATAGACCTCGTTGTGGATGAACGAGGCCTTGTCGCCGAACTTGGACTGCACCTGCGCGACGACGTCGACCACCGGGCCGCACACGCGGCTCTGGCAGAGCTGCGGCGTGGCGAACGTCAGCACGACGGGCTTCTTGCCCACCACGTCGGCGAAGTCGTCCTTCAGCAGCGAGGTCGCCGGCGGGAGGCGCGTGTCGATCTTCGCCACGTCCCCGGCGACGTCGGCCGGCGTCTGGGTGTGCACGACCGGCGCCTTCTGCCCGGGCCCGGGCGGCGTCTTGCCCTGCGCGCCGACCTTCACCGCGATCGGGCTCGTCGCGACGACGCGCCCGTCGAGCTTGGCCAGCGCGAGCATCGCGTAGCGGCCGTTGCGCTTGAACGGCACGTCGGCGACGTAGACGCCACGCGCGGCGTTGGGGTCGGTCGCGGTCTGCTTGCTCTCGAACTGCGGCGAGACCTTCAGCGACTCGCTGCGCGCGAGGTATGGCCCGTGCGCCCCCGCGCCGTCGACCTTGCCGACGTAGAGCGCCACCCCGGCGCCGGCGATCTGCTTGCCGGCGTTGTCGAAGAGCGCGAAGCCGATGCGGTCCTTGCCCTTCTCCAGCAGCGACACGCTGGGCACGAGCGTCGGCCCGCTGGGCAGGTTGCCGATCACGTCGGGCAGCGTGTGGCCCTCCGCCGGGGGGAAGTCCTCCGCGCTCGCGGTGGGCACCGGCTCGGCGGGCGCGGCCGTGTCCTTTCCGCTGCTGCCGGAGGAGCCGCACCCGACGGCGACGAAGAGCGGCGCGGCAAGCGCGAGCAGCGCGCCGAGCAGGCGGGAGGAGGGAGCGACGCGGACCATGGCGCCGGGAAGGCTAGTGGGGTGATTGGATACAGCGCGCCGGTGTCGTGTTAAGCGGAGATGAGGGAGAGATCCAACGTGGCGCAGCGTGCAGCGATCGTGACGGGCGCGTCGAGCGGCATCGGGCTGGCCATCGCGGAGGTGCTCGGCGAGGAGGGCTACTCGCTGACCGTCGCCGCACGCCGCCCCGAGAAGCTCGAGCAGGCCGTGCAGGGCCTGAAGGACAAGGGCTACGAGGTCGAGTCCGTCGCCGGCGCGCTCGGCGACGAGGAGGGCGTCAAGGCGGTGGTGGCCGCCCACCGCGAGCGCTACGGGCGGCTCGACGTGCTCGTCAACAACGCGGGCGTCGGCATCGGCGCGCCCGTCGCCGAGATCGACACCAAGAAGCTCGACATGCAGCTCGGCGTCAACCTGCGCTCGATCATCCTGTTCTACCGCGAGACCGTCGACCTGCTGCGCGCCGCGGCCAAGGACCAGGGCACGGCGCTGGTGGTCAACACCGCGTCGATCTCGGGCAAGCGCGGCCAGCCGTGGCTGTCGGTCTACTCGGCCACCAAGGGCGCGGTCGTCACGTTCACCGAGGCCATGCACAAGGAGCTGTCGGGCGAGGGGATCAAGTCCACCGCCTTGTGCCCCGGCTTCGTCGACACGCCGATGACCGAGTTCGTCAAGGGCCAGGTCCCGGCCGAGCAGATGATCACGCCCGGCGACATCGGCGAGGCGGTGCGGCTGCTGCTGAAGGTCTCCCCCGCCTGCATCATCCCCGAGATCCAGTTCATCCGGCCGGGCGACTGAGGCTCCGCACGCGCCTCGCGGCCGCGCCGGTCGCGGGCGATCGCCTAGTCTGCGGACCTTCCGCGGGGTCGAGGTGGCTTCAGCGTACGCCGAGGCGGTCGGGACGCCAAGGCGATCTCCTCCTCGTGAAAGGAACGTTGCATGCAGTTGGGTGTCCACATCGGCTACTGGGGCCTCGGGCTCACCAGCGCGGACCAGCTCGCCATCGTCCAGGAGGCCGAGCGGCTCGGCTACGACAGCGTCTGGACCGCCGAGGCCTACGGGTCGGACGCGGCGACGATCCTCTCCTGGCTCGCCGGCCAGACGACGACGATCAAGCTCGGCTCCGGGATCTTCCAGATGCCGGGACGCAGCGCGGCGATGACGGCGATGACCGCCGCGACGATCGACCAGCTCTCCGACGGCCGCATGCTGCTGGGCATCGGCTCGTCGGGCCCGCAGGTCTCCGAGGGCTGGCACGGCGTGCGGTTCGGCCAGCAGCTGCAGCGCACGCGCGAGTACATCGAGGTGGTCCGCAAGGCGCTGGCGCGCGAGCGGCTGGAGTACCACGGCGAGACGATCGAGCTGCCGCTGCCCGACGGGCCCGGCAAGGCGCTGAAGCTGACGATCGCGCCGGTGCAGGAGAACATGCCGATCTACCTGGCGGCGATCGGACCCAAGAACACCGCCTTGGCCGGCGAGGTCGCCGACGGCTGGATGCCGACGCTGCTGTCCCCCGAGCACCTGCCGCTGCTGCGCGAGTCGCTGGAGGAGGGCGCGGCGCGCGCGGGCCGCTCGCTCGACGCCTTCGACATCGCGCCGACCGTCAACGTGAACATCACCGACGACGTGGAGGGCGCGCGCGACGCGGTCCGCCCGTTCATGGCGCTCTACGTCGGCGGCATGGGATCACGCGACAAGAACTTCTACAACACGCTCGTGCAGCGCTACGGCTTCGAGGACGCGGCCCAGCAGGTCCAGGACCTGTACCTGGAGGGCAAGAAGGAGGAGGCCGCCGCGGCGCTGCCCGACGAGCTGATCGACCTGGTGTCCTTGGTCGGCCCGGCCGACCGGGTGCGCGAGCGCCTGCGCGCCTACGCCGACGCGGGGGTCGGCACGCTCGGCGTGTCGCCGATGGCGTGGACGCGCGACGAGCGCATCAAGCAGCTGCGCCTGGTCGCCGAGCTGGCGGAGGACGTGATCTGAGAGCGCTGCTCGGCGCGTTCGGCGACGCCGGCCACGCGTTCCCGATGATCGCGCTGGGCCGGGCGCTCCGGGCGCGCGGCCACGAGGTCGTCGTCGAGACGTGGACGCGCTGGCAGGCGGACGTCGAGCGCGAGGGCCTGCGCTTCGCGCCGGCACCGGAGTACCACGTCTTCCCCACGCTCGAGCGCCCGCTCAAGCCGTACGAGGCGGTGGTGCGCGCGACGGGCGTGACGCGCGAGCTGGTGCGCGTCGAGCGGCCCGACGTGGTCGTGGCCGACATCCTGACGCTCGCGCCGGCGCTGTCGGCGGAGCTGGAGGGCGTGCCGTGGGCGACGCTCGTGCCGCACGTCGACCCGCGGGGCGCGGCCGGGTTCCCGCCGTATTCGGTGGGCGCGCGGCTGCCGCGGACGGCGGTCGGGCGCCGGTTCTGGGGGCTGTTCGATCCGGTGATCGGGCGCGGGCTGGAGCTGGGGCGCGCCGAGCTGAACGAGACGCGCCGGCGGCTCGGGCTGGGCCCGCTGGCGCACGTGCACGGCGGGATCAGCCGGGAGCTGGCGATGGTCGGGACGTTCCCGCAGCTGGAGTATCCGCGCGGCGGCGGCGGTGCCGAGCCCGGCACGCACGTGGTCGGGCCGCTGCAGTGGGAGCCGCCGTTCGGCGAGGTGGAGCTGCCCGACGGGGATCCGTCCTGGCCGGTCGTGCTGGTCGCGCCGTCGACCGCGCAGGATCGCGAGCACGTGATGCTGCGCGCGGCGCTGGAGGGGCTTGCGCGACTGCCCGTGCGCGTGCTGGCGACCACGAACCGGCGCGCGCCCGCGACGCCGCTGCCGGTGCCCGCCAACGCGCGGCTGGTCGACTGGGTCTCGTACTCGCAGACGATGCCGCGCTGCGACGTGGTGGTCTGCCACGCCGGCCACGGCACGCTGGCGCGCGCGCTGTCGAGCGGCTGCGTCGTCGTCGCCTGCCCGGCGGCGGGCGACATGAACGAGAACGCGGCGCGGCTGGACTGGGCGAGAGCCGGCGTGCGGCTGCCGCGCCGGCTGGTGTCGGCGCGCGGGCTGCGGGTGGCGGTGCAGCGAGCGCTGGCGGATCCGTCGCTGCGGGCGCGAGCACGCGAGCTCGCGGCCTGGCACGCGCGGCGCGACCCGGCCGATCGGGCGGCGGAGCTGGTCGAGGGGCTGGCGGCGCGCAGGGCCTGATCTCCGTCCGAGACACGAACTAGTGTTCGTGTCCGTGGAGCGGGAGTGGCTGGCAGCGAAGCTCGAGGCGGGCGCGTCGTACGAGACGATCGCGCGTGAGGCTGGGTGCTCGCCGTCGAAGGTGTCGTATTGGGCGGGGAAGTGGGGGCTGACGTCCGCGCATACCGAGCAGCACGCCGCCCGAGGGGGCATCGACGAGGCGCTGCTCCGTGATCTCGCCGCGCAAGGGCGCTCGATCCGCGCCATGGCGGCGGCGCTCGACCGCAGCCCTACGACCGTCCGCCACTGGCTCGGCAAGCTCCAGATCCGGACGCCGGCGGCGATCCGCATCGCCGAAGGACGCGCTGCGCGGGAGACCGGCACCGAGCACCCGCTGCTGACCTGTCCGATCCACGGGTTGACCCGTCATGTCGGCCGTGACGACGGCTTCCGTTGCGCCCGCTGCCGATCTGACCACGTCACGGAGCGACGGCGCCGGGTGAAACTGCTGCTCGTCGAGGACGCAGGCGGCGCCTGCGCCATCTGCGGCTACGACCGCTACCCCGGTGCCCTTCAGTTCCATCACGCAGACCCGACCTCCAAGGCGTTCGAGATCAGCGGCCGGGGCGTGACGAGAGCGCTCGAGGCTGCACGAGCCGAGGCGCGCAAGTGCGTCCTGCTGTGCGCGAACTGCCACGCTGAAGTCGAACGCGGCGTGACCGATCTTCCCGTAAGATCGAGTCCGCCCGGGCAAGTCCCGGGTAGCGCAGCATCCGATCCGGGGTAGCTCAATCAGGCAGAGCATTCGACTGTTAATCGAAGGGTTGTGGGTTCGAGTCCCACCCCCGGAGTTCCAGAAGCCCGCCTCTCGAGGCGGGCTTCCTCGTTCTCAGTCGGTCGGGCGACCCTCTTCCATGCGCTCGCCCAGGTGCTGGTGGAGGCGCTGCTCGACGTTGGCGCGGCGGGCCACGAGCTCGGTGATGCCGCCGCTGCGCGCGACCTTCGCCGCGGAGATCTGGCGGTTGATGTGGGCCAGCTCGACGCGCGCCAGCTGGCTCTGCAGCACGGCGCGCGACAGGTCGCTCTGGTCCGCCGCCGCGACCAGCCCGACGATCAGGCGGCGCAGGGGCTCGTCGTCGCCCTCGGCCAGCCCGTGCACCGGCGCCTCCCAGTGCTCGCGGAGGTAGCTGGCCGCTCGCCGGTTCAGGTCGTCGGTGAACGCCTCGTCGGGCAGGCGCGACAGCGTGTCCCGGCCGTCGTCCTTCATGCCGACGCAGTAGGCCAGCAGGGCGCGCTCGGCGCGCACGGCCGGGTCGCTGGAGACGGGCAGCGCCTCGGGCTCGCGGCGCGGCGCGGGCCCGCCGCTGCCCCAGCCGTTGCCGCCACCGCGGTGGCCCGGCGCGCCCGCGCTGCCCGGCGCGGGCAGCCACGAGGACACCAGCGACGGGGCGAGGTCGACGCGGTCGGCGACGTGCGCCAGCAGCTCCTCACGCAGCGCGCTCGGAGGCAATGTGGCGAAGGCCGGCTTCAGCGCGGCGATCACCGCGTCCTTGCCCTCGGCCTGGGTCAGGTCGCCGCGTTCCAGCTCCCGCTCGATCTGGAACCGCACGAACGGGACGGAGGACTCGACGAGGGCGCGAGCCGCGTCGGCGCCCTGCTGCTGGACGAGGTCGGCGGGGTCCAGGCCCTTGGGCAGCGGCACCACGCGCAGCTGCAGCTGGCGACCCGCGGCGAGCCGCGCCGCGCGCAGCATCGCCTCCTGGCCGGCGCTGTCGGCGTCGAGGGCGAGCAGGATGGTCTTGCCGAGCTTGGCCAGCTCGCCGACCTGCTTCTCGGTCAGCGCGGTGCCCATGATCCCGACGACGTTCTGCATCCCGGCCTGGTGCAGCGCGAGGACGTCGGTGTAGCCCTCGGCGACGATCACCTCGTCCGCGCGCGCGGACGCGCCGCGCGCGAGGTGCGCGCCGAAGACCATGTCGCCCTTGGTGAACACCTCGCCATCGGCCGAGTTGAGGTACTTGGGTTGCTGGTCGGTCCCGAGCGCGCGGGCCCCGAAGCCGAGGATCCGCCCGCGCGCGTCGCTCAGCGGGAACATGATGCGCCGGCGGAAGCGGTCGTAGATGCGCCCCTCGCCCTTGGCCCGCACCGCGAGCCCCGCGTCGAAGAGCTCCTTGTTGCCGTAGCCGCCTTGGCGGCCGGCCGTCAGCAGCTTGTCCCAGGCGCTCGGCGCGTAGCCGACGCGGAAGGTCCGCAGCGTCTCGTCGCTCAGCCCGCGCTCGGCGAGGTACAAGCGCGCCGGCGCAGCCTCGGCCGAGTCCCAGAGCCACTTCTCGTAGAAGCTCGCGGCGCGCTCGAGGAGCGCGAGGAGCCGGTCGCGCTGGCGCCGCCGCTCCGCGGCCGCCGGATCCTCGTCCTCGACCGCGATCTCGACCCCGTAGCGCTGCGCGAGGCTCTCCAGCGCGCCCACGAAGTCCAGGCCCTCGGTCTCCATGACGAACCGGAACGCGTCGCCTCCCACCCCACAGCCGAAGCAGTGGTAGAAGCCGTCGTCGGCGTTGACGCTGAACGACGGCGTGCGCTCCTCGTGGAACGGGCAGAGGCCCTTGAAGCGCCCGGGGCCGGCCCGGCGCAGCTCGGTGCGCGTCGAGACGAGGTCGACCATGTCGACCGCCTCGCGGACCTTCTCCTTGCTGTCGTCGGCGTAGCGGGGCATGCGGCAGCACGGAGCATAGGCGGCCCCGCGCAGGGGTCTGCTGCTGATCCGGGCGCGCCGGCTCGCGGCTGGATGGTCGGCCCACGCGGCGGCAGCAAACCCGTGGAGCAAGGCGCCTACAGCGCGAACGCCTCCGGCACCGTCAGATCCTCGTACGCGCGGATGCAGTAGCGGTCGGTCATGCCGGCCAGGTAGTCGGTCACGCGCTGGGCGTGGTCGGCGCCCGCGACCCCGCCGCCGTCGGGCAGCTGCCCGGGCTCGGCGACGAAGTGCTCGAACAGCGTGCGCAGAACGTGCCCGATCTTGACGTGCTCGCGGCGCGCCGGCGGACCGAGGTAGACGTGCTCGAACATGAACGTCCGCAGCTCGTCCATCGCCGCGCCGGCGTCCTCGCCCTGGCGAATCGCGCCGGCGCTCTCGGAGTGCTCGACGAGGTCGTGCACGAGCGCGTCGATGCGCTGCGAGCCGGTGTCGCCCAGCACGGCGATCGGCTCCAGCGGCAGGTCCTCCTCGCGCAGCACGCCGGCCCGCACCGCGTCGTCGATGTCGTGGTTGAGGTACGCGACCCGATCGACGAGCCGGACGATCGCGCCCTCCAGCGTGCGCGGCGGCGCCGCCCTCCCGGAGTGGCCGAGGATCCCGTCGCGGACGTCGTCGCCGAGGTTGAGCCCGATCCCGTCGTTCTCCAGGACGTCGACGACCCGCAGCGAGTGCTCGTAGTGGCGAAACGTGCGGCCGAAGCGCTCCTGCAGGCAGCGGTCCAGCACCGCCTCGCCGATGTGGCCGAACGGCGGGTGGCCGAGGTCGTGGCCTAGCCCGATCGCCTCGGTCAGGTCCTCGTTGAGGCGCAGCGCCCGCGCGACCGTACGCGACACCTGGGTGACCTCGAGGGTGTGCGTCAGGCGCGTGCGGTAATGGTCGCCCTCGGGTGCCACGAAGACCTGTGTCTTGTGCTTGAGCCGGCGGAAGGCCTTGCTGTAGACGATGCGGTCGCGGTCGCGCTGCATCGGCGTGCGCAGGCCGCAGTCGGGCTCGTGGACGGCCCGGCGCGCCGGGTAGGAGCGCGCGGCAAGGGGCGACAGGTGCTGGTCCTCCCACGCCTGCTGCCGGGCGGCGAAGGCGGCGGCGACGGGGCCTGGTGCGGTGGCGACGTCCACACGACGATCGTCGCACACCGGCCGGGCCGTCCGGGGCCGTGTGCGTGACCCGTCGCAGGCTCCGGCGCCGTTCGTCACAGGTTCGTCACAGGGCCAGGCCCCACCACGAGGGAGCCATCTCGTCACGGGCGCGTCCTCGCGCAGGGTGCTCGCTAGGTTCACGACATGCTCGCACTGGTCGTCGCCGCCGATCCGCCGTACGCCACGCTGGCCGAGGCGCCCGATCCGCGGCCGCTGCCGTCGGAGGCGCTCGTGCGGGTCAGGGCGGTCTCGCTGAACCGCGGCGAGGTGCGGCACCTGGCCACCATGGATCCCGGGGCGATCACGGGCTGGGACCTGGCCGGCCAGGTGGAGCAGGCGGCCGCCGACGGCAGCGGGCCACCAGCGGGCGCGCGCGTGGTGGGGCTCAAACAGCCGGTGGGCGCGTGGGCCGAGCGGGCCGCGGTGCCCACCGAGCTTCTGGCCGAGCTGCCCGACGAGGTCACCTTCGAGCAGGCCGCCTGCCTGCCCGTGGCCGGGCTGACGAGCCTGCTGGCGTTGCAGATCTGCGGCTTCGTGCTCGGCCGGCGCGTGGCGATCACCGGCGCCTCGGGCGGCGTCGGCCGGATGGCGATCCAGCTCGCGCGCGACGGTGGCGCGCACGTCACCGCCATCGCCCGCCGCATGGAGGGTCTCGCGGAGCTGGGCGCCGACGAGGTCGCGCCGTTTCTCGCGCCCGAGGGCGAGGGCTTCGACGCGATCCTCGACGCGATCGGCGGCGACGTCCTGGGGGCGGCGATCCAGCGCGTCAACCCGGGCGGCACCGTCGTCAGCTACGGCTCCACCGTGCCCGAGCCCGTCACCTACCCCACGCGGGCGCTCTTCGGCGAGTCGCCGGGGGCCACGGTGCACGGGCTGTTCGTCTTCCCGGAGCTGCGCCGGCAGCAGTCCGGCTCGCGCGATCTCGCGCGGCTCGCCGAGCGCGTGGCCGCCGGCCGCCTGGACGTGCAGATCGATCTCGTCGCCTCATGGCGCGAGGCGGACCGCGTGCTGAAGGCCTTCCTCGACGGCGAGGTGTGTGGCAAGGCGGTGCTGAACGTGGACTGACGCCCCCGTCCCCTTGCCGCGCGCACGCCGCCGGAGCGCGCGGAGCGCGACGGGGTCCTCGTGGGTGCGCTGCTCGGTCCAGGGGTCGCCGTCGTTGTGGTAGCCGTTGCGCTCCCAGAAGCCCGGCTCGTCGTGGTCCAGCAGCTCGATCGACTGGACCCACTTCGCCGACTTCCACAGGTACCGCGACGGCACGACCAGCCGCGCCGGGCCGCCGTGCGCGGGGGCCAGTGGGGCGCCGTCGGCCTGGTGGACGATCAGCGCGTCGGCGGCGCGCAGCGCCTCCAGGGGCAAGTTGGTGGAGTAGCCGCCGTAGGCGTGGATCAGCGCATGCGTGGCGTTCGCGTGCGGCCGCGCCCGCTCAAGCAGCTCTCCGACGCGCACGCCGGTCAGGGCGGTGTCGAAGCGCGACCAGCGCGTCACGCAGTGCAGGTCGCTGACCTGCTGCACCTGCGGCAGCGCCTGCAGCTCGTCCCACCGCAGCGCGTAGGGCTCCTCCACCTCGCCATAGAAGGACAGCGACCACCTCGCCACGTCCACGTCGGGCGTCGGCCCGACCGTCAGCACCGGCCACTTCACGGTCGGCGACTGGCCGGGCGGCAGGCGCGCCGGGTCGATGCCGAGCTTGGTCGCGCGCTTGCGCCCGCGGGCGCCGAACACCGAGGACGTGAGCTTCATCGCGTCGCCAGGTCGGGGTCGACGTTGCGGACCGCGGCCTGCGCCGCCGCGACGCGCGCGACCGGGACGCGGTAGGGCGAGCACGACACGTAGTCCATCCCCGAGTGATGGAAGAAGTCGATGGAGTCGGGATCGCCGCCGTGCTCGCCGCAGACGCCGAGCTTGAGCTCGGGCTTGGTCTTGCGTCCCAGCCACGCGCCCATGCGCACGAGCTGACCGACGCCCGGCCCGTCGAGCGTCTCGAACGGCGAGCGGTCGAAGACCCGCATCTCGATGTACCGCGCGAGGATCCGCCCCTCGATGTCGTCGCGCGAGAACCCCAGCGCCGTCTGGGTGAGGTCGTTGGTCCCGAACGAGTAGAAGTCGGCCTCGTGGGCGATCTCGTCAGCGCGCAGGCACGCGCGCGGCAGCTCGATCATCGTGCCGATCGAGTAGTCCTCGCCGCGCGTCAGCGAGTGCCGGCCGGCCACGCGCTCGATCAGCTCCCGGAGCAGCGCGAGCTCGCGCCGGTAGTCCACCAGCGGCACCATGACCTCGACGTGCACGTCGACGTCGCGCCCGCGCGCGGCGACCAGCGCCCGGAAGATCGCCTCGATCTGCATCTCGTAGATCGCCGGGTAGAGGATGCCGAGGCGCACGCCGCGGGTGCCGAGCATCGGGTTGACCTCCTGCAGCGCGCGGACGCGCTCGAAGGTGTGCTCGAGCCGGCCGAGGTCGTCGGAGCGCTCGACGCGCGCGCGCTCCACCTGCGCCTCGACGTCGTGCAGCTTGGGCAGGAACTCGTGCAGCGGCGGATCGAGCAGGCGGATGGTCACCGGCAGCCCGTCCATCGCCTCGAAGATCCCCTCGAAGTCCGACTGCTGCGGGCCGAGCAGCTCGTCCAGCGCGGCGCGGCGCTGCTCGTCGTCGGAGGCGAGGATCACGTTGACCATCTTCTCGTGACGATCCTCGCCGAAGAACATGTGCTCGGTCCGGCACAGGCCGATGCCCTGCGCGCCGAACTCCCGCGCCTTGCGCGCGTCCTCGGGCGTGTCGGCGTTCGTCCGCACGTCCAGCCGCCGCAGCTCGTCGGCCCAGCCCAGCACCGTCCGGAACTCCGCGCTCATCTCCGGATCGATCAGCGGGACGTCGTCGGTCGTGATGCAGCCGGTGGTCCCGTCGATGGCGACCAGCTCGCCCTCGCGCAGCACGACCTGGCCGTCCAGCCGGACCTCGCCGGCCTTCACGTCGATCTCCAGCGACCCGGCGCCCGTCACGGCCGGCACGCCCATGCCCCGCGCGACGAGCGCCGCGTGCGAGGCCTTGCCGCCCTCGGAGGTCAGGACGCCCTTGGCGGCGTGGAAGCCCGCGACGTCCTCGGCCTCGGTGAACGGCCGCACGAGCACGACGTCGCGTCCGTCGGCTGCCGCGGCCACCGCGTCGTCGGCCAGGAAGACGATCTCGCCCTTGGCCGCCCCGGGTGACGCGGCCACGCCCTTGGCCAGCACGTTGAACTCGGCGCCCGGATCGAACGTCGGGTGCAGCAGCGCGTCGAGCTTCTCGGCCTCGATCGTGGCCAGCGCGGCGCCCTTGTCCAGCAGGCCCTCGCCCACCGCGTCGACCGCGAACCGCACCGCCGCCTGCGCCGGGCGCTTGGCGTTGCGCGTCTGCAGCATGTAGAGCCGGCTCTCCTCGACCGTGAACTCCGTGTCCTGCATGTCGCCGTAGTGCTGCTCCAGCGTCCGCAGGATGTCCATCAACTGCTTGTGGACCTCGGGCTGCCAGTCCTTCAGCTCGCGGATGTCGCGCGGCGTTCGCACGCCCGACACGACGTCCTCGCCCTGCGCGTTGGGCAGGAAGTCGCCCGACGGCTCGGGCTCGCCCGTGACCTCGTCGCGCGAGAACGCGACGCCCGACCCCGACGTGTCGCCCTTGTTGCCGAAGACCATCTGCTGGATGTTGACCGCCGTCCCCCACTCGTCGGGGATGTGGTTGATGCGCCGGTAGGAGACCGCGCGATCGCCCACCCACGAGTCGAACACCGCACGGATCGCGCCCTGCAGCTGCTCCTGCGGATCGGCGGGAAACTCGTAGAACCCCTTGAACGTCTGCGTCAGCTCGCGCAGCGCGTCGACGTCCAGCTCGGTGTCGTCGCGCACGCCGCGCTCCTTCTTGGCGGCCTTGATCGCGTCCTCGAAGCGCTCGCCCTCGATCCCCACGACCACGTTGCCGTACATCTGCACGAAGCGCCGGTAGGAGTCCCAGGCGAAGCGCTCGTTCCGGGTCTTGCGTGCGAGCCCTTCGACCGACTCGTCGTTGAGCCCGAGGTTCAAGACGGTGTCCAGCATGCCGGGCATCGACTCGCGCGCGCCGGACCGCACCGAGACCAGCAGCGGATCGTCGCTGTCGCCCAGCGCCTTGCCCGCGTGCTCCTCGAGCCGCGCCAGCGCGGTCGCCACCTGCTCGTCGAGCCCCTCCGGGAACGCCTGCTCGGCATTCATGTAGGCCACGCACGCCTCGGTCGTGATCGTGAATCCCGCGGGCACGCGGTCCGCGCCGAGCACCCGCGTCATCTCCGCGACGTTGGCCCCCTTCCCGCCCAGGAGATCGCGCATCTCGCGGGAGCCCTCGGCGAACTCGTAGACCCACTTGTCGGACGTTCCGTCGGCGCTGCCCATGGCGCCAGACCCTATCCGCGCGACGCAGCGCGCAAACGGACGTGGGCGTGGTGCTCGACCGTCTCGGCGATCGCACGCTCCGCCTGGCGCAGGGCACGGGGCGACCCGGCGGGCGCCTCGGCCAGCGGGCGGGCCAGCGCGTCGGTCATGAACGCGTGCGCCTCCTCGGCCAGCGCGAAGCCGCCGGCCTCGCACGCCGGGCAGACCACGCCGCCCGCGGCGCCGCTGAAGCCGACGAGGTGCTCGCGCTCGCCGCACGCCGCGCAGGCCGCCAGCTGGGGCGCGAACCCGGCGGCCACGAGCAGCTTGAGCCGGAACGCGAGCTGGTTGGCGAGGTCGGCGTGGCGCGCGTCGGCCTCCAGCAGCGCGAGCTCGTTGCACAGCAGGTGGAAGACCGGCGGCTGGGCCTCGGCCTCGCCGAACAGGCGGTTGACGGCGTCGCAGGCGCGCGCGGCCGCGTCGAGCGTCGGGCCGCCGTCGCGTAGGCGCGGGTGGGCGTCGATCGTCTCCGCGCTCGTGACCGTGAGGAGGTCCGAGCGCCCCTCGTGCAGGACGAGGCGCAGCCGGAAGAACGGCTCCAGGCGCCCGCCGAAGCGGCTGCGCGTCTTGCGCACGCCCTTGGCGATCGCGGAGATCCGGCCGCGCTCGGGGGTGTAGAGGTGGAGGATCCGGTCGGCCTCGCCGAACCGCATCGAGCGCAGCACGACGGCCTCGGTCTTCAGCGGTCCGGACATGGTCCTGCCTCGGCGGGCGGTCGCAGAACCGTCGCTATCCTTGCTGAAGTAATGGCCAACGTCACCGTCTACACCACCGACCCGTGCTCGTTCTGCGTCCGGGTCAAGCAGCTGCTGAACGCTCGCCGGGTCGAGTTCGACGAGATCAACCTCGCACGCGATCCGGACGGCCGCGCGGAGCTGCTGCAGCGCACCGGCATGATGAGCTTCCCCCAGGTGCTCATCAACGACGAGCTGGTGGGAGGCTTCCAGGAGACGCTGGCCGCGGATCAGTCAGGGCGACTGGCTGAGCTGCTGAAGGCCGCCGCCTGACCCGCGGCCGGGGCTGGCAGGACTCGCACACGTACGTCCCGCGCCCGGCCGCGACGAGCTTGATCACCGCCGTGCCGCAGGTGTGGCACGGCTCCCCGCGGCGAAGGTGCACCAGGAACTCGTTCTGGAACGAGCCCTGCACGCCGTCGGGGTGGCGGAAGTCGTCGATCGTCGATCCGCCGGCGTCGATGCCCGCCACCAGCGTCACGCGCACCGCGTCCGCCAGCGCCTCGCACTGCGCGCCGGTCAGCTTCCCGGCCGGGCGCAGCGGATGGATCCGCGCCCGGAACAGCGCCTCGTCGGCGTAGATGTTGCCCACGCCGGCGATGTGGCGCTGGTCCAGCAGGAAGGCCTTGATCGGTGCGCGCCGGCCGCGGGCCAGCGCGCGCAGCCGCGTGCCGGTCAGCTCGGGACCCAGCGGCTCGATGCCCAGCCGCCCGGCGAAGAACGCGTCCAGCGCGTCGGAGCCCAGCACCAGCTCGCCGGTGCCGAACCGGCGCGGATCGCAGAACCGCAGCGCCCGGCCGTCGTCGAGCGTGAAGATCACGCGCTGGTAGGGCGTCTCCGGCGCGCAGTCCAGCAGCAGCGTGCCGGTCATGCGCAGGTGGACGAGCAGGAAGACCTCGTCCTCGAGCTCGAAGACGAAGTACTTGCCCCGGCGGCTCACCCGTTCGATGCGCCGCCCCTCCAGCGCGCCGCTGAGGTCCTCCGCGCCGACCGGCGAGCACCACCGCGCGTCGCGGATCTCCAGGCGCTGCAGGGTCCGCCCCTCGAGGTGGGGCGCCAGCTGGCGGCGGATCGTCTCGACTTCGGGCAGCTCGGGCATCGCTGCCTTCAGGGTACGCGGCGCCGACCCCCTAGACCGGCGGGACCTCGCTGAACGCGTCAGCGGTGCTGAACCCGTCGCCGGTGATCGGCACGCCCGGGAGCTCGGCGACCTCGCGGCCCGTCAGCCACCGCAGGACCGTCGCGCCGACGTCGGCCATCGGGCCGTCGTGGCGGTGGCTGTCGCCGTCCTCGTAGACCGCCAGCAGCGGGACGTGCTCGCGGGTGTGGTCGTTGTGGTCGGTGTCGGGATCGACGCCGTGGTCGGCGGTGAGGATCAGCAGGTCGTCGGGCCCCAGCAGGCGCACCCACATGCCGACCGCCTCGTCGATCTCGCGCAGCGCGGCGTGGAAGCCCTCGACGTCCTTGCGGTGGCCGTAGAGCTGGTCGGTCTCGACCAGGTTGACGAAGATCAGCCCGCGCTCGAGCGTGCGCAGCAGCTCGGTGGTCGCCTGGAGCGCCTGTGCGTTGGTCTTGCCGGCGTGGGCGACGTCGATGGACCGGCCCGCGAAGAGGTCGTGCACCTTGCCCACCGAGTGCACGGGGACCTTGTCGTCGTGCAGCTCGTCGAGGTAGGTGCGCGACGGCGGGTCGACCGAGAAGTCCTTGCGCCCGGTCGTGCGCGTAAACGCGCCGGGCACGCCGGTGAACGGCCGGGCGATGACCCGGCCGACCGCGTGCTCACCGGTCATGACCGTGCGGATCTTCGCGCAGACCGCGTGCAGCCCGGGCTCGGGCAGGACGTCGTCGTGCGCGGCGATCTGCAGGACCGAGTCGGCCGAGGTGTAGAGGATCAGCTCGCCGGTCTGCAGGTGGTGCTCGCCGTAGTCGTCGATCACCGCCGTGCCGCTGTATGGCTTGTTGCAGCAGAACGTGTGACCGCTGACGGCCTTGATGCGCTCCACGACTTCGGGCGGGAAGCCGTCGGGATAGGTCGGCAGCGGCGCGGGCGTCACCGCGCCCATCAGCTCCCAGTGGCCGGTCGTCGAGTCCTTGCCGGGCCCGAGCGGGTGCAGGCGCCCGTGCACCGCGGGGGCCGAGGACGGCGGCACGCCGAGGATCGCGGTGATGTTGCCCAGGCCCAGGTGTCCGAGGTTCGGCACCTTCAGCCCGCCGACAGCCTGGGCGACGTGCGGCAGCGTGTCGGCGCCGGCGTCCCCGTAGTCCGCCGCGTCGGGCAGGGCGCCCACCCCGCAGGCGTCCAGGACGACGACGAGGGCGCGACCCTTCACGACCTCGGCTTGGTCACGTGCAGCGACCGCAGCAGCGGACGGAACACCTCGGCATCGGTCTTGCGGAAGCTGTCGGCGTCGGCGTAGGCGTCGATGACGATCTCCGCTCCGTTGGCGTAGATGTGCGTGGAGCGGATCGTGCGCGGCTGGCCGGCGATGTGCTGGCGGGCGCGGATCTGGACGGCAGGCTTGCCCGCGATGGTGGTCGGGGCGGTCTTGATCTGCTCGAAGGTGACGTCGCGCTTGCGGGCGGCCTTCAGCAAGGCGTCGCGCGCGGCCTTCAGCTCGGCCTGGCTCTTGGGGAGCTTCTGGGTGCGGGGATAGCGCCACACGGCGACGGTCGCCTGGCCGGCCTGCGCCGTGGCGACGAGAGCGCCCTTGCCCGAGTCGACGGTCCACCCTGTCGGCGCCGTGAAGCTGATGCCCTGCGCCGGGTAGGCTCCGCCCGGCACCTGGACGGCGGCGGTCGTCGTGGACGTCGGCGAGTCGCTGCCGCAGCCGGCGACGGCCAGCGCGGCCACAGCCGCAGCGGTGAGTGCGAAGGAGGCGGGTCGACGCATGGACCGGTCATCGTGACACGGACCGGCGCCGGAATGGACGTTCATCCGCGTCCGCCGGCACGCGGGTGGGGGCCCATCCGCGAGCGCGTCGGTCATGCCGCCGAGCCCCCCGCGCGCGGATGGGCGCTGAAGTACACGTCCTTCAGGCGCTCGGCCGAGAGATGCGTGTAGATCTGCGTCGTGGCGATGTCCGCGTGGCCGAGCATCTCCTGCACGGCGCGCAGGTCGCAGCCGCCGGCCAGCAGATGGGTGGCGAAGGTGTGGCGCAGCGTGTGGGGGCTCATCCGATCCTGCAGCCCGACCGACCGGGCATGGCGCTGGACGATCTTGTAGAGGCCCTGACGGGTGAGGCCCGTGCCGCGGCGGTTGACGAACAGGTGGCGGTCGTCGGTCGCGGCGGTCAGCGCCGGCCGGCCCCGCTGCAGGTAGAGCGTGACGGCGGCGACCGCCTCACGGCCGACGGGCACCAGACGCTCCTTGGAGCCCTTGCCGCGAGCGCGCAGGACGCCGGCCTCGAGGTCGAGGTCGCCGACCTCGAGGTCGATCGCCTCGCTGGCGCGCAGTCCGCAGGCATACATGAGCTCCAGCAGCGCGCGGTCGCGCTGCGCCGCGGGCTCGGTGCCCTTCGGCGCGCGCAGGAGCCGGTCCACGTCGCCGCGCGAGAGGACCTTCGGCAGCTTCTGGCTCTTGCGCGGCGCCCGGAGGTCGGCGGTCGGGTCGTGGCCGATGAGCGACTCGCGGCGCAGGTGGCGGTAGAACGAGCGCAGGCACGCGGCCTTGCGCTGCAGCGTGGCGGGCCGGGCCGCGGGCCGGGTCTCCGAGCCGGCGGCCAGCGCGTCGAGGAACCCGGCGAGGTCGCTGTGCTGGGCCTCGAGCACGTCGGTGCGGGTGGCGCGCAGGTGCTGGCCGAACTGCAGCAGGTCGCTGCGGTAGGCCTCGAGGGTGTTGCGAGACAGCCCACGCTCGAACTCGAGGTAGGCGAGGAAGTCGAGCACGTGGAGCTCGAGAGCCCGGGTGTCGGGCGCTGCCGGGGCGACGGCCATGGTGGTCACTGGTTCGGGGCCGACCGGCCAGCTCCTCGCGATGCAAGGAACCTGCCGGCCGGCCGCCGAGCGCTGCTAGCCGGTTGACAACGCGGGAGGAGGAACCCACGCTGACACGGATGCCAGAACGGACCGGCTGCTGTGTCGTCGGTGGCGGCCCCGCCGGGCTGATGCTCGCGGTCGTGCTGGCCCGCGGCGGCGTTGCGGTGACGGTTCTGGAGAAGCACGACGACTTCCTGCGCGACTTCCGGGGCGACACGGTGCACGCCTCGACCCTGACGCTGCTCGACGAGCTCGGACTCGGCGAGCGGTTCTCGGCGATGCCGCAGCGCGTGGTGCAACACCTGCCGCTCCCGCTCCAGGCGGGCACGAGCTTCGTGGTCGATCTCGGCCTGCTGCCCGGGCCGCACAAGCACATCGTGATGGTGCCGCAGTGGGAGTTCCTGGAACTGCTCGCCGATGCCGGTCGCCAAGAGCCGTCCTTCACGCTGCGCAGGGGCGTCGAGGTCACCGGGCTGCTGCGCGAGCACGGGCGGGTGGTCGGCGTGCGGTACCTCGACGCCGACGGCAGCGACGGGGAGCTGCGCGCAGCCTTGACGGTCGCGTGCGACGGCCGGACGTCTGCCGTACGAGGCGCCAGCGGGCTGCGCGTGCGCGAGTTCGGGGTGCCGATGGACATCTGGTGGTTCCGCGTACCCCGCCGCGGGGCCGACCTCCAGGGCCTCGACGTGCGGGTGGACGACGCGGCACTGCTCGTCATGATCGACCGTGGCGGCTACTTCCAGGTCGGCTACCAGATCCGCAAGGGCAGCGACGCCCGGCTGCGCGCGGAAGGCATCGAGGCGTTCCGCAGGCGCATCGCGGCGCTCGCTCCGGAGCTCGCCGACCGGCTCGGCGCGGTGCGCGGCTGGGACGACGTCAAGCTGCTTGCCGTGCGCCTCGATCGGATGCCGCGCTGGTTCGACCCTGGCCTGCTGTGCATCGGAGACGCGGCCCACGCGATGTCCCCGGTCGGCGGGGTGGGGATCAATCTCGCCATCCAGGACGCCGTCGCCGCCGCACGGTACCTCGCCGCGCCGGTAGGCCGTGGCGAGGTGCGTTTGGGCGACCTGGCGCGCGTGCAGGTGCGCCGGTGGGCGCCGACGTTCGTCACGCAATCGCTGCAGCGCCTTGCCCACCGGCTTGTCTTCCAGCCGGTCCTCTCGGGACCGCTCGGCCAGGGCGACGGCGGCCCGCACAGGCCGTCGCGGCTCACTCGGCTGCTGCGGCGGTTCCCGCGACTCCAGGCGATCCCCGCCTACATCGTCGCGATCGGCGCGCTCCCCGAGCACGCCCCGTCGTTCGCGCGCCGATCGTCGAGCGAGTAGGCGACGCACGCCTCGATCTGTCGAGCGCTGCTACTGCAGGAAGCCGGCGAGGTCGGTGGTGGCGGGCAGGCCCTTGACCTTCTTGGCGGCCTTCGCCGAGACGCGGTACTCGATCGCGCCCTGGGAGATCCGCAGCACGTGGTTGCGGGAGGTCAGCGTGTAGTCGGCGCTGCGGCCGTCCTTGGTCAACCGGAACGTGCCGGAGCACGTGCGCTGCTGGTTGACCTTCTTGACCGGCGGGCACGTGACCTTGATCTTCGATGCCGTCGCGCCGCCGGGCGTGAGGCGCGCGACGTCGCGGATGCCCTTGCGCATCGCGGCGTCGGCCTGGGGGTTCTTGATCGCGGCGCCGGCGGTGGCCGCGGGCGTGGCGGCGACGGCGACCGCGAGCAGGGCGAGGGGGAGGACGTTCGAGCGGGTCATGCTCGTTCAACGGCGGGCCGGGCCGAAGGTCACACCCTCGCGGGCAAGTGTGGTGGTAGCCGTACCTGCCGCTACACGGGGCTGACGGCCGGGCTGGGAACGACAGGCCCAGGCCCGAACGTCGCGGCGTTCCCGCTCGCCGATGATCCACCGCCCGCTTCCGAGGGCCACTGTCCCGTCGCCCTCCCGCTTAGGAATACAACGCAATGGGTCAGCGCGCAATCGCACTCGCCGAACTCGCCCGCCGGGTCGCCGCACCGGTGAGCCGTCACCCCCGCAGGCGATAGGCCGACGCCTCAGCCGCGTCGGCCGCCTGCGCCGCCGCCGCGGCCCGGGCCGCCCGCGGGTCGTCGGGCTCGAGCGCTCGGTTGACGCGGACGAGCGTCGCCGCCGTGCGCGCGCCGGCGGCGGCGAGCGTGACGGCGACCAGCACGTCGGGCCGCTGGTCGCGCTCGCTGTGAGGCACGACCTCGAGCGCCACGTCGGCGATGTCGCGTGCCACCTCGGCGATCGCCAGCGGGACGTCCGCCGCGCGCAGAAGCGTCTGGGTCATCCGCTGACCGGTGTCGTGGGCGGGAAGCGGCACGGCCCCGGGCCCGGTCGGACCGCCGCGCGCCGACGCGTTGGGGTGGGTCCGCACCAATGCGGCCCGCGCTTCCCGGAACGCGTCGACGTCGAGGTCGATCAGCGCCTCGGCCTGCGCCCGCAGGGACTCCGCGCCGGCGATCGCGCCTCCGGACTCGACCCAGGATGTGCGCGTCGCGCGCGCGACCTTCGCGGTCAGCGCCGCCGCCATAGCGACGGTGATCGCCGCAGCGGGGCCCGCCGCGGCGGTCTCATGGGACGACGCGAGCGCCGCCGTGACGTCGCACAGCGAGCGATGCGCAAGGCGTCGATTCGCTCGGGCATGCTCGGGATCGCCCACACCAGCAGTCGTACCCGCTTATCGCGCGACGCGTTCGATCTCGGCCTCAACCCGCCGCGTCGAGATGACGTCGCCCTTGGAGCGGAACAGCTCTCGGGCGCAGCACAGCGTGTCGCGCGCGTCGCGCGCTCGTCCCATGAGCTCCAGGATCTCGGCCAAGTCCACGTTGAGGTAGGCGCGCAGATGGATGTCGTCGGTGGCGCCGGAGAGCTCGAGCGTCTGCCGCATGAGCACCTCGGCGTGGTCGAGGTCACCGGCGCGGGCGCGGACCTTGGCGTCCACGGCGCGCCAGCGCATCTGGGCGTCGACGTCGTCGGCGGGGGACAGATCGCGTGCCCGGAGCGCGATCTCGCCGGCCTCGTCGTACCGGCCCTGCCGGTAGACCGCCTCCGCCAAAGCCCCAAGCCGCGTGACGAGGAAGCTGCCCTCGCCCATCCGCTCCAGGGTCGCGCAGGCGTCGCGCAGATCCGCCTCGGCGCGTTCCGGCACCCCGGCGAGCATCTCGACGACGAAGGCTTCCTGGGAGGCGCCGGCGGCAGCGAGCGTCATGCCCATCTCAGCGGCCATGGCGCGCCCGCGAGCCAGGAGCGCCCGGGCCTGCGGCACGTCGCCGCCCATCGCGCGCATCGGCGCCTGCTCGATGATGCCGAAGGCCTGAAGGCGCCGGTCATCCGGGTGCTCGCGCATCACGCCCTCGCAGCGGCGAATGCCCTCACGAGCCGGAGGCGCGCCGATCCAGGCGCTGATCATCAGCCAGGTCAGCGCCTCGGATTCCAGACGCCGGTCGCCGGCCGCCCGTGCATGTCGCGCCGCCTCGCGCCAGGCGGGGTCCGCCTGGGCAGCGCTGCCCCGCTGGAAGCGACACGTGGCCAGCACATGCCACGCGCGTCCGAGCCCGGTCTCATCACCCAAGGACGCGAGCTCCTCGACGGCCTGCTCGGCCACACCGATGACATCCTCGACCAGCGCGGCCTGCCAGAGGTCCAGCTCGGCGCGGCCGACACGCGCGCGCCACGCGATCCCGCGCTGCCCACGCGCCGCGGCGAGAACGACCGCCTCGTCGAGGACTCGGCGGGCGGCGCCGAACTCGCCCACCTCGACCAGCGCCTTGCCGAGATCAGGCAACAGCGCCACGCGCGCGACCGACGTCGGGTCCATGAGGCCGGCCGCGCGGGTGAGGAGCTTGGCGGCGGCGGTCATGTCGCCGCGGCTCAGTGCACGGCCGCCGGCGCGCTGCAGAAGGGCCGCCGCCCGCGCCGCGAGCCGGTCCTCGTCGGGTCCGAGCGGCCGCAGCTCGGCGCGCAGCTCGTGGGCGCGCTGGAGATGGTGGGCGATGATCTCCTCCGACTGGCCTTGGCTGGTCGTGTCCTCGTCCTCGAGCCAGTCGGCGAAGCGCTCGTGCAGTTGGGCGCGGACGTCCTTGAGGATCCCCGAGTAGGCGGCATCACGGATGAGCAGGTGCCCGAACCGGAACGCCGGGTTCCCGCCGGGATGCGAGAGCGCGATGCAGATCAGATCCTTGTCGGTGAGGCCGGCCAGCCCCCGGTCGACCGCACCGCGCAGCTCGGCCGGGCACAGCTCGACCAGCGGCGTCCGCCAGAACTCCTCGCCGATGACGGACGCGCGTTCGACGATCGCCCGCTCGGATCCCGGCAGGCGATCCAGCCGGGCCGCCAGGACCGCATGGACCGTCGGCGGCAAGGCGATCTGCGTCAGCTCGCCCATCGGCTCGCCGCCCCGGAGGGCTCCGTCGTCGATCAGCGTGCGGACGAGCTCTTGGGCGAACAGCGGGTTCCCGCCCGACACCGCGACCACGCGATCCACCAAGGTGGGCGGGAGCGACGAGGCCCCGAGCGTCGCGAGCGCGACCTTCGACGTGGACTCCGTGTCGAGCGGATCCAGCTCGATCACCGTCGCGGGTCCGCCGGCCCCCACGAGCTCGGGCCGTGCCGCGCGCAGGTCGGGACGGGCCAGGCACACGAGCACCGTGGGCGCTTCCCGCACGGCGCCTGCCATCACCTCCAGCCCTTCGTGGAACGCGGTCTCGGCCCAGTGGACGTCGTCGAAGACCACGAGCGTCGGCCGGCGCCGCCCGAGCGCGGCCAGCAGTCGGCCGACCGCCCAGAAGGTCTCAGCGGGCGAGCGTGAAGGCTCGTCGATCCCGAGCAGCCCTCCGACGTGACCCGCGACGAGACGGCCGTCGCGTTCGCCGGCGACCACCTCCGAGATCTTCGCTCGGATGACGGCATCGTCGTCGGCATCGTCGACCCCGGCCGCATCGCGCACCACCTCCACGACCGGCCAGAAGGTCAGGCCTTCGCCATACGGCAGGCAGCGCCCGCGCGTCACGCGAGCATCGGGGCGCACCCGCTCCACGAGCGCCTCGACCAGACGCGACTTGCCGACGCCGGCATGGCCGAGGACGACCACCAGCGGCGACCCTGGACGCTCGCCGGCTTGCGCGAAGATGCTGAGCAGTCGGTCGAGCTCCCGCTCTCGTCCGACCAGTGGCGGCCCGGCGCCTGGCGCTTCCGCGGCTGGCAGGCCGGCCAGACGCCACGCCGGCATGGGCTCGAGCTTGCCCTTCAGCCGCAGCGGTGCGATGTCCTCCACCGCGACCCGATCGCCGAGCAGTCGTCGCGCTCCGGGACCGAGGAGGATGACGCCGGCGCCTGCGGCCTGTTGCATGCGGGCAGCCACGTTGACGACGTCGCCGTGGACGAAGTGCTCTCCGCCGGCGCCGTCGCCGGCCACGACCTCGCCGGCTTCGATCCCGATGCGGTGCGCCAGCTCCAGGCCGTATGACGTCAGCAGCTCATCGTTGACCGAGCGGAGGGCAGCGCACATGTCGGTGGCGGCGCGGGCCGCGCGCAAGGCGTGGTCCTCGTGCACCACCGGCACGCCGAACACCGCCATCACCGCGTCGCCGATGAACTTCTCGACGGTTCCGCCGTGGCGTTCCAAGGCGGTGCGCATGGCCGCGAAGTAGCGGCTCATGACCTTGCGCACCGACTCCGCGTCCAGGCGCGCGGCCAGCGCCGTCGAGTCGACGAGGTCGCAGAACAGGACGGTGACAGGCTTGCGCAGCTCCTCCTGCCTGCGCGTCACCGGCTCCAGCGCCGACCCGCAGTACGGACAGAAGCGGGCGCCCGACGGGGCGCGCTCACCGCACCGCAGGCAGTGGGCTGACATCGTCTCGCTCCCTCAGATCCCGTGAGATCAACCGGCCCTGGGCCGTGGCCACCAGTCTAGGGGCGGGACCGCTGCGGCCGTCAGCGCCCCCCGCCACCGCGGACGATCGCGGCAGCGTTCAAGACCACCGTGCGGCCGCGCTCGAGACGGACCAGGCCACGGGCCTCGCATTCGCGCAGGACGCGGTTGACGGTCGCGCGCGACGTGCCGGCCAGGCCGGCGATGTCCTCCTGGGTCAGCGGGATCGCGACCTCGCCGTCGCGGCCCTCGCCGTACAGCGCGGCGAGCTCGGCGACGCGCCGCAACACGCGGCGGTCGGCCGGCACGTAGAGCGCGTCGACCAGCTGCGCCGACAGCGCGTCGAGCCGCGTCGCCAACGCCCGAACCAGCACGTCGAGCGCCTGCGGGTGCCGGCGCTGCAACGCCGCGAAGTCGACCTGGTGCAGCGACCGCGTCTCGCCTGGCTCCAAAGCCAGCACGGTGGCCGTCCGCCGGCCTTCCTCCGTCAGGAGCGCCACCTCGCCGAACGTCTGACCCGGTGACAGTAGCGCGAGCGTCGCCGTGTCGCCCAGCGGCGTGACGATCCGTACCGCGAACCGACCACGGACGATGAGGTGCATCGTGTCGGCCGGGTCGTCGCGATGGAAGACGACCTCGTTGCGCGCGAACGTCCGGCGCCGCGCGACCATGAGCAGCTCGCGTCGCTCATCCACGCTCAGACCGCTCAGCAGGTTCCACTCCATGACCGGCCGCGACGATCTCAGACTCGCCCGGACGCCGCAACGCATCGCGAGATCGGGCGTCCGGTACCCGAACGCCCGTGCGCCTCCGTGTGTGACGGCGGTGACACTGCCGGTGTCGCGAGGCAGCACGACCGCGGACACGAGGTCGCCGAACGTGTGGACATCGCCTTTCCAACCGGGCCCAGCGCCCAAGGAGACACCATGTCGCACAACATCACGAAGTTGCTCGTCGCCACCGTGGCCGCCGCCTCCGTCGCAACGTCCCCGGTCGCCGCGAGCCAGGTGGCGGAACGGGCGCCCGGAGCCGGAGTCGCGGCGTCGACCACGCACCTCGCCGCGATCGGGCACGCGGCGACGCGCGGTAGCGCAGTCCACAAACGCCACCGCACCCGGTGTCCGAAGGGCAAGAAGCGAGTGGGCCGTCACTGTCGGCCTCTGACCCAGCGCAAGCCCGCCTCCGCGCCGCCTGCCGTGCCGCCCGCCGCGGCCGACAAGCCGGTGCCGCAGGCGCCCGCGAGCGCGCCTTCCGGGGACGCCCCGAAGGTGCAGGCCGCAGTCCAGGGCAGTCCGTGGACGGACCTCGGAATCATCAGCACGCCCCTGGACAACACGACGTCGTGCTTCTCGTCGCCGACGGCTTCTGGCGACGGCGTCACCAACAACGCCAACGGCGGCTACGTCGTCGCGAACTTCCCCAACGTCGGCGGCCTCTACGTCCAGCCGTGGCTCTACATCTACCACGGGCGCACCCAAACCGATGAGTGGGTGCCCATGGCGGGTGGGTCGAGGTGGATCGGGCCGCTGGTCCAGCGCGACTACCAGGCGCCCGCGGCGACGACCGACTGGACCATCTCCCCCGGCCAGGACGCGTACATCAAGGTGCTCTGGCAGATCGCGGACCCGTCCGTCATGACGATGGCCGCTGGGTGGGCGCCGAGCTACCGCGAAGGCGGCTTCACCGGCTACACCGACTGGTGCTACTACCCATAGGTTGCCGGCGTCGTTCGCCGGAGGGGCGCGGTCGACGTACCGCACCGGGGGCGGGACCGCTGACGGTCGCGCCCCTTCGGCGCGGTCGGCCAGGTCACCAAGGGGCCGCGCTCCACACCCTCCCTGGCTACTTCCCCCGGAAAAACTCGTGATGTGAATCGGGGTCTGTCCGGCCGGTTTGACAGTGTTTGGCCTGCAAATCGGTGGTTTGGAGGATGGATGCTACGACTTGTTGGGCCTCAGGCGGAGTGCCTGTTTGACGTTGGGTTGCCGATCGAGGTGCGCGAGCTGCCCGAGGATCTGGCGGCGCTGGACGTGCTGCTGGACGATCGCGCGTTGCTGGCGCCGATCTGGGAGGCGTGGGCGCTGTCGGCGCGCTGCCAGGGGCGGCCGTCGATCGCGATGGACCGCTATGTGCGGTTGATGGTGATCAAGATGCGGACCGGCTGGGGCTACGAGACGCTGGTGCGCGAGGTCAGCGACTCGATTCATCTGCGGCGCTTTTGCCGGATCGCGCTGACTGAGCGCGTGCCGGATGAGTCGACGGTGCGCAAGCTGACGCGCCGCCTGGGGCCCGATGTTGTGGATGAGATCACGCGGGCGGTGATCGACAAGGCCACGCGCGAGCGGCGTTTCATCGCGCGGGCGCTGCGGATCGACTCGACCGTGGTGGAGTCCGACATCCGCTACCCCAACGACGCCGCGCTGGCGGCCGACGCCACGCGCGTGCTCGCGCGCGAGGCGCGCAAGGTCAAGGCGCTGGCCGGCAAGGGCGCGCGCGGGGTGCGTGACCGCTCGCGGTCTGCGGGCCAGAAGCTGCGCGCGATCAGCCGCACCGTCGCGCGCCGCACCGGGCAGGCCAAGAGCACGGTGCTGCGGTTGACCGGTGAGGCCGGGCAACTGGTGCAGCGGTCGGTCGACGAGGCGCGCAAGCTCGCCCAGCAGTTGCGCCAGCGCGCGCGCGGGCGCGGCGCCAAGGCCAAGCAGCGCGCCGCCGATCGCCTCGACGGGCTGGCCGATCGCGCTGAGAAGGTCGCGCGGCAGATCACTCAGCGCCTGGCTGGCGAGAAGATCACCGACCGCCTGGTCTCGATGGCCGATCCCGACGCGCGTCCGATCCGCAAGGGCAAGCTGCGCTCGCCGACCGAGTTCGGCTACGTCTTCCAACTGGCCGAAGTCACCGAGAACACCAGACGCGGCGCGCGCGGTCTGATCCTGCCGGCACCCACCAGGATCGGCTCACCCAACGAGTCTGACCTGCTGGGCGCCACCGCCGCCGAGTTGCGAAGAGCCGGACTGAACCCGCGCGACGTCGCGTTAGACGGTGGCTTTGCACCAGGTCCCGTTGCCGAGCACCTGCCCGACGCCAGCAAGGTCTTTATCGCCGGGCGCCAGAGCGCCGGCACTGCGCACGCCGACCGGCGCCTGGCGCGCTACCGCGTCGGCGCCGAAGGCCGCATCAGCCACCTCAAACGCGGCTACGGCATGCGCCGCACCCGACTCAGAGGACAGCCCGGAGCACGAACGTCGGTCGGCTGGTCGATCCTGACCTACAACCTCGACACCCTCGCCATCCGACTCGCCTGACAGCATCCGATCCGCACCGGGACCCATCCAAACCGGAGCCGATTTGCAGGCGGCCGCCCCACCCGGGGCGGCCGTTTTCGTTCCTCACCCCGGCGCTTCCGCAGCAGCGTTTTTCCGGGGCAAGTAGCTAGAACCCCACGTCGCCGATCGTCTGGACCTTGGTGTGGCCGTCGCGGAAGCGCGCGATCACGCGGACCTGCCCGGTCGGGAACGAGCCGTCGTAGACCGCGAGGATCGCGTGAGCCGGGCCGCCGGGGATGAGCGTCCGCACGTCGCGCGGCGTCTCCAGGGTCACGGAGACCACGTCTGGCGCGACGCGGCCGTTGTAGATCATCAGGCCGGGCTGGGTGCGCCGCGCGATGCGGCCGGTGCCGCCGCTGTCGCCGCCCTCCTCGGCCAGGTCTCCCCCGCCGGTCGAGTAGCCCAGCAGCACCGGTACGCGGCGAAACAGCTTCGCCTCGTCACCTCTCGAGCAGCCCGAGCCGCCGCCGATCTGCAGCTCCGACAGCGTGTCGCGCCGGTAGTCGACCCCGCCGACGCGCTCGCCGACGATGCGCCCGCCGGTGCCCAGGCACCAGCCGCCGTCGGCCGAGCGGCCCGCGACCAGCCCGAACGGAAGGCCCCCGTTGGGATCCGGCGCGCGGGCCGCCAGCTCGGGCTGTCCGGTCCCCGGCTTCGCCGTCGGGTCCGCGCCGTGGAACACCGAGGGCGCGCCGGGGCGCACGACGGGCAGGCGCACGGTGCGGCCGGGGTACGCGACGCTCCCGGTGATCCGGTGCTGGTCGAGCTCCGGCCCGGCGACCGCCAGGAACGCGCGATGGGCGGTGGGCGCCGGTGCGACGGTGCGGTCGCCGAGCTTCAGCGTGACGTCCCGGGCGGCGCTGCCGGCCACGCCCCAGACCAGGGTCGACTTCACGCGCGCCGCGGGCGCCGAGGGCTCGGTGATCGTCGAGAGGGTCTCGAACTGCGGGGAGCGGCGCAGGTCGGCGGCGCGCGAGCCGCACCAGGTCCCGGTGCCCGGCGACGTGACCCGCAGCGGGCGGAACGTGCCCTCCGCGTCGAGCCAGCCGAACTGCCCGCGGTGGAGCCGGCCGAGCTGCGCGCACAGGTTGTGGCCGATCACCGGGTCGACGCCGTGACGCCGGCTCGCGGGCTTGACCACGCGCGCCGCGCGGAACACGCGCACCGCCCACTCCGGCCCGCCGAGCGGATCGGCGGCCCGGGCCTCGACGCGGGGCGTGCCCTCGAGCCGCAGCTCGACGTCGGCGCGCGTCGGCCACGCCGGGGCGGTGCGCACGACGCCGGCGGGACCCGCGGCCGCGGGTGGGGCCACCGCGGTCGTGGTCGCGACGTGCTCGCCGGCGCTCGTGCGCGGGATCGCGAACGCCGCGACCGTGCCGAGCAGCAGGCCGAGCAGCGCGCCGAGCAGGATGAGCGGGCGGACGGTCACGGCTTCCTCCCGGCCGGCGGCACGGGCCGCGGGCGGTCGCGGCTGGCGAGCTTGTGGTGCACCAGGCCGGTGCTCCCGTGGGCGACGACGGTCCGGCCGCTCTTGAGCCGCAGCCGCACGGTGATCGAGGCGAGATCGACCTTCGGGTCCAGCACGGAGAGGAACACGCGGCTGGGCGGGATCGTCAGCCGCCGCGGCCGTCCGGTGCCGACCTGGACCGACACCGCGGCGACGTCCTCGCCGGCGCCGCCCCAGACGGCGGTGCGCGCGGGATGCCGACCCCAGTTGCCCTCGCCCTGCAGCTCGAAGGGCCGGCCGCCGGTGCCCGGCCGGATCTTGCGCACCGCGAAGTACCAGCCGCGTCGGTGGCGCCCCTCGCCCAGGTCGCCGCAGCCCGTCGGGCTCTGGGGCCCGCCGGCCACCTGGCGCGCCCAGCGGAAGGCGGTGCATGAGCGCCGGTCACCCGAGACCATGTAGGCGGTGGTGCGCCACGCCGGCCCGCCGAGCGGGTCGGGAACCACGAAGGCGCTGCGGCCGAAGTCGTGGACCTCGTGACGCCCCGAGGCGAACGTCAGCGTCGCGCGGATCGCGTTGTCCTCCGGGTAGCCGCGCAGGACCGTGGCGAACACGCCGTCGCGCACCGGCGCGCGCACGGAGCGCCCGAGCGTCTCGACGTCGACGCGGCGCAGGTCGCTCCCGCCGAACCCACTGACGACCGTGCGCACGTCGGCGCGCTGCTTGGCGTCGAACACCCGCGCGCCGACCAGCGAGGCGGCGCCCCTGCGCTCCGACCCGCACGAGTCGCTCACGCCGTCGGCGATCGTGCGGAACCGGCCGTCGAGGCCGACGAGCCCGAACTGCCCGTCGACGACCTGGCCGACCGTGCTGCAGAGCAGGCCCGTCTCGCTGCGCGCGACGCGGACCGTCCACGGCGGGATCCCCGCGGCGGGATCGGCGGCGCGCAGCTCGCTGACGCGCGAGGTGTTCGGCACCGGCGTCTGCTCGGGCGGCACGGCGTCGGGAGCGGGGATCGCGCTGCCCCGCAGCGCCAGCAGCGTTCCGGCGGCGGCCGTTCCCGCGGTCGGCACGAGGATCGCGGCCGCGACGAGCAGCGTGCGCAGCGGCGGCCGGCGCCGCGGGACGCGCGTGGTGCCGCGCCCCGCTGCGCCCGCCGCCGCCCGCCGCCGCGCGGCCTCGACCAGATCGCGCTCCAGGCCGTCGATGAAGTCGCTCACTGCGAGTCCGCCTCCATTCGCGTCCGCAGCCCCGAGAGCCCGCGGCTCACGCGCTGGCGCACGACGGCCTCGGAGACCTGCAGGTCGGCGGCGATGTCGCCGTAGTCGCGTTCGTGGACGATCCGCGCCAGGACCGCGTCGCGCTGCTCGGGCGGGAGGTCGGCCACGAGCGCATCCGCGCTCAGGCCCCGCGAGAGGTCGACGAGCTCCTCGATGCGCTCCAGGTCGCGGTCGGTCAGCGCCCGCGGCGGCATCCCCAACCGCGTGCGGGCGCGATCCTCGACCTGGCCGCGCCGGACGCTGTCGACCAGCCGCGAGCCCGCCATCGCCAGCAGCCATGCGCGCGCCGGAGCGCGCCGCGGGTCGTAGCGGTCGGCGTCCTCCAGGGCGGTGGCGAAGACCTCGGCGCACAGGTCGGCGGCCAGCTCCGGCCGCCGTGTACGCGAGAGCAGGTAGGCGAGCACGGCCCGGACGTGGCGCCGGTAGAACAGGCCGAACGCCTCGGGATCGCGCGCGGTGGCGGCCAGCAGCGCGGCGTCGGTGGGCTCGTCGGGGGCCACACCTCCTCTACGTGCGGGCCGTGAGCGTTGTGACGCGTTACCTCGCAGCGCGGCGCCGCTCCAGCAGGAGGAGGCCGATGAGCGTCTTGGAGTCGCTGACCTCGTCGATGGCCTGGGCGAGGCGGTCGACCGGCCAGCGGACGATCTCGATGCGCTCGTCTTCGCCCGAGTCGTGCTCGCCGTCGGCGTCGCTGAGCTCCTCGGCGAGGAAGAGGTGCACGACCTCGTCGGTGAAGCCGACCGACGAGCGGTAGGCCTTCAGGGGCGTCCAGCGCGCGGCCTGCTTGCCGATCTCCTCGGCCAGCTCGCGGCGGGCGGACTCCAGCGGCGTCTCGCCGTCCCGGTCCAGCCGCCCGGCGGGGATCTCGAGGCTGTCGGGGTCGCCGACCGGCTCGCGCGGCTGGCGGACGAGCCAGATCGCCTCGTGGTCGACGGCGACGATCCCGACCGCGCCGGTCGTGTGGACGATCTCGCGGTCGGCCGTCTTGCCGTCGGCGTAGCGGAACGTGTCGTTGGTGACGGTGACGATCCGTCCCTCGTACTTCGTCTCGCCGGCGATGCGCTCGAAGGTGCGCTCGTCGTGGGCCATGCGGAACGCCCTACCCCTCCGCCACCGCGTCCAGCAGCGCGTAGGTCACGTCCAGCATGCCGTCCAGCGCGGCGACGCTCACGCGCTCGGTCGGCTCGTGGTTGCGCTCGGTGCCGTTGGCGAGGCAGACGGTGTGGAGGCCGGCCACCTCGAAGGCGTTGGCGTCGGCGCCGCCGCCGGAGGCGATCGGGCGCGGCGTGTAGCCGCAGGCGTGCAGCGCGCGCTGCGCGGCGAGCACGGCCGGCGAGCTCGGCTTGTGGCGGTAGCCGTCGAACAGGCGCTCGACGGTGACGTCGAGGTCGCACTCGCACAGCGGCTCGTTGGCGGCGTCGTGGCAGTGGTCGACCATCTCGGCGACGATCGCCTCCGCCTTGGCGGGGTCGAGGGAGCGCGTCTCGCCGAGGATCGCGCAGCGATCGGGGACGACGTTGGTCGCCCCGGCCGACCCGCCGGAGATCCAGCCGATGTTGGCGGTCGTCTCGTCGTCGAGGCGTCCGAGGCGCATGGCGGCGATCGCCCGCGCGGCGGCGACGATCGCCGAGCGCCCGTCCTCGGGACGGATGCCGGCGTGCGCGGCGCGCCCGCGGAACTCCGCCTCGAGCCGGTAGTAGGTCGGTGAGGCCATGACGATCTCCCCGATCGGCGTGGCGTGGTCGAAGACGTAGCCGAACGGGCTGCGCAGCTGGGAGACGTCGAACGCCTTCGCGCCCGCCAGCGCGGTCTCCTCGCGCACGGTGAACAGGAGCTCGAGGTCGACGGGCGCGGGTGGGTGGGCCGGGTTCCGCGCGCGCTCGGCCGCCAGCAGCATGACCGCGACGGCGGCCTTGTTGTCGGCGCCGAGGATCGCGTCGTGGCGGTTCTCCCAGCCGTCGTCGACCAGCACGGGCTCGATCGGCGTCGTGCCGTGCGGGACCGTGTCGAGATGCGCGCACAGCAGGACGGAGCGGCGGTCGGGCGCGACAGCGGGGTCCGTCCCCGCCGGGGGCGCGTACCGCGTGAACACGTTGCCGTGCGCGTCGGTGCTGCAGGCGTAGCCGGCGCGCTCCAGCAGCGCGGTGACGTGCGCGCCGACCGCCGCCTCCTCGCCGGAGGGCGACGGGATCGCGCACAGCTCCGCGAAGACCTCGTTGAGGCGGCGGCGCTCCGCCGCCGAGGCCCGTGTCATCGGGCCGGCCTCGCCGCGGGCACGGTCGTCGCCGACCGCCAGTGAAGCGCCCTCACCGCGTCTCGGCGGGCTCAGCCTCCGACGAGCGCGACGCGCGGACCTCGCCCTCGGGGTGCTGCTCCTCGGCGCGGCGCAGCGCGGCGCGCACGAACTCGCGGAACAGCGGCGCCGGGCGCTCGGGGCGCGACTTGAACTCGGGGTGGAACTGCGAGGCGACGAAGAACGGGTGGTCGTGCAGCTCGATCATCTCGACGAGGCGCTCGTCGGGCGAGGTGCCCGAAACGACCAGCCCGGCGCTCTCGAGCCGCTTGCGCAGCGAGATCGACACCTCGTAGCGGTGACGGTGGCGCTCGTAGATGACGGCCTCGCCGTAGATCTCGCGCGCGGCCGTATCGGCGTGGACCTTCACGGGATCGGCGCCGAGGCGCATCGTGCCGCCGAGGTCGGAGACCTCCTTCTGCTCGGGCAGGAGGTCGATGACGGGCCACTCGGTCTCGATGTCGAACTCGGTGGAGTTCGCGCCCGGCATGTCGGCCACGTGGCGGGCGAACTCGCAGACGGCGATCTGCATGCCCAGGCAGACGCCCAGGTACGGAATCCGGCGCTCGCGGGCGACGCGTGCCGCGCGGATCTTGCCCTCGATGCCGCGGCCGCCGAAGCCGCCCGGGATGAGGATGCCGTCGGCGTTGCTGAGCCGCTGCACGGCCATCTCGTCGGTTTCGAGCGTCTCGGAGTCGACCCAGTCGACCTCGACCTTGGCCTCGTGCAGGAAGCCGGAGTGGCTGAGGGCCTCGGTGACCGACTTGTAGGCGTCCTCGAGCGCGACGTACTTGCCGACGAGCGCGATCTTGACCGTCTGCGTCGCGCGCTCGGCGCTGTCCATCAGCGCGCGCCACGCCGACAGGTCCGCCTCGGGCGCGTCTTCGACGCCGAAGTACTCGCAGATGAAGTCGTCGACGTCGTGGTCGGCGTACCAGAGCGGCACCTTGTAGATGTTGTCGACGTCGACCGCCGAGACCACCGCCTCGACCGGCAGCGACGCGAACAGCGCGATCTTCTTGCGGATGTCGAGGTCGAGCTCGTTCTCGGCGCGGCAGAGCAGCATGTCGGGCTGGATGCCGATCCGGCGCAGCTCGTTGACGGAGTGCTGCGTCGGCTTGGTCTTCAGCTCGCCCGCGTGCCCGATGTACGGCACCAGCGTCAGGTGCAGGAACATCGTGTTGCGCCGGCCGACGTCCACCGGGAACTGGCGGATCGCCTCGAGGAACGGCAGCGATTCGATGTCGCCGACCGTGCCGCCGATCTCCGTGATGACGAAGTCGACGTCGTTGGTCTCGCCGATCAGCTTGATGCGGTGCTTGATCTCGTCGGTGATGTGCGGGACGACCTGCACCGTGCCACCGAGGTAGTCGCCGCGGCGCTCGCGCCGGATCACCGAGTTGTAGATCCCGCCCGCGGTGACGTTCGACGCGCGGCTGGCGTTCGAGTCCGTGTAGCGCTCGTAGTGGCCGAGATCGAGGTCGGTCTCCGCGCCGTCCTCGGTGACGAACACCTCGCCGTGCTGGTAGGGCGACATCGTGCCGGGGTCGACGTTGATGTACGGATCGAACTTCTGGAGGCCCACCGTGAAGCCCTTGGAGACCAGCAGCCGACCGATCGAGGCGGCGGCGATGCCCTTTCCGAGGGACGAGACGACACCGCCCGTCACGAAGATGTAGCGGGTCTTGCGGTGGGCTTCAGGCACTGAACGCTCGTCTCGGAAGGGGTAACGGGGTAACGCGATCCAAGGCAGCCAGGGTAGCCGCCAGAACGGACGACGTAATGTGGAGCGCCCAACCGAGGACCAGAAGGCATGGACAAGATCGCAAAGACCGAGGATCAGTGGCGCGAGGAGCTCTCGCCCGACCAGTACGCGGTGCTGCGCCGCCAGGCCACCGAGCCGCCCTTCACCGGGAAGTACGTCGACAGCAAGGAGGCCGGCGTCTACCGCTGTGCCGGCTGCCAGGCCGAGCTGTTCCGCTCCGATGACAAGTTCGACTCCCGCTCGGGCTGGCCGAGCTTCACCGACCCGGCGCTCGCCGAGGCCGTCGAGCTGCGCCAGGACACGTCCCACGGCATGGTCCGCACCGAGGCCGTCTGCGCCAAGTGCGGCGGCCACCTGGGCCACGTGTTCGACGACGGCCCGGCCGACAAGGGCGGCATGCGCTACTGCATCAACTCCTGCGCCCTGGAGCTGGACCCGCAGGAGTCATAGGACCAGGACCGTTCGGGCCGCGGTTGTGCGGCCGGAGCGGCGTGGTGCGCTCGGTGGCGTCGGTGCTTCGGGTGGGTGCTGCGGGCGGGGCTGGCTGGGCGGCACTCCGCGATGCTCGCCACCGCCCCTGCGCGACGCGCTCGCGTGTTCGTGCCTCGGGCGCTCGCTGCTCGCTCGCGCTGCTCGTGACGACGCGATCTGCCCTGGCATCGATCGCGCGCTTTCGCTCCGGAGCGGATGTCGACATCGACGGAGAGCCGCCTCGGTTCAGCGCCGCGGCAGCGCCCCTCCGCCCGGCGCGGCGCCCCGCGCCGGCGCTTCGCGCTCACGGCGCAGGCGCGTCGCGTCGTCCGCCTTCGGGTTCGCCTGAGCCCCGCGCCGACCACCACCGCCCCAGGCGCCCGCCCGACCGTCGAGGGACGACTGAACCGCGACTGTCGCGGTTGAGTCGTCCCTCGATCCCGCCCGCGGCGGGAGCGTGGGCGGCACATCCGTGGCGCTCGTCACGGAGTGCCACCTCGGCTCGTCCTCGGGGCAGCGCTCCGCGAGCGGCCACGGCGAGCGCTGAGGGTGCGCAGCCGCCGGCAGGGAGCTGTGGACGTAGCGGGGGTGCGTGATGTCGTCATCCGTCGCGGAGCGGCTAAGCGCGGGATCGATGCCCCCACAGCCGGCGCCACCCCGGCAGCGATACGAACGGCCAGCGCCCGATCCTCGGCGACGCGAGCGCGAAGCGCAGCGCGGGGACGACGTCACGCAACCCCGCCGACCACCAACGCCCGCGCACTACGCCCGAGCGTCGAGGGACGACTCAACCGCGACTATCGCGGTTGAGTCGTCCCTCGACGGCGCCCGTGGCGTGGTTTGCGGCCCGAGCGCGCGGCCCGCAAACCACGTCACGCGGCCTTGCGGAGCTCCTTGGCGTGACGGCGAGCCGCGACGTCGTCGGCTGGCGCGCCGAGCATGCGGACGAGTTCGCCTACGACCTGCTTCTCCTGGAGCTCGGAGACCGTGGTGAGCGCCGGCTCGCGGCCGGTGTCCTTGGCGATCGAGAAGTGGCGCGCCGCGAGTGAGGCCACCTGCGGCAGGTGCGTGATGCACACGATCTGACGGCCCTCGGCCAGGTGGCGCAGCTGCTCGCCGACCGCGCGGGCCGTGTGGCCGCCGATGCCCGCGTCGACCTCGTCGAAGACCAGCACCGCATCCGACCCGTCGTCGGCCGCGGGTGGGCGGGAGCCGAGGATCGCCAGCATGACGCGCGAAAGCTCGCCGCCCGAGGCCGTCTCGCGCAGCGGCGCCGGCGGCACGCCGGGGTTGGGAGCGATCAGGAACTCCACGGCGTCGGCCCCCGTGGGGCCAGCTTCGCGCTCGGCCAGCGCGATCTCGAAGGTCGCCGCCTCCATCGCCAGCTCCGTCAGCCGGCCGCGCACGTCCTTGGCCAGCGACTTGGCGGCCTTTCCGCGCGCGGCGCGCAGCTTCAGCGCCAGCGCCTCGCGCGCCTGGCGCGCCTCGCCCAGCTCGGCCTGGGCCTCCTCCAGCGCGACCTCCGCGCGATCCAGGTCGGCGATCCGCGCCCGGCACTCGTCCGCGTGGGCGAGCACCGCCGCGATCGTGCCGCCGTGCTTGCGCTTCAGCCGGTCCCACGCGCCGAGGCGCTCCTCGATCACGTCCAGCCCACCGGTCTCGGCGTCGAGGCCCTCGCCGTAGACGCGCAGCTCCCCGGCCAGGTCGTCGACCTCGATGGCCATCGCGCGCCAGCGGTCGGCCAGCGCGTCGAGCTGACCGTCCACGCCCGCCACGCCGTCCAGCAGCGCGCCCGCGCTCGCCAGCACCCCTGCCACCCCGCCCTCGTCGGCGGTCACCGCCTCGGCCGTCCCGAGCGCCGCGGCGCGCAGCGCCTCGACGTGGCGCAGGCGATCGCGCCGCGCCGTCAGCTCGGCCTCCTCGGCCTCCGACGGCTCGGCGGCCTCGATCTCGGCGAGCTCGAACTGCAGGAGGTCCAGCTCGCGATCGCGCGCGCCGGCGCGCTCGCGCAACTCGTCCAGCGAGCCTTCCAGCTCGCGCACCCGCGCGTGCAGCCTCGTATAGCGCTCCCGCCGCGCCCGCTGCTCGGGCCCGCAGGCGCCGTCGAGCACCTCCAGCTGCGACGAGGCCAGCATCAGCTTGCGGTGCTCGTGCTGGCCGTAGAACGCGATGAGCCCCTCGGCCGCCTCCCTCAGGTCGGCGACCGACGCGGAGCGTCCGTTCAGGTACGCGCGCGTGCGGCCCTCGGCCGACACCCGCCGTGCGAGCACGAGCTCGTCGGCATCGGGCGCGACGCGATCGCCCAGCAGCGCCCGCAGCCCGGAGGGTAGGTCGAACACGCCCTCGACGTAGGCCTCCGCGGCGCCCGGCCGCACGATTCCGGACTTCGACCGGCCGCCCAGCAGCAGGTCCAGCGCGTGGGCCAGCACGGTCTTGCCCGCGCCCGTCTCGCCGGTCAGGACGTTCAACCCGGGAGCGAGCCGCAGCTCGGCGCGCTCGATCAGCAGGAGGTTCTCGACACGCAGCTCGTGCAGCACGCCGCATGGTCTACCAGCGGCGCCGGACGAACACGCGTTCGCCCGGCGTTCCGGCACGGTTCCGTGACGAAGGCGCGCTACGACGCCAGCCGTCCGAACCGCTCCCGCACCCGCAGGTAGAACGAGGCGCCGGGCACCTGGGCGAGGTCCGCGGCCTCGCGGACGAAGCGCGACGCCAGCGCCTCCCCCGGTCCCAGCTCCCCAGCCGGCCGCCCGTCGATCGACACGTCGACCGGCTCGCGCGAGCGGTTGTGGACCTCGAGCACGTCGGTCGGCGAGACCACCAGCGCCCGCGCCGTGAGCGAGTGGGGCGCGATGAACGACACGACGTAGCCCTCCACGCCCCACGCCAGCACCGGCCCGCCGTTGGCGAGGTTGTAGCCCGTCGAGCCCGCGGGCGTGGAGATCACCAGCCCGTCGCAGCGCACGGAGCCGACCTCCTGGCCGTCGACCACGTAGGCCAGCGTCGCGACGCGCTCGCCGAGCTTCCGGTGGAAGGACACGTCGTTGATCGCGGCCTGCGCGCCGCCCGGCGTCTCGAGCGCCAGCGCCGGCAGCGTCATGACGTCGAATTCGCCACGGAACGCCTTGGCGAACCCCTCGCCCACCTCGTCGGGGTCGATCGTGGCCAGGAACCCGACCTCGCCGAAGTTCACCGCGAACACCGGGACGCTCGTGCCCGCGTAGCGCCGCAGCGCGCGCAGGATGGTCCCGTCGCCGCCGAGCACGACGCAGAGGTCGACGTCGTCGCTCAGCGGTGCGTCGAGCTCCAGCCCCTCGGCCGGCGCGAGGTCGTGCTTGGCGACCTCCTCGCGATCGAAGCGCAGGACGTAGCCGGCGTCGATCGCCGCGCGGCGCAGCGAGTCCAGGGCCGTCGCGGTCTGGTCCGGCCGCCCATGCGTGAGCACGGTCGCGGTGCGCGGGCTCACGCCTGCACCGCGGTCTCGGTCGCCGCCGCGGAGGCGACGATGCCGGCGTCGTCCAGCGCGCCGGCGCGGCCGCCCTCCGCCAGCCATGCGAAGGACTCGCGGTTGCCCTTGGGGCCGGGGAGCCCCGACGACACGAACCCGAGGACCGACACGCCCGAGGCGTCGCGCACGTTGCGCGCGACCTCGACCAGCGCGGCGCACCGGGCCTCCGGCTCGCGCACCACCCCGCCACTGCCGATCCGGTCGCGGCCGACCTCGAACTGGGGCTTGATCATCGTGAGCGCGTCGAAGCGCGGTGCGGCACAGGCGAGCACGGCGGGCAGCACCTTCGTCAGGGAGATGAACGACACGTCGGCGACGATCAGGTCGGGAGCGTAGGGCAGCTCGTCGCGTTGCATGCGGCGGGCGTTGGCGCGCTCGATCACGGTCACGCGGTCGTCGGTGCGCAGCGACCAGTCCAGCTCGCCGTAGGCGACGTCGTAGGCCACGACGTGCTCGGCGCCCTCCTGCAGCAGGCAGTCGGTGAAGCCGCCCGTCGAGGCGCCGACGTCCAGGGCGCGGCGCCCGGCGACCTCGACCCCGAGCGCCGCCAGCGCGTTGGCGAGCTTGACCCCGCCGCGCGAGACGAAGCGCGGGCGCTCGTCGACCGCGACGACGACGTCCTCGGGCACGAGCTGCCCGGGCTTGGCCGCCCGATCGCCGCGGGCGCCGACGCGCACCTCGCCTGCCATGACCGACGCGGCCGCGCGCGAGCGTGACGGGAAGAGCCCGCGCTGGTGCAACAGGGTGTCCAACCGGACCTTGGCCACGCGGAAACCGTACCGTCGCGGCCAGCGGCCCCCGGTGCGAGCCGCGCGGCGGGTCTCCGCAGGGGCCCGCCGGCGCCGCTCAGCGGAGCACTGTGTCCGTGCTCACAGTGCTCCCGTCCCACATGCGGCATCTTGTGTTCAGCGAAGGGAACGGCGGCCAGCAGGGCCGCAGCGACACCCAAGACTTCTCTCATCGCTCGCCGGCTTCGGCCGGTCCCACATACGACACACATAGCAGTATCTCTCCTCCCCTGAAACGGCCTGCCTCTCCCGGCGGGCCGTTTCTCTTTGTGCGGACGCCCGGTCGACAACCGGCCATCGCCGCTCAGGATCCGCACCGGTCCGACCGATGACGGAAGGGATGGCCGAGCACCTCACCCTGGCGGCCACCGCGCCCCCCAGCGCCCCCGCCCACGACGCGGAAGTCCTCTTCGCGCGCCAGCCGATCCTCGACGCCGACAGCCGGCTGGCCGGCTACGAGCTGCTGTACCGCGGCGAGGGTCAGGAGAGCCCGCACGCCGCGACCTCGCGCGTGGCGGCCAGCGCCCTGAGCGATCTCGGCCTGCGCAGCGCCACCGGCGGCGCCCCGGCGTTCCTGAACGTCACGACCGAGTTCCTGCTGGCGATGGACCCGCTGCCGTTCGGCCCGGAGGGCGTGATCCTCGAGATCGCCGCCGACCGCGTCCCCGACGGCCCGCTGCTGGACCGCCTCGGCCGCCTGCGCCAGCACGGGTACATGCTGGCCCTCGACGGCTACGCGGGCCAGCCCACGGCCGAGCCGTTGCTGGACTTCGCCGCGCTGGCGAAGGTCGAGGCGCGCGACTCGGGCGCCAGCCAGCTGACGACGCTCGTCGCCAAGCTCCGCGGTCGCGGCCTGCGCCCCGTCGCCACCGGCGTCGAGTCGCACACCGATCACGACCGCTGCGTCGACGCCGGCTTCGAGCTCTTCCAGGGCGACTTCGTGTGCCGCCCGCGCGAGATCATGGGCCACAACGTGCCGACAGCGAGCATCGGCGCGCTGCGACTGGCCGCCGGGATCTCGGCGGCGGACACCAGCGTCGACGAGCTCGAGAAGGCCATCGCGCTGGATCCGGGCCTGAGCCTGCGGCTGCTCCGCTTCGTCAACAGCGCCGCGTTCTCCCTGCGCCACCAGATCAAGTCGGTCCGCCAGGCGATCGTGCTGCTGGGCCCGCGCACCGTGCGCCAGTGGGCGATGCTCCTGCTGCTCTCGGGCATCGACGAGCAGCGCGGCCCCCTCCTCATCACGGCGCTGTCGCGCGGCCGCACCTGCGAGGCGATCGCCCGCCGGCTCGGCGCCGACGACGCCGACGCCTACTTCTTCACCGGGATGCTCTCGGTCGTCGACGCGCTGCTGGACAAGCCGATGGACGAGGCCGTCGCCGACCTGCCGCTCTCCGAGGACGTCGTCGCCGCGCTCGTCGACCGCGCCGGCGGCAAGGGGCGCACGCTGACGATGGCCGAAGCCTGCGAGCGGGGCGCGTGGGACGAGGCGGCGCTGCCCGGCCTGGACGCCGGCGAGCTCGGCGTGCTGCACGTCGAGGCGCTCACGTGGGCCGACGGCACCGCCGCCGGCCTGATGTGAGCGCGCCCTAGTCCTCCGCGCCCAGGCGCCGCGCGCAGGACGCCGAGCCCAGCCACGTGTGCGGGGCGCCGGCCCAGCACCAGCCGAGCTTCGGCGCGCCCTTGCTGATCCACAGCGCGGTCACGCGGCGGTCGCCGCAGCGCGAGCCGACGAGCGAGAAGCCGGCGTTCTCGGCGACCGCCTCGGGGAACTGCGTCACCAGCGCGACGCCCTCATCGATGGTCAGCACCGACCGGTCACGGTCCTCGATCTGTGGCAGCGCCGCCTCCGGCGGGACGTTGCGCGTCGCGAAGCCGAGGTCGACGTCGGCGATCAGATGGGCGTCGCCGGCCGGCACCTCCACCCCGTCGATCGGCGTGAAGCCGGCCAGGTCGTCGGCGTCGATGACCGCGAAGCCGCGGCGACCGCGGCGCTCCACGCGGGTGATCGCGCCGTCGACGGGCACCAGCCCGGGGCCGATCACGAGGACGAACGGCACGACGCCCTGAGGCGCCCACGCGCCGGTGTCGAGGTCGGCGAGGCGCGCCTTGAGCGGCTGCAGCCGGGCGGCGAACGTGGCCGGCGACAGCCCCGCCGCCGCGGGGTAGCCGGTCTGGAGCAGGACGTCGACCTGGCGGTCGAACTCGGCGCCAAGGGCCACCGGAACGGAGGAGGAGGGAGAGGAGGTCAGCGGCATCCGGCGAACTATCACCCATATGGATGATAAGGTCAACCCCATGGCTGACAGCGTCGAGCCCACCCCAGCGCCGGCCCACGGCCGGCGCGCTCCCGCCCCGGGCCAGCGGCGCCGCGACGCCGAGCGCACCCGCCGCGCACTGCTGGACGCCGCGCTGGCCGAGTTCTCCGCCAAGGGGCTGGCCGGCGCCCGGGTCAGCGCGATCGCCGCGCGAGCCGGCGTCAACAAGCAGCTCATCTCCTATTACTTCGGTGGCAAGCAGGGGCTCTACCGGGCGCTGGCCGAGCGCTGGCTCGAGCACGAGGCGGAGCTGAACCGCGACGAGCTCTCGCTGGGCGACGTCGTCGCGGGCTACATCGCCGACAGCGTCGCCCAGCGCGACGTGCACAAGGTCTTGCTGCGCGAGTGCCTCGACGACGCGCCCGCCGCGGAGCCCGTCGTGGCCGACCGCGACGAGGTCGCCGGGCTGCGTCGCCGCCAGGAGGCGGGCGAGATCGCCGCCGACCTCGACCCCGCGCTGCTGCTCCTGGCCCTGCAGGGGATGGCCAGCGTCGGCATCGTCTTCCCCGGCGACGTGCGCGCGGTCACCGGCCTCGATCCCGCGCTGCCCGAGTTCGCCGAGCGCTACGGCGCGCTCGTGCGCCGGATCGTCGCGGCGCTCGCGCCCGCGGCGGGCTGACCCACCCTAGATGCCGGCGGTCTCGCGGGCCGCGTCGCCGAACCAGGCGATCAGCTCGCCGGCGGCGTCGACCACGCCGCCCCAGCGCAGGAAGCCGTGGACCAGGCCGTCGAAGGTCCGCTCCTGCACGCCGATCCCGCCGGCTCGCAGGGCGGCCGCGAGGCGCAGCCCGTCGTCGCGGACCGGATCGAGCTCGGCGACCGCGACCCAGGTCGGCGGCAGGCCGTCGTGGTCGGTGGCCAGCAGCGGCGCCGCGTCCGGGTCGCCGGCGCCGGCGCCGTCGAGGTAGAAGTCCCAGCAGCGCCGCATGTCGGCCCTGGTGAGCAGCGGGCCGTCGGCGAACCGGCGGTAGGACGCGCTCTCCAGCGTCGGGTCGAGCGCCGGATAGGCCAGCAGCAGCGCGCGCAGCGGCGGCCGGCCGTCGGTCCGCGCGTGGCGTGCGGCGACGACCGCGAGCTGGCCACCGGCGCTGTCGCCGCCCAGGACGACGTGGGCCGGGTCGATCCCCAGCTGCCGGGCGCCGACCTCCGAGCGCACCCAGGCGACGGTCGCGTCGGCGTCGGCGACCTGCACCGGCCAGCGGAGCTCGGGCGCCAGCCGGTACTCCACCAGTAGGACCTTGGCGCCCGAGGCGTTGGCCAGCGAGCGCGCGACGCGGTCGAAGGTCGGGATGTCGCCGACGTACCAGCCACCCCCGTGCAGCCAGACGATCACGCTGCCGGTCTCGGCGGCGTGCTGGGGCGCGTAGAGCCGGGCGGGCAGGCGGATCTCGCCGTGGGGCACGACGAGGTCGACCGCCGACGCCACGGGCTCGGCCGCGCCGCCCAGGCGCAGCGTCGCGTCGAGGTACTCGGCGCGCTCGGCCGCGAGGTCGGCGGGCGCCGGCTCGCCGTCGCTCGCCATCGCCTCCAGCAGCGCGCGGACCTGCGGGTGGACGGCGTCGAGCACTCGCGGCCACGCTATCCCACCGGCGCGCGAACGAGCCCCTGGGCGAGTTCGCGCAAGGGAACCTCGCCCCCTGGGCGAGCGTTCCCCTAGGCCTCGGAAAGCACTTCGCCGCGACCGGCGAAGAGCGCCGCCTCGACGCGGCGCGCGATGTCGCGCCCGGTGAAGCCGACCTCGGCGTGCAGCAGCGCGGGCTTGCCGTGCGTGACGTAGCGGTCGGGCAGGCCGACCCGCAGGATCGGCGGCACGGCCACGGCGGCGTCGTTGAGCGCCTCCCACACGCCGGACCCGAAGCCGCCCGAGAGCACGCCCTCCTCGACGGTGACCAGCAGCTCGTGGTCGGCCGCGAGGGTCCGCATCAGCTCGCGGTCGATCGGCTTGGCGAAGCGCGCGTCGGCGACCGTGACGTCCAGGTCGTGCTCGGCGAGCACGTCGGCGGCCTCGAGCGCCTTGCCGACGCCGCTGCCGTAGCCGATGAGCGCGACGCGCGAGCCCTCGCGCAGGATCTCGCCGGTCCCGATGGGGATCGGCCGCACGTCGGCGGCCGCGGGCAGCGCCACGCCGACGCCCTCGCCGCGCGGGTAGCGCAGGCCGAACGGGCCGCCGTGGGTCAGCGCCGTGCGCAGCAGGAGCTTGAGCTGCGCCTCGTCGCGCGGCGCGGCGAGCGTGATGTTCGGCAGCGGCCGCAGGTAGGAGATGTCGAACGCACCGTGGTGCGTCGGGCCGTCGTCGCCGACCAGGCCGGCGCGGTCCATCGCGAACGTGACGTCGAGCTCCTGGAGGCAGACGTCGTGGACGATCTGGTCGAACGCGCGCTGCAGGAACGTCGAGTAGATCGCGCAGACGGGCTTGGCGCCCTCGAGCGCCAGGCCGGCGGCGAAGAGCACCGCCTGCTGCTCAGCGATGCCGACGTCGAAGTAATGGTCGGGCTCCGCCTTCTGCAGGAGGTTCAGGCCGGTGCCGGAGTTCATGGCGGCGGTGATGCCGACGACGCGGCGGTCGCGCCGGACCTCCTCGATCAGCGCCTCGCCGAAGACCTGCGTGTACTGCGGCGGCGCAGGCGCCGCGACGGGGGCCGACGACGATGCGGGCTTGGCCACAGTAGGCGCGCGGTTGGTGATGGAGTTGGGCTTGGCGGCGTGCCAGCGCTCCATGCCGGCCAGGCCACCCTCCTCAGCGGGCGTGAACCCCTTCCCCTTGACCGTGGCGGTGTGGACGACGACCGGCCGCCCGGCCTCGAGGGCCGCCTTCAACGCGGCGCGCAGCGCGCCGACGTCGTGGCCGTCGATGACGCCCATGTAGGCCCAGTCGAGCTCTTCCCAGAACAGGCCGGGCGCCCAGAACGACTTGATGGACTCCTTGAGCTGCGGACCGAGGCGGTCGAACGCCGCCCCGATGCCGCCGGGCAGCGTCGTCAGCTTCTCCTCGACGCCCTCGCGGGCGTGCCACAGCTTCGGGTTGAGCCGGATGCGGTTGAAGTACCGCGAGAGCGCGCCGACGTTGGGCGCGATCGACATGCCGTTGTCGTTGAGCACGACGACGATCGGCGTGCCCAGGCCGCCGGCCTGGTGGATGGCCTCGAACGCGACGCCGCCGGTCATGGCGCCGTCGCCGATGACGGCGACGACCTTGCCGGCGTCCACGTCGCCCGCGAGCTTCATGCCCTCCTTGATCCCGACGGCGTAGCCGATCGAGGTCGACGCGTGGCCCGCGCCCATGATGTCGTGCTCGGACTCGTGGATCGCGCAGAACGGGGCGAGGCCCTCGTACTGGCGGATCGTCGAGAGCTGGTCGCGGCGACCGGTGAGGATCTTGTGCGGATAGGCCTGATGGCCAACGTCCCAGAGGATCTTGTCCTTGGGCGAGTCCAGCAGCGAGTGCAGCGCGACCGTGACCTCGCACATGCCGAGGTTGGCGCCGAAGTGGCCGCCGATCTCCCCGACGGTGTCGATGATGTGCTCGCGCACCTCCTGCGCGACCTGCTGGAGCTCCGCCTCCGTGAGGCCGTGCAGGTCCTGCGGGCGGTCGATGCGGTCCAGCAGGCGGTTGGTGGGCGTCATGAGGTTCGCGTGAAGATGAAGTCGGTGATCTGCTCCAGCTCGGCGGCGCCGTGCGGAGCGGAGCCCGACAGCGTAGCTCTGGCTGCGGCATGACAGTCGGCTGCGAGCTTCCTGGCGCCTTCGAGTCCGAACTCGGTCACGTACGTCCGCTTGCCGTGGCGCTCGTCGCTGCCCTGCGGCTTGCCGAGCCCCTCGTCGGTCCCCGTGACGTCCAGGATGTCGTCGACGATCTGGAACAGGACGCCGAGCTCGCCGGCGTAGCGGCGCCAGCTGGCGGTGGCCGGCTCGTCGTCCTCGACGGCGCCGGCCAGCAGCAGCGCGCACACGACCGAGGCGCCGATCAGCCGGCCCGTCTTGAGCTCGTGCAGCCGGCGCAGGTCCGCCGGCGTCTCCGAGACGCCGGCGACGTCGAGGTACTGGCCGCCGACCATGCCGTCCACGCCGGTGGCCGCCGCCAGCTCGCGGGCCGCGGCGAGCACCTGGGCGGGTTCGCCGGGCTGAGCGGTCAGCAGGTGGCGGAAGGCCTCGGCGTACAGCGCGTCGCCGGCGAGGATCGCGACGTCCTCGCCGAACTTCACGTGGCAGGTCGGACGACCGCGACGCAGGTCGTCGTCGTCCATCGCCGGCAGGTCGTCGTGGATGAGCGAGTAGGTGTGGATGAGCTCCAGCGCCGCGGCGAGTGGCAGGACCGAGTCCGCGTCGCGCCCGATCGCGCCCGCTGTTGCTAGCGCGAGTACGGGCCGGATGCGCTTTCCGCCGGCCAGCAGGCTGTAGCGCATCGCGTCCTCCAGCCCGCTTGTCGCCGGGGTGACGGACGGAAACCGCAGGCCCTCGAGATATTCCTCGACGCGATCAGCGAGGTGATC
>NZ_DATHDY010000031.1:0-88456 GCF_035318805.1 Baekduia sp.
GATGAGGTTCTTGCCCAGCTTCTGCTCGCCCTCCATGTCGAGGAGCAGGTGGTAGGGCATGATCAGGTGCGCGTTGGCGCTGAGCTTCAGGCCGCTGACGTCGACGCCGCGGGCGCGCAGGTCGTCGATCTCGGCGGTCAGCACCGCGGGGTCCACGACGACGCCGTTGCCGATGACGCAGGTGCGGCCCGGGTAGAGGATGCCCGACGGGATGAGGTGGAACTTCCACGTCTCACCCGCGTGGATGATCGTGTGGCCGGCGTTGTTGCCGCCCTGGAAGCGGACGACGACGTCCGCTCGCTCGGCGAGGAGGTCGATGACCTTGCCCTTGCCCTCGTCGCCCCATTGGGCGCCAACGATCACTGTGCCTGGCATTTCTTTGGGAAGTGTAGGCGGCGAAGGCCTACGCCCGGTCCCACGTGACTGGTGAGGCCACCGGGTCGGGTTCGTCTACCAGGTCGTAGGTTTTCCGACGAAGGTCCGCGCCGGTGACAGGCAGCACCTCGCACATCTCCTCCAAGCGGGAGACGGTGCGTGCGCCGATCTGCTCAGCCAACTCTTCGCGCTCGTTGAGATTCGTGGTTACGACGATCGCCTTCTTCGCTTCGTAGCGGGCGTTGACGATCGCGTAGAGCTGCTCGAGCACCCACGGGCTGGTCGATTCCGCGCCCACGTCATCGATGTGCAGGAGATCCACGGCGGTGAGTTGGTCGATCAGCTGGGTCTGGGTAATCGGGCTGCCCTCGTCGAACGTCCGCCTGATCTCTGCAAGAAGCCGTGGCAACGAATAGATCGCCACGGAATGACCCGCTGAGATCGCAGCTTTGGACACGAGCATCGCCAGCGTTGTCTTACCGGTGCCGTGGCCTCCGAACATCCAGAGGCCCTCGCCCTGGTCCAACCGCTCGTCGATCTGCGAGGTGTATCGCCGGACGGCGTACACCGCGGCTTGATTGATCTGAGGCACGGGATAGCGATCCCAGGACGAACCCGCGTAGAGCTTGGGGATGACAGCGCGCAGGCCCTTGGCCTGGCGCTCGGCAACAACCTGGTCGCGGCAACGGCAGAACGACGACGTCCGGGTGTCCTCGTCGACGAGGATCCCGCTGCCGTCACAGAGCGAGAAGGGGCAGGTGCGCGCCACGGGCTAGGCCGCTCGTTGCAGGCCGAGGAACCGCGGGTACTCGCCCTGGAAGGTGAGCGGGATCTCGCCCAGGCCGCCGTTTCGGTGCTTGGCGACGATGAGGTCCGCCTCGCCCGGGCGGTCGGTGTTCTCGTTGTAGTACTCGTCGCGGTAGATGAACATGACGAGGTCGGCGTCCTGCTCGATCTGGCCGGACTCGCGCAGGTCGGAGAGCATCGGCTTCTTGTCGGTGCGCGACTCGACGCCACGCGACAGCTGCGACAGCGCGATGACCGGGACCTCGAGCTCGCGCGCGAGGATCTTGAGGCCGCGCGAGATCTCGCCGATCGCCTGGACGCGGTTGTCGGTGCGCGCGTCGGTGCGCAGCAGCTGCAGGTAGTCGACGATGACGAGGCCCAGGCCGCCGTACTCGGCCATAGTCTGCTGGTGCAGGCGGCGCGCCTTGGCCCGCATCTCGAGGATGCCGATGTCGGACGAGTCGTCGACGTAGAGCGGCGCGCGGTCATACCGCGACGCGGTCTCCAGCACCCGCTTCCACTTGCGCTCGTCGCGCAGCCGACCCTTGCGCAGGTCGTCGCCCTTGATCGACGCCTGCGACGCGATGAAGCGCTGCGCCAGCTCGGGCTCCGACATCTCCAGGCTGAACAGCGCGACGGGCCGCGGGCGGTCGACGCTCAGCGCGACGTTCTCGGCGAAGTTGGTGACCAGAGCCGATTTCCCCATGGATGGTCTGGCCGCCAAGATGATCATGTTGCCGGGCTGGAAGCCGCCGGTGAGCTCGTCGAGGTCGTGGAAGCCCGAGGCGGTGCCGGTCAGCGAGCGGCCCTCGGTCGAGAGCTCGTGCCAGCGGTCGAGCTCCTCGTGGAGGACCTCGCCGACCTTGCGGAAGTCCTTCTGACGGTCGTCGCGACCGACCTCGAGCATCGCCTTCTCCGCCTGCTCGACGATGTCGCGCGGAAGGCCCTCGTGGTTGTGGACGGAGGACTGGATCTGGTAGGTCGCCGTGAGCAGCTTGCGCAGCAGCGACATCTCGCGCACGATCGAGCCGTAGCGGCGCAGGTTGCCGACGGCGGGCACCGCGGCCGTCAGCGCGTCGATCTCCGCGGGGCCTCCGGCCGCGTCCAGCACGCCGCGGGCCCGCAGGTGCTCGGTGACCGTGACGACGTCGATCGGCTCGCTCTCGTTGTAGAGCGTGAGCATCGAGTCGTAGATGAGCTGGTGGCGCTCCCGGTAGAAGTCCTCCGGCCGGAGGCCCTCCTCGATGACGTAGGCGTAGTGCACCTTGTCGGACAGCAGGACGGCGCCCAGCACGGACTGCTCGGCCTCGAGCGAGTGCGGCGGCGCCAGGGCCTGGCCGGCCGACGAGGGAAGGGCTTCGGGGTACGCGCTCACGGTGAATCGAATGACGCTAGCGGAGGGGGCAGACGCCGGGAATCGAAGTTCCCGCAACGTCCGGGCACGGCCGTCGGGCGCCCCAGAACGACGAACGGCGCCCCGCGGGGCGCCGTCCTGCGAAGGCTGCGGTGGGGTCGAGGCTAGGCCTCGGAGACCATCACCTTGACGGTGGCGGTGACGCCGTCGTTGACCTCGAGGACCACCTGGTAGGTGCCCACGTTCTTGATGGGCTCGTCGAGGTGGATCTTGCGGCGGTCCACGTCGATGGCGCGGGCCTCCTTGATCGCGTCGGCGATGTCCTGCGTGGTGACCGACCCGAACAGGCGGCCGTCCTCGCCGGCCTGCTGCGAGATCGTGAGGACCGTCTTGTTCAGCTGCTCGGCGTACTCGTGCGCCTGGGCGATGCGACCTGCGGTGGCCTTGGTGTGGGCCTCCTGGGTGCGGCGCGCCTCGTTGAGGGCGCCCTTGGTCGCCGGCGCGGCGAGCTTGCGCGGGATCAGGAAGTTGCGGAGGTAGCCCTTGGAGACGTCCACGACGGCGCCACGGGCGCCGATGCCGTCGACGTCCTTGAGGAGGATGGCCTCAGGCACGGGCTAGTCCCGCTCCCGATCGCGATCGCGGCCACGGCGGCCGCCGACGCTCTCCGACGCGGGCTCGGCGGCGTACGGCAGCAGGGCCACCTCGCGGGCGCGCTTGACCGCGCGGGCGATGGCGCTCTGGTGCCGGCGGCAGGCGCCGGTGATGCGACGGGAGCGGATCTTGCCGCGCTCGGAGACGAACCGGCGCAGGCTGGTCACGTCCTTGTAGTCGACGTGCTCGATCTTGTCCTTGCAGAACGGACAAGGCTTGCGGCGCCCGGAACCGGGTCCGCCCTTCTTGTCCCTGCGGCGAGCCGGCTTCGCTGGGCTCTTGCGCTGCTTGGCCACGTGTGTGAAGTCCTCTTTGGTGCGATGAAGTCTGGACGTGCGGACGCGCGCCGACGAGGGCGCGCGAACCCACAGTGTGACACGTGGGCGGCCGTACCGGCCTTCCGCTCGGTAGCGAACGGTCCGGATGGATCCCCGGACGCGCGGCTACTCGGGCGCTTCGTGCTCCACGATAGCGATGCCGAGGGCTGCCGCGAACGTCCCGGCGCCGGCGCGCCTGCTCCAGGGACGCCTCGCGCAGGTCGCACCCGCGCAGGACGACGCGGTCCAGGCGCGCGCCGGTCCCGGGCGCCAGCGTCCCGGTGAGCTCGAGGCCCTCGAGGCGATCCTCGTCGGCGAGGGCGATCTGGCCGAGGTCGGTCTCGGCGAGGTCGTCGGGGAGCGTGGGGGCGCGGGCGGGCGGGGGCCGGTTGAGCGGGCGCCGGTTGAGCGGGCGCCGGTCGAGCGGGGCGGCATCGGCGGGCATGCTGGCACGTGGCCTGACGCCGCGGGGCGCCCGGAACGCGCGAGCCCCCGGACGCGGGGCGTCCGGGGGCTCGAAGGCGCTACGACCCGCGCGCGGGCGATGCCCGCGCCGGGGCTAGAACGGGATGTCGTCGTCGGCCGGCGCGCTGACGGGCGCGGAGGCGGCCGCCGGGGCGAAGTCGCCCGTGTCGACGGGGACGTCGGAGCGCGGGGTGAAGCCGCCGGCCTGGCCGCCGCCGCCACCCTGGTCGTCACGCCCGCCGAGGAACTGCACGGTGTCGGCGACGACCTCGACCTTCGAGCGGTTCTTGCCGGTGTCCTTGTCCTGCCACTCGGACCACTCGAGGCGGCCGTCGATGGCGACCGGACGGCCCTTGGCCAGGTACCTGGCGCAATTCTCGCCCTGCGCGCCCCAGACCGTGACGTCGAAGTAGTTGGGCTTGTCCTCCCAGTCGCCGGTCGCGTTGTTCTTCTTGCGCGTGTTGACGGCGACACGCAGCTTGCAGACCGAGGTGCCGCTCGGCAGCGAGCGCAGCTCAGGGTCGAAGGTCAGGTTGCCGGTCAGGATGACCCGGTTGATGTTCGAGGCGGCCACGAGGGCTCCTTTCGGGGGCGAACTTGAAGTCTGCGGCGAGTCTAGGGGCCGCTCCGGATCGCACGGGCCAAAACCCTGCACCCTGCGGCCGATTCGTCGCAGAGTCGTCGCAAAGCCCGGTGATCGGACACGTCCCGGAACGACAGCAGCGCCGCGGAGGCGGCGCTGCGGGTGCGGCGAGACGGTGCGAGGACCGGTGCTACAGGCGCTCGACCGGCGCGAACTCCGCGGCGACCTCGGGAGCGGGCTCGCTCGAGGCGCTGAGGTCCGGCACGGGCGGAAGGCCGGCGCGGAGCTTGATCACGCGGAAGCGGATGACGCCGTCGGTGATGCGCAGGAAGCGCCCGACCGCCGCCGGGACCTCGGGGCCGCCCTGGAACTGGAGCAGGTGGTAGTCCGCGTCGTGCTTGTGGCGGATCTCGTAGGCGGTCCGACGCGTGCCCCAGTCGTGCTTGCTGACGATGGTGGCGTCGTTGCTCTCCAGGATGCGCTCAGCCTCGGCGAGCACCTTGGCGCGCTGGTCCTCCGGCGCAGCCGTGTCGAGGAGGAGCATCAGGTCGTACGTGGGGTTCTGTGCAGGCATGGTGAAGGTGCCCCGAGGGCGACGAAGGATTATAGCGGGAGGGTGCTGATCGGGACGTGCGGGGGGCGAGTTGCGCCGCGTGCGGGCCTTGTGCGGATGTGATGAACGACTTCTTGCACCGGATCCGCTGGCCCAACGTGGCGCGCGCCGCCGCCGTCCTGGCGGCCGTGGCGCTGCTGATCTCCTGGCCGCACCTGCGCGGCGCGGCGCCCGAGCTGCCGCCACCGGCGCCGTCGGAGGCGGCGGCGCAGCCGTCCGCGCCCGCGCCCGCCGCGCCCTCGCGCCGAACACGCACGCAGGCGCCGCCCCGGCCCGCGGCCGCCTCGGAGCCTCGCGGCGCGCGCCCCAGGCGCACGCGGACCGGCCGCCGCCACGCCACGGACCGCACGCGCCACCGCCGCCCGCCGGCACGCGTCCCATTCCCGCCGCCCGCCGCGCCGCCACCCCCGCCGGTCGCCGCCACCCCGCCCCCTGCGCCACCGTCCGGCGCGGAGTTCCGGCCCTAGGCGGCGCGCCGGGGTCCGGGTCGCTCTGTGCCGGATAATTCCCCGTCAGCCGACCCGGATCCCCCAGGACCGCCGAGGATGACCAGCCGCGCCGGCGCCCTCGCTCACCCTGTCTCCGTCATTGCCGACGAACCACGCGCCGCGGCACGACCAGCGCCCGAGCGGAACGCCACAAGCGCCGGCGCCCCCTCTACGCTTCCACGCCGGCCTTCTTGCGGATGTCGGCGATCTGGTCGTCGATCCAGTCACCCGGATTGCGGGACGTGATGATCTGCTGGAGGCCCTGGGCCCGGCGCTGGCGCTCGGCGGGGCTCATCGTGAGCGCCGCGTGGATGGAGTCGGCGAGCTCCTGGATGTCGAACGGGTTGACGCTGAGGGCGAACTCGCCGAGCTCCTCGTGGGCGCCGGTGTTCTCCGAGAGGATCGAGACGCCGTGGCGCTCGTTGACCATCGGCCCCTCCTTGGCCACGAGGTTCATGCCGTCGAACATCGCGTTGACCAGGAGGACGTCGTAGTTCTTATAGGCCGCCACGGCGTCCTCGAGGTCGTCCTTCAACTTCAACTGGATCGGCATCCAGTCGGGCGTGCCGTGGCGGTGGTTGACCACCGCCACGATCGCCTCGATGCGCTCCAGGTACTCCGCGTACTCGGGCACGTCGGTTCGGGACGGCATGAGCTGCGCGACGAACGTGATCTTCTCGCGGAACTCGGGGTGCTGCTCGAGGAAGAGGTCGAACGCCGTGAACCCGCGCAGGACGTTCTTCGACAGGTCGGCGCGGTCGACGCGCAGGACCAGGTGCTCGCGGCGGCGGCGCAGCAGCTCGGCCTCGAACTCGGCGACGCGTTCGGACTGCGCGGTGCGCCGGATCGCCTGGGCGTCGATCGGCAGCGGGTAGGCCCGCACCCAGACCTCGCGGTCCTCGAAGCGCACGACGCCGGCGTCGAAGTCGACCTCGACGTTCTCGAGCAGGTCACGGCAGCACTGCAGGAAGTTCCAGCGGTAGGACCGGGTGTGGAAGCCGATGATGTCGTTGGCCAGCAGGCCCTCGTAGATCTCGGTCCGCACGCCGCGCGGCAGGACGCGCCAGGCGTCGGGCTGGGTCCATGGGATGTGCACGAAGTGATGGAGGAACGCGTCGGGCCGCGCCCTGCGGACGAGCGCCGGCAAGGTGTACAGGTGGTAGTCGTGGACCATCACGACGGGCTCGTCGACGCCGTCGATCTCCTCCACGACGGCCTTGGCCAGGTCCTCGTTGACCACGTTGTAGCCGAACTCGAACGCCTCGATCTCGTGGCGCCGCACGTCCGGGGCGTTGGAGAGGTCCCAGAGGTAGTGCTGGATGAACCACAGCATCGGGTTGGCGAAGATGTTGTAGAAGCGGTCGTAGGCGTCGGGGTCGCTCTCGACCAGCCGGACCTGGAACTCGCCGTCGCCGCCGGCCTCGACGTCGAAGGACTGGCCGTCGGCCTCCTGGGCGCGCCTGGCGTCGCCCGCGGTCAGCGCCGAGGCGATCCAGACGACCTCGCGGTGCGACGCCAGGCCGGTGAGCGCCGTCACCAGGCCGCCGGTCCCGCGCTTGAAGCCGCCGTCGTCGTCGAACGTCACGGGCCCGCGGTTGGAGACCAGCACCAGCGGGCGCTTCTGGGTGGTCATGCGGCGCACCGCATGGTCGGGTTCTTGTTGGTGACTGCTCATGCGGCGTCGTCCTCCACGCGAGCCTGCTCGGCATGCACGCCGACGCCCAGCTGCTCGCTGAAGATCTTGAGGTAGTCGCGCAGGTAGCGCGGGGTGAGGAAGTGCTTGCGGACGTGCTCCTTGCCGCGCCGGCCGAGCGCCTTGCCCAGTGCCGGGTCCTGCAGGATGTCCAGGCAGCGGGCCGCGCACCGCTCGGGCGTGTCGACGAGGTAGCCGCTGATCCCGTTCTCGACCTGCAGCGGGATCCCGCCGACGTCGCCGCCCACGAACGGCCGCCCCTTCCACAGCGCCTCGCTCACGGTCAGGCCGAAGCCCTCCCGCGTCGACTTCTGCACGACCACGTCGGACTGCGACTGGAACGCGTTGACCTCGATCGAGCCGACGTTGTTGAAGTTGTTGAGGATGAAGATGTCCGGGTCGCCGTCGGCGTGGGCGACGGTCGCGTTGTAGAAGTCCCAGCCCTCGGGGTCGTCGCTGGCCATCGAGCCGACGAGCGCGAGCTGCACGCTGGGCATCTCCTCCTTGACCAGCCGGTACGCATCGATGACACCGAGCGGGTCCTTCCACGGGTCGAAGCGCGAGACCTGGCACATCAGCGGCCGGTCCACATCGATGCCGAACTGGTTGCAGACGAAGGCCGCGTCGTCGGGCGACAGGGCCATGTTCTTGGGCGCGAGCGGATCGATGGCCGGCGGCACGACGTTGACCGTCCCGCGCAGGCCGTCGGGCACGTAGGTCTCCATGTGGAACAGCGACTCGGGGTAGTCGCGGATGTAGGGCAGCAGCCGGTCGATCGTGCTCGGGTTCGGCGTCGAGAGGTCGATGTGGCAGCGCCACACCCAGCTGCGCGCCTTCTCGGGGACGAGCGCGAGCAGGCCCGCCGGCTGCGGGTCGTGCACGAGGCACACGTCCCAGCCGTCGTGCAGCTCAGCGGCGTTGATCTCGTTGTACTTCTGCCAGATGTCCCACTGCTCGTCGGTGAGGTCGTCCGGCGCGCCCTGCAGCGCGTTGTGCATCAGCTTGGTGACGTTGAAGAACTCCTCGCGCCCGTAGAGGATCTGCCACTCGACGTCGAGCCCGACGTCCTTCATCAGCGGCACGAGCGTGTACAGGATCTCGGCGACGCCGCCCCCGAACGCGGTCGCGGAGATGTGCGCGACGCGGGCGCCCTGCAGCGGCTCGGCGAGCTCGCGGATCTCCGCGATGAGCTCACGCCCCACGATGTGGGTGTAGTCCGTGAGGATCTTGGACCCGACGGCGACCGGCTGGAGCACGAACTGAGCCTAACTACCCGCGCGGCGACTGCAGCGGCCGCGTTCCGAGTCGTACCTCGATGGTGCGAGGCTTGCCGTCGCGGATGAGGCCCAGCGTCACGGTCTCGCCCGGCGCGTGGTCCTGGACGGCGAGCGCGAGGTCGGCGTCCTGGCGGATCGGCTCGCCCTCCACCGTCGTCACGATGTCGCCGCCGACGCGCCACGGCGTCTCCTGGAAGCGCTGGCGATCGGTCCCGGCCTTCAGCCCCGCGCCGGCGGCCGGCCCGCCCGGGACGACCGCCTGGATCCACGCGCCGCGCTCGGTCCCGAGGTGGAACCGCTCGGCCAGTTGCGGGTAGACGCCCTGCGTCGAGACGCCGAGGAAGGCGTAGCGCACGTGGCCGGTGGCGCGCAGCTGGTCCAGCGATCGCCGGACGACGTCGACCGGCACCGCGAACCCGACGCCGCTGCCCTCGCCCGAGGTCGTGCGGATCTGCGAGTTGATCCCGAGCACGCGGCCGCGCGCGTCCAGCAGCGGGCCGCCCGAGTTGCCGCTGTTGATCGCAGCGTCGGTCTGCAGCGCGCCCGAGGTCTGGAAGCCCGTGAGCGACTCGATCGACCGGCCCGTCGCCGAGATGACGCCGACCGACAGCGAGCGCTCCTCGCCGAACGGCGACCCGATGGCCGCGACCGGCTCGCCGACGTGGACGGCCGCGATCGAGCCGAGCGGCAGCGGCCGCAGCGTCAGGCCGCGGGGATCGACCTTGACCAGCGCCACGTCGGAGAACGGGTCGAAGCCGACGATCCGGCCGGCGACCTGGTTGCCGTCGCCGAAGCGGACGAACACCTCGCGCGCGGGCTTGATCGAGCGGCCCGTGCCGCTGGTCACCACGTGCGCGTTGGTGGCGATCTCGCCGCTGGCGTCGACCACGAAGCCCGACCCGAGGCCGCCGCGCGCCGACGAGCCCGTGCCGGGGTCGATCGCCAGGAGCGTCACGACGCCCGGCGACTCGCGCCGGTAGATCCCCTGCGGGTCGAAGCCCGTGTCGGCGCCGGCCTGCCGCACGACCTCGACGCGCGTGGTGCGCTGGACGGTCTCGGTTTGCGTCCGGGTCTGCGCGGTGGACGTGCCCCGGGCGCCGCCGCCACTCCCGTCGCCGCCAGAGCTGTCGCGCCCGCATCCGGCCGCCGGCAGGGCGAACGCCATCGCGGTCGCGAGGCCCGCCGCCGCGCGCGCGGCCGTCGTCGCCCTCATACCGGCAGCTCCAGCGTGAACGTCGTGCGCCCGGGCTGGCTGTCGACGGCGAGCCGCCCGTTCATGCGCTCGGCCAGCTCCCCGGCGATCGCGAGCCCGAGGCCGGAGCCCTGGGCGTCGTCGGTCGTCACGAACGGCTCGAAGATGCGGGGGAGCATGGTGCGGTGGATACCCGGTCCGAAGTCCCCCACTCCCAGGCGCGCGCGATCGCCGCGGCGCGAGGCCGAGACGACGAGGTCGGTGCCGGGCGGCGTGTGGGTGATCGCGTTGTCGATGAGGATGCGCATGACCTGGGCGATGCGCTCGGGATCGCCATCGACGACGATCGGCGCCGGCGGCAGGCGCAGCTCCAGGTGCGAGTCATGGCTGCTCAGCGCGGGGCTGAACTCGTCGGCGACCGTGCGCGCGACCACGCCGAGATCCGTGCGCTCGGCGCGCAGCTCCAGCGAGCCGGCCTCCAGCTTGGAGAGGTCGAGCAGGTCGGTGGCGAGCTTCTGCATCCGCCCGACCTGCTCGCGCAGCTGCGCGACGAAGCGCCGGCGGGTGTCCTCGTCGAGGTCCTCCTCCTCGAGCAGCTCGAGGAACCCGCCGAGGCTGAACAGCGGCGTGCGCAGCTCATGCGAGGCGATGGCGATGAACCGCTTGCGGGCGTCGTCGAGCTCGGCGAGCTGGCGGCGCATCGACTCGAGCGTGCGCGCGAGCTGTCCCAGCTCGTCGCGGGAGTCCACGGGGAAGCGCGCCGACAGGTCGCCCTGCGCGACGCGGTCGGCCACCGCCTCCAGGCGCCGGACCCGCCACGAGATCGCCCGTGCGACCAGCCAGCCGGCCAGCGTGGCGATGAGCAGCGCGGCCAGCCCCGCGGTCAGCAGCCGGTGGCGCACGAGCGCGACGTCGGCGGTGATGTCGTCGATCGGCTTTGAGAAGACGACCACCGTGCCGACGACCCGCCGGTGCGTGCGCGGGTCCTGGTAGAGCAGCGGGATCGCGGCCTCGCCGACGCGGCCGCTGTCGCCCGACTCCACGCCCGTCGCGGGCCGCCCGGTGCGGCCCGCCTCGGCGGCGACGTCGAAGCGCAGGTCGCGGATCTCGACCTGGCGGGTCGAGTCGGACTTGAACCATGTCTTGAGGTCGCCGGCCTGGCGGTACATGCCCAGCAGCGTCACGCGTGCCGTCGTTGCGTCGGCCGCGTCGCGGACCAGGCCGTTGATGCGGCCCGCCGAGGCGCCGCGGTCGATCGCCGCGTCGATGGAGCGCGAGTAGCGCTGGCCGTCGGCCTGCAGCTCCTGCAGCGCCTGGTCGCGCAGCGCGTCCTGCAGCGAGGTGAGCACGCCCAGCGTGACGATCGCGACCGTCCCGAGGACGATCACGAAGACAGACAGCGCGAGGCGGGTGCGCAGCGATCTCATGGACGCCGCGGATTCTCGCCGAGAGCTAGAGACTGTGTCGCTGTCGCGACTGGGGACCCACCTCCGGCGGCGACGGCTGGCCGTCGTGGGCCTCGGCCTCGCTGGCCGCCAACGGCACCCCTATCGCGCTTCGTCGCGGAAGCGGTAGCCGACGCCCCGGACCGTGAAGAGGTACTCGGGGTCCTTGGCGTCGGTCTCGAGCTTCTCGCGCAGGTGGCGGATGTGCACGTCGATCGTGCGCGGGTCGCGGTACGCGCTGTCGCCCCAGATGCGCGTCAGCAGCATGTCGCGCGTGAACACGCGGCCCGGGTTGCGCGCCAGGGCGTTGAGGATCTCGAACTCGACGAACGTCAGCTCGACCGACGTGTCGCGGATGCGGACGGCGCGCTTGGCCGGGTCGATCTCCAGCTCGTGGACGGTCAGCGGGAGGTCTTCGGCCTCGGGCTCGGCCTGCGTCTGCATGCCCGCGCGGCGCAGCGCGGCCCGCACGCGGCTGCGGAACTCGCGCAGCGAGAAGGGCTTGGTGATGTAGTCGTCGGCGCCCAACTCGAGGCCGAGCACCTTGTCGATCTCCTCGGCCTTGGCCGTGAGCATGATGATCGGGACGTTGTGGCGGGCCCGGATCCGCCGGCACACCTCCAGGCCGTCCATGCGCGGCATCATCACGTCGAGCACGACGAGGTCGAACCGGCTCTCGTTGAACCGTGCGAGCGCCTCGCGGCCGTCCGACGCGGTGGTCACGTCGTAGCCGTCCTTGCGCAACGGGAAGCTCAGCAGGGTCTGGATCGACTGCTCGTCGTCGGCGAGGAGGATCCGGGGGGCGCGTTCGGCCATCGGGTGAGACACACTGTATGTGCATGCTCGATCCGCGCCTCTACCGCGTCGCGTTCGTGCCCGTGCTCCTCGCGCTGCTCGTGGCGGCGTTCTCCCTCCAGGATCGACCGCGTCCGATCGGGACGACGCTCAACCCCGAGGCGTTCGACGGGATCCGGGCACAGGACACGCTGGACGCCCTGGCCCGCCGCTTCCCGACGAGCCGCCGCCCCGGCAGCGCGGCCGACGAGCGCCTGGCCGGCGACATCGCCGCGCAGCTGCGCAAGACCGTTCCCGGCACGGTCGAGGAGCATCGCTTCCGTGGCGAGACGATCGACGGCGAGCGCGATCTGGTCGACGTCGTCGCCACGCGCCCCGGCATGCCGGGACCCGGCCTCGTCGTCGTCGCCCACCGCGACGCCGCCGGCACGAGCGCGAAGGCCGAGCTCTCGGCGACCGCCGCGCTGCTGGAGCTCGCCCGGGTCGCGGCCGACGGGCGGCTGCGCCGGACCATCACGTTCATCTCGACCTCCGGCGGCAGCGGAGGGTTCGCGGGCGCGCGCGAGGAGGCCCGCCGGCTGCAGGGGCGTGCCGACGCGGTGCTCGTGCTCGGCGACGTCGCGAGCGCCAACACGCGCCGGCCGTTCGTCGTCGGCGTCTCCAACGACCTCGGCCAGGCGCCGATCCAGCTGCAGCGGACGGTGCAGGCGGCCGTGCGCGCGGAGGTCGGGAGTGACGCCGGGGCGCCGCGTGCGCTGACGCAGTGGCTGCGCATGGCGGTGCCCGTGACGATCTCCGAGCAGGGCCCGTTCCTGCGCGCCGGGCAGCCCGCCGTGCTGCTGTCGGCCAGCGGCGAGCGCCCGCCCGCCGCCGGCGCGCCCCTGCGCGACGGGCGCATGACCCGCTTCGGCCGCGCTGCGCTGCGCGTGCTCTACGGGCTGGACAACTTCCGCGACTACGCCGCGCGGCCGCGCGACGACCTGGTCCTCCGCGGCAAGGTCCTGCCGGGCTGGTCGGTCCGGCTGCTGGTCGGCACGCTGCTGCTGCCGCCGCTGCTCATGGGCGTCGACGCGCTCGCGCGGCTGCGCCGCCGCCGCGAGCCGCTCGGCGCCTGGGGCGTCTGGGCGCTGGCCGGGTCGGTCCCGTTCCTGATGGCGTGCCTGTTCGCGGTGCTCCTCGCCGCGATCGGGCTGATCTCGGTCGCCCCGGGCGCGCCCGTGCCGCCGGCCGCGCTGGCGCTCGGCACGGGATCGGTGATCGCGTTCGTCGCGATCCTCCTGATCTTCGCGCTCGGCTGGCTGGTCGCGCGCCCGGCGCTGCTGCACGCCGCCGGCGCGGCGCGTCCGACCCGGCGGTCGCCGACGTCCGATCAGCCCGGCGGCGTCGTGGCCGTCGGGCTGACGACCCTCGTCGTGGCGGGCGCGCTCTGGTTGGGCAACCCGTACGCCGCGGCGCTCGTGATCCCCGCCGTCCACATCTGGCCGTGGGCGCTGACGCCCGACCTGCGCCTGCCGCGCTGGGCGTCGCTGGCGATCGTCGTCTTCGCGCTCTTCCCGCTGGCGCTCGTCGGCCTGGTCGACGCGCGGGCGTTCGGCATGGGCCCGGTCCGTGGCGCGTGGTTCTGGACGGTGCTCGTCGCCGGTGGGCACATCCCGATCGGCTCATGGGTGCTGTGGAGCTTCGTGTGGGGCTGCGCCGTCGGCGCCTGCCTGCTGGCGCTGCGCCGGCGCCGCCCGCGCGACGACGACCCCGACGAGGTCACGGTCCGCGGACCGGTCAGCTACGCGGGACCGGGCTCGCTGGGCGGTACGCCCTCGGGCCTGCGGCGGTAGCCGATGGCGGCGCGTGCGCCCGTCCCGGAGCGTCGGCGGCGGGTCCTCCGCGGCCTCTCGACCGTCCTGATCGTGGCCGGCGCGCTCGTGCTCGCCGACGCCGCCACGACGCTGCTGTGGCAGGAGCCGGTCACGGCGCTGCAGACCCGCATCCGCCAGCACGGGCTCAGCGGCGACCTGCGGCGCCTCGAGGCCCGGGGCCCGACGCGCCTGGAGGCGCGCGCGCTCGCGGGCCTGGACGGCGAGCGGGAGCGCATCGCGTTCCTGGCGCGCTCGCTGCAGCGCCGCACCGCGCCGGGCGACGCCGTGGGGCGGCTGAAGATCGGGCGCCTCGGGGCGGACTTCGTGCTGGTCAAGGGCTCGGATCCCGGCGACCTGCGCAAGGGCCCCGGCACCTACGACGGCACGCCCCTGCCCGGCGTCCCGGGGACGGCGGCGATCGCGGGGCACCGGACGACCTACCTCGCGCCGTTTCGCCACCTCGACGAGCTCAGACCCGACGACCGCATCACGGTGCAGATGCCCTACGCGACGTTCACCTACCGCGTGGAGCGCACGCGCATCGTCGACGCCGACGCGCTGTGGATCCTGAAGCGCGCGACGACCGACCGGCTGGTTCTGTCGGCCTGCCACCCGTTGTTCAGCGCTGCTCAGCGCATCGTCGTCTTCTCGCGGTTGACCTCCGTCGTCCCCCTCGGCTTCGCCCGGGCTGGACAAGGGTCGGAGTTTGGCCGCGCTCCGCTCAAAGCGAAGCCGTCCTGAGCCGATGGAGGATCCAGCCCGGTACGCGCCTGCCCCGGATCACCGCTCCGAGAGAGGGTGCCGGCGGGAGGCGACTCCAGCCGAACCGGTCGAGCAAGGCAGGGACATGTACGCGAAGGAGCTCAAAGCTCAGGTCCAGGACGACGCCTATGTCGTGGACCCCCATCTGGTCGCCGAGGCGCTGCTGCGCAAGGCGGCCTCGCGGCGCGCGGACGCGCCGTCGGTCAGCCGACGGGGTGCTCGTGACCGCGCAGCGGCCGGGCCCCGTCCGCGCCCGCAAGGCTGAGCCCCGGCTCGCCGCCGGCAGGCACGGCCGTCACGCGGCCGACGACCGTCACGGCACCGCCGAGCGCGGCGACGGCCTCCGGTGCCAGGCAGGCGCACAGCTCGTAGTCCTCGCCCGACGTGGCGGCCAGCTCGGCCGCCCCGACGCCCAGCTGCGCCGCCACGGCCGCGACCCCGTCGGCCAGCGGCAGCGCGGCGAGGTCGACCTCGATCCGCACGCCACCGGCCTGCGCCAGGTGCGCTGCGTCGGTCGCGATGCCGTCGGAGAGGTCGATCAGCGCGTGGGCGCCCGCGGCCGCCAGCGCGCGGCCGGCCTCCAGGCGCGGCTCCGGGCGCAGGTGGCGCCGCACGAGCGCCCGGGGTCCTGTGGCCTCGCCGGTGAGGATCGCCAGCCCCGCGCCCGAGGCGCCGAGCGGGCCGGTGACGACCACGACGTCGCCCGGCTGCGCGCCGTCGCGACCGATCAGGTCCGCTTCGCGCTCGGCCCAGCCGACGACCGTGACCACGATGGTGAGCACGGGCGCACGCGTGACGTCGCCGCCGGCGATCGTCGTGCCGGTGCGGCGCGCGAGATCCTCCATCCCGCCGGCCAGCGCGACCGCGTCGTCGCGGGTGAACCCCGGCGGCAGGCCGAGCGCGACGTAGGCCTCGCCGGCGTCGGCGCCCATGGCGGCCAGGTCGCTCAGCGCGCCGGCCAGCGCGCGGTGCCCGACGTCGGCGGCCGTCACGTCGGGATGGTGCATCAGGAAGTGCACGCCGTCGACCATCGCGTCGGTGCTGACGGCCTGGAACGGCCGGGCCGCGACGACCGCGCAGTCGTCGCCGGACCAGCGCACCACGCGCGGCGAGCGGTTGGTCAGCAGCTCCTGGAAGGCCGCGATGAGGGCGTGCTCGCCCTCGGCGGGTGGCGGAGGCTCAGCGATGCCGGTAGACGATACGGGCCCGGTTGAGGTCGTACGGGCTGAGCTCGACGCGGACGCGGTCGCCGGGGAGGATGCGGATCCGGAAGCGGCGCATCTTGCCGGCGACGTGGCCCAGGACTTCGTGGCCGTTGTCGAGCTGCACCTTGAACATCGCGTTCGGGAGCGCCTCGGTCACCTCGCCCTCGAACTCGACCTTGTCCTCCTTGGGCATCGCGCCGAGACCGTACCAGGGCGTGCGACGCGCGACCGACGCGTTCTGCTACGGGAGGACCGTGTCTACGGGGGTGGCGCCGTGCCGCCGCCGGCGCCCGTGTCGGGGGCGGGCGTCGCGGTCCCGGTGCCCGTGCCGCCGCCGGTCCCGGTGTCGCCGGTCGTGCCCGGCGTCTGGGTGGCGGGCGGCGTCTGCGGCGGCGTCTGGTACTGGTCGGGCGGGTACTTGGTGGAGCCGTTGCCGTTGCCGCCGTTGGCGCCGTTGCCCTTGCCGGTCTCCAGCGCCTGGCTCCCGTTGCCGTTGGTCTGGTAGCTGCCGGGATCGACCTTGTTGTCCGTGACGCCGGTCTTGGCGTACTTGCCGAAGAACGGCGTGGAGACGAACGGGTTCTTCGGCTTGGCGAAGTCGCCGCAGTACGAGCCGTGCGCCGTCTTCATGTAGGCGCCCCAGATCGGCGCGGCGACCTCGCCGCCCGCGGCGCCCGGGCCGAGGGTGCGCCGGTCGGTCGCGTGCCCGACCCACACCGACGTCGCCAGGCGCGGCGTGAAGCCGACGAACCAGGCGTCGGTGAAGTCGTCGACGGTGCCGGTCTTGCCCGCGGCGGGGCAGCCGAACTGGGCCTTGGTGCCCGTGCCGCCCTCGACGTTCTGCTTGAGGATCTCGGTGGCCTTGGCGGTGACGCCGTCCTCGAAGGCGCGGTGGCGGTGCGCCTTCTCGGACTTGCAGTCGAACCCGCCCAGCTTCTTGGGGAAGCAGACCTTGCGCACGGCGCTGACGCGGTTGCGCCAGCCGTGGGAGGCGATCGTCCCGTAGGCGTTGGCCATCTCCAGCGGCGTGATGCCCTTCGTCAGGCCGCCGAGCGCCGCGGCGGGCAGCGCGTCGACGGGGGACTTGATCCCCATGTCGATCGCCGTCTTCTTGACCTCCTCGGGGCCGAGGTCGAGGTCGAGCTGCTGGTAGATCGAGTTGTCGGACGTCAGCGTCGCCTTGACGAGGTTCGCGCGGCCGATGTAGCTGTGGGAGTAGGTCTGGACGTCGATCGGCCCCCACTTGGGGTCGTTGAACTTCAGGGGCATCGACGTGTAGGTCGTGGTGTTGGGGTCCACGCCCTTGCGCAGGGCGGTCATCAACACCATCACCTTGAACGTCGAGCCGGCCGCGTAGTGGCCCTGGGACGCCAGGTTGAACTTGAACTGCCCGTACGTGGCGGTCGAGGCCATGGCCTTGAGGTCGCCGTTGCGCGGGTCGACCGACACGATGGCGCCCGAGCGGTCGGTGCCGGCCAGGTTGTCGTCGAGCGCCTTGCGTGCGGCCCGCTGCATCTTGAGGTCCAGCGTCGTGTAGATGTGCATGCCGCCGGCCTGAACGCGGGCGCGGCCGTACTCCGAGACCAGCTGCTGCTGGACGTAGTCGTAGAAGTAGCTCTCGCGCTTCTTGGAGTAGTAGCCGTTCGGCTTGACGCCCAGCGGCTGCTTGATCGCCTTGGCCGCCGCGGCCTGGGTGATGTATCCCTGCTCGGCCATCCGGCGCAGCACGTCGTCGCGGCGCGCCTTGGCCTTCGAGGCGCTGAGGAAGGGGTTGTAGACCGACGGCGCCTGGGGCAGGCCGGCCAGCAGCGCGGCCTGGGCGAGCGTCAGCTTGGAGGCGGGCTTGTCATAGAAGATGCGCGACGCGGCCTGGATGCCCACCGCGGTCTTGCCGCCGACCGTGCCGTAGGGCACGTTGTTGAGGTAGCTGTCGAGGATCCAGCGCTTGCCGCGGACGCCGGGGTGCTTGTTCTCGAGCTCCTCGGCGAGCTTGGCCTCGCGGATCTTGCGCTTGTAGCCCTCGACGCCATTGCGCACCGTGTCCTTGGTGTACAGGTTGCGGATCAGCTGCATCGTCAGCGTCGAGCCGCCCTGCACGTCCTTCTTGGACTCGAGGTTCTTGACCGCCGCGCGGACGACGCCCTCGAAGTCGACGCCCTTGTGGTCGAAGAAGCGCCGGTCCTCGATCGCGACGGTCGCGTCGCGGGCGACCTGCGGGATCTGGCCGCCGGTGACCGGGGTGCGCAGCACGTCGGTGCTGATGAAGCCGAGGCGCTGGCCGTCGGCGGAGTAGATGACCGAGGCGGCGCCCTGGTCCTGCGGCTTGATGCTGTCCAGCGACGGGCCGGAGGTCGCGACGGACACGACCCAGCCGACGGCGCCGAGCGCGCCCAGGGCGGCGAACAGCGTCAAGACGCCGAAGGCGAGCAAGAGGGGGCGGCCGGGGCCGCCCTTGTTGCGACGGCGGCGGCGCTGTCGTTCGCGGCGGGACATAAGTTGGGCGTAGCGCTGGTCAGCCCCTCCCGAGGGCGCGCACGCGAGTCCGTGATTCTAGCCCGCTTCCGAGAACCCTCCGCCGGTGGGGCTCTCGTTGCGCCAGCTGCGGGTGGCTCGGGCGGGGCTGGCTGGGCGGCACTCCGCGACGCCGTCACCGCGCTGCGCTGCGCGCTCGCGTGTTTGGCGGCGCGTACATCGGTCGTCGGTATCGCTGTGCCGGGCGACGCGATCCGCCGTGGCATCGATCACGCGCTTAGCCGCTCCGCGCGGATGCCGACGTCACGGAGTGCCGCCATGGACCGTCCCCGCGGCAGCGCTCCATCCTTCCCCGACGCTCGTGAGCACTTCTCGGTCCAAGCCGAGAACCGACGGAGGCTCAGCGCCACCGGTCCGCGAGCCGCGCCGGCGGCGTTCGCGGGAGCGCTGGGCGGCGCAGCCGTGTGCCGAAGCTGTGGACGTAGCGGGGACGTGTGACGTCGCCATCCGCGCGGAGCGGCAAAGCGCGTGATCGATGCCAGCGCCGTCGGCGCCCCGGCCGCAGCGATACCACCGACCGACGCCAGCGCCACCGCCACGCGAGCGCGCAGCGCAGCGCGGGGGCGACGCCACACGGCGCCGCCGACCAACCACGCCCCGGGTCACGACCAAGTGCCCACAGCTACCCCCGAACACCCGCCGCCCGCAGCGCCGCGAGCGCCGAGGCGCGGAGGTCGCCCTCGTGGGCGAGGCGCTCGCTGGGTGGGCCCGGCGCGCCCGTCACCAATAGGCGCAGGCCCTCGTGCGTTGCCTCTTCGATGCGGGCGCTCACGCCCTCGATGGCGTTCAGCGCGGCGACCGCGACGGACTCCTCCGCGTCGGGCGCCACCCACACCGAGACCTGCACGGCCACCGTGGGCGAGCGGATCGAGTCGTTGCGCAGCACGCCGCTCGCCAGCCGCTCGTTGGGGATCAGGATGCGCGCGTCGGCGCCCGTGCGCAGCCACGTGTAGGCCAACCCGACGTCCTCCACGGTCCCGGTCTCCCCTTCGAAGGTCACCAGGTCGCCGATCCGGATCGGCTGCACGATCGCCAGCAGGATGCCGGCGACGCCGTTGGCCAGCGTCTGGCGCGCGGCGAAGCCGACGATGGCGGCGGTGATCGCGCTGGAGGCGAGGATCGTGCGCCCGACGCGGTCCAGCGAGTCGAACTGCGACAGCGCGACGGCGAACGCGATGAGCACGATGATCGCCTCGATCGCGCGGCGGGCGAAGCGCAGGCGCGTGGCGGCGTCGCGCGACAGGCCGCGATCCCCGGCGACCGCGTGGGCCAGGCTGCTCGCGCGGTGCACCAGGAACCGATCCACGAGCACGACGGCCACCACCGCGGCGATGATCGTCCCGACGGCGGTGAAGAGGTTGGCGTACTTATCCAGGAACGACTGGGCTGCGACGATGGTCCTCACGTGGGCGTGACCGTACAAAAGCCGCAGGCGTCCCCACGCCCGGCGACGCATCCGTGGCGCGCCGACTTCGCCGTCGCGTGGCGTGCGTTCTGGCTCTCGCGCCTGGTGGTCTGGGTCGCCGGGATCGGCGCGATCGCCGTCTGGGGCGTGCACGCCGGGCATCGCCTCGCGTTCGACCCGGCCGGGGTGACGCGCCCGTTCGGGGCGGTCGGCGACCTGCTGGTCGCGCCGGCCGCCCGCTGGGACTCCGTGTGGTTCCTGACGATCGCCGACTCCGGCTACGACGGCGGCGACCGCACGGCGTTCTTCCCGCTCTACCCGTTGCTGGTGCGGATCGGCGGCACGCTCTGCGGCTCGCCGCTGGTCGCCGCGATCGCGATCTCGTGCGCGGCGTTCGTCGTCGGCCTGGCGGCGCTGCACCGGCTCGCGGTGATCGAGGTGGGGGAGGAGGGCGCGCGCTGGGCGGTCCTGTCACTGGCGCTGTTCCCCGGCGCGCTGTGGTTCTCGGCCGCCTACTCGGAGTCGCTGTTCCTGATGGTGTCGGTCGGCGCGGTGCTGGCGGCGCGGCAGGGCCGCTGGCTGGTGGCGGGCGCGCTCGGCGCGCTGGCGGCCGCCACGCGCAGCGCGGGGCTGCTGCTGCTCGTGCCGCTGGCGCTGCTGTGGCTGGACGCGTGGCGCGCCCGCGAGGCGCGCGTGCCCGACCTGCTGTGGCTGGTGGGCGTGCCGCTCGGGCTCGCGGCGTTCTGCGGGTACCTGGCCCTGGCCGGCCATCCGGCCGACGCGCCGTTCTCGGCGCAGGACACCTGGCACCGCAGCCTCGCCGGGCCGTGGGCGGGCGTCCGCGACGGCGTGGTGGCGGCGTGGGACGGTGTGCGCCAGATCGCGCACGGGTCCGACGACCCCGTGTACTTCACCCGGGCGGCGGGCGACCCGATGGCGATCGGGCGCCACAACATCGCGCTGCTGGCCTGCCTCGTGGCGGCCGTGCCCGCGGTGATCGGCGCGCTGCGCCGGCTGCCCCTGGCCTACGGCGCCTACGCGCTGGCGGCGCTGCTGCTGCCGCTGTCCTACCCGGTGGCGCCCCAGCCGCTGATGTCGCTCGTGCGCTTCGAGGCGGTGCTCTTCCCGCTGTTCATCTGGCTGGGATGGTGGCTGGCCCGCGGGCCTGCATGGCGCCGCGCGGCGGTCATCTCGATCTTCGTCGCGGGCCTGGCGGCCTGCAGCGCGCTGTTTGCGACGTGGCACTGGGTTGCATGAACGCGGACGACCCGCCCAGGGGGCGAGCTTCCGTGCGCGGGCACGCCCAGGGACTCGCTCGCGCGGCATGGGGTGCTGCGTGACCGCTCCGGCGCGCCGCGCCGTGCTGCTCGACGCCCTCGGCGTCCTGCTGGAGCTCGAGCCGCCGTGGCCGCCGCTGCGCGCCGAGCTGGCGGCGCGCGGCGTGGCGATCACCGAGGACGAGGCGCGGACGGCGCTGCGCGCCGAGATCGCCTACTACCGCGCCCATCACGACGAGGCCTCGGACGCCGAGCGCCTCGAGGCGCTGCGCGACCGCTGCGCGCGGGTGCTCGACGCCGCGCTGCCTCCGCACGCCCGCGGCCTGCCCGACCTGCGCGCCGTGCTGCTGGCCAGCCTGCGCTTCCGCCCGTACCCCGAGGTCGCCGAGACGCTTGCCGCGCTGCGCGACGACGGCGCCACCCGCCTGGTCGTCGTCAGCAACTGGGACGTCTCGCTGCACGGCGTGCTGGCCGACACCGGGCTCGCGCCCCTGCTCGACGGGGCGATCACGTCGGCCGAGTGCGGTTCCTCCAAGCCCGATCCCGCGATCTTCGCTCGCGCGCTGGACCTGGCCGGCGGCGTCGCGCCGGCCGCCGCGGTGCACGCCGGCGACATGGTCGGCGCCGACGTGGAGGGCGCCCGCAGCGCCGGCATCCGACCCGTGCTCGTGGCCCGGGACGGCACCGCGGCGTGTCCCGGCGTGGCCGTCCTGGAGGACCTGCGGGGGCTGCCTGCGCTCGTGGCGGCCTATCTTCCCTTGCGATGACGAGCGAGCCGCCCGCCGATCACCCCTCTCCCCCCGAGCATCCCGAGCGGCCCCTCGGCGCCGAGACGCGGTCCGCGCCGCCGCCCTGGCCGGCCTGGACCGCGCCGGCCGCCCTGCTGGCCGGCTTCGCCGCCGCCATCGTCGGGGCGCTCGTGCTCGGCCTGATCGCCGCGATCCTCGGCGCCGACTTCAACAAGACGCCGGCCTCGGTGAGCATCCTCTCCGTCGTCGTCCAGGACGCCTGCCTCATCGGCGCCGCGCTGGTGTTCGCTCGCATGACGGCCTTCCCGCGGCCGTGGCACTTCGGCCTGCGGCCGGCGCCCTTCTGGCGCGCCGTCGGCTTCACGGTCGCCGGCTACCTGATCTTCGTCGTCGCCAGCTACGTGTGGCTGCAGATCATCGGCGAGCCCGACGCCAAGGACACGATCACCGAGGAGCTCGGCGCCAAGGACAGCACGGTGGCGCTCATCGGCGTGACCTTCGTGGTGACCGTGTGCGCACCGCTGGCCGAGGAGTTCTTCTTCCGCGGCTACTTCTACGGCGCGCTGCGCCGGATGGGCGTCTGGCGGGCCGCGGCGCTCACCGGCCTGGCCTTCGGCACCGTTCACGTCTTCGGCTCGCCGATCGCGTTCATCGTGCCGCTGGCCCTGCTGGGCATGGGCCTCGCGCTCCTGCGCGAGTACACCGGCTCGCTCTATCCGGGCATCGCGCTGCACTGCATCAACAACTCGGTGGCCATGAGCAGCAGCGAGGGATGGAGCTGGCAGGTCCCGGTCGTGCTGGTCGGCTCGCTGGGCACCATCGCGCTCCTGATCTGGCTCGCGCTGCGCTTCTGGCCCGAGCCGCGGCCGACCGCCGCCGCGCCAGCCGCGCCGGCGCCCGCTCCGGCGGGGTGAGCGCGCCACCGACGCGGGTAGGATGGCGGCGCCATGCGCCGCCTGATCGCCCTGTCGCCCGCCCTGCTCCTCCTGGCCGGGGCCGGTCCGGCCGCCGCGCAGGATCCCGCTCCGACCAGCGCCACGCCCGCACCGACGACCGCCACGCCGGCGCCCACGACGGTGCCCGTCCCGGCGCCCGCGCCCGCTGCGGGCACCCTCGGCCTCACGCTCGAGCGCGTCAACGGCAAGGCCGCCAGCGTGCTGGCCGGCGACCGGATCCGCGTCCGCGGCGCGGTCACGCCCTACGTCGCGGGCCAGAAGGTCGTCGTGCGCTTCTACCGCGGCGCGAAGAAGCTCGCCAGCCGCCAGGTCACGATCAAGCCCACCAAGAGCGGGACGAGCGGCACGTTCGTCCTCGGCTACCGGACGTCCTCGGCGGGCCACGTCACGGTGCGCGCGAGCCACCGCGCCACCGCGCAGCTGCTGACGATGGTCGCCAAGGGCCAGGGGGTCGACGTCCTCCCGCTGCGCGCCCGCCCCGGCTCCAAGGGCCTGGCCGTCCGCGTGCTGCAGAGCAAGTTGAAGGCCTTCGGCTACGTGATCGGCCAGGCCGGCGTCTACGACGGGCGCACGGCGCGCGCGGTCCTCGCCTTCCGCAAGGTGACCGGGATGGCGCGCACGCAGGACGCCACCACGGACGTCTTCCGCAAGCTCGCCCGCGGCGCGGGGGCGTTCAAGGTCCGCTTCCCCAGGCAGGGCAAGCACGTCGAGGCCGACCTCTCGCTCCAGGTCCTGGCGCTGATCCGCGGCAGCAAGGTGGAGCGGATCTACCCGATCTCGTCGGGCAAGCCCTCGACGCCGACGATCCTCGGCAGCTACCGCGTGTACTCCAAGACCCCGGGCACCAACGCCAAGGGCATGGTCTACACGAGCTACTTCCACGGCGGCTACGGCATCCACGGCTACGCGGACGTGCCGACCTTCGCCGCCAGCCACGGCTGCCTGCGCACCCCGGTCCCCGACGCGATCTCGATCTTCCGCTGGATCGCCTACGGCGACTACGTGGACGTGTACCGGTAGGACCGGGACGCGGCGAGCGCCGCGTCCATCAGCGCCCTGCCGCGAAGCGGGCCAGCAGGCCGAGGCCGAAGCCGTAGACCACCAGCGCCAGCAGCGCCGGGATCGAGCGCCGCAGCCATTTGCTCGAGCTGTCGGCCGTGACGGCGGCGAACGGGCGCAGCAGCACGTCGTTGGCATCGTCCACGTACTCGTGGACCTTGCCGTGGGCCTGCTCCCGAGCACGCTCCTGGTCGGGATCCGGATCGACCGTCCGTGTGGCCACCTGGCCCGCGATCTCGGCCTGCGTGTCCCGGGACGCCGCGCCGGTCTCGTCCGCGGCGAACCAGCCCCAACCGGCGACCACCAGCAGGCTGCAGATGATCGCGGCGAGGCGCAGGGCACGTTCCAGCACGCGCATAGACTACGGCCGCTCATGGACGCGACCCAACGCCTCGTGGACGAACTACGGACGCACGCCCTCGTCGTCGGCGAGGTGGTGCTCACCAGCGGAGCGACCGCGCAGTACTACGTGGACGCCAAGCGGGCCGTCCTGCGGCCGGCCGGCTTCCGCGCGCTCGGCGAGATCGTCGCCGCCCAGGCCGCCGCGTGGGGCGCCACCGCGGTCGGCGGCCTGACGATGGGCGCCGACCCGGTCGCCTGCGCCGCCCTGGCCGGCGGCTTCGACGGCAAGGCCTTCTTCGTCCGCAAGGAGACCAAGCAGCACGGCCTCCAGCGCCGCATCGAAGGCCCGTTCCTCGAGCCGGGCGACCGCTGCGTGATCGTCGAGGACGTGGTGACGACCGGCGGCTCGACGCTGGAGGCCATCGAGGCCGTGCGCCGGGCGGGGCATGAGATCGTGGGCGTCATCTCGGTCCTCGACCGCCTCGCCGGTGGCGCCGAGAAGATCGAGGCCGCCGCCGGCGCCCCGTACGTGGCGTGCGCGACGATCGACGACGTGTACCCGGACCGTCCCGACCGATCCTGAGCAGGGCCGGCGCAAGCGCGTGTAGGTTGGCGCCGTGCACGCGCCGGGCACCGTCAGCGAGACGGAATTCCTGAGAGACACGGCCCTCCGACTGCTGCTCGTCGAGGACGACGACGGCGACGCGTTCCTGTTCGAGGACCTCCTCGAGGACGCGGATCTCAACGTGGACGTCTCGCGCGCCCGCACCGTCGCCGGCGCCGAGGACCTCCTGCCGGCCGACGTGTCCTGCGTCGTGCTCGACCTCGGCCTGCCCGACGCCGACGGCCTGGCCGCGCTGCACCGCCTGCGCGCCGCCGCACCGGGCGTCCCGATGCTCGTCCTGACGGGCCTGTCGGACACCGCGCGCGGCCTGGAGGCCGTCGCCGCGGGCGCCCAGGACTATCTCGTCAAGGGACGCGTCGACGGCGAGCTGCTCGCCCGCTCGATCCGCTACGCCGTCGAGCGCCAGCGCGCCGAGGCGGTCCAGGGCGAGCTGCGCTCCGCGCACCTCCACGCCGAGGAGAACGCCCGCCTCGAGCGTGGCCTCCTGCCGCGGCCGATCGTGTCCGACCCACGCGTCAGCGTCGCCACCGGCTATCGCCCGGGCCGCGCCCGCACGCTGCTGGGCGGCGACTTCTACGACGTCGTCGAGACCGCCGACGGCACGCTGCACGCCCTCATCGGCGACGTCTGCGGACACGATCCCGACGCCGCCGCGCTGGGCGTCTGCCTGCGGATCGCCTGGCGCACCCTCGTGCTCGGCGGGCGCGCCGCCGACGACGTGCTCCAGACGCTGGACGAGGTGCTCGTCCACGAGCGGCTCTCCGACGACGTCTTCGCCACGGCGTGCATGGTGTCGGTGGCGCCGGACCGGGGCTCCGCGATGCTGCGCGTCGCGGGCCACCCGCTCCCGGTGCTCATGGCCCGTGGAACGGTGGCCGAGCTGCCCGGTCCGAGCGGGCGGCCGCTGCTGGGGATCGGGGCGCGCGCGGCCGGCTGGGCCGGCGTGGCGGTGCCGCTGCCGGCGTCGTGGGAGCTGCTGCTCTACACCGACGGCCTGATCGAGGGACGCGTCGGCGGCGGCGGGGAGCGGTTGGGCTCCGCGCGGCTCGTGGATCTCGTGCGCGAGCGCGCAGGCGCGCGCGGCGCGACGGCCGAGTCGGGTCCGGCGCTGATCGAGCGGCTCATCGCCACGGCGCGGAGGCTCAACGGCGAGGATCTCGCCGACGACGTGGCGGTGCTGCTGGTCACCATGGACGGCGATGGCTGAGCCGGGGCGCGCTTCGCGGGGCGACCTGTCGCGCCTGCGCAGCGGCCAGTGGCTCGCGCTGACCGCGGGCGCCCTCGTCGTCGCGGCGCTCGTCGGCGTCGCGGTCTCGCTGATCGCGCTGCACAACCTGACCGGGGCCCGCACGGCGGTGGTCGACCGCGCCGACCCGGCGCGCGTGCTCTCGGCGGAGTACTACAACGGCCTCGTCAACCAGGAGACGGGCATCCGCGGCTACGCGCTCTCGGGCCGCCGCGACTTCCTGACGCCGTTCGCCCAGGGCGGGCGTGACGCCGCGCGCGCCCGGCGCGCCCTGCAGCAGATCGCCGACACCGGCGACGTGCCGCGGCTGGCCGACGACCTGACGACGGTGGGCGTGCGGTCGACCTCGTGGCACCTGCTCTATGCCGATCCCGTCGTGCTGTCGGTGCGCCGCGGCGGCTCGTCCTCGCAGGCCGTGCCGCAGCTGCAGCAGGGCAAGGCGCTGTTCGACGACGTTCGCGCCGGCTTCCGCACGATGGACCAGCACCTCGGCGCCGCGCGCGCCGACGCCCGCGGGCGCCTGCGCCGCGCCGCGCGCGCCGCGCAATGGGCGGTGCTGTTCACCGGCTTCCTCGTCCTCGCCGCGGCGTTCGTGGCGTCGTCCACCCTGCGCCGGGTCGTGACACGGCCGCTGGCGCAACTGGCCCGCGACGCCCGGCGCGTGGCGCGTGGCGAATTCGACCACGAGGTGGCCGTCCAGGGGCCGCGGGACATCGTGGGCCTGAGCACCGACGTGGACTCGATGCGGCGCAAGGTCCTCGCCGAGCTCGACGTCGCGGGCGCCGCCCGCGAGCGCCTCGAGGAGCAGGCGCTGGACCTGCGGCGCTCCAACGCCGAGCTCGAGCAGTTCGCCTATGTCGCCTCGCACGACCTCCAGGAGCCGCTGCGCAAGGTCGCCAGCTTCTGCGGGATGCTGCAGCACCGCTACCACGGCCAGCTCGACGAGCGCGCCGACCAGTACATCGACTTCGCCGTCGACGGCGCCAAGCGCATGCAGGGGCTCATCAACGACCTGCTCGCGTTCTCCCGCGTCGGCCGGGTCGGGGCCGAGCACGTGCTGCTCGACATGGACGACATCGCCGCCGAGGCCGTCGGCAACCTCGAGTCCGCGATCGCCGAGGCCGGGGCCACGGTCGAGGTGAGCGGCCCGCTGCCCGAGGTGCGCGGCGACCGCTCGCTGCTGACCGCGCTGCTGCAGAACCTGATCGCCAACGGCATCAAGTTCCGCGGCGAGGACCAGCCGCGCGTGCGCCTGTCGGTCGCGCAGGCCGACGGGATCTACACCTTCGCCGTGGACGACAACGGCATCGGCATCGCCCCGCGCTACGCGGATCGCATCTTCGTGATCTTCCAGCGCCTGCATCCCAAGGAGGAGTACTCGGGCACCGGCATCGGCCTGGCGATGTGCCGCAAGATCGTCGAGTTCCACGGCGGCGAGATCCGCCTGGAGCCCGAGGGCGCCGACGGCGGCGCCAGCTTCCGCTTCACCCTGCCCGTCCCCGAGGAGGACGCGACCGCATGACGCCCAAGCCCACCGGCCAGCCGATCGAGGTCCTGCTGGTCGAGGACGACCCGGGGGACGTGCTCCTGATCCAGGAGGCGTTCGACTTCAACAAGGTCCACAACAACCTCAACATCGTCAGCGACGGCGAGCAGGCCCTGGCGTACCTGCGCCGCGAGGGCGACTACGCCGAGGCGACGCGGCCCGACCTCGTGCTGCTGGACCTCAACCTCCCGCGCAAGGACGGCCGCGAAGTCCTGCAGGAGGCCAAGAGCGACGAGGACCTGCGCACGATCCCGATCGTCGTCCTGACGACGTCGGAGGCCGAGGAGGACGTGCTGCGCAGCTACCAGCTGCACGCCAACGCCTACGTCACCAAGCCCGTCGACTTCGAGTGCTTCGTGTCGATCGTCCGCCAGATCGATGACTTCTTCGTGTCCGTCGTGCGTCTGCCGTCGTAGGCTTCACCCAACGCCGGCCCCGATAGCTCAGCTGGATAGAGCGTCCCCCTCCTAAGGGGAAGGCCGCTGGTTCGAATCCAGCTCGGGGCGCTGAGAGTCCTCGCCGTGCCGTGATCGGCCCGGCGCGCGCCGGCGGTAGTCGCCCGATTGGCACACCGTTCTGGCCGCGAATTGTCCAAAGTGGAGCCGTTTGGCTCTGGAGCTTGCGTGAAGCGCGTGTTGTGTGTGGTCAAGTCACCTGACATATCCCCCAGAAGAGGAGTAGCCTGCGCGCGGCTCGCCAGGGGTTCCTCCCGTAGAGGAGGTGCAGGGGCTCCGAGCTTGGCGACCATCGAACAGCTTCTGGGAGAGGGACCCATCAAGCAGTACGAGACCACGCAAGCGGGGGCTGGAGCGTGAGCACCGGCACCCCCGAGACGCTCCTCGAGAGCGAATCCATCGACCTGACGGACGAGTCCGCCGCGGGGATCGCTGCCCGATCGCCCCTGGAGCTCTTCTGGCGACGGCTGCGGCGCGACAAGGTCGCGCTCGTCTCGCTGGGCATCGTCCTGTTCATGGTGCTCATGGCGATTTTCGCGCCACTGATCGTCAAGGTGTTCGGGCTGCCGAACCCGAACACGCAGAACGACGACCTGCTCGGCGACTTCGGCGAGCCCACCGGCCCGAGCGGCGCGCACCCGTTCGGCGTCGACGAGCGCGGCCGCGACGTGCTGGCGCGCGTCATCTACGGCTCCCGCGTCTCGCTCGAGGTCGCGTTCATCGCCACGGCGCTCATCGTGATCATCGGCGTGACGGCCGGTCTGGTCACGGGCTACTACCGCGGCAAGGTCGACACGTTCATCAGCCGCGTCATGGACCTGTTCCTGGCGTTCCCGGTGCTCGTCCTGGCCGTGGGCCTGGGCGTCGCGTGCGCCGACGGCTGCCTCGGCGGCGCGATCCAGCCGGGCCTCCCCGTCGTGATCTTCGTGATCACGCTGACGACGTGGCCCTACATGGCCCGCATCGTGCGCGGTCAGGTGCTGTCGCTGCGCGAGCGCGAGTTCGTGGAGGCGTCCCGCTCACTGGGCGCCGGTGACCCGCGCATCATCTTCCGGGAGATCCTCCCGAACCTCGTCGCCCCGATCATCGTCTACGCGACGGTGCTGATCCCGCAGAACATCCTCTACGAGGCGGCGCTGTCGTTCCTCGGCGTCGGCGTGGATCCGTCCAAGCCGAGCTGGGGCGCGATGATCTCCGACGCCACCTCGATCTTCCAGGACGCCTGGTGGTTCATGTTGTTCCCAGGCCTCGCCCTGCTCGTCACGGTCCTCGCCTTCAACATCGTCGGCGACGGCCTGCAGGATGCCCTTAACCCGCGGACGTCGAAGTAGTGCACGTGCGACGCCGCTTATCCCCATTGCCGGTCCTTGAGAACGACCGGCAGCCACGTCAGAAAGGACCGCACATGTCTCGGAGCTTCCTCCGATTCCTGGTGGTGAGCATGCTGGCCGTGCTCACCTTCGTGGTCGCTGCCTGTGGGGGCAACGACAACAGTTCGTCGTCGTCCACCACCAAGAGCAGCGGCGGCACCACCACCAACGCAGCCGAAGCGCCCGCCAAGAAGGGCGGCACGTTCAACATGCTCGCCGCTTCGGACGTCGACTTCAACGACCCCGGGCACACGTACTACACGTGGGGGATGGTCTTCACGTTCGCGACGAACCGTCCGCTGTACAGCTTCAAGCCCGACGACGGCGCCAACCCGGTGCCGGACCTCGCCGAGGCCGCGCCGGAGATCTCCGCGGACAAGAAGACCGTCACGGTCAAGATCCGCACGGGCGTCAAGTACGCGCCGCCGGTCAACCGTGACGTGACGTCCAAGGACGTCAAGTACGCGATGGAGCGGTTCTTCTCGGTCAACGTCGGCGGTCAGTACCCCGGGTACTTCCAGCCGATCGTCGGCTCCCCGGCGAAGCCGACCAAGGGCGTCAAGCCGATCTCCGGCATCGAGACGCCGGACGACCAGACGATCGTCTTCAAGCTCAAGCAGGCCACGGGTGTTTCGTTCGCGGCGGCCCTCGTGATGCCGATCACGGTGCCGGTGCCCGAGGAGTACGCCAAGCCGTTCGACGCCAAGAGCCCGTCGACGTACAACACGCACGTGGCGTTCACCGGCCCGTACATGATCAAGAACGACAGCAAGGGCTCGCTGACGGGGTACAAGCCCGGCAAGAGCATCGCGCTGGTCCGCAACCCGAACTGGGATGCCAAGACCGACTACCGGCCGGCCTACCTGGACGCGATCAACGTCCGGACCAACGCGACGGACGCCAACGTGGCCGCGCGCCAGGTCATCGACGGCCAGAGCATGGGCCTCGACACGAACCCGCCCGCGAACATCCTTCGCGACCTCGTCACGAAGATCAAGGGCCAGTACCTGTCGGTCCCCTCGGGCGGCTACCGGTACTTCCCGATGAACACCGAGGTCAAGCCGTTCGACAACATCAACGTGCGCCGCGCGGTGATGGCCGGGTTCGACCGAGACGCGGCCCGCAAGGCTCGTGGCGGCAAGTACGTCGGTGACATCGCCACGCACTGGCTCCCGCCGGACTTCCCGGGCTTCAAGGAGGCCGGAGGGTATGACGGGTTCTCCGACATCGATTTCTTCAACAAGAACAACGAGAAGGGCGACCTGGCGATCGCCGCCAAGTACTTCAAGGCGGCGGGCTACGCCTCCGGCAAGTACGAGGGCAACGACGAGATCCTGATGGTCGGCGCCAATGCCGACCCGGGCAAGGCCCAGGCCGAGGTGGCCCAGGCCCAGCTCGAGAAGATGGGCTTCAAGGTGCGTCTGCGCCTCGTCCCGCAGGACGCGGTCTACACCGACTGGTGCCAGGTCCCGTCCAAGAAGGTCGGGATGTGCGGCGGCGCCGGCTGGTTCAAGGACTTCGCCGACCCGCAGTCCATGCTCGAGCCGACCTTCAAGGGCTCGTTGATCAACCGCTCCAGCGGCAACATCAACTACTCGATGTTGAACGACCCCAAGGTCGACGACGCCATGAACAAGGCAGCCCTGCTGGAGGGCGACGCGCGCCTGCAGGCCTGGGCCGACATCGACAAGATGATCGTCCAGGACGCGGCCGCCATCCCGTTCATCTGGGACAAGACCACGCTGGCGTTCTCGAAGAACGTCAACGCCGTCGCGAACCCGTACATCGCGCTCTGGGACCTGTCCTACACCTCGATCAAGTAGCTCACTGATCCGCGCCAGCCGCCCCGGGGCCCAGCCCCGGGGCGGCGACGTGCGGAGCCGAGCCCTCCATCAATGGCCAGTTACATCGCGCGGCGCCTCCTCTGGACGCTCCTGCTGCTCCTGGTGATCACCGCGGTCACCTTCCTCATCTTCTACGTGCTCCCGACCGCCGACCCGGCGGCACAGCGCGCAGGCCGCGACCCCTCACCCGAGCTCATCACGGCGATCCGGCATCAGCTGGGACTCGACAAGTCGCTCCCGGCGCAGTACGTCGACTACACCAAGAACCTCTTCCTGCACTTCGACTTCGGGCAGAGCTTCATCAACAACACGTCGGTGCGGTCGCTGATCTTCGACCGGCTGCCCAACACGTTGTTCCTGGTCCTCGGCGCGGCGGTCGTCTGGTTCGTCATCGGCGTGAGCATCGGCATCATCTCCGCCGTGCGGCGCGGGTCCTTCTGGGATCGCCTGCTCATGGGCGGCGCGCTGGTCGCCATCTCGGCCCCCGTCTACTGGATGGGCCTGGTCTGCCTCTATCTGTTCTCCAACGACATCGGGGTGTGGCACATCTTCCCCGGCTCGGGCGCCTATCAGGACGCCCACGGGTTCTTCGCGAAGTGCTGGTCGCTGGTGATGCCGTGGCTGGTCCTGTCCGCGGCGTTCGCCGCGATCTACGCGCGGCTGTTGCGCTCCAACCTGCTGGAGACGATGAACGAGGACTACATCCGCACCGCACGGGCCAAGGGCCTGAGCGAGCGGCGGGTGGTCCTCCGCCACGGCGTTCGCTCGGCGATCACGCCGGTCGTCACCGTGCTCGGCCTCGACATCGGCATCCTCATGGGCGGCGCGATCCTCACGGAGACCGTCTTCAACATCGATGGCGTCGGCCGCCTGTCCTTCGACGCCATCCAGCGTGGCGACCTCGCCACGATCCAGGGCACGACCATCGTCCTGGCGGCCGGCGTGGCCATCATGAGCCTGGTCGTCGACATCTTGTACGCGTTCCTCGACCCGCGCGTGCGCTACTAGTGGGGGTGTGAGTCCCATGGCGCAGCCACTGCCGGAGGTCAAGGACCTCATGCGAGATCCCAATGTCTGAACCACTTCTCGAAGTCAAAGATCTCGCCGTGCACTTCGAGACCGAGGACGGCGTCGTCCAGGCCGTCGACGGCATCAGCTACACCGTCGAGCGCGGCAAGACGCTCGGCATCGTCGGCGAGTCCGGCTCGGGCAAGTCCGTCTCGAGCATGACCGTGATGGGGCTGACGCGTGCGGGCAACGCCCGCATCAGCGGCTCGATCACGTTCGAGGGCCGGGACCTGCTGAACGCGTCCGACGCCGACATGCGCAAGGTGCGCGGCGGCGAGGTCGCGATGATCTTCCAGGACCCGCTGTCCTCGCTGCACCCGTTCTACAAGATCGGCGACCAGCTGATCGAGGCGCACCGGTCCCACAACGACGTGTCCAAGGCCAAGGCCCGCGACCGCGCCGTCGAGATGCTCGGCCTGGTCGGCCTGCCCGACCCGCGGCGCCGGATCGACAGCTACCCGCACGAGTTCTCGGGCGGCATGCGCCAGCGCGTGATGATCGCGATGGCGCTCATCAACGACCCCAAGCTGCTCATCGCCGACGAGCCGACGACGGCCCTGGACGTGACCGTCCAGGCCCAGATCCTCGAGCTCATCCAGAAGCTCCAGGCCGAGCTCGACACCGCGGTGGTCATGATCACCCACGACCTCGGCGTCGTCGCCGAGGTCACCGAGGAGATCGCGGTCATGTACGCCGGGCGCATCGTCGAGTACGGCAAGTCCGACACGATCTTCGCGGCGCCCGAGCACCCCTACACCTGGGGCCTGCTCAAGTCGATCCCGCGGCTGGACACGCCGCGCGACCAGGAGCTCGTGCCGATCTTCGGCCGCCCGCCGTCGCTGATCAACAAGCCCTCGGGCTGCTCCTTCCATCCGCGCTGCCCCTACGTGCGCGAGGCGCACAAGAAGGTCGACCCGGCCCTCGAGCCGGCCGGCGACGCGGATCGGACCCACAAGGTGGCGTGCCTGCTGCCGTCCGAGACGCGCCGGTCCCTGTGGGCCGGGCTGCGGGCCGGCGACACGCCGGCAGAAGTCCTCCAGGAGGTCGAGATCCCCGCCGAGAAGCTGTCGCCGTCCGCCGAAGGCCCGACCGGCGAGGAGGTGGCGGGCCAGTGAGCACCACGATGCGCGAGCCGCTCGTGCAGGTACGCGGGCTCAAGAAGCACTTCCCGATCCGCAGCGGGTTCCTGATCCAGCGCGACGTCGGCGCCGTGCGCGCCGTCGACGGCGTCGACTTCGACGTGCTGCGCGGCGAGACGCTCGGCCTGGTCGGCGAGTCGGGCTGCGGCAAGTCCACGACCGCCCGCCTGATCACGCGCCTGCTGGAGCCGACCGCCGGTTCGATCAGCTGGGAGGGCCGCGACATCGCGGGCCTCTCGCGGCGGGAGCTCAAGCCCCTGCGTCGCGAGATGCAGATGATCTTCCAGGACCCGTACTCGTCGCTGAACCCGCGCAAGACGGTGGGCACGATCATCGGCGAGCCGTTCGTCATCCATCGCGTCGAGTCCAACGAGGACCGGCGCCGGCGCCTCGTGCAGGATCTGATGGAGCAGGTCGGGCTCAACCCCGAGCACTACAACCGCCTGCCGCACCAGTTCTCCGGCGGCCAGCGCCAGCGCATCGGCGTGGCGCGCGCGATCGCGCTGAAGCCGAAGATGATCGTCGCCGACGAGCCGGTCTCCGCGCTCGACGTGTCGATCCAGGCGCAGATCCTCAACCTGCTGCGCGACCTGCAGCGCGATCTGGGGCTGACGATCGTCTTCATCGCCCACGACCTGTCGGTCGTGCGCCACACGTGCGACCGCGTCGCGGTGATGTACCTCGGCAAGATCGTCGAGCTCGCGTCCTCGGACGAGCTCTACGCGCATCCGCGCCATCCGTACACCGGCGCGCTGCTGTCGGCAGTCCCGGTGCCCGATCCGCGGCTGGCCCGCAACAAGGCTCGGCAGGTTCTGGGCGGCGACGTCCCGTCGCCGACCAACCCGCCGAGCGCGTGCCGGTTCCACACCCGCTGCCAGAAGTTCGTCGAGGGCCACTGCGACGTCGAGGAGCCGCTCCTCGAGGTCAAGGACGGCGGCAACGTGGCGGCCTGCCACTACCCGCTCACCGACGAGGAGATCGCCCGGCGCGTGCCGACCGCGGCGGCGTAGATCTCAGTCCAGGAAGCGCAGGACGTCGGCGAGCGGCGCGCGGTCGGGCACGCGCTGTTCCTGGCGCGGCGTGCCGAAGTGCAGCAGGCCGATGCAGTGCTCGCCCTCGGGCAGCCCGATCGCGGCGCGGCCGGCCGGCTCGTTCAGCGCGCCGATCGTGCGCCAGTAGGCGGCCAGGCCGCGCGCGTGCGCGCCGAGCAGGACCGCGTAGGCGGCGCACCCGGCGGCGAGGAGGTCCTCCTCGTCGGCGCCCGGGTCGTCCGGGGTACGGACGTAGGACACGGCGACGAGCGTCGGCGCGCGGTCGAGCTTCGTCGCGCCCTCCGGCCCGACGGCCTCCTTGAGGGCGTCCCGCGCGTTCGGTCCCAGGACGCGAAAGCGCCACGGGTTGGTGAGGTGGTGGTTGGGCGCCCAGCGGCCGAGGTCGAGCAGCTCGGTCAGGGTCTCGCGATCGACCGGCTCGGCCCCGTAGGCCTTGTGCGTGCGGCGCGTGCGGATCGCGGTCTCGACGTCCATCACGCCTCGGCGCCCTCGTCCTCGTCGTCCTCGCCGTCCTCGGCGTAGAGCGACTCGCGCGCGATCTCGCGGCCGGCGACGGAGTAGACGGCGACGTCCAGCGTGTCGCCGCGGTAGTCGTCGGGGGCCAGCAGCGTGAAGCGGTTCTCGATCAGCAGGCACTGGTCGACGGTGAGGCCGGCCAGCTCGGCGGTGGCGATCGCGACGCGGTCGACGACCGGCGTGCCCCAGACGAGGGTCATCGCGGCGACCTTGCCCTGCTCTCCGCGCCAGCCGCCGACGACCTCCTCGCAGACGTCGATCGTCCAGTCGGGGTTCGCCTCCACGGTCTCCTCGGTCCAGTCCGCCGTGGCCCGGAAGTGCTCGGGCTCCTGGTGGTCCTCGACCGCGGGCGCGTAGGAGACGGTGCCGTAGAGCTCCAGGCCGGTGGTCGTGCGCGACGTGACCGGCACGTAGGTGCGCCCGCCCCACGTGCGGTCGGGGAACCACACCAGCTCGCCGGGCTCGCCGATGTCGTCCTCGATGGTCAGGCAGGCGGCGAGGAACTCCTCACGCAGGCGATCGGCCCAGCGGCCGTAGGGCAGCAGCTCCTGTGGCGGCTCGGCGGCAAAGCGGGGGACGAACCGTTCCTCGGGCGGCATGGGCGGGACATTACGGTGCTCGGGCGCTTGCGGTCGGGGGCCTCGGCGCTGGTGGTCGGCGGGGGCGCGTGACGTCGCCCCCGCTACGTCGACAGCGTCCGGTCCACGGCTGCGCTGCCTCAGCCCGGAGCGAGGCGACGCCTGCGGGCCGGCCCGGGAAACGGATGGCTGATGGGAGCGCTCGGGGATGGCTCGACCGAGCAGCGCTGCGAGCGCGCGCTGCCGCGGGGACGAGCCATGCCGGCGATCCGTGATGTCGTCATCCCGCCGCGGAGGCGGAAGCGCGCGATCGATGCCCACACAGGTGCGCCGACGAGAGCAGCGATACCACCGGCCGAGCCCGGGGCGCCCGAGCGGAGCGGCGGGTGGCGAGCGTCGCGGAGCGCCGGCCCAGCCAGCCCCGCTCGCACTGCCCGCCGCAAACCGCAAGGGTCTACGGCAGCTCCACGAGCAGCGTCACCGGCCCGTCGTTGACCAGCTCGACCTCCATGTGCGCGCCGAAGCGGCCTCCTTGGGCGCCCAGGCGGGTCCGGAAGCGCTCGTAGAGCGGCTCGGCGACCTCTGGCCGTGCGGCGCCGATGAACGACGGCCGGTTGCCCTTGCGGGTGTCGCCGTAGAGCGTGAACTGGCTGACGACGAGGACCTCGCGGCCGTCGCCGAGCGACTCGTTCATCTTGCCCTCGGCGTCCTCGAAGATCCGCAGCGCGCGCACCTTGCCGGCGAGCCGGTCGGCGCCCGCCGCGTCGTCGTCGTGCGTGATGCCGAGCAGGACGAGGAGGCCGGGGCCGATCGCCGAGATCGTCTCGCCGTCGACGGTGACCGAGGCGCGGCGGACGCGCTGGACGAGGGCTCGCATGGAGGCCATCAGATCATGGGCGCGAGGATGAGCGCCGCCGGTTGTTCGCCAGGACTGGTGCTCAGACGCCCAGCGCGGTGAGGGCGACTGCCGCGACGACGGCGATCGTCGTCGACCACGCGATCGCGCCGGCGGCCAGCCGGAGGTCCAGCCCGTACAGGTGGCCGACGACCAGGCAGTTGATGCCGGCGGGCATCGCGGCCTGCACGAGGTAGGCGTCGGGCACGCCGACCGTGATCGCCGACAGCCCGACCAGCAGCGCGGGCGCGACGACCATCCGCAGGACGATCGCGGCGCCGATCGGCGCGGTCAGCGGCGGCGGGAAGCGCAGGACGCCTCCTTCGCGCTCGCCCATCAGGTTGACGCCGAGGATGAAGAAGCCGATGGGCAGCAGCGTGTAGGCGGCCAGCGCCTTGGCGACGTCCACGACGGCCTGCGGCGCCAGCGCGTCGGGCGCGAGCAGGCCGGCGATCAGCGCCCACAGCACCGGGTTGCGCGTCACGAACGCCTTCATGCGCTCGCGCGGGTTCTCGCCCGCCTCGGTCCCGAACGCCGCGCCCACCGCGAACCCGGCGGTGTAGAGCATGACCTGGCTGACGATCGTGTCCCAGGCGATCGCCGGCGCCAGCGTGCCGTGGCCCAGTAGCGCCGCGTTGAGCGGGATGCCGAGGTACCCCGTGTTGGCGAGGATCACGGCCAGGATGAGGGCGCCGACCGACGGGCGCGGCAGGTGCAGGACGCGCGTGCCGACGACGTAGGCCAGCGTGCCGACGGCCGCCAGCTCGACGAACCCCAGCGCCAAACCGATCCCGACACCGCCGCCGAGGTGCAGGCGGGCGACGACGAAGAACGCGATGAACGGCAGCAGCGTCCAGACCATCGTGTCGATGAGCTTGCGCGAGAAGGCGATCGCGCCCGCGCGGAAGCGCTGCTCGACGCCGACGCCGATCGCGGTCGACGCGAGGATGGCCAGGGCGACGAGGGTCACGCGTCGCGCAGCTGCGCGGCGGCCTGCTCGGGTGCCACGATGTTCAGGTGCACGCCGGTGCCGAGCTCCAGCCCGGCGAGGTGCGTGAGGCGCGGGACGACGTCGATGCGCCAGCAGAACTGGTCGGCGCCCAGCGGCGCGGTGCGGACCCAGAGGTTCAGCGGCGGCATGAACCCGAGGTGGCGGCGCAGCCGGTTGAGCACGTCGTGCAGCAGCGCGGCGCCGAGCGGCCCGTCGTCCTCGAAGTGCCGCCGCGGCCGCCGGGGCGCCAGCAGCAGCTGGTAGGGCAGGCGGGCGGCGAAGGGCGACAGCACGACGGCCTCGTCGTCGATGGCGACGACGCGGTCGCGCAGCCGGACCTCGTCCTGGACGAGGTCCTGCAGCAGGTTGCCGCCCATGGTCCGGGTGGCGTGTGCCGTGAAGCGCTCGCGCTCGCGGGCGATCTGGGCGGGGACGAAGTCCATGGCGTACAGCTGGGCGTGCGTGTGCGCCAGCGACGCGCCGCCTTCGGTGCGCTCGTTGACGAGCACGTGGACGCAGGCTGCGCCGGCGTCGGCGTGCGTGGCCATCCGGGTCCGCCAGACCTCCATCGCGGCGGCGACCTGCTCGGGACGCAGGTCGGCCAGAGAGGTCACCGCGTCGGGCGCGTTGACGATGACCTCGTGACTGCCGTAAGCGGCGACCGCCGTGAACAGGTCGGGGTCGTGCGACGGCTCCGGCTCGGCCTCGTCGCGCGTCAGCGCGGGGTAGAGGTTCGGCACCACCCGCACCGACCAGCCCGGCGTGTTCGCCGCGCTGCCGCCGGGGCGCACGGCGTAGATCTCGGGCGGCGTCTGGTCCTCGTGACCCGGGGCGAACGGATCGCGCTCGGGATCGATCGGCGCGGGATCGCCGGAGATCGCCCAGCCGCCGGGCCGGCCGGCGCGGCGGGCGGCGATGATCGTGCGCAGCCCGGTGAGGGGGTCGACGCGGACCTCAGGCATCGGCGCGGCGCCCGCCGGTCACGAGGGACGGCCCAGCGCGTAGCGCCGGATGTCGGCGTCCAGCGCGGCGTCGGTCGAGTAGAGCCCCTGGTGGACGTACTGCAGCTTGCCCGCGGCGTCGTAGTACATCGTCGTCGGGTAGTTCTTCCCGATCTCCAGCGCTTGGGCGATCCGCGAGTTCTGGTCGACGTAGCTCGGGTAGGTCAGCGGGAACTGCTTCAGGAAGCGCTTCGCGGCCGCGCCCTCGTCGTTGGAGTCCAGCCCGATGAACGCCACCTGCTTGCCGTAGCGCACGCTGTTGCGCTGCAGGAAGGGGAACTCGTAGCGGCATGGTCCGCACCATGACGCCCACTTGTTGACGACCACGGGGTGGCCCTTGAGCTCCTCGATGCGCGCCTGCACGTCCTTCTTGGAGCCGGGCAGCAGCACGCTGGCCTGTTCGTGCAGCGCGGCCAGCGGCGCCGGAGCGCCCGCCAGCGCGCGCTTGGCGGCCGCCAGATCGAAGGCGTTGGCCTTCGGCGCGGCGTTGTTGGTGTTGGTCTGCGAGAGGCCGACGACGACCACGACGACCACGGCCACGGCGCCGAGGACGAGCAGCAGGCGGCGGGACATGGCCAATAGGGTCGCAGGTTTCTGTGGATCGTCGGCGCGATCGGGTATCCTTGGCGTACGAGGCGAGGGTGCAGCTGCTGGTTCATGGGAGGTCCCTCGCTTCCCCCTGGTCCGTCGAGGACTGCAAGCATCCGTCCGCCGCTGTCCCATCGCGGGCGCTCCTCACGAAGAGCGAGCCGTTTCATGGCTGAACCCACGACGCAGGCCGTCGAGGCCGCATCGATTCCCGATCCCACCTTGGTCAAGCGTGCCGAGGCGTTCACCCGTGAGCGCTTCCTGCACGACGGCGAAGAGGCGAGCGTCGCGCTCGCCCCCGGCAGCGCACGCCGCCGCGCGCTGGACGCCGCGGTGGCCGAGATCGACGCCGGCGCGAAGGTCCCGTCGACGAAGTGGCGGCGCCGCTACGCGCTGCTGCTCGGCCTGGAGCGCGTCCTCAGCGAGGACGAGCCGCGGCTGGCCGACGGCACGTCGCTCAACCCGCACCAGGTGGATGCCCTGTCGGGCACGCTCGTCGCGCTCATGGCGGCGACGCAGAAGGGCGCCAACGGCACTGATGCGGCGGCTGCGCCCGTGCTCGCCGTCGACGACGCCCCCGAGCCCGAGCCGTCGCGGGACGAGGCGCCGGAGCCCGAGCCCGAGGATCCCGACGAGGACGAAGACGACGACGAGGACGACGAGGACGAGGACCGCACGCCCGTCGACATCGAGATCGAGGGCCTCGACGACGAGGACGAGGACGACGAGTCCGACGAGCCGGCCGAGGAGGAGTCCTACGACGACGACGAGGACGACGACGTCGACGAGGACGTCTCGGAGGGCGCGGCCGACGACCCCAATGCGGGCAAGCGCTTCTGGTTCGAGCACGCGACGGGCGCCGGCAAGACGGTCGCCGCGATGGGCTTCGTGGACGCGTCGCGCACCGGCGGCGTCCTGATCCTCACGCACCGCCGCAACCTGGTCGACCAGTTCCTCGGCGAGCTCCACACGCGCGGCTACGGCAAGCGCGAGAGCCCGCCCCTGCTCGACGGCGAAGGCACCGGCCGCACCGACGGTCCGGTCACGGTCGAGACCTACCAGTGGTTCGTCCGCAACGCCGGCCGCATCTCCGACGCCTACACCATCGTCATCTGCGACGAGGCGCACACCGCGCTGGGCGAGAAGACGTCGGCGGCGATCCGTGCGTGGACGGGCCCGATCTTCGTCGGCATGACCGCCACGGGCGCCCTGATCGCCCGCCACGTCACCGACCTGTTCCCGACGCAGACCTCGCGCTTCGACCTCGCGCAGGCCGCGCGCCGCGGCGTCATCGCGCCGCTGCGGTCGATCCGGATCCCGCCGGGCCCGGGCGTGCGCACGATCGCCAAGGTGCCGCTGCGCAAGGGCGAGGTCGACGTCGAGTTCGACCAGGAGATGCTCGCCGAGCTGCTGGACCAGCTCCCGTTCAACCTGGCGATCGCCGATCTCTACAAGACGCGCTTCAACGGCGTGCCGGGCGTGGTCTACGCCGCCGGCGTGCGCCACGCGATGAACGTCGCCGAGGCCTTCCGCCAGGAGGGCATCAAGGCGATGGGCGTCTCGGGCGAGACCCCGAAGCGCGAGCTGGCCGAGATCCTCGCGCGCTACGAGCGCGGCGAGATCGACGTGCTGGTCAACGCGCAGCTGCTCGCCGAGGGCTGGAACTCGCCGCGGGCGACCATCTGCATGCACCTGGCGCCGACGGCGTCCAAGCGCATCTACCAGCAGCGCGTCGGCCGCGTGACGCGCCGCCACCCCGGCAAGGAGTCGGGCATCGTCGTCGACTTCGTCCATCCCGCGACGCGGCACGACGACCCGGTCGTCACGCTGCACTCGCTGCTGGACCGCGACGTCTACCGCGGCGGCGCGATCGTCGTCGGCCCCGTGCGCCGCGGCCGCGGGCGGCGGGTGCGCGTCGAGCGCCGGGTCATCCCGGTGTGCGCCGACGAGGACCGCCGCATCGAGGTCTTCGAGCGCGAGCTGTGGCGCATCGCCGTCGAGTTCCTCGACTACGGCGAGCAGGTCCAGTGGGCCGCGCTGGCCGGCGCGCGCGTCGCGCCGAGCGGCTGGCGGCGGGCCCGCGCGATGCTGCACTTCGACAAGTCGGGCGAGCTGAAGCGCAGCTTCCTGTTGACCGCGGTCGAGCGCAACAAGAACTCGCAGCTGCGCCTGCGCGCGCTGCAGGAGATCGCGCAGTCGCGCGACGCCGACGCGTTCGAGCGGGCGGTCGACGTCGTGCGCACGTGGTCGCGCGACGAGCGCCGCGAGGGCGTCAAGGTGCTGCTGCAGGCGCTGGCCGAGCGCCGCATCGGGCGCCGCGACCAGGCCTCGCACTGGATCTGGGACCTCGCCGACATGACGCGCGAGGTGCACGAGGAGTACGCCGTGCAGCGCTGGCCCGAGACGAAGCGGCTGCTGGGGCTGCTGGTCAACTCCAGCGGCGGCGCGCACGCGCGCAACGCTCGCCGGCTGGTGCACGCCGCGCGCAAGCAGGACCGGCGGCTCTCGGCCGCCATCCTCGCCGCGGCGGTCGCCCATACGCCGGAGGCCATGGAGGTCGTGCGCGGGGCGCGGACCCGCATGGCGCGCAAGCCCAGCGCGCTGTCGCGCGAGCTGCTGCGCAACTTCCCCAAGCGCAAGACCCGTGGCCGCCGCCGGCGCAAGAAGGGCGACGACGCGGCGAAGACCCCGCAGATGGTCGGCGGCGCGCAGAACGGCGGGATCCTGGAGATCGGCGCCGACAGCGCCGTGCTCGAGCCCGTGGGCGCGGCCGGCAGCAACAACGGCAACGGCAACGGCGAGGGCGGCGAGCCGGGCGAGGGGCGGTCGCGCTCCAAGCGCCGCAGCCGCTCGCGGCGCAAGGCCAACGCCAAGGCCCGGGCGGCGGCGGAGGCTGCTGCGGTCGCGGAGGGCGGCGGCGAGGAGATCGGCGACGCCGAGGCCGCGGGCGAGAACGGCGCAGAGCCGGCGCGCGCGCCGGCGGCGGCCGCCACGCCTGCGCCGGTGGACGACGCCGAGGCCGCGCGCGCCATCGACGCTGCCGCGTCGCTGCTGCACCCCGGCCGGAGCGGTCGCCGTCGGGCCGCTGCGCGGGTCGAGGCGGTCGAGGTGACCGAGGCGGTCGAGCCCACCGAGATCGTTGAGCCGACCGAGGTCGTCGAGGTGACCGAGCTCGCCGATGAGGCTCCGGCGCCCAAGCGTCGCCGCACGCCCGTGCGCAGGCCGGTGGCGGACGAGCCCGTGGCCGACGAGGCCGCGGTGGAGGAGACGCCGAAGCCCAAGCGTCGCGCGCCCGCGAAGAAGAAGGTCGTCGAGGAGGCCGGCGAGGCCGAGGCCGAGGCCGACGCGGAGAAGCCCAAGCGCCGTCGCGCGCCGGCGAAGAAGCAGGTCGCCGAGGAGCCCGCGGTCGACGAGGCGGTCGGCACCGTCGAGGCCCCCGGGGACGAGCCGAAGCCCAAGCGCCGCCGCGCGGCCGCCAAGAAGGACGACGCCGCCGCGCCCGAGGCCGAGGCCACGCCCGCCGCCAAGCCCAAGCGCCGCGCGCCCGCCCGCAAGAAGGCGGCAGCGGAGCCCGAGGCCGAGACGGCCGCCGAACCCGCAGCCGACAAGCCCAAGCCCCGCGCCCGGCGCACGCCCGTGCGCGCGGCCGCAGCCGAGCCCGAGCAGCTGGCGCTCGACGCCGGCGACGCGCCGGCCGAGGACGCCCCGAAGCCCAAGCGCGCCCGCACCGCGCGCGCCAAGGCGGCCGACGAGCCGTCGTCGGACCCCCCGCCGCCCGAGCAGCTCGACGACGCCGCCTGATCCGCACCGGCCCATAGGCTGATCGGCGTGGATCCCCGCCCCGAGCCCGACGGCCTCCTCGCGCCGGCCGCCCGCGCGCTGTGGACCATCGAGGCGCTCGCCTGGAGCGGCCCGGCGACGGTCGCGGCGTTCGCGATCCTGCCCTCCGTGCTCGACGGCGACGGGATCGTCGGGGTGCTCGGCGACGTGCTGCCGTTCCTCGTGCTGCTCGGCGCGCTGGTCGCCGTCCTCGTCGTGCCGACGCTGCGCTGGCGCCGCTGGCGCTGGCGCCTGGATGACGACGAGCTCGACCTGCGCCGCGGCGCGTTCACCGAGATCCGCACGATCGTGCCCGTCGCGCGGATCCAGCACGTCGACGTCAAGCGCACGTTCTTCGCGCAGATCGTCGGCGTCGCCGCCGTGGTCGTCCACACCGCTGCCGGCACCACCGAGATCCCGGCCCTGCAGGACGGCGACGCGGCGCTGGTCCGCGACCGGCTCGCCGGGCTGATCCGCAAACCCGATGAGCTCTGAGCCGCACCGGCTGCACGTCGCGGCCGCCATCGACGAGGCCGTCCGCGCGCTGGCCGACGTCGCGGTCCCCCTGCTGATCGGGCTCGTCGCCGGCGGGACGCGCAGCAGCTTCTCGGCGATCCTCTTCGGCCTGCTCGGCGTCGGCGCCGCCGCGGCCATCGGCATCACCCGCTGGCGGGCCACCACCTACCGGATCAGCGACCGCGCGCTGCACTTCCGCTCCGGCGTGTTCTCGCCCGACGAGACGGTCGTGCCGCTCGATCGCGTGCAGGCCGTCGACACCATCGCCGGGCCGATCCAGCGCCTGTTCGGCGTCAGCGGGCTGCAGGTCCAGACGCCGGGTGCCGGCGAGCACGCCGAGGTCATGCTCAGCGCCCTGTCGGACGCGCAGGCGCGCGAGCTGCGGGCCGCGCTCGGGCACCCCGACCAGGAGGAGCAGGCGGCCCACCGGCGCCGGCGCCTGACGATGGCCGGCCTGCTCGTCACGGCGCTGACCGCGCCGCAGCTTGGCGTCGTCCTGCCGGTCGTCGGCGGCGTCTTCGGCCTGCTCCAGAACGGCCTGGCCGGCGAGAGCGAGACGCTGGCGCGCAGCGTCGACACCGTCCATGAGGTCGTCCTGATCGCCCTCGCGCTGCTCGGCGCGGCCTGGGCGCTGTCGTTCCTCGGTGCGGTCGTGGCCTTCTCGGGCTTCGAGATCCAGCGCGATGACGAGCGCCTGCGCATCCGCCGCGGGCTGCTGCAGCGCCGCGCCGTCAGCGTGCCGGTCGCGCGGGTCGACGGCGCGCAGATCGTCGAGAGCGCGCTGCGCCGCCCGTTCGGGCTCGTGACGCTGCGCCTGGAGGTCACCAGCCTGGGCGGCCGCGAGACGGTGGAGCGCACGCTGTTCCCGCTGCTGCCGCGGCGCGACGTCGAGCCGTTCCTCGCGACGTTCCTGCCCGAGCTGTCGGGGCCGCTGGCGCTGCAGCAGCGGCCGCCGGAGCGCGCGCGCCGGCGCTACGTCATGCGACCGGTCCTCGCGGCGCTCGCGGTCAGCGCGATCCTGATCGGCATCGTGCCGGCGGCCTGGCCGGCGGCGCCGGTGCTCGTCGCGCTCGCCGTCGCGCTCGGGCTCGACGCGTTCGCGGCCGCGGGCCTGCGGCTGGACCCCGACGACCGCCGCGTCGTGCTGCGCGCGCGTCACCGCGCGGCGCGGATCACGCTGGTGGCGCGCCGGCGGCGCCTGCAGCAGCTCGGGGTGTCGCGTACGATCCTCCAGCGCCGCGCGGACCTGGCGACGGTGTCGGTCACCGTCGCGCGCGGCACGCGCCTCGCCGTCCGCCACGTTGACCCGCCGCTGGTGGATCGCTTCTTGGTGGTCTTGGATCCGCGCGCCTAGCGTGACGGCGGCTCGGTGTCCGGCAGCCGCCCGAGGTGCACCTCGCCGGCGTTCAGCGCCGTCCGGCCGCCGCCGGGCAGCGTGACGACCAGCCGGCCCTCGCCGTCGATCCCGGCGGCCGTCCCGGTCCCGCCGGCCCAGGCGACCGCGTGGCCGGCGAGCGCGTCGCGCGCGCGCCACTCGTCCAGCAGCGTGGCGGTCTCCAGCGCCAGGGCCCCGTCCAGGGCCGTCAAGAGGTCGGCCAGGAACGGCGCGACGTCGGCGCGCGCGCGCCCGAGGGTGCCCGCCCTGGCGTGCAGGTCGGGCGGCAGGTCGGCCGGGTCGACCGCGACGTTGACGCCGATCCCCAGGATCGTCCAGCCGTCCTGCGGCCGGCCCTCCGCGAGGATCCCCGCGACCTTGCGCCCGCCCACGAGGACGTCGTTGGGCCACTTGATCTGCGCGCCGGGGCCGCAGGCCTGCGCCACGGCGACGGCCGCGACCAGCGGGAGCAGCGGCGGCGCGTCGCGCAGCACCAGCGACATCGCCAGCGTGGCGCCGGGCTGCGTCGTCCACCTGCGGCCCTGCCGGCCGCGCCCCGCGGTCTGGGCCGCGGCGGTCACCAGCGCGCCGTGCGGCGCACCGGCCAGCGCGAGCTCCTTGGCGCGGTCGCTCGTCGAGTCGGTCGACCGCAGGTGCAGGCGCGGCGTGCCCAGCATCAGCGCGCGCGGATCCGCAGCTCGTCGTCGCGGGCGACGCCGAGCAGCTCCCGCGCCGAGCCGCGGTTGACCGCCAGCGAGAGGGTCCGGTAGGCGTCCTCGTAGAGGATCAGCTCGCCGGCGGCGACGTCGGCGAACGTCGTGGCGTAGACGCCGGTGCGGCCGTTGACGTCGACCGCGTGGCCGAGCTTGAACCCCGACTCGGTCAGCTCGGCGTGCTCGACGTCGAGCATGATGTTGCCGAAGCGGTCGAAGCCGACGGCGTGCGCGAACAGCTCGCCGTTCTCCAGGAGCGCCAGCGGCATGTCCAGGCGGATGATCTCGTCGGCGTCGATCGGATCGCCGGCGTCGGCCAGCTCCGCGCCCGCGGCGAGGTGGGCGGCCACGGGCGCGAAGATGTCGCGCCCGTGGAAGGTCGCCGAGACCGGCTCGAGCCGGTGGGGCGAGCGGGCGACGTCCACGACCTCGGCGATCCCGCCGAAGCGCTGGGCGGCCAGCGACAGCAGGCCGTTGTCGGGCCCGACGAGGATCCGGTCCTCCTCGGTGGTGCGCAGCGCGAGCGCGCGCCGCTCGGCGCCGACGCCCGGATCGACGACGGCCAGATGCACGCCCGGCGCCGCGAACGGCAGCGCCCGCCGCAGCACGAGCGCGGCGGTCCGGATGTCGTGGCGGTCCAGTCCGTGGGTGAGGTCGACGACGCGCGCCTCCGGCGCGATCCGCGCGATGACCGCATGGCAGACGCCGACGAAGTCGTCGTCCAGGCCGTAGTCGGACAGGAACGTGATCGGATGGGCCATGCCGCGGGGAGGCTAGCGGCGCGCCGGCCGCGCTCGGAGCGTGGGTCCCTAGCCCGCCGCGGGTTTCGCCCCCTGGGCGAACACCCGCAAGGGAACCTGGCCCTCTGGGCCAGTGTTCCCCCTAGGCCCCGGCGGCGGCCACCAGCGCGGCGACGAGGCCGTCGGGCGTGTGCTCGGTGGCCTCGACGTGCGGCTCCAGCCCCAATTCGCGCAGCGCCGTGGTCGTGATCGGGCCGATCGAGGCGAGCTGCAGGCCGCTGTCGCGGATCGCGTCGGCGCCGCCGACCGCCTCGCAGAAGAAGCGCGCCGATGACGCCGAGGTGAACGTCGCCCAGTCGGCCTCCAGCGCCCGTGCGCGGGCCCGCGGGTCCAGCGGCTCGGCGACGGTGACGTAGGGCTCGATCACGGTGATGTCGGCGGCCGGCGGGTCCGCGCCGGCGAGCGCCTCGCGCACGACGTCGCGGCCGCCCCGCGCGCGCACGATCAGCGCGCGCTGCACCTCGAGGCCCGCGACCAGCTCGGCCAGCGACTCGCCCACCGCCCTGCGGGGGACCAGGTCGGGCTCCACGCCGTGGGCGCGCACGGCGTCGGCGGTGCCGGGGCCGATCACGGCCACGCGCGTGCCGGCCAGCGCGCGGGCGTCGCGGCCGGAGTCCCGCAGCGCGCCGAAGAACCGCGCCGCGCCGTTGGGCGAGGACAGGACGAGCAGGTCGGTGCCGGCGAGGTCGGGCACCGTGAAGTCCAGGGGCTCGGGGACGATCACCGCCGCCTCGACGACGCGGGCGCCCAGCTCGCGCAGCGCTCGCGCCAGGCCGCTGGCCTTCGCGCGCGGGCGCGTGACGACCACCGACGTCTCGGCGAGCGGGCCGACGCCGAGCCACCCGAGCTCCTCGCCCAGCGCGGCGACGCGGCCGACCACGGTCACCGACGGCGGCTTGATCGCGGCCGCGGCCGCGAGCTCGGCGATGGTGTCCAGCGTGCCGTGCACCGTGCGCTGGTCGGGCAGCGTGCCGCGCTCGACGATCGCCACGGGCTCGTCTGCCGGCCGGCCGTGCTCGGTCAGCTGATCGGCGATGCGCGGCAGCGCGCGCACGCCCATGTAGAACACCAACGTGCCCGGGAAGGCCGCCAGCGCGGGCCAGTCGAGCTGCGTCTCCGGCTTGCCGGGGTCCTCGTGGCCGGTGACGAACGCCACCGCGGCGGCCATCCCGCGCTGCGTGACCGGGATGCCGGCGTAGGCGGGCGCCGCGACGCCGGCGGTGACGCCGGGGACGACCTCGAACGGGATGCCGTGCTCGCGGCACAGCAGCGCCTCCTCGCCGCCGCGCCCGAAGACGAACGGGTCGCCGCCCTTGACGCGCACGACGGTGCGACCCGCCTGCGCGTGGGTCAGCAGCAGCCGGTGCGTCTCGTCCTGCGGCACCTGCTCGCCGCCGCCGACCTTCCCCACGTCGAGCAGCTCGGCGCCGGCGCGCGCGCCGTCCAGCGCGGTGGCCGGGATGAGCTTGTCATACAGGATGACGTCGGCCTGCGCGATGGCCTCCAGCGCGCGGACGGTCATCAGCCCCGGGTCGCCGGGACCGGCGCCGACGAGCACGACGCGCCCTGCGCGAGTCACGTCGCAGCCATCATCTCGGCCTGCTCCAGCAGCGCCGCGGCGCCCATCGAGCGCAGGCGCTGCACCATCAGCGGCGCGGGGTCGTCGGCGACGACGCTGTCGCGGATCCACGCGCTCCCGTCGGGCAGCCCGACGAACGCGTGCAGCGCGGTGCCGTCGTGGTGGACGCCGACCGGCGTGTCGCAGGTGGCGCCCAGCGCCTCGACGACGTGGCGCTCGGCGCGCAGCTGCGCGTCGGTCGCCGGGTCGACCAGGTGCTCCGGGATCGCCCGGCCCTCGACGGCGAGCGCGCCCTGGCCGGGCGCGGGGACGAAGACGCTGGCGTCCAGCAGCGCGCCGATCTCCCCCTCGCGGCCGAGGCGGCGCAGCCCGGCGGCGGCGAGCACGAGCGCGTCGCAGGCGCCCTCGCCGAGCTTGCGCAGGCGCGTGTCGACGTTGCCGCGCAGCTCGACGACCTCGAGGTCGTCGCGCGCGGCCAGCAGCTGGGCGCGACGGCGCAGCGACGAGGTGCCCACGCGCGCGCCCGCCGGGAGCGCGTCGAGCGACGCGGCACCGACCAGCGCGTCGCGCGCGTCCTCGCGGGGCAGCACGGCGGCGAGACGCATGCCGGGCCGCAGCAGCTTCGTGGCGGGCACGTCCTTGGCCGAGTGCACCGCGAGGTCGATCTCGCCGCGCTGCAGCGCGTCCTCGATGGTGTCGATCCAGCGCGCCTTGTCGGATGGGTGGGTCCGAATTCCGCGGTCGCCGCTGGTGGTGATCTCGACGATCTCGGCGGCGTCGCCGCCCGCCGCGCGCAGCGCCTCGGCCACCGCGTGGGCCTGCACGAGCGCGAGCGCGCTGGCGCGCGTGCCGAGCCTCACTGGCCGGCGCGCCGGCGCAGGGGGCGCACGTCGGCGTCGGTGTCCTGCTCTGTGGGCAGCGAGGCCTCGGCGGCGCTCTCCTCGAGGCCGAAGAGCTCGCGCGCCAGCTGGACGCGGCCGTGGCCGCCCTCGCGCTCCAGCGACTTGAGGCGGATCGTCGGCTCGTGCAGCAGGCGCTGCATCAGCGAGCGCGCCAGCGCCTCGATCCGGGCGCGGTCGCGCACCGACGCGCTCTCCCAGCGGCCGGCGTTCTCGGCGAGGAGCTGCTCGACGATGCTCTCGCCCTGGGCGCGGAGCGCGGTGATGGTCGGCAGGACGTCGAGCTGGCCCATCCAGCGGGCGAAGCGCTGGATCTCGTCCTCGACGACCGCCTCGGCCTGCTCGCGCTCGGCCTCGCGGACCTGGCGGTTGCGGGCGACGACCGACTGGAGGTCGTCGATGTCGTAGAGCGTCACGCCCTCGAGCTCGGCGCAGGCCGGGTCGATGTCGCGCGGGACGGCGAGGTCGATCAGCAGCAGCGGCGAGCCGTCGCGCTCGCGCATGACCACGGCGAGCTCGTCGACCTCGATGATCGGGTGCGGCGAGGACGTCGAGGCGACGACGATGTCGGCCTCGGCCAGGCGCTCGGGCAGCTCGTGCAGCGAGGAGACCGAGCCGCCGAAGCGCTCGGCGATCGAGCGGGCCCGGTCGGCGTGGCGGTTGGCCACGAAGATCGTCCGCACGCCCTGCTCGGCCAGCGCGCGGGCGGTGAGCTCGCTCGTCTCCCCGGCGCCGATGATCACGACGTCGCGGGAGGAGAGCTCCGGACCCATCACGTCGCGCGCCAGGCCGACGGCGACACTGGAGACGCTCGCGCGGCCCTCGCCGATCGTGGTCTCCGAGCGCACGCGCTTGCCGGTCTGCAGCGCGGCGGTGAAGAGGCGGTTCGTCAGCGGGCCGGTGGTCCCGGCCTCCAGCGCGGCCTCGTAGGCGCGCTTGGCCTGGCCCTGGATCTCGGCCTCGCCGACGATCATCGACTCCAGGCCGCTGACGACGCGGTACAGCTGGCGGGCGGCGTCGCAGTTGCGCGGCGCGTAGAGCGCCTCGGCCAGCTCGGTGGGGCGGGTGCCGGCGCGCTGCGCCAGGCGGGTCAGCAGCTCGGTCTCCGCGCCGACCGGGTCGCCGACGAGGTAGACCTCGGTGCGGTTGCAGGTGGAGATCGCGACCGCCTCGCGGATGTGCTCGCTCTGGACCAGCTCGCGGCACAGGGCCTGGCCCTCCTTGGTCGTCAGCGCCAGGCGCTCGCGGACCGCGACGCGCGCGGTCTTCTGGGAGATGCCCAGGCAGAGGAGCTCGGTCATACGCTCGTCGCCTCCTCGCTTGCGCGGGCGGTGTCCGGCTCGCCGGTGCCCGGGCGCTCCGCGTCGGCGAGCCGGTTGAGCTCGACGACGTCGCGCTCGACGCGCATCAGCTTGTAGGCCATGATGCCGACGTAGACCACCAGCAGCGCCAGGAAGACGAGGTAGGCGGCGGCGACGTAGCCGGCGTTGTCGGGCAGCGTGTTCGAGGCGGCGGTGATCATCAGACCTGGAGCTCCGGGGCGGCCGAGCGGCGGCTGCGCAGGCCGTCGTCTCCGGCGAGCTTGCGCTTGAGGGATCGCAGCTGGGCGACGGTGTTCTTGTGGGCCATCTCGTACCGCCAGAGCAGCACGTACAGCAGGACCATGCCCAGGAAGCACACCAGGAACGCGGTGCGCATCGCGCCGGGCAGGTTGTCGGCGGAGTCGAACGTGCGGGGGTGCACGAGCGACGTGGCGGCGCGGACCGCCAGGAAGTTCAGCGGCACGAACGCGCCGGCGGTGATCGCGAAGACCGACGCGTAGCGCGCCTGCTTCTCGCGGTCCTCGATCGAGAAGCGCAGCGGCGTGTAGGTCGCGTAGAGCAGGAAGACGATCAGGAAGCTCACGAGCGTGGGCTCGTCCCACACCCACCAGTGGCCCCACGACGCCTTGGCCCAGATCGCGCCGGTCAGCAGGACGCCGACGCCGAGGATCACCGAGATGTGGATCGCGACGTAGGAGCGCAGGTCCCACTTGGCGTCGTCGGTGCGCAGGTGCATGATCGCGCAGATCCCGCCGAACACGAACCCGCCCAGCGCGACGATCGCCATCGGCACGTGCAGGTAGAAGATCTTCTGCATGAAGCCCTGGTCGGCGTCCATGGGCGCGACGAACGCGGCCAGGCAGTAGCCGGTGATGAGTGTCACCACGGTCGCTGCGGACAGACTGCGAAGGCGTGAGCCGTACATCGGAGAACTCCCGGGGCCGCTGCGGCCCGCTCAGTCTTCGAGGAGGAAGTCGAAGACGGCGTACGCGAGAAGGCCGAAGATCAGATCATAGAGCCCGAGGATCGCCAGCCAGCGCCCCGGGAGCGCCCCGGCGCCCGCCGCGGCGAACGTGGGCGCGAGCGCCTTCGCCGTCCCGATGACCACGGGCAGCAGCAGCGGGAGGGCGATCAGGGGCACGATCAGGTCGCGCGCGCGGGTCTGGATGGCCAGCGCGCCGACCAGCGTCCCCACCACGGCGATGCCGACGTCGGCCAGCAGGAGGACCACGATCGTCTGCCACAGGGCCGCGCCCGTGAGGTTCGGGTCGAGGAGCATCAGCCCGAACGCGGGAACCGCGACGACCTCCAGGGCGACCAGGAACCCCCCAAGGGCCAGCGCCTTGGCGACGAGCATCGCGGTGCGGTCCACGGGCGCCAACAGGAAGCCGTCGAAGCCGCCCTCCTCGTGGTCGGCGACGAACAGGCGGTTGATCCCGAGGATCGCGCTGAACAGCAGCGTCACCGTGAGCACGCCGGCCGCCAGGGCGCCCTCCACGGAGTTGGCCTGCAGCGAGAAGTGGAAGACGATCAGCGTCGTGATGCTGAACAGCGCCATCGCCGGGATGACCTGAAGCGTGCGCAGCTCCAGGCGCACCTCCTTGCGCAGCAGGGCCGAGACGGCGCGCCGGGTCGAGGGCGGCGGGGGCGTCACCGGTACAGCGCCCCGATCGCGTCGCGGTCGACGCCCGCCGCGGGCGCGAGCAGCTCGGTACGGCCGGCGCGCAGGCCGAGCGCGAGGTCGGCGCCCTGCAGCCCGCCGACCGGGTCGTGGCTAGTCAGGACGCGCGTCCGGCCCGACGCCGCGCCGATCAGCGGCTCGACCAGCTCGGTCGCGTGCGGGTCGAGGTTCGCGGTCGGCTCGTCGAGCAGCAGCAGCTCGGGGTCGTGCAGGACCGCGCGGGCGACCGCGGCGCGCTGGACCATCCCGCGCGAGTAGGTGTGCACCGGATCGTCGGCGCGCAGCGTCAGGCCGACGGCCTCCAGGAGCTGCTCGACGCGGCCGGGCTCCGTGCCGTGCAGCCGCGCGTGGAACGTGAGGTTCTCGCGCGCGGTGAGGTCGCGGTACAGCAGCGAGGCGTGGCCGAGGAACCCGATGCGCCCGCGGACCGCCCAGCCCTCGCCGGGCAGCGCGTGGCCGAGGACGCGGGCACCGCCCGCGTGGGGCCGCAGCAGCGTGGCGAGGACCCGCAGCAGCGTGGTCTTGCCCGCGCCGTTGGGGCCGAAGACGACGAGCGTCTGGCCGGCCGGCAGCGCGAGCGACACGTCGGAGAGGGCCTCGCGGTCGCCGTAGCGGCGCGTCAGGCCCTCGAGCTCAATGGCGGGAGCTGCCATCGTCGCGCTGCAGCGTGCGGACCGCGTGCTCGAGCACGGGCGCGACGACGGGGAAGAGCTCGGCGACGGCCTTCGGGCTCCCGGGGAAGTTGACGATCAACGAGCGGTGGGCGATGCCCGAGGCGCCGCGCGAGAGCATCCCCATCGGCGTGTGGCGGGCCGACTCGGCGCGCAGGGCCTCGGCGATGCCGGGCGCGTCGCGCTCGATCACCGCGCGGGTGGCCTCGGGCGTGACGTCGTCGGGCGTGAAGCCGGTCCCGCCGGTGGTGAAGATCAGCGCGAAGCCGTCGTCGACGTAGTGGTGCAGCCGGTCCTCGATCAGCGCGAAGTCGTCGGGGACGACCTCCATCGCCTCGACGTCGGCGCCGGCCTCCTCGGCCAGCCGCGCGAGCAGGGGACCGGACTCGTCCTCGCTCGCCCGGCGCGAGACCGACGTGGAAACGGTCAGGACGCAGGTGCGCACGGAACGGAGAGTAGGCGTCAGCGGCCCGTCAGCGCCGCCAGGTGCCGCTGCGGCCGCCCGACTTCTCCAGCAGCACGACCTCTTCGACGGCCACGCCGCGCTCCACGCCCTTGACCATGTCGTACACGGTGAGCGCCGCCACCGCGGCCGCGGTCATGGCCTCCATCTCGACGCCGGTGCGCGCGGTGACCCCGGCGCTGGCGATGATCGTGACCGTCCCGGCCTCGGCGTCGACGGTGGCGTCGACGTCCACGTGGTCCAGGCCGATCGGGTGACACAGCGGGATCAGCTCGCCCGTGCGCTTGGCGGCCATGATCCCGGCGATCCGCGCGGTGGCCAGGACGTCGCCCTTCGGCGCGTCTCCCGCCTGCACCATGCGCGCCGTCTCCGGCGCCATCCGCACGACCGCCCTGGCGACCGCGCGCCGCTCCGTGACGGCCTTGCCGGCCACGTCGACCATCCGCGCGTCGCCGTGCTCGTCGAGGTGCGTGAGGCGCTCGGGCATTCCCTACGCCGTCGCCGGCGCGTGCTCGCGCTGGGCGGCGGCGATGATCTCGCGCAGGCGGGCCTCGTCGCCGGCGCGGATCAGCCGGATCGGGTCCGGGTCGCCGTTGACGATGGACTCGAAGAAGTCCTTGCGGTCCTGGTAGGTCGGAAGCGTGCCCTTCGCCCAGCCGCGGACGTCGTTGAGCATGACCGCCAGGCGCGCGTAGTCCTCGCCGAACTGGGCGCTGATCTCGCGCTTCATGCGCTTGGCCAGCGCGGGCGAGGCGCCGGCCGTCGAGATCGCGATGGCCAGCGGGCCGGTGCGCACGATCGCCGGGAGGATGAAGTTGCACAGCGGCGGGACGTCGACGATGTTGACGAGCATCGCGCGACGCTCGGCGTCCTCGTAGATCGCGATGTTGGTGTCTGTGTCGTCGGTGCAGGCGATGACCATGAAGATGCCCTCGAGGTCCTGCGGCCCGGCGTACGTGCGCCGCTCCCAGCGGATCGACCCCTCGGCGGCCAGCGCCGCGAGCTCGGGGCCGACCTCGGGCGCGATGACCGTGACGTCACCGTCGCAGGCCAGCAGGCCCTCGGTCTTCTCGAGGCCGAGCGCTCCGCCGCCGATGACCAGGCAGCGCCGGCCGCGCAGCTTCAGGCAGGCGATGTAGAACGGCGTGTCCAGCATGTCCCGCACGCAGGTCTGATCGCAGACCCCGCGCTTGAACTGGCACACGCACTCCTTTCCCTCATAAGCGGCGGCAGGCATCTCTGACAGGGTAGACGGCCGTACACGGTGCGAGAGATCACAGGACTCATGTCACGCACGAGCTACTTCACCGATGATTCGCTGCTGCGCCGCGTCCACCGCGAGAAGGTCGCCGCGCTCTCCGGGCCGCGCGCGCTGCTGATGATGGGCGCCCACCCCGTGGCGTTCGAGGGGTTCTTCATGGCGACCGGATCGCTCGACGATCCGTACGACCGCCTGCGCCGCACCGCCGAGGTCATGGACGCGATCGCGTGGGGCCCGAAGGCCGACGCCGACCGCATGACCGCGCGCGTGCGCGCCATGCACGCCCGCGCCCGCGGCACCCTGCCGCGCGCCGCCGGCCCGTTCCCGGCCGGCACGCCGTGGGCCGCCGACGACCCCGCGTTGCTGCTGTGGATCGTCGCGTGCCTGGTCGACTCGGCGGTGCTCGTCCACGAGCGCTACGTCGAGCGCCTCACGCCGTCCGAGCGCGACGCCTACTGGGCCGACTACCGCGTGGTCGGCCGCCTGTTCGGTCTGGCCGACGCCGACATGCCCCAGACGTGGGCCGACTTCCAGGCCTACATGTCGGACATGCTGGGCTCGGGCGATCTCGTCGTCACGCCGACCGCGCGCCAGGTCGGCATCGAGGTCGTCCTGCGCCCGCCGGTGCCGCTGAAGGTCCGGCCGCTGGTCGAGCTGGCCAACTTCGTCACCGTCGGCCTGCTGCCCGGCGCCATCCGCCGTGGCTACGGCTTCTCGTGGGATCCCGCGCGCGCCCTGGCGGTCCGCGGCGGCGCCGAGTACGTCAAGCGCGTGCTGGTGCCGCTGCTGCCCGGGCGGCTGCGCTACGTGGCGTCGGCGGGCAGCTCAGCCGCGGCCTGAGCACCTGGGGCGCTCCTACGAGCCGTCGGCGGGCAGGTCCGCCGCGGCCTGATGCGCCTGGGGCGCGCCTATGTGCCGTCGGCGGGCAGCTCCGCCGCGGCCTGAGCGCCCGGCGCCCACTGCATCAGCAGCAGCGCCCGCGTGCCGGCGCGCGCCTCGTAGATGTGCGGCTCGTCGGCGGCGAACGTCGCGTAGTCGCCGCCGGCCAGCCCGACCTCGCGCCCGAGCGGCCCGACCTTCAGGCCGCCGCGCGTGATGAACACGTGCTCGCGCGTGCCGGGCCCGTGGCCGCCCGCGTTGCGCGTCGAGCGCTTCGGCCACTGCGCCTCGTAGACCTCGACCGTCCCGCCCGGCGTGAACCGCGCGATCAGGCGCAGGTCGTTGGCCGTGCCCGGAATCGCGGTGCCCTCGTCGTTGCGCACGACGGTCACGGGCTCGGGGTCGGCGGCGGTGATGAGGTCGCCCATCGGGACCTCCAGGGCGGCGGCGACCGCCGAGAGCGTCTCGAGCGTCGGGTTGCCCCGGCCGCTCTCCAGCGCCGACAGCGTCGCCTTGGCCACCCCGGACGCGCGGGCGAGGTCCGACAGCGAGCGGCCGTCGAGCGTCCGCAGGCGCCGCAGGTTGGTCCCCACGACCTTGACAATCTCGTTCGGCATAGCGAACGTGCATGCTAATGGAACGAACGACGTACGTGGACGGCGCCCGGCGTGCTTGGCCGCTGGCGATCGCCGTCGGGGGGTTCGGCCTGACCTACGGCGTCCTGGCCCGGCAGGCCGGGTTCGATCCGCTGCAGACCATCATCTTCTCGCTCACGACGTTCGCCGGGTCGGCGCAGTTCGCGGCCGTGTCGATCATCGGCGACGGCGGCACGGCCGTCGCCGCCATCACCGCGGCGCTCCTGCTCAACGCCCGCTACCTCCCGATCGGGCTCTCGGTGGCGCCGTGGCTGCGCGGCCGTCCGCTGGCGCGTGCCGCGCAGGGCCAGGTGGTCATCGACGAGTCGTGGGCGGTCAGCCACCTGGGCGGCGGCCGCTACGACCCGCGGCTGCTGGTCGGCGCCGGGCTGACGATCTACGCCGCCTGGGTCCTGGCCTCGGTCGTGGGCGTGCTGGCCGGCGAGGTCCTGGGCGATCCCGAGACGCTCGGCCTCGACGCCGCGTTCCCCGCGCTGTTCCTCGCCCTCCTCGCCGGCCAGGTGCGCGAACGCGGGCTGCTGCTCGCCGCGCTGGCCGGCGGGGTGGTCGCGCTGGCGATGGTCCCCGTCGTGCCGCCGGGCGTGCCCATCGTCGCGGCCTCCGTGGTCTGCCTCGCGGGCCTGCGCCGCCCGCGGGTCCGCGACGCGGTGCCGGCGTGAGCACCGCGTGGATCGTCGTCCTCGGCGCGAGTGCCGGGACGCTGCTGCTGAAGGGCCTGGCGCCCGCGGCGCTGGGTGGGCGCGAGCTGCCGCCGCGCCTGACCGGGGTCATGGCGCTGCTGGGCCCGGCGCTGCTGGCGGCGCTCATCGTCACCAACACCTTCGCCTCGGGCCGCGACGTCGTCGTCGACCCGCGCGCGGCCGGGCTGGCAGCCGCACTGGTCGCCGTCGCGCTGCGCGCACCGGTCCTCGTGGTGATCCTCGTGGCGGCCGTGACGGCCGGCGGGCTGCGGGCGATCACGTAGGAGACTGTGTCGCTATCGCGACTGGGTGGTCCATACCGGCGGCGGGCGTGTGTCGCTTTTCTGGGGCAAAGCGATGCACTTTGCGGTGCGCTGCCCAGGCAGCCCGCCGCCGTCCCCTACGTTTGCCCTCCTGAGTCCGGACGGCGGGAGGCGTCGACCGGGAGCCGCGCCCATCAGCGGGTGGCGGACGCGCGCAGGGTGCGTCCGCCACCCCGACTCTTCACTCCTCCAGAGTCGTGCGGGCGTCCTCAGCGCCGGCGCAGGGCGCGCACGGTCCGCGCTGCCACCCTCAGCGCCGGCCGTGCGCCCTCGCGCAGCCCGCGCTCGCGATCGGCGTCGCGCGTCGAGCGCAGCTGGGCGACCGCGCGCCCGGTCCGCACCAGCGCGGCGTCGTAGGGAAACCACCAGAACGCGCGGCCCAGCGGCGGATCCCAGGTGACGACCTTGGGCTCGGCGCAGGTGCGCAGCGCGATCGCGCCACGGGCGCGCCCGATGCCCGATCCCCGCACGCCGCCCCACGGCAGCTGCGGAGCGCCACGGGCCACGAGGTGGTCGTTCATCCACACCATCCCGACGCGCAGCTCCCGCGCGATGCGCTGGCCTTTGAAGCGATCAGCGGTCCACACCGAGGCGCCAAGCCCGAGCGGGCTGTCGTTGACGGCGGCGATCGCATCCTCCTCGCGGTCGACGACCGTCACCGCCACAACCGGTCCCGGCACCTCCTCGCGCGCCAGCCGCGCGCCCGCCGGCACGCCGGTCAGCACCGCGGGCGCGCAGAACGCGCCGGGCAGGCCGGGGACGCTCACCGGTCCGCCGCAGTGGAGCACCGCGCCCTGGGCGACGGCCTCGTCGAGCAGCTCGGTCACCCGCCCGAGGCGCTCGCCGCCGACCAGCGGGCCGACGTCGGTGTCGGGGTCCGCCGGATCGCCGACGCGCAGACCGCGGGTGCGGGCCAGCAGGTCCTCCAGGAACCGGTCGGCGACCGCGCGCAGCACGTAGACCCGCTCGATCGATCCGCCGGACTGCCCGGCGTTGGCGAACGCGCCCCACGCGATGCCCTCGACGGCGCGCGCCACGTTGGCGTCGCCGCACACGATCGCGGCGTCCTGGCCGCCCAGCTCGGCGACCGCGCGCTTGACGTCGCGCGCGCACGCCTCGAGCACCTTGGCGCCGGCCCGTGCCGAGCCGGTGAAGCGCACCTGGGCGACGGCCGCCTCCACCAGCGCGGCGCCCGTCCCGGCATGGCCGTGCAGCACGTGCAGCAGGCCCTCGGGCAGCCCGGCGCGGGCGAAGACGCGGCCGATCCGGTCGCCCGCCAGCGCGGCGTGCGGCGACGGCTTGAGCACGACGCCGTTGCCGGCCATCAGCGCGACCGCGACGTCGCCCAGCGGCGTGGCGAACGGCTCGGCCGCGGGACCGAGGACTGCGACGACGCCGAGCGGCTCGTAGGTCCAGCGCGCGCGGGTCAGCGGATGCAGCACGCGCGAGAGCCCGGCGCGCTCGCCCGCGAGGATCCGCGGTCCCGCCTCGGCGAGCCACTGCAGCGTCTCGATCGCCGGGACCAGCTCGCCCAGCTCGACCTCGGCGCGCGGGCGGCCCTGCTCGCGGCAGATCAGGTCGGCCAGCTCGCCGGCCTCGTCGATCACGGCCTGCGCGGCGCGAGCCATGTACCGGGCGCGGTCCTCCAGGCGCAGCTGCGCCCACAGCCGCTGCACGGCGCGGGCCTCGTCGACCGCGGCGTGCACGGCCTGCGCATCGGCGATCGGCACCGTGCCGAGCTCCCCGCCCGTCGCGGGGGCCACCGAGCGCAGGGTCGGCGCGTCGTCGGGCGCACTGCTCGGAGCGTCGGCCACGCTCCGATCCTCTCAGCTGGAGCCGTCGGTCTCCGGTGCGTCGGGCGGCCGGCGCTCCCAGGCGCGGTCGACCTCGGTCCCGCGCCGGTGCGCGCTGTAGGTCCGCAGGTCGCCCAGCTCCTGCGGGAGGAAGCGCACGTGCGGCGAGCCGGGCGGCAGGCGGCTGGCGTGCTCGTAGCCCTCGCCGGCGCCCTCGGCGCGCGAGACGTCGTCGGTCGCGTTGCGCAGCGGCAGCGGCACCGGGTAGGCCGGGCTCTCGGCCACGATCCGCCGGGCGTCGGCGAGACCCTGGTAGGACGCCCAGCTCTTGGGGGAGGTCGCCAGGTAGCACGCGACCTCGGCCAGCACGAGCCAGCACTCGGGCGGCCCGAGGTTCATGGTGGCCTCGAAGCCGGCGTTGGCGACGGCCAGCGCGCCGGGCGCCGCCATCCCGACCTCCTCGGCCGCGCTGATGAGCAGCCGCCGGGCGATGAAGCGCGGCTCCTCGCCGGTCGCCTCCATGCGCGCCAGCCAGTACAGCGCGGCGTCGGGGTCCGAGCCGCGGATGCTCTTGATCATCGCCGAGGCCAGGTCGTAGTGCTCGACCCGTCCGGGGAACGCCCGGGCGCCGAGCGCCTCCAGCATCAGGTCCTCGGAGATCTCGGCGCCGGCATCCGACAGCGTCGCGGCGTACTCGAGGCCGGTGAGGACCGCGCGCGCGTCGCCGTCGGCGTGCTGCAGCAGGGCGGCGCGGGCGTCGGGGTGCAGCGTCAGCCGGCGGTCGCCGAGGCCGCGCTCGGTGTCGGTCAGCGCGCGGTCGGCGAGCGCGGAGAGGTCGTCGTCGGTGAGGCCCCGGACGAGCTCGACCTTCAGCCGGGAGCGCAGCGCGCGGTTGAGCTCGAAGCCCGGGTTCTCGGTCGTCGCGCCGATGAGGACGACGGTGCCGTTCTCGACGTAGGGCAGCAGCGCGTCCTGCTGGGACTTGCTCCAGCGGCTGATCTCGTCGAGGAACAGCAGCGTGCCCTCGCCCATGCGCCGGCGGTCCTTGGCCCGGGCGATGACCTCGCGGAGGTCCTTGACGCCGTCGGTCACCGCGTTGAGCTGCTCGAAGGCGAGGCTGAAGGCGCGCGCGGCGGCCATGGCGATCGTGGTCTTGCCGGTGCCGGGCGGGCCGTAGAGGACGAACGAGTACGGCCGTCCCTCGGCCACCGAGCGCGCGAGCAGCGCCCGCTCCCCGGTCAGCTGCGGCTGGCCGACGACCTCGTCCAGCGTCAGCGGTCGCATGCGGTCGGCCAGCGGCGCATTGCGCGTGGCGACCACTTCTCCCAGTCCCATCTGCTCGGCCATCGACGCAAGACGGTACGACGTGGCTCTAGCCTGCACCACCATGGCCCTCGAAGAGCGCGCCGTCGCGTTGCTGCAACAGCTCCTGCGTCACCGGACGGTGAACCCGCCCGGCGACGAGCGCGCGCTCCAGGAGGAGCTGGCCGCCGAGCTGCGCGACGCCGGCTTCGAGGTCGAGCTGGTCGGTCGCACGCCGGAGCGCCCGAACCTCGTGGCGCGCCTGCGCGGCGCCGCCGACGGGCCGGTCCTCGGGCTGCTGTCGCACGTCGACACGGTCCTGGCCGACCCCGACGAGTGGCAGCGCGACCCGTGGTCGGGCGACCTCGTCGACGGCGAGGTCTGGGGTCGCGGCGCGCAGGACATGAAGTCGCAGACCGCGGCCGAGGTCGCCGCGGCGCTCGACCTCGCGCAGAGCGGCTGGCGTCCCGCGCACGGCGACCTGCTCGTGATCGTCGTCGTCGACGAGGAGACCGGTGGCGAGGACGGCGCGATCTGGCTCACCGAGAACCACCCGGATCTCGTCCGCTGCGACTTCCTGCTCAACGAGGGCGGCGGCACGGTCATCCCGCACGGCGACGAGCGCCTCTACGGCGTCTGCACCGCCGAGAAGGGCGTCTTCCGCTTCTCGCTGACCACGCGCGGCGCGGCCGGGCACGCCTCGATGCCGAACGTCGCCGACAACGCGCTGCCCAAGCTGGCGCCGCTGCTCACCGCGCTCGCCGAGCGCCGCCCGTCGCTCGACCTCACCGAGGCGCCGATGGCGCTGCTCGACGCGCTGGACCTCGAGGACCTCGACGCGCTGCGCGTCGCCAACCCGGGGCTCGCGGCGTTCGCCGAGCCGATGTCGTCGGTGACGTTCGCGCCGACGATCATCAGCGCCGGGACCAAGATCAACGTGATCCCGAGCGCCGCGACGCTCACCGTCGACTGCCGCGTGCCGCCGGGGCACGGGCGCGCGACGGCGGAGCGCCGGATGGCCGAGGTCCTCGACGGCCTCGGCAACGGCTACGAGGTGACGTGGATCGAGGAGGTCGTGGGCAACGGCTCGCCGACCGAGTCGCCGCTCATGGACGCGCTGCGCCGGTGGGTCGCCGGCGAGGATCCCGGCGCGCGCGTGGTGCCGACCATGCTCCCGGCCTACACCGACTCCCGGGCCTTCCGCGACGCCTTCCCCGAGTGCGTGGCCTACGGCTTCTTCCCCCAACGAGAAATGAACCTGTACGAGATGTGGCCCCTGGTGCACGGCAAGGACGAGCGGATCGCCGCCGCGGACGTGGGCTTCGCCGCCCGCTGCTACCGCGCCGTGGCGCAGGAGCTGCTGGCATGAGCAGCGCCGCGGAGCAGAGCGCCGCACCGGAGCCGCTGCGGCTCGGCGGGATGGCGCTGCGCAACGGGCTGCTGGTGCACGGGCCGACGCACTGGGCGGCCGCGGTGCGCCGCACCGACGGCACGATCGCGGCGACGTCGGGGCGCAAGCCGCGGCTGCGCGGGCCGCTGCAGTCGGTGCCGGGCGCGCGCGGCGTCATCCGCCTCGGCGAGGCGATGGTCGTCATCCCGCTGGTCAAGCGCGCGCTGCCCGAGGCCAAGCTGCCGTGGCAGGACCGGCGCCTGCTCGGCGCGGCCGCGGCGACGAGCCTCGCCACCGCGGTGCTGCGGCGCCGCATGCGCGGCACGGGCGGCGAGGTCGCGCTGGCCGGCCTGTCGCTGCTGCCGTCGCTGATGGCGCTGGGCAGCGGCGACCTCGCGGCCTACCACGGGGTCGAGCACAAGGCGATCTCCGCCTACGAGCGCGGCGGCGCGGACGCCCGCGAGGCGGCCAAGGAGCACGACCGCTGCGGGTCGCACCTGATGGCGCCGATGCTCGCCTCCAACATCGCGGGCACCGCGCTGCTCAAGCGCGCGGTCGACAAGCCGGGCGCGCTGGCGGGCGCCGCGGTGTCGCTGGCGTCGGTGGGCCTGGCGGTCGAGGTCTTCGCCTGGTCGGAGCGCCACGAGTCGTCGATCGGCGCCCGCCTGCTGCGGCGCCCCGGCTACGAGCTGCAGCGCGTGATCGGCACGCGCGAGCCGACCGAGACGCAGCTCGACGTCGGCCGCGCGGCGCTGGCGGAGATCCTGCGCGCCGAGGGCGTGGCGCCGGCGGGCTAGGGGTGCCGTAGGCGGCCAGCGAGGCCGAGGCCACGACGGCCAGCCGTCGCCGCCGGAGGTGGGTCCCCAGTCGCGGTAGCGACACAGTCTCCTAGGCGAGTTGTTCCGCGGCCGGGTGGCTGGGGAGGCATGGGAGAGGAGCAGGTCGGCGGTGCCCAAGGCATCACCGTCGCCCCGGGAGGGCCATGATGCTCGCCGATCTCGACCGGGCCGCCGGGCGCCGCGACCAGGAGCGCTTGGACGTCGAGCCGTTCGAGGCCGTCCAGCCCTACCCCTGCTGCGTCAGCACCGCGTCGACCAGCACGTGCCAGCCGGCGCAGATCTCGTCCAGCGACATGCCGCGGATGTCACGCTGGTAGAGGTACGGCTCCGCCCCGAGCGGCGCCAGCAGCGCGTCGACCAGGTACTCCGTGTTGGGCCGTTCGCCGATCGCCTGGCGCAGCAGCAGCCCGACGTGCGTCCGGTAGAACGCGTAGACCGGATGGGTGTAGCGCGCGCCCGCGCCGAGCATCTCACCGGCCTGGATGTAGATCGAGTGGCCGTCGAGGAAGCGCATGAGGCCGTCGCCGAAGGCGTGCAGGCGCTCGGCGGGCGGGGCGCCCGGGCCGAGCGGCGGCGCGCCGCGGATCAGCGACTCCTGGAACTCCTGCTCGGGCTCGGAGATGAGCGCGCGGATAAGCGACGACCGGTCCCCGAAGCGGCGGTAGAGCGTGCCCTTGCCGACGCCCGCCTCGGCGGCGACGTCGTCCATGGAGAAGCAGTCGATCCCGACCCTCTCGACGAGGCGGGCGGTGGCACCGAGGATCCGCTCGCGATTGCGCCGCGCGTCCGCGCGCTCGCGCTCCGCGGGCGGCGCCGCCGACATCGGGAGGTCGAAGGATGGGGGGACCACATGGAGCACCCTAAACCGCCGCCTGGGAGTCCCGGGCTCCCACACGCTGGGCGAGGACACCCAGGAGATCGTCGAGGGCGGCGCGCAGGTCGGGCTCGACCAGATGGCCGTCGTCGCCGAAGGCGTGCTGGGCCTGGCCGACGGGCAGCTCGCCAGGCAGCACGTCGGCGCCGATGATGCCGAGCGACTTGCGGGTCTCGGCCTGGGCCCACACCGCGCCGAAGAGGCCGGTGGACGCGCCGATGACCGACACGGGCTTGCCGCGCAGGGCGTTGTCGGGGAACGGCCGCGACGCCCAGTCCAGCGCGTTCTTGAGCACGCCGGGGATCGAGCCGTTGAACTCGGGGGTGGAGATCAGGACGCCGTCGGCGTCCGCGATCGCCTCACGCAGCCGGGCGACCGCCGCGGGCGCGGGCTCGACGTCGAGGTCGGCGTCGTACGGGGGCAGGTCCCTCAGGTCGTCGAAGACCTCGAGCCCGGCCCCGGACGGCAGCGACTGCGCTGCCGCCCGGAGGAGGCTCGTGTTGTGGGACCCGCTCCGGAGGGATCCGGAGATCCCGAGGATGCGGATCGCAGACATGGGGCCCTATGCCTGCTTGACGAGCTGCAGGTCGACGACGAGGTTGACGTCCCATGCCACGGCGTCGCCGCCGGTGGGGAGCTCGTTCTGCCAGTTGAGGCCGAACTCGCGGCGGTCGACCTTGGCCGACAGCTCGAACGCGACGCGCTCGTTGCCGTACGGGTCGGCACCGGCGGCGTAGTTGCCGGTGGCGGTCACGGACTTCGTGGTGCCGCGGATCGTGAGCTCGCCGTCGACCTCGGCCGTGCCGTCGTCGTCGGCGCGGATGGCCGTAGAGCGGAACGTGATGGTCGGGGTGACCTCGGCGTCGAAGAAGTCGGCCGCGAGGAGGTGGCCCTTGAAGTTGGGCTCGTCCACGGCGATGGAGGAGACGTCGACCGAACCGGTCAGGACGCCGTCGGCCAGCTGCGCGTCGAGCTTCTCGAACGTGCTGCGGAAGGTCGCAAGACCGTTGTACTTGACGCCGAAGCCGACGGTCGAGTGGACCGGATCGACGGTGTAGGTGTCGGTGGGGATCTGCTGCGCGGTGGTGCTCATGTGAGGCTCCTGGAAGGGAATGTGGACTGGAGTCCGGTTACGTCCCGCACTATAGCGGACCGGAGTCCGCTTTTGTCAAGCCGCGGTCCGGCGCCGATTTCCGTGCCCGGCTTTCAAGGGTTGGCGCGCTCCGGCCGATGGAAGGGAGGTGCCTGCGTCTGCTGCTTCCTCGTCCACGCCCGCATCCGGACGGGGCGACACCACGGGCGCCAACGCGACCAAGGACGTCAGCCAGTACAAGGGCACGACCACCGTGCCCAAGCCCACGGTCACCGAGCGCATCCAGCAGTTCGGCAACGACTGGCAGGGCTTCGCCTCGCTGCTGTTCATCGTGCTGTTCGCCGTCGTCATGTGGCGGACGCTCAAGTCGATGCCCAAGACCAAGCCGGTCGAGATCAGCCCCGCCGCCGGCGTCGAGGTCGTCTGGAGCGACATCGCGGGCGTCGACGAGGCCAAGAAGGAGCTGCAGGAGGTCGTCGACTTCCTCAAGGACCCCAAGAAGTTCCAGCGCCTCGGCGCCTCGGTGCCCGCCGGCGTCCTGCTGCACGGCCCGCCCGGCACCGGCAAGACGCTGCTGGCCAAGGCCGTCGCGCACGAGTCAGGCGCCACGTTCTACGCGCAGTCGGCGTCCTCGTTCGTCGAGATGTTCGCCGGCCTCGGCGCCGCCCGCATCCGCCGCCTCTTCCGCGAGGCGCGCAAGCACGAGCCGGCGATCGTCTTCATCGACGAGCTCGATGCCGTCGGCGCGCGCCGCGGCACCGACAACAACTCCGAGCGCGAGCAGACGCTCAACCAGCTGCTGGTCGAGATGGACGGCTTCGCCACCTCCGGCCGCGTGGTCGTGATGGCCGCGTCCAACCTGCTGGAGAAGCTCGATCCCGCGCTGCTGCGCCCCGGCCGCTTCGACCGCCAGGTCTTCGTCTCGCCGCCCGACGTCGAGGGCCGCAAGCGGATCCTCGGCGTCCACACCGCCAACAAGCCGCTGCGCGCCGACGTCGACCTGCACCTCGTGGCCCAGCAGACCAGCGGCCTCTCGGGCGCCGAGCTGGCCAACCTCTGCAACGAGGCCGCGATCTTCTGCGTCCGCCGCGGCGGCCAGGCCGTCAGCCGCCAGGACTTCGACGCCGCCCTCGAGCGCGTCGTCGCCGGCGTCCAGACCAACACCACGCTCAACGAGCACGAGCGCCGCGTCGTCGCCTACCACGAGGCCGGCCACGCGCTCTGCCGCGAGCTGCTGACCACGACCGAGCGCGTCCACAAGATCTCGATCGTGCCGCGCGGGTCCGCGCTCGGGTTCGTCATGAACCTGCCCGACGAGGACAGCTACCTCAAGACGCGCGACGAGCTCGTCGACCAGATGACCGTCCTGCTCGGCGGTCGCGTCGCCGAGGCGATCGTCTTCGGCGCGGTGACCACCGGCGCCGCGAACGACCTCCAGCGCTTGGCCGACATCACCCACGCGATGGTCCACGAATACGGCATGGGCACTGCGACCGCCAGCGCGCGCGCCGTGACCGACGCCGACATCGTCAGCGACCTCACCCGCCGCATCCGCGACGAGGAGCAGCAGGAGCTCGCCTTCGAAGCGCAGAAGGCGGCCTACGACCTCATCACCAGCCACCGGCCCAAGCTCGAGGAGCTGGCCACCGCGCTGCTGGAGCGCGAGACGCTCGACCGCGGCGAGGTCGACGTGATCATGGCCGGCGTCGAGCCCGTGCGCCGCCGGCCCTACGCCGTCCCCCCGCCGGCCGAGCGCCCGCGCATCGCCGCGGTCGCGCCGCTGCCACACCCCGGCGGCGACGACGACGGCGCGGCCTGAGCCTGGGCCGGAGGGCTCCGGTTCACTATGGTCGCGCGCCATGTTCGCGCGCATCGACCACGTGGGCGTCGCCGTCGAGGACCTCGACGCAGCCATCGCCCTGTACGAGAAGACGTATGAGATGGAGCTCGCCCACCGCGAGACGGTGACCCAGCAGGGGGTCGAAGCCGTCCTGCTCGACGTCGGCGAGAACCACGTCGAGCTGCTCGCGCCGCTGGGTCCCGAGACGCCCGTCGGCCGGTTCCTGGCCAAGAAGGGTCCGGGGATCCACCACGTTGCCTACCAGGTGACCGACATCGACGCGACGCTGACGGCCCTGAAGGCCGCCGGCACGCGCCTGATCGACGAGACGCCGCGCACCGGCATCCGCGGCTCGCGCGTGGCATTCCTGCACCCGGCCGCGAGCGGCGGAGTGCTGACGGAGATCGTCGAGCCCGCGCACTGACGCGCGGTAGGCTCCGCGGCATGGTTCAGCGCATCTCCATCGGCTTCCAGGCCAGCCCCCCGTTGGCGACCCGCGTCAGCGACGAGGAGCTGGCCCGCCTCCGCGACGCCCTCGGCGGCGAGGGCTGGCACGACGTGGACGCCGAGGACGGCTCCATCCGCCTGAACCTCGAGTTCGTGCTCTGGCTGCGCGTCGAGAAGGACGAGGGGCGCGTGGGGTTCGGGATCGGGAGCTAGACGCCGGCCGTCCCCGGGCAGCAATCCCCCCTGCCGCGGGCCACAGAACTCCCCCAGTCCCAGGGGGGACGTCCGGGTACCGTTTGGTCATCAAGGAGACCCGTGCGGGGATCTCCCGGACCGTGGAGGGCTCCGTCGATGACCGAGGACAACTGGGTGTTCGTGGAGCGCTTCGGAGGGCAGATGCGGCGCGTGACCGTGCTCGACGCGACCCTGCACGTCGTCGCGATGCACGAGCGTCCCGATGCGCCGCCGGAGGGCGTGCCCGACGAGTGCGAGCTGCTGCGCGCCGTGTCGCTGGAGCGCCTCGACTGATCAGCGCCTGCGGCGCAGGGCGGCCGCAGCCGGTGACGCTCTACCGTTGCGGGCCGTGAACGCCGCCACCGCCACCGCCACGCCGCCAGGGGCCGGTCCCGAGCCTGCGGCGCGGCGCTCGTTGCGTGCGCGCCTGGCCGCGGGAACCGTCGGGCTGGCGATCGCGCGCGCCGACGTCGCGCTCTTCCGCGGGGCTCGCACCCATGGTCACGGGCCCGCTGCCGAGCGCGCCGTCGCCCGCTTCTCCAAGGCCGGTGAGCACGCCGCGCTGTGGCTGGCCGTCGGCGCGGCCGGCGCGCTGCTGGACCGACCCAGGCGCGGCCAGTGGACGCGCGCGGCGGCCGGGGTCGCGGCCGCCTACGGGATCAACACGGTGGTCAAGGTCGTCGCCCGGCGCCCGCGCCCGGTGCTGGAGGACCTGCCGCAGCTCATCGCCACGCCGACGCAGCTGAGCTTCCCCTCGGCGCACGCGTCGTCGTCGTTCGCGGCAGCCCGCGGCTACGCGCCGCTGCTGGGCGGCGCGACGGTCTATCCCGTGGCGGCGGCCATGGCGGCGAGCCGGGTCTACCTCGGCGTCCACTACCCCTCAGACATCTTCGCCGGGGCTCTCCTCGGCACGTTCGTAGGAGCTCTCTCTCGATGAAGGTCGGCATCGTCGGCATGCCCAACGCGGGCAAGTCATCGCTGTTCAACGCGCTGACGAAGGCGGGCGCGGAGGCGGCGAACTACCCGTTCACGACCATCGAGCCCAACGTGGCGATCGTCCCGGTGCGCGACGAGCGCATGGAGCAGGTCGCATCGCTGCTGCACGCCTCCGAGATCGTGTGGGACACGATCGCCTTCCACGACATCGCCGGCCTGGTCAAGGGCGCCAGCGAGGGCGAGGGCCTGGGCAACAAGTTCCTCGCCAACATCCGGGAGACCGACGCCATCGTGCACGTCGTGCGCGCGCACACCGACGACTCGATCCTGCACTCGGACGGCTCGGTCGACCCGATGCGCGACATCGACACGATCGAGACCGAGCTGGTCTACGCCGACCTCGAGCAGGCCGAGCGTCGCGTGGAGCGCGTGGCCAAGCAGGCCAAGGGCGGTGACAAGGAGGCGGCGGCCGAGGAGACGTGGCTGCGCCAGGTCATCGAGGCGCTGCAGGCCGGCGAGCCCGCGCGCGGCATCCCGGTGCCCGACGCGGCGCCCGCGGCGCTGCGCAACCTCAGCCCGCTGACGGCCAAGCCGGTGCTCTTCGTCGTCAACGTCGACGAGGGCTCCGACGAGATCCCGCCGGCCGTCGCGGCCCACGCCGCCTCGCACGGGGCCGGCGTCGTTGCCGTGTCGAGCCGCCTCGAGGCCGAGCTGTCCGAGCTCGACGAGGAGGACGCCGCTGCGATGCGCGCCGACCTCGGCGTCAGCGAGTCCGGCCTGGACCGCGTCGCCCAGGGCGCGTTCGCGCTCCTGCAGCTGAACTCGTTCTTCACCGCAGGCGAGGGCACGATCGCCCAGTCCTGGCACCTGCGCGACGGGCTCACCGCCTGGCACGCCGCGGGCCAGATCCACACCGACATCCAGAAGGGCTTCGTCCGCGCCGAGGTCATCGGCTGGGACGCGCTGGTCGACGCCGGCGGCTACGCCGGCGCGCGCGATCGCGGCACGCTCCGGCTCGAGGGCCGCGACTACGTGATGCGCGACGGCGACGTCATCAACGTGAAGTTCACGCCCTGAGCGCTCAGCGAACCGGGTACGAGGGCAAGCCATGGATCTACCACGCCGCGTCGACAAGCCCTGGGGCCACGAGCTCTGGTATGCCCTCACCGACCGCTACGCGGGTAAGATCCTCCACGTCGAGGCCGGGCATCGCCTGTCGCTGCAGTTCCACGAGCACAAGGACGAGAGCAGCTACCTGCTGTCGGGCCGGCTGAAGCTCGTGACGGGCAGGAACGCCGAGGAGCTGACCGAGGTCGTGGTCGGCCCGGGCCACTCCTGGCGCAACGAGCCCGGGCAGGTGCACACCGTCGAGGCGATCGAGACTTCGCAGATCCTCGAGGTCTCCACGCCCGAGGTCGACGACGTGATCCGGTTGTCGGACGTCTACGGCCGCGAGGGCACGACATCGCACTGAGCGGCCACCCGCAGCGGCTGCCGGCGACGCGGCGACGGTGGCGCCGCGCGCGCTGGGTGCTGCTCGTCCTCGTCCTCGCGCTGGCGGCCCTGGCCGTCGCCGCGCTGATCCTGCTCCGGCCCGGCGTCTACGAGACCTATCCGCACGCGAAGCTGATGACGCCCGCCCAACGGGCCAAGGCTCCGGCGTGGACTCGTCCCTGCTGGAAGACGGTGCCGCTGCGGTCCGAGCCGACGTGCGCCCACACGTCGGGCCGGGTCGTCTGGGTCCAGCGCAAGGACGGCGACGGCGACGGCGACCGGCACTTCATCATCGTGTCGCATCTGGACGGCCGGATCGTGAAGGCCCAGCGTCAGGTCCACCTCGCTCCGGTTCCCAAGATCGGCACCCGCATCGACGCCGTCGGCTGGCTGATGACCGGCGCGCACGGCCACGACGAGATCGACGCACAGCGCCTGGTGCCCGGCGGCCCGAGCGGGCGGTGACGTTCGGTCGGAACGCGCGCTGCGGGGTACGGATCGCGTTGCCTCAGGACGTTCGCGCAGGATCCCGTCGCATACCTCCGAATCGCCAGGGCCGCTGATCCAACCGACGTGGGCCGCTGGGTGATCCTGCGCATTGGCTACATCGGTCGCGGTCGCACCTTGGAATAGATATGATCGCGTCTCCAAAAGGAGGTGTGGTGTCTGAGTCGACTCGATACGCAGTGCTGGGCCTGCTTGCGCGTCGGCCGACACACGGTTATGCGCTGGTCGAGCAGATTCGACGCTGGCCGTTGGACCCCGTCCTTGTCCCGACGGGTTCGTCGATCTACAAGGCGCTGCGCCGACTCAGTCATGAGCAGCTGATCGAGCCGCTGGACTCGGGGCCCGGACGGGGGGCCGGATCGGCTTGGCAAGACGACGTACGGTGCGACGGCCGAGGGCGAGCAGCGCTTCGAGGCATGGCTCCAACGGCCGCCGACGACCTATGAGGATCTGTGCATGCGGATCGGGGCAGCGCGGCGCCAGGATCTGCCGATGTTGATCGAGTTCGTGGCCAGCGCCGAGCAGGCGTGCATGACGAGGCTTCAGGGCCTGCGGATGCCCGACGTCGAGTCCTTGGTTGCGAGAGGCGCGCCGTGGGAGGCCGTCACGGCCGTCCTGCTCGGCAAGACCGAGGCGGCCGACGTCGCCGGTCGCTCCAAGGTCTTACGCAACCTCCGTCTGACACTCGAGGCGCTGCAGCGCCATCACGCCGTGCAGGACTGCTGAGCGTGGCTCCGCTGCTGACCGTCGAGTCCGTGAGTGTGTGCCACTGGCGCGGACGGCGACCCGTCCAGGTGCTCACAGGTGTCTCGCTCGATCTGGAAGCTGGAGAGTTTGGCGGCATCTGGGGCGATCGCAGCGCCGGCAAGACGACACTGGACAAGGTCGTTGCGGGCGTCCTGTCTCCCGACGAGGGACGGGTGACGTTCGACGGACGTCGCCTCTCCGAGACGTCCCGTCAGGATCAGCGAGGTGCGCTGCACGCGCAGATCGGTCTTGCGACGCGTCGCGGCCCGGAGATCGAGGAGCTGCCGGCCGAGGCGTGGATCGCGTCGGCGATGGTCAACAGCTGTTCCTGGCGCACCGCCCTGCGACGCTCGCATGTCGCCCTTGAGCGCGTTGGCGCCGCCGACCTCGCAGCTGAGCCGTGGGAGAACCTCGCCGACGGCGAGCGGATGCTCGTCGCGATCGCCGAGGCGATCGTCCGTGGGCCGAGGTTGCTCGTCGTTGACGATCCGGTAGCGGGCGTCAGCGCGCCGCGGCGCGCGGAGATCATGGATTTGCTGCACTCGATCGCCGGGCTCGGCGTCGCGGTCCTGATGACGGCCGCCGAGCTGGCCGAGCTCCAGGGCGCCGACCGGATCTGGTCGCTGGCCGACGGACGCCTCGCTGGGCCGCCCGCCCGCCCGATGGGCATGGTCTTGCCGTTGCGGGCCGGCGACGCGCGACCGGGCTGACGCGACGGCGCGATGAACACCCCGCCTTTGCTCGAGTTCCGCGACGTCCGCAAGCACTACGACAGCGGCGGCGAGGTGGTCCGCGCCGTCGATGGCTTGTCGCTCACAGTCGACGCCGGTGAGCTGGTCGCCCTCTATGGGCCATCGGGATCGGGCAAGAGCACACTGCTGAGGATCGCCGCCGCCATCGAGCCGCCCGACGCCGGCGGCGTGTTCGTCAAGGGTCGGGATGTGACGGCGCTGTCGGACAAGGACGCCTCCGACTACCGCATGTACGTGCTGGGGTGGATCAACCAGGACTCTGACTTGCTCGACGGAGCCAGCGCGCTCGACAACGCTGCGACCAAGCAGCTCGTGGCGGTGCGAAGCCTGCGCCGAGCGCGCCGGAGCGTGGCTCCGCTGCTGGAGGAGCTCGGCCTCGGTCTGCGCCTCGAGCATCGGGCCGACACGCTGTCGATGGGCGAGCGTCAGTGTGTGGTGATCGCTCGTGCTCTGTCGCTGGACCCGCAGGTCGTCCTCGCGGACGAGCCGACCGGAAGTCTGGACACCCGGCGCAGCCACGACGTCCTCGGACTGCTGCGGGCGGCAACGCATGCGCGCCAGATGGCGACGCTGCTCGTGACCCACGACGAGCATGCGATCGCCTACGCCGACAAGGTCTACACGCTGCAGGACGGCGTGCTGCGCGACTGCGGCCCTGAGGCCGTGCCGACCCCGTGAGCTTGGCCGCCTGGGGCCTGGAGTCGACGAAGCCCGGGCGGCTGCGGCTGTCGAGCGCTCTGGGGTTGTATCGGGTGCGCCTGCGCAGGCGGTGGGTGCAGGAGCTGTCGGCGGTGCTCGGCATCGCCGCCGGCGTCGCGCTGTTGTACGCCACCCAGGTGGCCTCGACGTCGCTGTCGGGACCGGTCCGAAGCATTACTGAAGGGCTCGTCGGCCACAGCCAGCTACAGCTGCTCTCCCGCGGCTCGGCGGGCATGCCCGAGCAGACCTACGAGCAGGTGATTGCACTGCCGGGAGTGCGCCGGGCGGCCCCGGGGCTGCAGGTGCCGGGCAATCTCGTGGGGCCGCGCGGCCAGCGCGGCGTGACCCTGTTCGGCGCCGATCGAAGAATGGTTCGACTGCGCGGCAATCTGCTGCAGGGCTTCACCAGCGCCGACGCGGCCGAGCAGGAGACGCTCGTCGTGCCCTCCCCGATGGCTCGCGCGATCGGCGTGGGCGTCGGCGACGACGTCCGGGTGCAGCTCGCCGGGCGCACGATCAGCGTGCCGGCCGTCGTCGCCGGTCGCGAGCAGATCGGATCGCTGGCCACGACCTCGATCGCACTTGTGCCACTGGCCTATCTCCAGCGGCTCGGGGGCGCCGGGCCGCGTGTCACGCGGATCCTCGTCGAGGCGCGGCCGGGGCAAGTCGAGAGCGTGCGCCGCGGTCTCCAACGTCTGGCCGCCGGCGGCCACCTGGACGTCCGGCCCACCGACTACGAGACGAAGCTCTTCGACCAGTCCGCGAGGCCGACGAGCCAGGCCTCGACGCTCTTCAGCGTCCTGAGCGCACTGGTCGGCTGGCTGTTCGCGGTCTGCGCGCTGCTGGTGACCGCGGCCGAGCGACGCAAGCTCGCGACCCAGCAGCGCGATCAAGGCTATCCGCCGTCGGCGACGCTCATGACGCTGCTCGTAGACGCCGCGATGATCGGGATCGCCGGCACCACGTTGGGACTCGCAGCGGGCGAGCTGCTGTCGCGGCAAGGCTTCGAGTCGGACGTCAGCTTCCTCTCCGGAGCGTTTCCGATCGGCGATCAGCGGATCGTGACCTGGCAGAGCATCGCGATCGCCAGCGCCGGGGGTCTTCTCGCGGCCACGTTCGGGGTGCTCGCGCCCCTGCGCCAGATCGTCGTCGCGAGCCTTCCCCGGAGTCTGCGCCCCACGCGCCCTCACGCACATGGGCACGAGCGCTCCGGTCACCGGCCGCCGGTTCGCGGACCGCTTCCGATCGTGGGCGTCGCGTGCCTTGCGGCGGCTGTCGCGATCACCGCGGCCGCCCCGGGCGTCGCGGTCCTCGGTCTCGTGCTGCTCGCCCTGGCGCTGGTGCTGCTGTTGCCGGCGATCCTGACCGGGACGATCGCGGGCCTGGAATGGTGCAACCGGCGCGCGCGGTCGCTCGTCGCGATCGAGCTGGCGCTTCAGCAACTGCGCGCCCGCCGCTGGCGCACCCGCGCCTTGGCGATCGCCACCACCGGCGCGATCGCCGTCTTCGGCGCGACGGCACTCCAGGGCGCACGAGCCAACCTGCAGGCGGGGCTGGACGACCTCGCCCGCGGCCTTACCGCCGTAACCGCCGTCTGGGCCGCGCCGACGGGCGCCGGCAGCGCCATCGGCACCTCCACGTTTGAGCCGACCGCGGCCCAGGCGCTCGCGCGCCTGCCGGCGGTTCGCAGCATCGGGCTGTACCGGGCTGGGCTGCTGGACCTCGCCGATCGGCGCGCCTGGGTCATCGGCGCGTCGCGCGACACGCAGCAGCCGATCCCGCCGCACCAGATCCTCGAGGGCGACATGCAGCATGCAACCGCGCGCATCCGCGCCGGCGGCTGGGCGACGGTCTCACGCGCGTTGGCCGACGATATGGGGCTCCGCATCGGCCGGCGCTTCATCCTGGCCGCTCCGAACCCGACCGCCCTGCGCGTCGCAGCTATCACCACGAACCTCGGGTGGTCGGCGGGCGCCGTGATGATCAACGCCACGGACTTCGCGCGCGCCTGGGGCAGCGAGGCGATCGCCGCGTACCACGTGCGGCTGGCGCCCGGCGCGAGCCCCGCTGAGGGCCGCCGGCAGGTCGCCGACGCGCTTGGACCGCGATCGGCGCTGCGCGTCGAGACCGCCGCGCAGCGAGCTGAGCGGCAGAGCGAGGTCGGCCGTGCAGGGCTGTCGCGACTCCGGCAGATCGCCGCGCTGACGCTCCTCGCGGCGGTGCTCGCCATGAGCGCCGCGATGACCGGCCTGCTCTGGCAGCACCGGCCCGTAGTGGCCAGCCTCAAGCTCCACGGGCTGCGCGCAGGTCTCATGTGGCGGTCGCTCGTCATCGAGACCAGCGTGCTGTTTGGCACCGGTGCCCTCGCCGGCGGCCTCTTCGGACTGCTCGGGCAAGAGCTCTGCACCCGTGGCGTTGAGGTTGTCACCGGGTTCCCCGTCGTCCAGAGCGTGCGTCTCGACATCGCGGCGTTGACCGTCGCACTGGTGATCGGGGCGTCATTGCTCGTGGTGATCGTGCCGGGATACCTCGTCGCGAGAGTCCGGCCCGCATGGCGGGACTAGAGCTTGGCGGGCACGGGACCGCATCCGGTGGAGGACTGCCAGGGTCCGGCAGCGCTCTCTGCCGGCCAGTCGCGCGCTCTGGCCACAAGCGCCACGCGTGAACTCGGTTGGGGGCTTCGTGCCGTTCGCGCCGAGTTCGCAGGCTGGCGCACGCGCGCTCTGGCCATCCCGGACCCGTTGATCCGTCGCCACGCCCTTGAGGCGCTGGGCGATGAGCGCCCGCTGCTGGATGGGGCCGCGCTGTTCTGGATCCTGCCGGACCGTCGCCGACCCGAGCTGCTGCGCCTGCTCGTGGCCTTCCAGACGCTGGCGAACTTCCACGATCACACCAGCGAGCGCGCCGGTCGCGGCGCAGGCGCCAGCCCTGGGAGCTCGATGCGGGCCTTCTTGGAGGTCGTCGACGTCGACCGTCCACTGACGAGCTACTACGGTGACGGGCCTGCCGCGCCGGACGGGGGGTACCTGCATGCGCTGGCGCAGACCTGTCGAGTCGGCTGCGCGACGCTCCCGCACTACCGCGAGGCCCGCGGGCTGCTCGTGCAGCAGGCTCGTCGCGCGCGCTCGCTCGACCTTGAGCACGACCGCGATCCTCGGCGACGAGCCGACCGACTGAAGCGGCTCGCCGCCCGCGAGTTCGGAGCGGTGACCGAGCCTGCGTGGTGGGAGCTGACCGCCGGCGCCAGCTCGCTGCTGACGGCGATCGTCCTCCTGGCCCTCGCCGCCGACGAGCACACCGACGACGACGATCTCCGACGCGCCGTCGGCGCGTACACGTGGGTGGCGAGCGTGAGCTCGCTGCTCGACAACTACATCGACCAGGTCGAGGACGCGACGAGCGGCGCGCACAACTACTTCGCCTGCTACCCCACATCGGAGGTCGCCGTCGACCGGATCGCCGTTCTGATCGATCGGGCACTTCGCGAGGTGGGAGCGTTGCGCAACGGAAAGCGCCATCTGGTGATCGTGGCGTCGATGACGGCGATGTACCTCACCACCGAGAGGGCCCGTAGCCGCCCGCTGCGCAGCAGCACCGAAGCGCTGGCCGCCAGCGGCGGCACGCTGACCGGGCTGCTGATCCCGATCGTTCGCGCTTGGCGCATCGCGTGCCGACAGCACGCCGCCTGACACGCTGCAGAAGCCTTCATCGCCCGGAAGTAGTGCCGTCGGCACTAGTGCGCGTGACACTAGTTTGTCCACAGGGCGCCACGTACCGTGGACCCGGTCAAGCGCAGCTCTGCGCGGCCACGCCTACTCGCTCGCGCCTGCGGTCACGACCGGCACGGCCCATTGTCGACACCTCAGTCACCGATCTCTCCGAGCGCCGCTTGCGCGACGAACGCGCCGGTCAGGCGCGTCTTCGGAGCGCGGTCGACGCGGCGCAGACGGCGGCCGCCGACGCCTTCCTCGAGACGATCGACGGCATGCGAGCCGCCGACCAGGAGCTTCGCTGGGTCATCGCCGTCACCCGGGGGGACCCCGCCGTCGAGCGCACCCAAACCGAAGCAGTGTTCTTCGCGATCGACGACCATCTCCCGATTGAGTCCAGCCACAGAAACGCCATGGCGCTGGCCACCCTGAAAGCTGGCGCTCCCGAGATCTATGACCGGGTTCGCGAGGGACTGGTCGCCGCCGAGATTCTCGAACGTCTGCAGGACGAGGCCGACCATGGCGATGCCGGCGCAGCGGAGAAGCTGAGGTTGTTGACCGCCCGGCACACGGTCTCGCCGACCCGCAGGACGAACCACGTCGTACCTGAACGAACCCAACCCCACCCCTGCGCCAAGGACGTCAACTAGTGACGGCGAAGGCCAGCACCAAAAAGCAGCAGCAGCAGCGGCGGGCGACATTGCGTCCGCATCCTGCGCGCGATCAGATCATCGACGTCATGCGCAGCTACGGACGTCCGATCAGTCCTACGCGGTTGAGCAAGGTCACCGGCGGCAGCCTGGGCTCGATCGCCTACCACGTTCGGACACTGGTCTCGGCCGGCGTAGTCGAGTTCGCCGAGGAGGGACGTGTCCGCGGCGCCGTCGAGCACTTCTACGCGCTCGCCCCCGCCGAGGACGACACGCACCTCGCCGACCCGGTCGGCACGCTCCTCGGGCTCTGCGGCGCGCTGACCCTCCCGGCGCCCGACGGCGGCTACCCGCGCCCGGTCCACCTTGACGACCAGGCTCGCCGGGAGCTGTCGAACCTGCTGAAGAACCACTTCAGGCCCCAGGTCCTCGAGATCGTGAGTCGGCACCACGCCGGCCTCGGCTCCTGACCGGCGCACACACCTCCTGATCGACTGCCGCAACGCGCGAGCAAGCGCGAGCCGATCGACAGCGACTCACCGTCGACCGTGGATGCGGATCGTGTACTAGCGCACGCCGGGCGGCGTCCTGCCGCCCGCCGTGTTGAAATTATCGAAACGAAATGCTAATTTCGTCGCATGGAGCTCCGCAACGCTCCCCTGCTGGCGACCAAGCGCGACCAGTCGTTCTTCGTCGACCGTGACGACGTGCTGGATCGCTTGCGCGAGGGCGCAGACGCGCGCCTGAACACCATCATCTATGGGCCGCGAGGCATCGGCAAGACCACGGTGCTCAGCCATCTACTGTACGAAGCCCACACGCCGGACACCGAGTCCCCGAGCTCTCGGTGGCTGCCGGTGCTGGTCACCGGCGAACCCGGCACGCCTTACGACTTTGTCGTCACCGCCCTCCTCGCGCTCGCCGACGCCGCCCAGGCCGAGGGCGTCCTCGCTGACGACGACGGCGTCCTGGATCGAGCGCTAGCCCGATCCCGGCGCGGCGTCATCGACGAGCAGTCTGGCGTCGCCCTGCTCGCGCCGCTGCGCGCGATGGCGGAGATCGCCGAGCGGCTGCGCGCCGACGCCATCCAACCGGTCCTCCTGATCGACGGGGTCGCCGGCCCAGCCGTTGCGATGACGGTGTTCGGGCGCATGCGCGACGAGCTGTGGGGAATCGGGGCGACGTGGGTCCTGGCCGCGGACGGCGCGTTGCGCGAGCGGCTCCGCGAACCGCCCGCCGACGTCTTCTTCGAGCGCGACTTGGAGCTGCCGCCGTTAAGCCCGGAGGCCAGCCGCGAGCTCGTGCGGGCGCGGATCGGCCCGGAGGACGAGGCACTGGACGATGCGACGTTGGACCACATCGTGCGCCTTTCTGAGGGCGTCCCGCGCTCGCTGGTCACGCTCACCCGGGCGGTCGTTGCCGGCGGATCGCTGCGAGACGCCGAGGAGCGCGAGGCGCAGCTGGCCGAGCGGCTGCAGACCGTCAGCGCGCCGGCGCGGCGGCTCGCCGGCCTCTTGCGCGAACGCGGCGGGTCAGGGCAGGCGACCGACGAAGATCTCCAGTGGCAGCTGGGCTGGAAGCCGAGCCGCCTGCGTCAGGTCTTCCAGGAGCTCGAGTCGGCCGGGGTCGTGGAGTCTGCTCCGTCGCCCGGAGGGCGCCCGGGCCGGCCCAGCAAGACCTACAGGTTGAGGAGCGTGACGTGACCGGCAGCCTGATCACGGCGCTGTTCGACGCCCACGCGTTCGACCCCATGTTGCTCGACGTCGACATGGGCGAGTATCACGTGCCGTTCGACGACCTCACGGAGACGCAGGCGACTGAGCACGGTCTGCGCCAGGCGGTCGTCAAGTACGAGCGCGTCGCGCTCACCGCGCACTCGGGCTCGGGCAAGACGAGCGTCGCGCGCTTCACCCTCGACACGCCTCCCGACCGCATCGCGCCGATCTGGGTGCCCGTGGCGTACAAGAGCGACGAGGTCGCCAAGGACCCGCTGCGCTTCGCGCAGTATCTCGTCGAGGTCATCCTGGAGACCGCCCGTGGCGTCGCTCGCATCCCGCAGGCGCAGCGCGACGAGCTGCTCGCCGGCGCCACGACCGACATCCGCCTGCCGACCCATGCACGTCGGGTCGGGGTTGGAGGGACACTGCAGGCGTGGATCCTGCGCGGCAACGTCGCGGTCGACATCACCCGTACGGCCGGCGGAGGGTCGCTCCCGCGGTCCGAGGAGGCCGTGCTGCAGCGCGCCAACGATGTCATCGAAGCGATCAAGGCCTACGACTTGGATCCCGTCCTGATCATGGACGACACCGACCGCTTCATCGGCCGCGCCGCGGCCGACGAGCTGATCCCCGCCTTCTTCGGCTCGGTCCTGCGCGCGGTTGTTGAGCAGCTGCACGCCGGCATCGTCGTGGCGGCCCATCCGCACTACCTGGATCGCGAAGACTACCGCCGGCACACCACCGGCCTAATCGAGCGGCACATCACGATCCCCGAGCTGCCGAGTGAGGACGCCCTCGCGCGGATGCTCGACCCGCGTGTGGCATTCGCACGCGCGTCGGCGACCGCCCGCGAAGCGATCGAGCCCGACGCCCTCAGCGAGCTCTTCGCCGTCTACCGCGCCCAGGAAGAGCGGTCGATCCGCACCATTCTCGCCGTGGCTCACGCTGCCCTCGGCCGAGCCCAAGCCGCCTGTTCATCGGCGATCGGCGCCGAGCACATCCTCGGCGGCGCCGACGACGTTATGCTGTGACGGCGATCGGCGAAACTCGCGAAACGTTCCGTCAGTTTCGCTAGCGCCACCCCTCGCCCCATGGACACCGGCGGTTCGAGCCACCGCGAGCCGACGCCGATCCCTGATATGCAGGCTCCGCATCGCGGCGCCCCGCCACGGGTACAGCCCAGAAGGCCATGAGTCTCCTGCTCTTCATCGTCCTGCTGGCCCTCACCGGGCTCATCGTCGGGGGCCTCGGCCGCCTCGCGCTGCCCGGTCCCGATCCGATGAGCATCTGGGCGACGATCGGCATCGGCCTGGTCGCCTCGCTCATCGCCGGGTTCATCGTGTACGCGATCACCGGCGACCGCAACGGCGGCTCGTTCATCGTCAGCGTGCTCGTCGCGACGCTGCTTGTGTACCTCGTGCGCCGCTCGCGCGGCCAGAGCGCGTGGTCCACCCGGCGCGACCCGCGCCAGACGCGCTTCTGAGAACGTCCTAAGCCACGCTGCGCAGCGCCGCCGCAGGCTCGGCCACGTCGCCGGCGGGCACCGCGGCGATCGCACCGCGGCGGCGGCGGTCGCGCGTCTCGCGGTCGTCGGCGAGGATCGCGCCGCGCCAGCCGAGGAAGGCCCAGACGTCAACGGCGAGCAGGACGAGCAGCGCGGCGAGGATGCCGATCGCCACGCCTCCGCCGATGCGGCCGCGGTCGTGGACGGCCACGCGGGTGTTGAGCGCGTAGGCCACGTCGGCGTCGCCGCGGACCAGCGGGGTCTTGCGGATGTCGTCGCGCAGGGCGTTCCACGCGGGCTTCGTGCGCCCGTCGTAGGTGACCAGGCCCTTGTTGTGGATCGCGTCGCGCTCCACGCCGCCGCGCTGGGCGCCGCCGTCCCACTTCGGCTTGACCGCGAACTCGCGCAGCGTCCAGTAGATCGCGCCGCTCAGCGTGGGCGAGCTGCCGACGACGTTCAGCACGTCGCGCGTGTAGACGTCCTGGAAGGCGTAGGTCTCCTTCTCGTTCGCCGGGCCGGTCATCGTCGCCTCGGCGCCGAACTCGGTCAGCACGAGGCCGGCGCTCGGGTACATGGCGCGCATGCCGCGCAGGTACGGCGCAAGCGACCGGATGTCGGCGGTCGAGTGGCCGGGCTTGCCGGGATACCACCCGAAGTAGCTGTTGATGCCCAGCAGGTCGAACGCAGCGTAGGCCTCCTGGCGCGGGAAGCCCGGGTAGCTCAGCGTGTCGACGGCGGTCGGCAGCGTCGGGTCGAGGTCGACCGTCAGCGCGCGAGCGTCGCGCAGGAAGGCGGCGGTGCCGGGCACCTGGTCGGGGATCACCGACAGCTCGTTGGCGACCGAGTGCGTGATCGTCGAGGGATGGTTGCGCGTGGCGAGCACCGCGGCCCGCACCGTGCTGAGCGCCTCGTCGCGCTGCGCGCGCGTCACGAGGTTCGCGTCGCGGTGGTAGACCGGCGCCTGCGACCATACGAGGATCCCGGCCTCGTCGAGGCCGCGCTGCAGGCGCTCGTCGAGCGCGTAGTGCGCGCGCGTCACGTTGGCGCCCACCGTCTTCAGCTGGGCGACGATCCCGGCGACGTCGGCGTCGGTCAGCGCGGGGCCGTGGCCGTCGACGTCCTCCTGGATGGACGCCCCGCGCAGCTCGATCGGCTTGCCGTTGAGCTGCAGGAGACCGTCGCGGACACCGATCGTGCGCAGGCCGATGCGTGCGCGGTCGGTCTGCTGGACGCCGCTGGGCGCGATCGTGTCGAGCGCCGCGCCGTAGAGCTCGGCATGGCCGGGGGCCCAGAGCTGGGCGTCGCCGTCGACCGGGACGGCGAAGCGGACGCGGGCCCGCTCGCCGGGGGCCAGCGGGCGGGCCGTGGTGGCGCCGGCGCCGGCGGGCCTGCCGTCGGGATCACTGAGCCGCGCGGCGAGGCGCGGGCGCACGGTGATCGCGCCGCGGTTCTCCACGGTCGCGTCGACCAGGACCGACCAGCGGCACGCCTGGCCGTCGGCGTCGCACTGGCGGCGCGGCAGGAAGCCGGCGTCGCGGGTGACCAGCGCGCCGAGCGGGACGAGCTGCGCCGGGCGCGTGATGCCGCCCCAGTTCCACCAGCCCTCGCGCGGCTCCCTGCCCTTGTGGCTGTCGGCGCGGACGACGAGCTCGTGGCGGCCGCCGTTGGCCAGCGCGGGCAGCGCGACGGTGAACGGCGCGTACGGATCGCGGTGCACGGCGAGGCGCTTGCCGTCCAGCCAGACCTGCGCGTCGCGCCGGACCTGCTCGAAGCGCACGCCCCAGCCGAAGCCGGCAGGCGTGCCGCGCGGCGCGGTCAGCGCGATGCGGTACCAGCCGGTCGCGCCCGTGAAGGTCGCGTCGTCGGGGTGCGGGTCGAAGACGTGGGGCAGCGTGACGGGCTGCCACGGCGGACGGCCCTGGCTCTGGGACCAGCGGTCGCGCAGCCCGCGGTCGCCCGGATCGGCCGCGTACTGCCAGCCGGCGGCGTCGAGATCCACCGCGCGCGGGGGTGCGGGAGCGGCCGCGGCCGTGCCGGCGGCGGCCGCGCAGATCAGCGCAGTCGTCGTCAGGAGGGCGGCGACGCGTCGCACCAGGGCGGGGGTCATCGCTGAAGCATCGGCAGACGGTGCATCGGGCTCTAGCCCGGCGTTCGCCTGCGCACCGGCTACTCCTTCTTCGCCAAACCCTCCAAACGCCCCGCAAGCCGGCGCATCCCGAGGCGCTGCACCGCCTGCGCGGCGCCCGCGAAGTCGGTCGGCGTGTCGGGAGGGCATGCCACTGGGATCGGCTGGAGCGTCGCGATCTTGCGGAAGTCGCGGAGCTCGTCGGCCTGGTCGCGGAGCGCCGCGGCGACCTTGGGGCGCTCGTCGCGGGCGTTGGCGATCGCGGTCTCGAGGTCGCCGTGGACGCGCAGCAGCTCCCCCGCGGTCTTCTCGCCGATGCCCTTGGCGCCCGGCAGCCCGTCCGACGGATCGCCCCGCAGCGCGATGAAGTCCGGCACCTGCTCGGGCCTGATCCCGTAGCGCTGCTTGACGCCGGGCACGTCGACGACCTCCGGCCCGTCCTTGCCGCCGCGCGGGAAGAACACGGTGACCTGCTCGCCCACGCACTGGAACATGTCGCGGTCGCCGGTGAGCAGCAGCGCGGTGCCGCCGGCCTCCACCTCGGAGAGCGCGTACGCGCCGAGCAGGTCGTCGGCCTCCAGGTCGCCCGCGTCCTCCCACGCCCAGCCGAACGCGCGGAACAGGTCCGGCGCGGCGGCCCACTGCGGGGCCAGCTCGTCGGGGACCTCCGGGCGGTCGGCGTGGTAGGGCGCGAACAGGTCGGTGCGGTAGGTGGCCGCCTCCGCGCCGGTGCACAGCACGACCGCGCGGGGCCGGTGGCGCTCGACCACCCAGAGCACCTGGTTGGCGAACCCGAGCAACGCGTTGACCGGCGCGCCGTCGGCGCCGGTGATCGACTTGGGCAGGCCGTAGAACGCGCGATACAGGATCGAGGGGGCGTCCACGGCGAGGAGGGGGCCGCTCATTGGGCCCTACTCTGGCATGAGCTGCCGCCGCCTCGCCGCTGCAGCACCGCACGGATGCCCAAGATCCCCACCAGCCGCCTCGCCCGCACCGCACGCTTCGGCGGCCTCGTCGCCGGGCAGGGCGCGCGCTGGGCCGGGACCCAGGCGGCCAACCGCCTGCGCACCGACGACCAGGCCGAGGCGGCCGACGCCAAGCGCGCCCTGGCGCTCGCCGACGAGCTCGTCACGCAGCTCGGGCAGATGAAGGGCGCGGCGATGAAGCTCGGCCAGGTGCTCTCCACCGTCGACTTCGACATGGTGCCAGAGGGCGAGCGCGAGGCGTTCAAGGAGAAGCTCGCCGCCCTGCGCGACGACGCGCCGCAGGTCTCCTTCAAGAACATGAAGAAGGTCCTGCTCGACGATCTCGGCGGATCGCTGGACGAGCACTTCGCGACGTTCTCCGACAGGCCGATCGCCGCGGCGTCGATCGGCCAGGTCTACCGCGCCACGCTGCACGACGGCCGCGACGTCGCCGTCAAGGTCCAGTACCCGGGCGTCGCCGAGGCGGTCGAGACCGACCTGCGCAACGCCGGGATGCTGCTGCCGCTGGTCAAGCGCCTGGCGCCGGGCCTCGACGCCAAGGCGATCCTGCGCGAGCTGCGCGACCGCATCGGCGAGGAGCTCGACTACGAGCTCGAGGCGCAGAACCAGCGCCGCGTCGTCCGCGCGTTCCGCGACCACCCGCTCATCCGCGTGCCCGAGGTCGTCACGTCGATGTCGACGCGCCGCGTCCTCATCACCGAGTTCGTCGACGGCCTCGGCTTCGGCGCGGTCAAGCAGCTGCCCGAAGCCGAGCGCGACCGGTTCGCCGAGATCTGCTTCCGGTTCTTCTACGGGTTGCTCCGGCGCGAGCGCATCGCCGCCGGCGACCCGCACCCCGGCAACTACCTGCTCTGCGCCGACGGCCGCGTCTGCTTCTTGGACTTCGGCCTGATCCGCCGCATGGACGCCGACTACCTCGACGGCGAGCGCGCGCTCGCGCAGGCGGTCATCGGCGGCGACGCGCCCGAGGTCCACCGCTGGATGTCGGAGCTCGGCTACCTGCCCGACCCCGACGCGTTCGATCCCGAGCGCGTGCTCGGCCAGCTCGCCCTGGCCGGCGAGTGGTACTTCACGACCGGCTTCCGCCGCCTCGATCCCAAGTACGTGCGCAACGCCATGGAGATCTCCGGATCGCCCGCGTCGCCGTACTTCGAGGACATGCGCCGCCAGACCATCCCGCCCCAAGCGCTGCTCCTGCGGCGCATGGAGGGCCTGCTGTTCAGCGTGCTCGGCGAGCTGCGCGCCGGCGCCGACTGGGGCACGCTCGCGCTGGAGTACATCGCCCGCGAGCCGCCGTCGACCGAGCTGGGACGCGTCGAGGCCGACTGGCTCGCCGTGCGGTCATAGACTGGCGCCCATGGCAGCCACGGTCATCAACGGGCTCGACGAGCTCAAGGGCAGGGTCGGTCAGGAGCTGGGCGTCAGCGACTGGCACGAGGTCACCCAGGAGGCGGTCGACGCGTTCGCCGACGCGACGGGCGACCACCAGTGGATCCACGTCGACCCCGAGCGCGCCAAGGACACGCCGTTCGGCGGCACGATCGCCCACGGCCTCTACACGCTCAGCCTCGGACCGCAGTTCTCCTACGCGATGTTCACGGTGGAGGGCGCTGGGTTCGGCCTCAACTACGGCTACGGCAAGGTCCGCTTCCCCGCGCCGCTGCCCGTCGGCTCCAAGGTCCGGATGCGCGCGACGCTGACCGAGGCCCACGACGTGCCCGGCGGCGTGCAGTTCAGCGTCACGCAGACGTTCGAGCGCGAGGGCGGCGACAAGCCGGTCTGCGTCGCCGAAGCGCTCGCCCGCGTCTACGGCGGCTAGGCGCCGCCCCGCGTGGCCGGCCGCTCGCCCTTCCAGCAGACCGACGCCCCGGTCGTCCTCCCGCGCGGCCCGCACGGGCTCGACCGTGAGGTCGTCCTCGCCTCCCAGCGCGGCCGGCTGCTGACCGCGTTCGTCGCCCTCGCGGCCGATCGTGGCCTGACGGCGGTGACGATCAGCGACGTCGTCCGCAGCGCCGGCACCGCCAAGCGCACGTTCTACGAGCACTTCCGCGACAAGGACGACTGCTTCCTGCAGGCCTTCGAGGTCGCATCGGAGATCGTCGTCGGTGCGGTGATCGACGCGGTCGCCGCCGAGCCCGACCCGGTCGCGCGGATCCACCGCGGCGCGCGGGCCTACCTCGACGCGCTCGTCGCCCACCCCGAGTTCACGCGCCTGTTCCTGACGCACATGCGCGCGGCCGGGCCGGAGCTCGCCGACCGCTGGACGCAGTGGGTCGAGATGCTCGCCGACGTGCTGGTGCAGTGGCGCCGCGAGTCGCGCGTCGCGCGGCCCGACCTGCCCGAGATCACGCGACTGCAGGCGATCGGCGCGATCTCGGCGATCAACGAGATCGTCGGCATGACGCTGCACCGCGAGGGCATCGACGGCATCGGCGCGGTCGCCGACGAGCTGGTCGCGCTGACCGTGACGTTCCTGACCGCCGACGCGAGCGCGGCGGCGGCGGCGGGCTAGGCGCGGGCGAGCGCGAGCGTCGGGATCGCGCGCTCGCGCGTGTGGTCGAGCTCGAAGTACGGGCGCTCGTCGAAGTCGCCGAGCTGGCGCAGCAGCGTGCCAGGGAAGCGGCCGCGGCGCGTGAGGTACAGGCGCACGTCGGCGTTGTAGATCCGGCGCGCCGCCTGGATCTCGTCCTCGATGGTCGCCAGGCGCGCCTGGAGGTCGACGAAGCCGGCGGTCGCGCCGAGGCCGGGATGGCGCTCGGCCAGCGCGCCGACGGCGGCGATCCCCGCGACGAGGCGGCGCTCGGCGTCGGCCCGCTCGAACGGGGTGGTCGCGGCCTCCGCGAGCTGGCGGGCGGACCCGATGCGGGCGAGCGTCTCGGCCTCGCGGCCGGTCTCGGCCTCGACGGCCGCGACCAGCGCGGGCAGGAGCTCGTGGCGGCGCACCAGCTGGACGTCGATGTCGGCCCAGGTGGTGTCGGCCGCGTTGCGAGCCGCGGTCAGCCCGCGCCAGCATCCGAGCACCCAGATGGCTGCGAGCAGGACGATGCCGAGGGCGAGGACGACGCCGGTCATACCCGCGCCATCGGCAGGTCGCGCCCGGACGTGAGCTGCGGGCCCTCGCTCTCAGCGAACGTTGACGGCGGGCCCCACGACGTCGCCGAGCGCGACGCGGTAGTCGCCGGGCCCCGGCAGGCTCGTCCGGTAGCTCCCGGACTGACCCACGATGGTCGTGCCGACCGTCCGCCAACCGCCCGCGTCGTGACGCTGCACCCGCAGCGTGCGGCCCCGCCTGGCCGGTTGGATGGAGCCGCTGAGGACCGGCCGGCTCATCCGCGCGATCGAGGCGGCCTGGCCGCCGGTGGTGTCGATCGCGTCGGGCAGCGTGCTGCCGCCGGCGGTGGTGGAGGTCCCGGCGGGGACGGTCGTGCTCGCGGGCGTGGTGCTGCTGGGGCCGTCGGCGCTCGGGTCGCCGCCCGTCGCAGGCTGCTTGGCGTCGGACGAGATGTAGGTGAACGTCGCCCACGTGTCGTAGAGCCCGAAGCGCTTGCGCAGCTCGGGACCCGTGACCTGCGTGACGCCGTTGGTCCCGTCGATCTCGGCCCGCACGACGCGCGGCGACGAGCCGCGCTGCAGCACCGTGATGCCGCGGAACTTCCCGCGCACCAGCCCCTTGAGCTTGGTCTCCGCGCGCGACTGCGAGAACGTGAACGGGCCCCACGTATGGCGCGGCGAGACGCCGTCGTACGGATCGTCGACGCCCTTCAGCCAGGTGCGCGGCAGCGAGCCGACGAACGAGAACTCGATGTTCTCGGTGTGGCCGCCGGAGGTGGAGAAGAAGTAGGTCGTGACCGGCTGGCCGCCCTGCATGACGACCTCGCCCCTGGTCGCGGCGACCGCGGCGTCCGTGGCCGGGAACTCGGCGGCGACGCCCTTGTACACCTGCGAGCGCGTGTCGGCGTACTGGTCGAAGCCGTCGGTGGTCGTGCCGACGTTCGTCGTCACCGCGTAGGAGCGCGCCGCGACGGCCTGGGCCTTCAGCGCCTCGGCGGGCCAGCTCGAAGGGCTCTCGGCCGACACGACGCCGCGGACGTAGTCCTCGAGGCCGACGGCGTTGATCGCCAGGACGCCGCTGGACGTCGGCCGCACCTCGATCGCGCCGCGGTAGCGCCCGTCGCGCAGGCCGTTGGCGGCGGATCCGTGCAGGGTGAGCGCGCCCGTGCTCGGCGCCGCGAGCCGCAGCGGCGCGGCGTAGGTGCCCAGGCGCCGGCCGCTGGCCGAGTACAGCGCCACGCGCCCGCCGGCGGCGCGCCCCGCGGAGTACGTGCTCGTGGCCCTCAGCTTCCGCGGGCCGCCGGCGACGACGCCGCTGACCACGGCGCGCGTGCCGCTCTTGAGCAGCACGCGCACGTCGGGCGCTGAGGCGAGCGGGGCGACCTGCGTCTGCTCGTAGTAATGGTCGAGGATCTCGCGGTAGGACGATCCGTGCTGGGCGAACCCGAGCGCGCCGTACTGGCTCATGCCGATGCCGTGGCCGTAGCCGTGGCCCTTGATGACCAGCTGGCTGGCGGCGGGGGCCGCGGAGGCGCAGCCCAGAGCGGCTAGCTGCACGGCGGCGGTGGCGGTGAGGATCCGGCGCATGCGTGATCCAGAACGCGGGCAGGCCGGGGGAGTTGCGGTGCTAGGTTCGGTCAGCATCGGGCGGTCAAGCGAGTGGAGGGTAGGGAGCACGGGTGGCCAAGCGGCGAGCCTCTGATCTGTTCGTCGAGTGCCTCGAGGCGGAAGGCGTCAAGTACGTCTTCGGCATCCCGGGCGAGGAGACGCTGGATCTCAACCAGTCGCTGGCGAACTCGTCGGTCTCCTTCATCCCCGTTCGACACGAACAGGGCGGGGCCTACATGGCCGACATGTACGGGCGCCTCACCGGCCGCGCCGGCGTCTGCCTGGGAACCCTGGGACCGGGCGCGATGAACCTGGTCACGGCGATCGGCGACGCGTTCCTGGACCGTGCCCCGCTCGTGGCGCTCACCGGCCAGGCCGACCTTGAGCGGATGCACAAGGAGTCGCATCAGTTCATCGACCTGGTGGAGCTGTTCCGGCCGATCACCAAGTGGAACGCCCGCGTCACGAGCCCCGAGATCGTGCCCGAGGTCGTCCGCAAGGCCTTCAAGGTTGCCGAGTCCGAGAAGCCCGGCGCCACGCACCTCGAGCTGCCCGAGGACGTCATGGCCGCCGCGGTCGACGCCGTCCCGCTGCCGCGCCGCCGCCCGGTCAAGCCCGAGCCGAGCGCCCGCGAGCTGCTCAAGGCCGCCGACCTGATCCGCAACGCCATCAACCCGGTCGTCCTGGCCGGCAACGGCGCTGTGCGCGCCCGCGCCGCGCCGGCGCTGCGCGAGTTCTGCCGCGCGACCGGGATCGCCGTCGCCGAGACGTTCATGGGCAAGGGCCTGCTCGACTACGAGGACCCCAAGGCGCTGGGCACCGTCGGGCTGCAGGCCAAGGACTACGCCATGGCCGGCTTCGAGGACGCCGACGTCGTCATCGCGACCGGCTACGACCTCGTCGAGCACTCGCCCAAGCACTGGAACCCCAAGCGCGACAAGAAGATCGTCGTCGTCGACTCCGAGCCCGCCGAGATCGACGAGTACTTCACGCCCGAGGTCGAGCTGGTGGGCGACATCTACCACGTGCTCACCCGGCTGGCGGAGGAGTGCCGCGACATGCCGAACCTGTCCCACCCGCCCGGTTCCCCCCGGCTGCGCGACGTCGTGCTCGGCCGCCTGGGCGCCGCGAAGGACGACCAGCACTTCCCGATGCAGCCGCCGCGCGCGCTCTACGAGATCCGCCAGGCGCTGCGCCGCGACGACATCCTCATCTCCGACGTGGGACTCCACAAGCTGTGGATCGGCCGGCTGTTCCCGGCCCATGAGCCCAACACGGTGATGATCGTCAACGGCCTGGCGGGCATGGGCTTCGCCGTGCCGTGCGCGGTCGCCGCCAAGCTCGTGCACCCGGACCGGCGCGTCGTGACGGTCAACGGCGACGGCGGCATCCTGATGAACTTCCAGGAGCTCGAGACCGCGATGCGGCT
>NZ_DATHDY010000032.1:0-5476 GCF_035318805.1 Baekduia sp.
GAGACCGGGGTCGGGCCCTCCATCGCGTCCGGGAGCCATGTGTGCAGCGGGATCTGCGCGGACTTGGCGAACGCGCCGACGAGCAGCAGGATCAGGCCGGCGGTCAGGTCGCCGTGGGCGGTGGCGCCGATCTCCTTGGCCTGCTCGAAGGTGCCCAGGAAGTCCAGGGTGCCCGAGTGTTTGAGGATGAAGAACGTGCCGAGCGTCAGGCCGATGTCGCCGACCACGTTGATGACGAACGCCTTGATGCCGGCCTTCGTCGCCGTCTCGCGGCGGTACCAGAAGGAGATCAGCAGGTAGGACGCCGCGCCGACGAAGGCCCAGCCCACGATGAGCAGGAAGAAGTTCGCCGCCATCACGAGCACGAGCATCGAGAAGACGAAGAAGTTCAGGTACGAGAAGAAGCGCGTGTACCCGCGGTCGCCGCTCATGTAGGCGTACGAGTACAGGTGGATGAGCGTCGAGACGCCGGTGACGACCAGCATCATCAGGATGCTCAGCGGGTCGATCAGGATCGACACCCTGGCGTCGATCGTGCCGGTGACGGCGTAGTCGTACAACACCGACACGAGCTGACGGTGGTGCGCGTCGTTGCCCTGCAGCTGCACGCACGCGATGACCGTGAAGACGAAGGACGCCGCGAGGGCGACGGTGCCGATGAGGCCCGGGATCCTGCCGCGCCAGAGCCGGAAGCCCAGCGCGTTGACGATGGTTCCCGCAAGAGGGCAGGCCAGAGCCAGCCATGCGGCGGTCGTAGGACTCATCTACCCGTGAAGCTCCCGGAGCTCGTCGACGTCGATCGGCACGCGCCGGCGGAACATGGCGACCACGACGCCGAGGCCGATCGTGACCTCGCACGCCGCGACGACCATCACGATGATCGCGAAGATCTGGCCGTCGCCGTTGCCCCACATGCGGCTGAACGCGATGAGCGCCAGGTTGGCCGCGTTGAGCATGAGCTCGAGGCACAGGAGGATGACCAGCGGGTTGCGCCGCGTCATGACGCCGGCGGCGCCGATGCAGAAGACCAGGACGGAGACCGTCAGGTACCAGCCGATGGCCATCAGCGGCGCTCCTCGGGGGTCGGCTGGCCCGCAGCGGGGGTGAGTAGCGCGTGCGGGTCGATGTGGCCGGTCGGGTTGATGTCGCCGACGCCCTCCTTCATCGAGCCGGTGCCCTCGGGCAGGCGGACGTCGATGCGGGCGACCTCGACCTCGTCAGCGCCCTCCAGGCCGCCACGGCGGCGGGCGAGCACGACGGCGCCGACGGCGGCCATCAGCAGCAGGATCGACGCGGCCTCGAACGGGAAGAGGAAGCGGGTCAGCAGCAGCTCGCCGATCGAGGCGGGCGTCCCGAAGCCGGGCGAGTAGGGCGCGCCCTGGGAGTCGATGGCCTTCAGGCCGCTGCCGAGGACCGCGATCAGCAGCTCGACCGCCAGCGCGCCGGAGAAGAGGATGCTGCCGATCCTCAGGCCGGGGCCGCCCGCGGGGCGGACCGGCTCGGCCTGGCCGCCGACGTAGGCCACCACGAAGACGTAGAGCACCATGACGGCGCCCGCGTAGACGACGACCTGCGCGGCGGCGATGAACTCCGCGCGTAGCAGCAGGAACAGCGCGGCCAGCGCCACCAGGTGCGAGACCAGGGCGAGGACGGAGTAGAAGGGGTTGCGCAGCGTGGCGACGCCGATCGCGCCGGCGATCGCGGCGATGCTCGCGATGAAGAAGAAGACTGGAGCCATAGGACCGTAGGCGGCGCCGGAGGCTACTCGCCCTCGTTGCGCAACGGCGTGCGCTCGAAGGGCTCGGCCAGCAGCATCTCCTTGGTGAAGATGAGATCGGACCGGTCGTAGTCGCTCATCTCGAAGTCGTTGCCCATCGTGATCGCGTCGAACGGGCACGCGACCTCGCAGTAGCCGCAGAAGATGCAGCGGCTGAGGTTGATCTCGTAGACCGCGGCGTAGCGCTCGCCCGCGGAGACCCGGTTGTCGGCCGTGTTCTCGGCGGCGACGACGCGGATGCAGTCCGCCGGGCAGGCCGCGGCGCACAGCGAGCAGCCGACGCACTTCTCCAGGCCGTCCTCGAACTTGTGCAGCCGGTGGCGCCCGCGGAAGCGCGGGTAGACCGGGATCTTCTCCTCGGGGTACGCGACGACCGAGACGGGCGCGACGGACTGGCGCAGCGTGGTCTTCAGACCACGCAGCGTCTCGCCGAAGGCGCGGTAGAAGCTGCCGGCGCCGCCCAGGTGGTCTGGGCCTTGGACGACATGGATCTCCTCAGCGGAGGGAGGCCAGGGAGTCATCAGTCAGTTACCACCACGATGATCGCGGTTACGAGGACGTTGAGGGTGGCGAGCGGCAGCAGCGCCTTCCACCCCAGGGACATGAGCTGGTCGTAGCGCAGGCGCGGGAACGTCGCGCGGGCCCAGACGAAGACGAAGATCAAGAACAGCGACTTGCCGATCACGACGAACGGGTCGACCCAGCCCGGCGCGTCGATCCCGAACGGCAGCCACCAGCCGCCGAGGAAGATCGTCACCATCATGAACGAGGCGAGGATCATGTTGAGGTACTCGGCGAAGTAGTACGTGGCGAAGCGGCCGCCGCCGTACTCGGTGTTGTAGCCGCCGACCAGCTCGCCGTCGGCCTCGACCAGGTCGAAGGGCGGGCGGTTGGTCTCGGCGAACGACGCCACCAGGAAGATCAGGAAGCCGACGAACTGCGGGATGATGTACCACATCCCTTCCTGGCCCTTGACGATGTCGACCAGCGACAGCGACTGGGCGGTGATGACCACGCCCACCAGCGCCAGGCCCTGGGCCACTTCGTAGGAGATGAGCTGCGCCGCGGCGCGCATCGAGCCCAGGAACGAGTACTTGGAGCCCGAGGCCCAGCCGCCGAGCATGATCCCGTAGAACGCGATCGAGCCGAAGGCGAAGAAGTAGAGCGGGCCGACCGAGGAGTCGACGCCGTACAGGCCGGTCTTCGTGCCGAAGATGTCCTGCACGTCGCCGAACGGGATGATCGCGAGGGCGGCGACGGCGGTCACGATCGAGATCAGCGGCGCGACGGCGAACAGCCAGCCGATCGAGGTCCGCGGGCGGAACTGCTGCTTGAACAGCAGCTTGCCGATGTCGGCGATCGGCGTCAGGGCGCCGAACGGCCCGACGCGGTTGGGCCCGTAGCGGTTCTGCATCCGGGCCATGACCTTGCGGTCGGCCATGAGCGCGACGGGGACGAGCTGCAGGCCGACGGCGAAGATGGCGATCGCCTTGGCGATCTGCATCCACCAGGGCTCGAAGTAGGTGACGTTCGCGAGGATCAAGTGCGGCCCTTCGACTACGGGTTCACGGCGGTGGACGTCACGACGACGGGCTCGGCGGCGGGCTCCGGGGCGGGATCCTTGCGGATCTCGACCAGCGGGCCGTCGACGCCGTTGCCCTCGAGGAAGGCGGAGCCGGGCGGCACCGCCGCGCGCAGGCGCACGACGGCGTCCACGACGGCCTCGCCGCGGGCGCCGACGACGACCCTGTCGCCGTCGAAGAGCGCGAGGCGCTTGGCGTCGGTGGGCGACAGCTCGACGCGCGGCCGGGCCCTCAGGAACTTCAGCGCCGGCGAGGCCGCGACCTCGGGGCCGGCCCAGATCGAGCGGTAGGTGCCCAGCCGCAGGCGGCCGTTGGATTCGGCCCCACCCACCCCGGGCGGGGGCGTGTTCAGCGTGCTCAGCGCCGGGGCCGCGTCGCCGGCGGCCGTCCAGGCGGCCGCGGCGTCGGTGCCGGGCCAGCGATGGCCCTTGCCGCCGATGGCGTCGAGCGTCAGGCCCGCGTAGAACGGGACGGCGGAGAAGAGCTGCTGCGAGGCCTGCGAGCTGGTGTGCAGGCCGAGGTCGGCGCCGAGCCGCTTGCTCAGCTCGGCCAGGACCCACCAGCCCGCGCGCGTCTCGCCCTGGCGGGCGATCGCCTGGCGCAGGCGCTGCAGCCGGCCGTCGGGGTGCACCACGGTGCCCTCGTGCTCGGCGTGCGACTCGGCGGGGAAGACGACGTTGGCGTGCTCGCGGACGCCCGCGGTGAGGTAGCCGGCGTGGGCGATCACCGTCGAGGCGCGCTCCATGGCGGCCTCCCAGGCGGTGCGGTGCGGGTGGGTGTCGACCGGGTCGACGTCCACGAACCACAGCGCGGCCAGCTCGCCGGCGGCGCCGGCGACGGCCATCTCGGCGGCGGTGCGGCCCGGGGCCGCGGGGGCCAGGCCCGGACCGGCGAAGGGCAGGACGCCGGCCTCGCGGAGGCCGCGGGCGTTGGCGGCCGCGGGAACGCCGAGCAGGCCCGCGCCGTCGCGGCCGCGCAGGTTCAGCGCGTCGGCGAGGGCGACGAGCGCGGCGGCGCCGGCCGGATCGGCCAGGACGCGTTCGCCGTAGAGGACGACGACGTCCTCGCCGCCGTCGCGCAGCAGCGCGACGAGGTCGGCGAGGACACTGTCCCCACCCTCCCCCTCTCCGCCCCGTAGGGCGCCCGCGATGAGCGCCGCGGCGCGCGGCTCGTCGCCCGGCGCGAAGCGCACGACCTGCTTGGCGTTGGCGTCGAGCGAGGACGGGCGGCTGGTGGCGACCGCGAGGTTGACGCGGTGGCGGCGCACCCCCTTGCGGATGCGCAGGTCGACGATCGGCATGTCGTCGACGGGCTCGACGCCGAGGACGAGGACGGTGTGGGCGAACTCGAGGTCCGGGACGGTCGCCTGCAGCGCGGGATCGTGCAGCGCCAGCAGGTCGTCGCGGCCGAGCTCTTCGTAGGTGCGCGAGTCGAGGTCGTTGGTGCCGAGCACCTCGCGCGCCAGGCGCTGGAGGAGGAAGCCCTCCTCGTTGGTGGTCCCGCCGCCGGCGAGGACGCCGACCCGCCCGGCCGCGCGGCGCAGGCCGGCTGCGGCCTCGTCGAGGGCGCGCTCCCAGGAGACGGGGCGCAGCTCGCCGCCGTCGCGGACCATCGGGCGCGTGATCCGCTCGTCGACGTGGATCGCCTGGTAGGCGAAGCGGCCCTTGTCGCAGAGCCAGCCGTCGTCGACCTCGGTGTGGTCGCGGCCGAGCACGCGCAGGACGCGCTCGTCGCGGACGGTGAAGGTCACGTTGCACTGTGCGGGGCAGAGCGTGCAGACGCCGCCGGCGCCCTCGATGTCCCACGGGCGCGCGCGGAACCGGTAGGGCTGGGAGGTCAGCGCGCCCACCGGGCAGAGCTCGATGATGTTGCCGCTGAACGGCGCCACGTAGGGGTGGCCGTCGAACGTGCCGACGAAGGTGTGCGCGCCGCGCTCCTGGAAGACCAGCTGGTAGTCCTCGCTGACCTCCTGCGAGAAGCGCACGCAGCGGTAGCAGAGGATGCAGCGCTCGCGGTCGATCGCGACCAGCGGCGAGAGCGCGAGCGGCTTCTCGAAGTGGCGCTTGGGCTCGACGAAGCGCGAGCGGCCGCCGCCCCAGCCGAAGGAGATGTCCTG